>CAZCYB010000012.1:0-21436 GCA_964502805.1 uncultured Desulfocurvus sp.
GGATTTCCACCTTCATGGCCAACGGAATTTACACCACCTTGACGGACGTGACCAGCCTTCACGTCTGGGGCATTGCTCCCAGAATGCGCTCCTTTCAACTTCCGAGGTGTCGCAGCAAAGTGTTACTACGGCGCTATCTCTCGGGTTTTAAGCGAAGGTTTCTCGCGTCACCATTGCGAACCGGGTCGGGCTTTCGCCCTTATCCAAAGCTGCTCTAACTGCCTCGTGCTTAGGTCCAGTTGCCAACTGGTTTCGTCACGCGCAGCCGCTCTGTCCCTAACGTGTCACGGCCCATGCTCATAGAGCGAAGGTACCGTCCCGCGACCCTGGTCTCCAGGGCATACGACATTCCGCCTATCCAGGCGCACCAACTCTTTGGAAGCATGGACTCAACGACACTTCACACCCCCTGCTAACGCAGAGGTAGCTTGTACCGCTGGTCCCCGAACCGTGCGGGCGAGTTTCCTTCGCACACGGCTCTCCAGTGCGAGCAAGCGAAAAGATACCACCGCTGGCTAGGCGATGGATACCGGCTGGCTATCCGGGCTTGCTCTCGGTCAAAACGGCAGGGATACGATTCCGAATGGGCATAGATGAAGACGAGCGCCTAGGTTCTGGGGTGCACGTCTCCTGATCTGTTTCCTCCTTCATGTACGGGTTCACGCACCCTTCTGCGGCTCGTGTTGACGTCACGGCGGGCCGTGCCGGCGTGGAGGCCGACGGGAGAGAAGATGCGGGTCTGGCTGAAGCTTACCACGCCGACCCCATCGGACCACAAGAGCAGCGGGCACGAAAGGCTCGAAGACAGTCCACCTCTATGATGAAGCCACCTTTGTATGCAATTACAGCACATTGAGTAGTATTGAATAGGCTAGCCACATCACACCGGGCCACATAGGGGCGAAAAATATTTTGGGTGCCCCCCATATTTTCGTTTGACGGATTTCTCGGGGGCGAACAGACGTGTTCTCATAGGCCCCTTTCCACAACCCTTTAACCGTATACGAGGTATACAATGCCGATTCTGAAGAAATCTCCAAAGCCCGAAAGACAGTTGAACGTCAAGATCACCGAAACCGCTTACGCGCGCTATAGCAGGGTTAAGGACGCCTGCCACAGCAGGGGTTGGGAGTTCACGCTCCAGCCGGACTTCGAAAACTGGCTGAACGCAGAGCTGGCTTCGGCGGAGAAAGAGCTTGCCGCCGCCGAGAAAGCCGAGGCGAAGTCGGCTACCCAGGCTGGCGCCAGCGAGTAGTCGTGGGCATCGTCCGGGAACCTCATCGGCCAGGGCCGGGGGACGTTGCGCTCGTACGCCGGGCGCAGCGCTTCCTCGCCTTGGCCGGGCGGCATGCGAACCTGTTGCGGTATTTGGAACGCGACAGCTTCCAGAATGTCGCCGGGGCGCTTGTCGAGCGTTACATGCCGAGGTCCAGCCAGAAGCAGCTCGAGATAGCCGACGTGTTCCGAGAACTCTACGCCGCGTGGCTTGTCCTGGCGCCCATTGCGAATCAGGCGCAGGGCTACTGGCGACCGTGGTGGTGCCCAGGCGTCATGACGAGCTGGATGCGTATCCAAGTGAATCGCTTTCACCGCTTCTGGCTGGGGGCCATCCCCTACGACTGGGCTACTGTGCAGGTTGCGCCTGGGGCAGCGGCAGCACACATCATGGACGCGGCGTTCATCGCCTACGCACAAGGGTTGCTTGACCACGCGACAGGAGACACTCTGCGCGCCAGCTTCGTGCGTTACGCCCTCGGCAGCTTGGTGTGGCGGCCTATGGCAGAGGCTACGCTACAGGTCGCACGTCACCACCGCGCAGGTATGCTGTGGAGCGAAGACGGTTGTTGGCTCATGTCGGCGAAGCCGTTCGATAGCACTGACGCGGCGTGGATCGACCTGCGTGAGCGTCCGGTGGATATCATGCATTGGGCGGCACACGTAGTCGACGGCTTGCTGCACATCAAGATGAATGATGCAGCGGTGCAGCGGTTCAAAGAGAGCGTGCGGGACGCCTTGGCCTCAGGCACCTCGCCGGAGCACAAACTCCGCCTCATCAACGCCGCCGCGCGTAGCTTCCACCACTTCGCGCGCTACGCTTTCGATGCCCGACAGCAAGCGGTTGAACTGGAATCTTGGGTATGGCGTCGCGTCAACAGACACATCGTCCAGAATACGCCTTCGCTTGCCGCGCGCTACTTTAATCTGCGACAGGCACCCAGGGACACGCGGCTGCATTTCGAACGGAAGTCGTACCTGCTCGATCGGGATGTCACCGAGGAACAATGGCTGAACCTGTGGAACCCGCGGCGCTAGCAGAAGGATAGAAAGTGAGTTTGAATTACGACAAGGACGGTTTCAAGCTGACGGTCAACGCCGGAGTTGCCGACGAAACAAAGGGCAAGCGGCGCTGGACACGCGTCCAAGCGAGCCTCATGGGATTTCCCTGCTCCGACCTTGAGGCGCTGGCGGCGCTCAAGGCGTGTCTCGACTGCTTCCGTCGAGGCCAGATTGTCCGGGGAGAGCTGCAGCCGCTGCTCGGTACGGGTGAAGATGGTGTGCTGTTCGCCATACGGCAGAAAGACAAACTACAGTACCTGCTCCTTCAGCGGGTGACCACAGGCCAGATGGTCGAGGAGGCGTACTACACGCACCTTGATGTGGCGAGGCTTGAAGTCGCCGTCGGCAAGGCGCTGCAGGCGCTGGCCCCCGTGACCGTGTGGGGACCAGAGCCGTAGCGGTAGAATATCGATAGGGGCGCTCGCAAAGGGGTCGAATATCAACCTGTAACCTTGTCCGGCGGCTACGGCCCGGCTACCGGATGGCACGTTCAACGAATTTCGAGGAAGAATATGCAGAAGAAACAGACGATCGACACGAACGAAAATGCCACGGTCTACAAGCAGGACCGGTATCTGCTGCTCCCTGCTGCCGCCGAGCGGATTGGCTTGCCGATGCGCACACTCCGTGCCTGGCGGGAAAAGTGCCGCTTCGATTCCAATACAGCGGGGCTGTTCGCGAAAGTCGGCAAGTTCGTGTTCTTCGACCTCGACGCCTGGGCTCGCCACCTTGAGCGTATCCAGTTGGAAGCCACCGAGGCAGCACGCGCCTGGGAGAACCGCTTTCGTCTCGTCGTCATGTTCCCTGCTGCGGCTATCGCCGCTGCCATCGCCATGGCTTTGCTCCAAGGCGGCAGGTTCTAGCCGGAGCATTTCCTTCGTTCCTTTGCGGCCCTACGGGGCCGCTTCCTTTTTCCTTTCCTTGTCCTTCCTTACGCACTGCTCACGTTCCATCTGCGAGGGCAAAACCACTCGATTCTTCGCCTGGCACAGCCACGCGCCTACGGGCTTTGCGGCAATGACTTGCTCCCGCAAGATATCTTTCATTTATCTGCATAATGGCGTCGTTCTGCTCTGGACTTCAGCTTTTTGGATGTGGTTCCATTCAATCACGGGCCCACATCCGACAAAGGAGGAAAACGTATGATCAGGCAATTGGTCGCATCTGCTACGCGCTTCAAAGCTGAACTGGCGAAGCGCTTGTTCGCGCGGCGCCTCGTGCTCCGCCGCGAAACCAACTTTCTCCACTCCTCTCTGGCGTGCGCCAGGATCAGCGTGGAGAGACCTCGCAGCCGGTGATGTAGTCTCTCGCTGCGGGAGATAGAGCCCCTGAGGCTCAATGGACGGCCAGCAGGCCCTTGATCGCCACGTCGGCAACGCCAGCCTCTGCAACTGGATGCACGACAACAGTGGCGCAACTGTAGCACTCTTCCCCATTCAAAAGGCGGCCCGCAAAGGGCCGCCTTTGCTTTGGGTTTTGGGCGGTTGTCGTTCGTTGCACGGAACAACATTGCCAGGCTGGCTCGAGGGCGCTTCTCCCGTCCGGTTCAAGCTGTCTTTGCACTTACTCCTTCACCGGCAGCACGTGGATGGCTTTGATGAACAGCTGGACCTCGTCGCCGGGCTTGAGGCCCAGGTCGTCCACGGACTCAGTGGTGAGCACCGAGGCCATCTCGCCGGGGTCGGTGACCTGGAACTTCACCAGGGCCATGACATCGCCCTTCTTCACGCTGGTCACCTTGGCCGTAAGCTTATTGCGCGCGCCGTACTTCATAGCCGTCTCCTCCGTGTTGTCCGTTGCCCCGCCGGTGATGCGGGCAGATGGTTCCCGGCCCCTGCCGCTCAAAACAACTCGTCCATGAGGCGCGAAAAACCTTCAGGGTCGGAGAGCAACTCCCGGTCAACGGCTTCCAGCGCTGCGCCTTCGCGCAGCACGAATACGTCGCGCGCCAGCCGCTGGGCCTGGTTCAGCCCATGGGAGACCACCAGCAGCGTATAGCGCGAAGCGAGTTCCAGGAGCAGCTCCTCGATACCCCGCGCGGCTTGGTAGTCCAGGGAGGCCGTGGGCTCGTCGAGCAGGAGCACCCCTGGCCGCGCCGCTAGCGCTCGCGCCAAGCATAGGCGTTGCTGCTGCCCGCCGGAGAGTGAGGCGGCCGGAGCATTCAGCCGGTCCTTTACCTCGTGCCACAGACCGGCCTCCATGAGCGACGCCTCGATGCGCGCGGCGATTTCCGCCCCCTGCAGCCCGTGCGCCAAGGCCAGCGGCAGGGCGATGTTCTCCGCAATGCCGACGGGAAGCGGGTTGGGCGTCTGGAAGACCATGCCCACGCGGGTGCGCAGGGTCTCGGGCCTGGTGCCCGCGCCGTAGGCGTCCACCATTGCCCCGTCCAGGCGGATGCGCACCAAGCCCATGGTCTCGCAGCCCGGTAAGCACTCGTTCAGCCGGTTGATGGCGCGCAGAAGCGTGGTCTTGCCTGAGCCGGAGCGCCCCAGAAGCACCGTGGGACCTCCCCGGACCACGTCCAGGTCCAGGTTGCGCAGCACGGGCCGCCCGCCAAAGGAGACATTCAGGCCGCGGATTGAGATTGCCGTCATGTGCCGGGCCTCCAGGCCCCATTCGTAACTCCGCCCAGCCTGCGCGCCAGGGCGAAGAGCGCCAGGGTGAGGGCCAGCAGCGTGAGCGCCGCGCCGAAGGCCAGGTCCAGCTCCTGCGGGGTCTGGTGCTCGGCCGCCAGGTAATAGATGGTGAAGGGCAGGGCCTCGAACTTGTCCGTGAGCGCGCCCGGCCTGCCAGCGCCAACCACCACGCCGGTCAGAAGAATCACGGCGGTGTCCTCGGCCGCGCGGCCAAGGGCCAGCACCACCCCGCCCAGTATGCCTTGGCGCGCGGCGGGCAGGAGCACCCGCCGCACCGCCTGCCAGCGCGAAAGCCCAAGCGCGGCGCAGGTCAGGCGCAGTTCCTGCGGCAATCCGGCCAGGGCGGCGCGGGTGGCGCTCACCAGATAGGGCAGCACCAGCAGGGCCAGGCACAGGGCCGAGAGCAGCAGGCAGGTGTTGGCGCTGGGCCAGAAGCTGCGCCGCAACAGCAGAATCAGCGCGAAGCCGAACAGGCCCATGAGGATGGAGGGCACGCCCGCCAGCAGGTCCACGCAAAAGGCGGCCAGCCGAGCGGCGCGGCCCGTGGCGAACTCCGCCAGGTGGATGCCCCCGGCCAGGCCTACGGGAACGGCGAAGAGCGCGGCCAGCCCCACGAGCCACAGGGTGCCCAGGCAGGCGGGCCAGAGCCCGTCGAACACCGGCGCGCCGCGCAAAAGCGCGTCAAGCGGCGGAGTGTCGCCGAAGAAAAGCCCCAGGCTGACGGTGGACAGCCCTCGCAGCAGCAGGAACCCCAGCAGGGCCGCCAGCGCCGCTGGCACCAGGAGGGCGGAGGTCCAGGCGAGCCCCGTGGCGAAGGTCTCCAGGCCGGGGCCGGGCCGAATGGAAACGGTGGTCTGCGCCGGGGTGGGCCGAAGGCTCCGCAGGGCCAGGTTCACGGCCAGGCTGACCCCGAAGAGCAGCAGTCCGCAGGCGAAGATGGAGCCGTAGGACTGGCTCTGGCTGTCGGTCGCCAGCACAAGGCCGATGTGCGCAGTGAGCGCGCGCAGGGAGTCCAGGGGCGAATGCGGCACCTGCGCCGCGTTGCCGGAAAGCATGAGCGCGATGAGCGTGTCGCCCACGGCCCGGCCAAAGCCCAGCGCGGCGGCGGCCTTGAGGCCCTGGCCACATTGTGGCAGGGCCAGGCGCACCAGTGTCTGGGCCTTGGTGAGGCCCAGCGCCGCCGCCGTGAGCCGCAACTCCGGCGCGACCAGACGCAGCTGGCCGTCCAGCACCAGCGTCACTGTGGGCAGCACGAGCAAGGCCAGCACCAGCATCGCCGCCAGCCAGGAGAAGCCGCTGGTGCCCGTGAAGCTCGAGCGCAACAGCGGCACCAGCAGGAACACCGAGGCCAGGCCGTAGACCACCGTGGGTACGCCGCTCATAAGGCGCACAAGCGCTCCCAGGTGCTTCGCCAGGGCGCGGGGACCCAGGCCATTGACGAAAAACGCCAGGCCCAGGCCCAGGGGAAAGGCCAGCAGCATGGCGGACGAGGCGAGCAAGAGCGACCCCACGGCCATGGGCAGGATGCCGAAGCGGCCCGAGGTGGGCTGCCAGGTCCAGGAGAGCACGGCCGCAAGCTGGCCGGGCTGAAGCAGCGGCAGGCTGAACCAGGCCAGGAAGCCTAGGATGCCCGCCACGCACAGCACGCTTGCGCCAGCCGCGCCGGAAAGCAAGGCGAGCATGCCCCGCTCACCATCTGCCGCATGGTGGCTGTGCGATGGAATCGCGGCACCCATGCTACTTGGTGGGGATGTATCCGTCGGAGGCTGTGATGGCCGCGCCCTCCGGCCCCTGGATGTAGCTGATGAAGTTGGCCACGATGCCCGTGGGCTCGCCCTTGGTGTTCATGTACAGCTTGCGGATCACCGGGTACTTGCCGCTCTTGGCGTTGTCCTGGCTGGGGGCCACGCCGTCTAGCGCGGGGGCCTTGATGGTGGCGTCGATGTGGCCGATGGACACGTAGCCGATGCCGTCGGCGTCGCCCGCCAGCGCGGTCTTCATGGCCCCGTTGGAGGCCACGACGTTGGCCGAGGGCGCGATCTGGCCCTTTTTCAGCATGATCTCCCAGAACACCTCGCGGGTGCCGCTGGCCTCGTCGCGGGTGTAGAGGTGGATGGCCGCGTCGCGCCCGCCGAGCTGCTTCCAGTTGGTGATCTTGCCCGCGAAGATGTCCTGCACTTGGCTGTGGGTCAGCGCGCCCACGGGATTCTTGGGATTGACCACTGCGGCCACGCCGTCGATGGCGAAGGCGTAGGACTTGAGCCCGAACTTGGCAATTTCGTTGTCGGTGAGGGCGCGCCCGGTGTTGCCGATGTCCACCAAGCCCTCGCCCACCTTCTGCACGCCCACGCCGGAGCCGCCGCCGGCCACCGTGATGCGGATGCCGGGTGCCTTTTGCATGATGCGCTTGGCCGCCTCCTTCATCACCGGGATGTGCGCCGTGCCTCCGGCGATATCGATCTTGCCGGACTTTCCGATGAAGGCGTCCAGCTCTCCGGCGTAGGCCGGCAGAGCGCAAAGGATGAGGGCGAGAAACGTGGGCAGCAGGGGCTTGCGCATGGTGGTGTCTCCTTGTGGTTACGGCGGGTTGCGGAGCAGGTAGCATCCTGTTCAGCAATACACATCATTGGAGACACCTATCCAAAAGAGCGGTTTCTCGCAAGGCTGATTGATACTTTCGGCATCTGGCACGGCTCGCGGCGAGGTCCGGGGCCGTGCTGCCGTTGCGTTGTTCTCGCGGTCACGCCGCGAGCAGGCTCCTTCGTCAGGTGTCGGGCTGGCCGAAGCCGGACACGGGGAACGGAAAGATGGAATTGGCCTGCGACAGCGCGCAACGCTCCACGGCCATGAACCAGGCTTGGAACATGTCGGCCAGTTCCTCGCCTTCACGCGTCAGGCGCAGGCCCTCGCGCTTGGCTCCGCGCTGCTCCACGAGCTTGACGCCAAGGGCCTGCTCGCTCTGCTGGATTTTGCCCCAGGCGGCGCGATAGCTCATGCCCATGTTCTGGGCGGCTTTTTTGATGGAACCGTAGTGCTGGATGTTGAAGAGCAGTTGGGCGCGGCCGATGCCGAAGAACAGCTCGCCGTGGCTCTCCAGCCAGATGTGCAGACGGACGGTGGGACGCTCGGCGCTTGTCTTTAGCGGTTCAAGGGGGAGCTGCTTGTCGAACCCGTCCGGACCGGACGGGAAAGGGTGTGTGGTCATGCGGCTGTCCTCCTGCCTCCCCGGGCTGATTCCGGCCGACGGCCGGTCAGTCCGAGTTCTGGCACCGGACATGACAATGCATTCATATCCTACTCCTTTAGTTGCCTAACTGGTCCTACCCATATCGCAGACGAAATTTCTCATCATGGGCTCTTGCTACTTCCAGCCGCAAGCATATGCAAGCCTTGGCTATATGCTCAAGGTTTGGCACAGGCGTAACCGCATGAAATCACACAAAACAGGCACCGCCTTGATATGTGCTACACAAAACACTTTATAATGATTGAATAAATATTGCTGAATCCCTAGGGCGTGGCATGATTGTCAGAATCGGCACACGAAACGGCGGCCGCACCGCGCCGCCGGGACTGACAACACAAGGAGGAGGCATGAGCGTATCTCGTCGAGGATTCATCAAACTGCTCGGCGCCGGAACGGCCGTTATGGGGCTGTCGCGGCTGGGCATCGACCTTTCGCCCACGCAGGCGTATGCGGCCGGGCTCAAAATCGAGGGTGCCAAGGAGTCCATCTCCATCTGCCCGTTCTGTTCCTGCTGCTGCAACGTCCTGGTGCACGCCAAGGACGGCAAAATCATCAGCGTGGAAGGCGACCCGGACTACCCCGTGAGCGGCGGCGGTCTCTGCGCCAAGGGCGCGTCGCTGAAGAGCCTGCACAACAGCCCGGAACGCCTGACCAAGCCCCTGTACCGCGCCCCCGGCGCCACCAAGTGGGTGGAGAAGGACTGGGACTGGATGATGGAGCGCATCGCCAAGCGCATCAAGGACCAGCGCGACAAGGACTTCAAGGCCAAGAACGCGTCCGGCGCCGTGGTCAACCGGCTGGAGAGCGTGTTCCATCTGGGCTCCTCCCAGGTGTCCAATGAAGAAGCCGCCGTGCTGCACCAGATGATCCGCGCGTTTGGCATCGTGCACTTCGACCACCAGGCGCGCATCTGCCACAGCCCGTCGGTTCCGGCCCTGGCCGAGTGCTTCGGCCGCGGGGCCATGACCAACCACTACTCTGACCTAGCCAACTCCGACGCCGTGCTCATCATGGGCAGCAACTGCGCCGAGCACCACCCCATGACCTTCCGCTGGATCAACATGGCCAAGGAAAAGGGCGCGGTGGTCATGCACGTGGACCCCAAATTCTCGCGCACAAGCGCACGCAGCTCCTTCCACGTGCCCATCCGCTCCGGCACGGACATCGCCATGCTGGGCGGCATGATCAAATACATCCTGGAGAAAAAGTTGTTCTTCGAGGAGTTCGTCGTCAACTACACCAACGCCAGCTTCCTGGTGGGCGAAAAGTACTCCTTCAAGGATGGCATGTTCGCGGGCTTCGACGCGGCCAAGGGCAAGTACGACAAGAGCGCCTGGGCCTTTGAGAAAGACGACAAGGGCATGGTCAAGCGCGACAAGACCCTCAAGCATCCCCGCTGCGTCATCAATGTCATGCGCGACCACTACAGCCGCTATGACCTGGACAAGGTGTCCTCGGTCACCGGCGTGTCCAAGGCCGACCTGCTGAAGGTGTATGAGGCCTATTGCGCCACCGGAAAGCCGGACAAGGCCGGGGCATTCGTGTACGCCCTGGGCTGGACCCAGCACAGCGTGGGCGTTCAGAACATCCGCATGTCCGGGCTCATCCAGCAGCTCCTCGGCAACGTGGGCAACGCCGGCGGCGGCATCGCGGCCCTGCGCGGCGAGCCCAACGTGCAGGGCACCACGGACCACGCCCTGCTGTACGGCTACCTGCCCGGCTACCACAACACGCCCACGGCCAACCTGCCCACCCTGGGCGACTACCTGAAGGCCTATACCCCCAAGAGCGCCGACCCCATGAGCGTGAACTGGTGGCAGAACAGGCCCAAGTACTTCACCAGCCTGCTCAAGAGCTGGTACGGCGACAACGCCACCAAGGAGAACGACTTCGGCTACTCCTGGGTGCCCAAGATGGACCCGGGCGAGGACTACTCGCACCTGTACATCTTCGACCGCATGTACAAGGACCAGATCAAGGGCGGCCTGTGCTTCGGCCACAACCCCTGCCAGAGCATCCCCAACTCCAACAAGGTGCGCAAGGCCTGGGACAAGCTCGACTGGCTGGTCATCGGCGAGGTGTTCCACAACGAGACCACGGACAACTGGCGCAGGCCCGGCGTGGACCCCAAGAAGGTCAAGACCGAGGTGTTCCTGCTGCCCAGCGCCTACCGCGCGGAAAAGGCCGGCACCATCTCCAACTCCGGCCGCTGGCAGATGTGGCACTACAAGTGCGCCGAGCCCCTGGGCAAGAGCCGCAGCATGGGCGAGATGTTCGTGGAGGTCATGAACCGCGTGCGCGACCTGTATCTGAAGGACGGCGGCACGTTCCCCGAACCCATCACCAAGGCCGACTACCCCAAGACCTTTGACGCCGAGGCTGTGGCCAGGCGCGTCAACGGCTTCTTCACCAGGGATGTCGAGATCGGCGGCAAGCTGTACAAGAAGGGCCAGCTGGTGCCCGGCTTCGCCAACCTGAAGGACGACGGCTCCACCAGCAGCACCTGCTGGGTCTACTGCGGCGGCTACACCGAGGAGGCGGGCAACCTCTCCAAGCGCCGCGACCTCACCCAGACGCCCATGCAGGCCAAGATCCACCTGTTCCCCAAGTTCGCCTGGGTGTGGCCTATGGATCGGCGCATCCTCTACAACCGCGCCAGCGTGGACCTGAACGGCAAGCCGTACAATCCGGAGAAGGCCGTCATTGAGTGGAAGGACGGCAAGTGGGTGGGCGACGTGCCCGACGGCGGCCAGCCGCCCATGGCCATGAAGGGCGGCGTATATCCGTTCATCATGCAGACCGAAGGGCACTCCCAGTTCTTCGGCCCCGGCCGCGAGGACGGCCCCTTCCCCGAGCACTATGAACCGGCCGAGACCCCGCTCAAGGTGAACCCCTTCTCCGGCCAGATGCACAACCCGGTGATGAAGGTCATCAAGAGTGACATCGACCAGCTGGCCCAGAACGGCGACCCGCGTTTCCCCATCGTGCTCACCACCTACAGCCTCACCGAGCACTGGTGCTCCGGCTCGGAGACGAGAAACGGCCCGGCCCTGCTTGAGGCCGAGCCCCAGCAATACGTCGAGATGAGCCATGAGCTGGCCAAGGAAAAGGGCGTGAAGAACGGCGAGGTGGTCATCGTGGAGAGCCTGCGCGGCAAGACTCAGGCCGTGGCCATGGTCACCGTGCGCGTCAAGCCCTTCACCATCATGGGCAAGACCGTGCACCTGGTGGGCATGCCCTTCTGCTTCGGCTGGACCAAGCCCAAGTGCGGCGACACCACCAACCGCGTCACCGTGTCCGTGGGCGATCCCAACACCAGCATCCCGGAATACAAGGCCTGCTTGGTGAACGTGTACAAGGCGACCAAGGTCACCGAGCTGTAGCCCGGCAAACCGACAAGGAGCGACCATATGCCAAAGGCATTCTTCATAGATACGACGAAATGCACAGCCTGCCGGGGCTGCCAGGTGGGCTGCAAGGAGTGGAAGGACTTCCCCGCCGTGCCCACCAAGCAGCGCGGCACCCACCAGAATCCGCCCGACCTGACGCACTACAACTTCAAGCTGGTGCGCTTCGCCGAGCACATGGACGAGAAGGGCAAGGTGACCTGGAACTTCTTCCCGGACCAGTGCCGCCACTGCCTGGAGGCTCCGTGCAAATCCGGCGCGAGCCTGCCTGACTCCATCGCCATCGACAAGGACACCGGCGCGGTGATCTACACTGAAAAGACCGTGAAGGAGAGCTTCGAGACCATAAAAAGCTCCTGTCCGTACGACATCCCGCGCCTGAACCCCAAGACCAAGCGCATCGTCAAGTGCGACATGTGCATCGATCGGATGAAGAAGAACATGCTGCCCATGTGCGTGAAAAGCTGCGCCATGGGGGCCATGCACTTCGGCGACCGGGCCGACATCCTGGCCAGAGCGGCCAAGCGCCTGGCCGCTGTACAGCGTGAGTTCCCCAAGGCCCAGCTGTGCGACATGGAAAACGTCAGCGTCATCTACCTCATCACCGACGCCCCGGCCAAGTACCACAAGTTCGCCGTGGCCGATGCCTCCGACGCGATGAAGGGCGCTCCGGGCATGACCAGGCAGGACTTCCTGGCCGGCATGTTCGAGCCCCTGCGCCGCGCGGCGAAGCAGATCCAGGGCTGATCCCCCTCCATCCACGCGGGGCCGTTCGGTTTCTCCAGAGCCGGGCGGCCCCGCCCCTTTTCCCCGCATTGCCACAAGGAGTCTGAACGCTCATGGAAACCATCGAAGTCACCCTGGCCCGCGAACTTGGAATGAATCCCGCCCTCGGGCCTCTGGCCGCCGCCTTCGGGCCGGTGCTCATCTCCCGAGACATGCGCCGCCAAAGCGCCCCCGGTTGGCACGGCGCGCCCCCGGCCCTGGACCCGGAGGAGATTTCCGCCGGGCGGCCACTGCTGCCGGAGGGGGGATTCCAGCGCCCTGAGGCGGACCTCGTCACGGCGATGTCGGCCCTTGTCCCCCTGCTGCGCGCAAGCCTGCCGGGGCTGGCCGGGGAGCTTGAGGCCCTGGAGGAGGCCGTGGCCAGGGGAGACCTCGGCCCGGGCGCCATCTGGGAAGCGGCCTTCGGCGGCATGGCACCCGTTGCGGGCATCGCCCCGGAGCTGCTGTCCTTCGTGGTGACCGAGGCGGTGCGTCCCTTCCTGGAACGCCAGGCCGAGGACCTGGCGGCGCTCATCAGCGGGCTCCCCTGGCAGGGAAACGTCTGCCCGATTTGCGGCGGCGCGCCGCACATGAGCGTGCTGCGCAAACCCGAAGGCGGCGAGGCCTTCATCACCGCCCATGGCGGCAAGCGCTATTTGCGTTGCTCATGCTGCGCCACGGAGTGGGCGCACAAGCGCGTATCCTGCCCGTCCTGCGGCTGCGAGGAGCCCGATGAGTTGCTGGTCCTGCGCGACCCGGAGCGTCCTTACGAGCGCGCCGACGCCTGCAAACGCTGCAAGGGCTTCCTTCTCTGTCTGGACAGCGCGGAACTCGTGTCCGTGCCGCATCCGGACGCTGCAGCGCTGGTCATGGCGCCGCTGGAGGGCAGGGCCATGGCACAGAGATTCCGTCCGTTGGCCGAGCACATCTGGAGCGGGCTGTTGAAGTCTGAAGGGAGGCTCTCCTGAACCGTGTGCCAGATTTAGCATTGATTTATTCTATTTGACCTATTTTGATTTTGTGATGTACTGCCGTGCATCCTGTCAGCATGACATATTATTTTGTCACGCTTGCAGAATCTCATTTTCTGGAGAACGCTAGATATGGCGGCGAACACGGCAGGTATCGACATCGGCTCGCGCAGCATCGAACTGGTGCTCATGCGCGATGGCGTGGTGGTGCATACGGCCAAGGCCCCCACCACCTTCGACCCTGTGGGCCAATGCCGGGCGCTGCTTCAGGGCGTCTGCGCCGCGCAGGTGGTGGCCACAGGCTATGGCCGCAAGCTCTTTGCCGAGGAGTTCCGCAACCAAAGCTCTTTTCCGGCCATCACCGACATCACCGAGATCCAGGCCTACGCCCTGGGAGCGGCGTGCCTGTTTCCGCAGACCCGCACCATCCTCGACATCGGCGGCCAAGATTCCAAGGTCATCAGCCTGGGACCGACAGGCCGCGTACTGCGCTTTGAGATGAATGACCGCTGCGCCGCAGGCACAGGCAAATTCCTGGAGATCATGGCCCTGTCGCTCCAGGTGCCATTGGAAGACTTCGGGGCCTTCGCCAGCTCCGGCGACACGCGCATCCCCATCAACAGCATGTGCGCGGTCTTTGCCGAGAGCGAGGCCACCAGCCTCATGGCGCGGGGGGAAAAGGCGCAGAACATCGCCCTGGGCATCCACCTGGCCATCCTGCGGCGCATCGACTCCATGCTCCGGCGCGTGGGCCTGGAAGGCCCGCTGGTCTTCGCCGGGGGCGTGGCCAGAAACGTCTGCGCCGTATAGCTGCTGCGCGAGATCTCACGCGTGGAGTGCCTGGTCCCGGACGACCCGGACCTGGTGGGCGCCCTGGGGGCCTGCCTGCACGCCCGCAAACTCCTGGAGAACAGCAATGACTGACCCTGCTACGACACCGACGGCGCGCGCCGCCGCCCTGGCCCGCTTCGACAGCCCGGCGGATCGCTTCCAGCTGGAGCTGGAGCCGCACAAGGACACCGGAACCAAGGTCGTGGGCATCTACTGCGTGTTCGCCCCGGTGGAGCTGGTGCGCGCCGCCGGAGCCTTGCCCGTGGGCCTGTGCGGCAAGAAGCAGGCCCCCATCCCCGAGGCCGAGCGCGTGCTGCCCGCCAACCTCTGCCCGCTCATCAAGTCCAGCTTCGGCTACGCCCTCACCGGCGCGTGCCCCTATTACGCGGCCTCGGACCTTTTGCTGGGCGAGACCACCTGCGACGGCAAGAAGAAAATGTTCGAGGTGCTGGGGCGCAGGAAACCCCTTCACCTGATGCGCCTGCCCACGGACACCAGCGACATGTCCCTGGCCCTGTGGCTTGCCGAGCTGTCGCAGCTGACCGAGTTTCTCACCGCGCACACCGGCGTGACGGCGACCTACGACGGCCTGCGCCGCGAAATCGCCACCCAGAACCGCATCCGCGCCGCCCTGCTTGCCCTGGCCGCGTTCATGGCAGCACCTTGCCCACCCATCTCCAGCCTGGACCTTTTGGCCGTGTTCGAATCGCGCAGCTTCGTGCTGGACCAGGAAGCCTACCTGGCCGATCTGGAAGCGCTTCGCCAGGAGTTGGCCGAGCGTCTGGCACGCGGCGACTCGCCGTACAAGAAGGCCGCGCCGCGCATCCTGCTCACCGGGACGCCCCTGGGCCGAGGCTCGGAAAAGGTGCTGCGCCTGCTGGAGGACGCTGGGGCCGTTGTGGTGGCCCTGGAGAACTGCACCGGCCTCAAGGGCATCACCGGGTTCACGGATGAGGAGGGCGACCCTATGACGGCCCTGGCCCGGCGTTACCTGGCCACGCCCTGCTCATGCATGAGCCCCAACCAGGGCCGCTTCGACCTCATCGACGCCCTGGCCCGGCAGTTTACCCCCACGGGCGTGGTGGATCTGGTCTGGCAGGCCTGCCACACCTACAATGTGGAGTCCTTTGACCTGGGCCGCCACGTGAACGAGAGCCTGGGCCTGCCCTTCCTCAAGGTGGAGACAGACTACACCGAGTCCGACGTTGAACAGCTGAGAACCCGCATCGAAGCCTTCCTTGAACTGCAAACCATGTAAGCACCACTGTCACGAGGAGAGTCACGCCATGCCTGCTTCAAGACCCTGCGCCAAACGCTTCGCCGCGCTCCTGTGCGCCACGCTTTGCTCCCTGCTTCTGGCCTCCACGGCCCTGGCTGAGAGCCTGCCCAGCTACAAGCTCTCGTACGTGCGCACCACGCACCACACCCCCTTCCTGGTGGCCGCCACCAAAGGCGAGGAATTCAAGAGCTTCGGCACCTACCTGAAGCCCCTCATCCCGCGTGAGAAATACCAGCTCATCTCCGGCGGCAAGCCCATCGCGGTCATCGACCTGGTGCTGGCCAAGAGCGGCTCAGAGACCTCCACCCTCTTCGCCCAGAAGCAGGTCGACCTGGCCATGGCCTCGGTGACGGCCATCATGGCGGGCATCGACAAGGGGACCAAGATGCACATCGTGGCCCCGCTGCAGACCGAGGGCATGGCGCTGGTCGCCCCCAAGGATGCCAAGTTCAACGACTTCGCCAGCTTCGTGGCCTTTGCCAAGGCCAGCAAGCTCCCGGTGAAGGTGGGCTACCACAGCCCCACCAGCGCCCCCAAGATTCTGCTGGAGCGCGCGCTCAAAGAGGCGGGCCTGAAGGTCACCGAGGACCCCAACGACTACACCGCCAAGGTTCTCCTGGCCGACCTGAAGGAGACCAGCAACATGCTGCCCGCCCTTGCCAGCAGGCAGGTTGAGGCCATTGTCGGGCCTTCGCCCTTCCCGGAGCAGGCCGTGAGCAAGGGCGCTGGCAAGATCGCCTTCGACCTGCGCGACATGCCGCCCAAGGGCTACTGGCACGACTTCCCCTGCTGCGTGGTGGTCGCCAGCGACGATATCATCAAGGCCGACACCAAAGTGGTGAAGGCCCTGGTGGATCTAACCCTCAAGACCAACGCCTGGTGCAACGCCAACCGGGCCGAAGTGGCCAAGATCAGCGCCGACTGGATCGGCATCGACCTAGTCGCTGCCCAGGCCTCCACCCTAGTGTTCCTGCCGGGCTTCACCCAGGGCTGGGTGCGTTGGGCCGGGGTTTACATGGACCTCTTGGACGGCATGGGCAACTTCAAGGGCAGCCTGAAGGGCAAGAAGATCGACGAGGTGAAGCCGCTCCTGTTCGACTTCGCCTTTGCCGGCCAGCCCAAGAAGTAGCTGATGCCACAACGCCTCATAAGCCTCATCCTGCCGCTCGTCGTCCCGGCCCTGTTCCTCTGGGGTTGGGAGACGGCGGCGGTGCGTGCGGCCAACGACATCATCCTGCCCAAGCTCACCGATGTGCTGGCCGTGCTGGCGCAGCCCTTGGTGCCGCTCATCGGCATGGGGTCGCTGGCGGCCAACATCGGCATCAGCCTGGCGCGGGTGCTCTTCGGTTACCTGGCGGCCGTGGCCCTGGCCATCCCCCTGGGCATCCTCATGGGCTACTTCGCCCCGGCGCACCGGCTGCTGAACAGCTTCCTGGCCCTGTTCCGGCCCATTCCGCCCCTGGCCTGGACCCCGCTCATGCTGGCCTGGTTCGGCATCTCCAGTCCGGCCAGCATCGTCGACATGGAGATCGGCCCGGCGTACATCTTTCTGAACAACCTCAAGTTCTCCATGGCCTTCATCATCTTCATCGGCGGGTTCTTCCCGGTCTTGACCAGCAGCATTCAGGGCGTGCGCAGCGTGCGCCGGGTGCTGGTGGAGTCGAGCCTGGTGCTGGGGGCAAGCCGCCTGGACATCTTCCGCAAGATCATCCTGCCCGCCGCCTGGCCGAACATCCTCACGGGCATGCGCATCGGCCTTGGCGTGGCCTGGATGTGCCTGGTCTCTGCCGAGATGCTTCCCGGCAGCATGTCCGGGGTGGGCTATCTCATCACCCATGCCTACACCGTGGCCCGCACCGACATCGTGGTCACGGGCATGATCTCCATCGGCGTCACCGGCGCGCTCATGGACCAGGCCTTCCGCCTGTGCGAGCGCCGGATGCTTTTCTGGCGGGGGAGAAGCTGATGGACTCCGTACTCAGCGTCAACGCCGCCAGCAAAACCTACCCGCAGGGCCATGGCGGCGTGGTCACAGCCCTGGCCGAAACGACCCTCAGGGTTTGCGAGAACGAATTCCTGGCCATCGTCGGCCCCTCAGGCTGCGGCAAGTCCACGCTCCTGCGCCTCATGGCCGGGCTGGAAAGGCCCAGCGGCGGCGAGGTCAGCTTCCGGGGCCAGGGCGTCACCCGGCCCTCCGGGCGCATCGGTCTGGTGTTCCAGGACTACTCCCTGCTGCCTTGGCGCACGCTGCTGCGCAACATTGAACTTGGCCTGGAGTTCCAGGGGCTGCCACGACGGCAGGCCAGGGACAAGGCCCTGGAGTATCTGGAACTGGTGGGCCTGGCGCAGTTCCAGGATGCCTTCCCGCACGAACTCTCCGGCGGCATGCGCCAGCGGGCGGCCATCGCCCGCGCCCTGGCCGTGGAGCCGGACGTGCTGCTCATGGACGAGCCTTTCGGCGCGCTGGACGCCCACACGCGCCTGCTCATGCAACGCGAGCTTCTGGGCATCTGGGAGAAGCGCCGCAAGACCGTGGTCTTCGTCACCCACAGCATCGACGAGGCCGTGTACCTCTCCGACCGCATCGTGGTCATGGAGAAGGAACCAGGCAGGGTCATCGAGGTGCTTCCCGTGGACCTGCCCCGACCGCGTACCCGCAAGAATCCGGACTTCGGGCGGCTCACGGAGTCCATCCTGGAGCTGTTGAAGTACTGACCCCAACCGAAGGAACGCACATGACCAAGCGCATCACTCTGGACTGCCGTGGGCTGGCCTGCCCCGGCCCGGTGCTGAAGACCATGGAAGCCCTGGAGTCCTCGCCCGCAGGGGTAGCGCCAGAGGCTCTGGCCAGTACGGGGGCCGACCAGGGCGCACGGGAGACGGTCACGCGCCTGCTGAACGGCAAGGGCTATAGCGTCTCGGCAGAGGCCGGACCGGACGCCGTCGTGCTGACGGCGACCCGCACGGGCGCTTCGGCCCCTGCTGGCGAAGCTTGCGCCGCAGCCGTGTTCCAGGCCCTCGGCACGGACAAGATCACGGTCTTCATCACGGCGGATGGCATCGGCACAGGCAGCGACGAGCTGGGCGGCAAGCTCATGCTCAACTTCCTGGCCACCTTGCCGGAGCTGGGCCAAGGCCTGTGGCGTGTGGTGCTGGTCAACGGCGGCGTGCGCTTGGCCTGTGAGGGCCACCCCTGCCTGGAAAAGCTCCAGGCGCTGGCCGCCACCGGTGTGTCCATCCTGGTCTGCGGCACCTGCCTGAACTTCTTTGGTCTCACCGAGCAGAAGCGGGCGGGCGAGACCACCAACATGCTCGACGTGGTGACCAGCCTGGGCTTGGCCGGGAAGGTCATCCAGGTTTGACGCGCTGGACTTCCCATGACAATTTATGGCCGTTAATCACATGAGATTGCGTTGAACAGACTCGCCCCAATGTGCTCTTAAGTCCATGAAGTGCATGCGGATAACTAGGCGTCGCAACAAGCACGGCTTCTGGAATGACAGCCCCTCGAAATCGGCTTTCGAGGCAGCTTCCGAAACCTGTTGTGTGTCCAGGCTTGATGCCTTGAAAGCAGTTTGGACCTTACACTTTAGCGAGGAACGGCTTCGGGACCAGCCGATTCGCCGCTCTCCGCCACCACGCCCAGCTTCTCGATGCCCACGCTCTTTATCTCGCCCATGACCTTGACCACCACGCCGTAGGCCACGTCCTTGTCCGCACGCAGGTAGAGCTGCTTCTTCTGCGTCACCACGAGGTTCGTGAGGTGCTGTCGCAGGTCGTCGAAGCCAACGCCGTACTCGTCGAGAAAGATGCTGCCGTCCTTCTTGATGGACAGCACTAGGTGATCCGAACCCGCAGGCAGGGTGCGCACGCTGCGCGTCTTGGGCAGGTCCACGTCCACGCCCTGGGTGAGCATGGGCGCGGTGACCATGAAGATGATGAGCAAGACCAGCATCACGTCCACGAAGGGCGTGACGTTGATTTCGGCCATGTAGCGGCCCCTGCCCCCTACGCTCGCACCCATGGCGCCAGCCCCTAGCGGCTGCGTTCCGAGCCGGAGGCCCAGGAAACCTCGCGCTCCACGCGGTTCAGGAAGGCCCCGGCAAAATTCACCAGCTCGGTCTCCACCTCGCCTAACTCGGAGAGCAGGAAGTTGTACGCGATGGTGGCCGGGATGGCGACAACCAAGCCGATGGCCGTTGTCACCAACGCCTCGGAGATGCCCGGGGCTACAGTGGCCAGTGCGGCGGACTGCGACAGGCCGATGGAGTGGAAGGCGTGCATGATGCCCCACACCGTGCCGAAGAGGCCTATGAACGGCGCGGCGTTGGCGCAGGTGGCCAGGAAGGACAAGGAACTCGAAAGGTGCTTCATCTCCGCGCTGACACCTCTGCGCAGCACACGGCGGAGCGTGTCCGAGGCGAGCATGCGCTTGCGGTCCGGCGCAACGTCAGCAAGTTCCAGCTTGCGGAAAGACTGCATGGCGAGCAGGCCCACCCGCGCCAGCGGCGAATCCTCCTCACGGCCGACGCTCTGCAGGCCGCAGGCGAGGTCTTCAGCGTCGCTGAACGCCTCGTAGCCGCGCTCCACCTGCCCCTTGACCCGGCGGTAAACGATGAGTTTGTGGACGATGATGGCCCAGCTCCACATGCTCATGAGCGCCAGGAACACCAGAACGATCTGGACGCCTAGCGTCGCCCCTAAAATCATGCCCAGAAAACCGGACTCGGGAATCATTGTCAGCCCCCCTCCTGGCCCACGCCTTTGTTACCGCCCATCGAGCGCAAAACGTACCGGCAAGGTCATCCAGACCCCCACAGGTGTCCCCTTGAACACGGCAGGTTCAAATTTCCACTTCCGGGCGGCCTCCAAGGCCTTCTCCTCGAAGATTCCAGCCGGTTCGGCGGCCTGCACCTGCACCTCGCGCACACCGCCCTCGGCGTCCACGTACAGCCGCAGCGTCACCTGGCCGGAAATGCCGCGCCGCCGCGCATCCATGGGATAGACAGGCTTCACACGCTTCACCGCCACGGGCATGCGGTCCACGGCCACGCCGCCCTGGCCCGTGCCGCTGCCTATGGACTGGCCGGAGCCTGTGCCAACCCCGCCGCCTGTTCCGCCTCCCGAACCTCCCCCTGAAGCGCCACCCGCGCTCATCCCCGCCGCCGTGACGGGAGCTGCCTGCGGCACGGAAGGGGCTGGGGGAGCCTCAACACGCCGCGCCGCAGGGTCGGCTATGGCCACGGCCTGCGGTGTTTTCGGTGCGGCGGCGGAAGCCGCCGCCGGGGCAGCGGGACTTGGCGAGCCTCCGCCTCCCTTGGGTCCGGCGACCTCCACGAATTCCACCTCCACCAAAGGCTGCGGGACCGGGAGTGGCGCGGCCAGTTGGGCGCACAGTAGTGCTCCCAGGAAACACACGTGCATGGTGACAGAGACGCCCAGGGCCAGACTGCGCACCCGGATGCTCCGGCCCGTGAAGGGAAGACGCAGCCGCGCGCGCGGGTGCTGAGCGGGACGGGAATCGGGGAAGGATTCCGCAGCAGGAGAAAGCGTCAGCGATTCGCTCATGGCCATGTCCCCGGTCAATCCCTGGCCCTGGCCACGCGGCGCACGGCGAACAGGAAGGCCGCAAACCCTGCGGCAAGCAGAAGCACAAGGGACAGAAGGGGCAACTCCACGCCCGTGGCGGCGGCCCTGGCCGCGCGGGAAGCGTGGGTCAGCGGCAGGCAGAGGAGCAGCCCCTGCGCCCAGTCCGGCAGACGCTCCACGGGAAAGAACGTGCCGCCAAGGAAGGCCATGGGCGTTATGACGAAGCTGGTGAGCATGGCCTGGTCGGCGTGGGACTTGATGAGCATGGCCAGGCCCACCGCCAGGGACGCGAAGAAGAAGCTGTTGAGCATGAGCGCCAGCCAGAACACCGGGCCGCACCAGGGATGCACACCGAACAGCGCCCCCAGGAGCAC
>CAZCYB010000012.1:21446-70449 GCA_964502805.1 uncultured Desulfocurvus sp.
GAGCACAGTAAACACCAAGACCAGGAGCCCCCGCCTCAAGCCCCCCAGCGCCTCGCCCAACACGTAGCCGCCGGGGGCCACGGGCGCGCCCTCGATCTCGTCGAAGATGCGCCAGTAGAAGCGCGCCACGTTGATTTCCCCGGCCACGGACCAGGCCTGGGTCATGCTCGACATGGCCGCCAGCCCCGGCACCAGGAACTGGAGATAGGAAAGCCCGGCCTGGCCCCCCATGCCTTCCACCTGGCCCAGCCCCCAGCCGAAGGCCAGCAGGTACAACAGGGGTGAAACGCACATGGTGGCCAGCATCTTGAGGCCACGGCGGCGCATGAGCAGCGCCTCGCGGTAATAGACCGCGCTCCAGCCCTGAATCATGCGAGCTTCCTCCCGGTCACCCGGTGGAACACGTCCTCCAGGTTCACGCGGCGCAGGGTGAACGGCCCCGGCAGGGAGGAGCCGAAGGCCTGGGCCTCGTCTCGATGTTGGAAATAGTCGGTCTGCATGCCCTCGCCATTGAGCGCGTCCACAGCCCAGGCCCCCAGCCCGGCCATGAGCTCCTGCGGGGTGCCCAGCGCCGCCACCGCGCCGCCATGCAGAAAGGCCACGCGGTCGGCCAGAAACTCCGCCTCCTCGATGTAGTGCGTGGTCAGAAATATGGTGGTGCCGCCTTCCCTGATGCGCTTCATTGCGGCCCAAAGCTTGCGGCGGATTGTCGGGTCCAGGCCCACAGTGGGCTCGTCAAGGAACAGCACGCGCGGCTCGTGCATGAGCGCACGGGCGATCATGACCCGCCGCCGCTGCCCGCCAGAGAGCTCGCGCACCAGCGAGGCGCTGCGGTCAGACATCTCCAGGCGCTCCAGGCTCTCGACCGTTCGGCTGCAGCGCAGCTGCTTCGGCATGCCGAACAGCCGCCCGTGCACGTCCAGGTTCTCCGCAACCGTCAGGTCCTGGTCCAGGTTCACGGCCTGGGCCACCACGCCGCACAGGGTCTTGGCCTGGGTCGGCTCGGCTGCCACGTCCACGCCGCCCACCAGCGCCCGCCCGCCATCCGGCAAGGTAAGGCCGGTGAGGATGCGGATGGTGGTGGTCTTGCCCGCGCCGTTTGGCCCCAGGTAGGCGAACAGCTCCCCGGCGCGCACGTGCAGGTCCACTCCCGCAAGCGCTTTCCTTGGGCCGTAGCTCTTGGCGATGCCATCAAGAACTATCACACGAACCTCTCTAGTTTGTTAAATTAGAATACGTGACTAGCATACGAATTTAATCTTGAAAAGTGTCTTGTGCTACGAATTGTGTTTTGGTATGCATGTCTCCGCACGGTGCGCCCCAGGAGGCAAGCATGCTCAAGACGGAGAAACATTTGACCATAATGGGCTGGGACAGCAGAATATTTGCCGCCTCTTTCCTTGTGCTGCTGGTGCTCTGCGGCTGCAGCAAGGGGGATGGAGGCGTGGACAAAGGCCAGGGGGTGCGTGTCACCGACGCCACGGGGCGCGAGGTGCTAATCAAGCGCAACCCCATGCGCGTGGTGACGCTGAACAAGAACGCCGCCGAGCTGTTGCGGCTCATGGGCGTCACGGACCGCATCGTGGGGGTTTCCGACTGGATTCCAAAGAATCCGGACTACTGGCCAGAGCTTGTGAACGCCCGCAACGTGGGCAAGTTCAACGCGCCCGACGAGGAGGCCATCGCCGCGCTCAAGCCCGACCTGGTGCTGTGCTACCAGAACTCGCCCGGACCAGGATTTGACGAGAAGATGCGCGCAGCCGGAATCCAAGTGCTGCGGCTTGAGCTGTACCGCATCGGCGCGTTGCCGCGCGACGTGGAGGGCCTGGGGCGCATCTTCGGGCGCGAAGACAAGGCCCGCGAGTACCTGGACTGGCTCAAAGTCCGCATGGACGAGGTGGCGCGGCGCGTGGCCGCCAGCAAAAGCCGCCCGGACGTGTACATCGAGGGCTATTCCGACTTCGCCGCCTGCGGCAACAGCTCCGGCATGCACGAGCGCCTGGAGTTCGCGGGCGGACGAAACATTTCCGAGGCTCTACAGCCCGCCAACACTCCTGTGTCGCCGGAGTGGGTGCTGGAGCACCAGCCCTTCGCCGTGGTCAAGATGAGCTCCCAGAACGGCTGTTACACCCACGACGGTCCCGAGGGCATGGTGGCCCACCGCGAGGACCTGCTAGCGCGCACGGGCTGGAACAAGACCCCGGCGGGCAAGGCCGGGCGCGTGTTCCTCATGACCACGGACGTCACCAGCGGTGCGGCCAGCGTGGTGGGCATCGCCTGGCTGGCCAAGTGGCTGCACCCAGACACCTGCGCGGACCTGGACCCCAACCTCTGGCACCGCGAATTCATCGAGCGCTTTCAGGGCAGGCCCTGGCGCGGCGTGTATGTCCATCCGGAGCGGTAGGGTGGAGGCATCGGAGGCCAAGGCGGGCATCGAGGCCTATGGCGCGCTCACGGGCAGGCGCTCGGCGCGCATCGCGGCGCTGGGGGCGCTTTTGAGTCTTGCGGCGCTGTTCTCGCTGGTGGTGGGCAGCAGCTCGACCGGCATCATGGACGTCCTTCGCGTGGGCCTGGACGGGGTCATCTTCTGGGAGCTTCGGGTGCCGCGCGTCATCATGGGCCTGCTCGTCGGCTCCGGTTTGGCCGTGGGCGGGGCCGTGACCCAGGCCGTGCTGCGCAACCCGCTGGCTTCGCCCTTCACCCTGGGCGTGGCTTCGGGCGCGGGCTTCGGCGCAGCGCTGGGCATTGTGCTGGCCGGCGCCGTCTCCAAATGGGCCGTGGCGGGCGGGGCCTTCAGCTTCGCACTCATCACGGCGCTGTTCATCCTGGGCGTGGCGCGCATGAAGAGCGCCACCCCGGAGACCTTGGTGCTCGCTGGCGTGGCCATCATGTTCCTGTTCTCCGCCGGAACCTCGCTCTTGCAGTTCCTGGGCACGGAGCAGCAGATCCAGTCCATCGTGTTCTGGAGTTTCGGCAACCTCTCGCGGGCTTCCTGGACGGACATCCTCATCGCTGCGGGTATGATTCTGCCCGCCCTGCCTCTGCTCTTTCTGCGCGCCTGGGATCTGAACCTGCTGCTCGCCGGGGACGAAATGGCCGCCAGCTTGGGCGTCAACGTGGACCGGCTGCGCCTCACCGCCCTGCTGCTGGCGGCGCTCATGACGGCCGGGGCCATCTGCTTCACCGGGGTCATCGGCTTCATCGGGCTGGTGGGGCCGCATCTGGCCCGGCTCATGGTCGGCGGCGACCACCGCTTCCTGCTCCCGGCCTCGGCGCTGTCCGGCGCGCTCCTGGTGCTGGTGTCCGACTGTCTTGGTCGCACGCTCTTTGCCCCGCACATGGTGCCTATCGGTATCGTCACGGCCTTCCTGGGCGTGCCCTTTTTCTTTGGGCTCCTCTTGCGCCGTAAACGGGAGTTCTGGTGATGCTCACAGCCCGAAATATCTTTTACGACTATCCGGAACGCCAAGTCCTGCGCGGGGTGTCCCTGTCCCTTGCCCCCGGCGAGGTGTTGGCCGTGCTCGGCCCCAACGGCGCGGGCAAGTCCACGCTCTTGCGCTGCCTGGCCGGTGCGCTTTCGCCAAAGGGTCAGGTGGAGCTGGATGGCCGCGCCTTGGAATCCGTGCCGCCTGCCGAGCGCGCCCGACTGCTGGCCTTTGTGCCGCAGCACGTGCCGCCGCGCCTGCCCATGACCGTGTTCGAGGCCGTGCTGCTCGGGCGCAGGCCCTACCTGTCCTGGCGGCCCAGGCAGCAAGACCTAGAGGCGGCCTGGGAGGCTCTGTCGCTCATGGGCCTGGGGGAACTGGCGCAGCGGGAGTTCTCGGAAATTTCCGGCGGCCAGCGGCAGAAGGCCGCCCTGGCCCGCGCCCTGGCCCAGGAGAGCCGCCTGCTGGTCATGGACGAGCCCACGAGCAGTCTGGACCTCAAGCACCAGTTGCAAGTCATGACCGTGCTGTGCGGCCTGGCCGAGGAGCGCGACACCGGGGTGATTCTGGCCGTGCACGACCTGAACCTGGCCGCGCGCTTCGCCCACCGGGTCATCCTGCTGCATGACGGACGTGTGGAGGCCGACGGCCCCCCGTCCGAGGCGCTCACCGAGGAGAGCATCCGCCGGGTCTACGGCGTGGAGGTGCTGCGCCTCGAGGCCGGGGCCGGAACCATGTATTTCCCCATGTCCGCCGCAAGCGGGACAGCCTGAGACGAGAATCCCCCATGGAGGTTGAGAGAGATGAACTGGAGAACCGTTTTTGCCGCCCTGGCGCTGTTCGTGTCCCTAGCCGCGCCCGCCCAGGCCGATGAAGCTTCCCAGAAGCAGACCCTGAAGTCCGGTCGCCTTGACGAGGTGCTGGTCACCGCCACCAGCCACGAGTCCCGCGTGGACGCCGTGCCCAACGCGGTGACGGTCATCACCCGCGAGCAGATCGACCAGATGGTGGCCCCCACCACCATTGACATCCTGAAGAACGCCGCCGGCGTCGAGGTCTACAACGCACGCGGGCCGCTCTCGTCGAGCACTTACAACCGCGTCATCATGCGCGGCCAGGGCAGCAACCCTGCACGCATCCTGGTGATGCTCAACGGCATCCCCCAGGCGGGCGGCCAGAACGGCGACTTCGAGTGGAGCTTCATCAACCCGCGCGACGTGGAGCGCATCGAGATCGTGCGCGGCCCCGGCTCGGCGCTCTATGGCTCACAGGCCATGGGTGGTGTCATCAACATCATCACCCGCAAGCCCACCGAGGCCGAAGGCAAGACCGTGTTGGAAACCAAGTACGGCTCGCTGGACACCATGAGCGCCTCAGCCTCCCACTCCCGCAAGGAAGGCGACTGGGGGTTCTACGGCTCGGCCACGCTGGGCGGAACAGACGGCTATCAGGTCGTGCCTGACGACCAGGTGGTCTACAGGAGCGGCAAGGCCACCAACTCCGACAAGCTGCGCAGCGCCAACGACTGGGGCCGCGGAGTGGTGAGCTACGACATCGACAAGACTTCCGGTCTGACTCTGAACATGATGCATGGGCACTTCCTGAACCAGGGCATGTACAATTTCATGCATGAGTTCACTGCCTTCGAGATGTCCAAGAAGCAGGCGGACCTGAGCTACGCCAAGAAATTCGCGGGGGGCGAGGTTTTGGCCTACGCTTCCGCCGCTTACCAGTATTCCAGCTACGACGGCAGCAGCAGCAGCGCCCCGTACAACAACATGGCCAAGACGGGCGAATCGCCCGCCTACCAGCGCGACTACCAGAGCGGCCTCAAGGCCACCATGGACGTGGGCCTGGGCAACACCCTGAGCGCTGGCATGGACCTCAAGCGCACCAGCTACGACCGCCGCTACGACAACTACGGCATGGCGGGCAGCAACTACGGCTCCGCCGGAGGCGATGCCCAGGTCTGGGGCGCGTTCCTGCAAGACGAATTGAACCTGTTTGACGGGCGGCTCCTGATCACCCCGGGCGTGCGCTACGAGAACACCAGCCTGTTCGACGGCTACGCCGAGCAGCTGCCCACGGTGACCCGGCGCGAGATGTCCCGCACCCTGCTGCGCTCCTTCACCGGACGCGTGGGGGCACGGCTGAACGTCGTGGATTGGCTGTCCTTCCGCTCGGCCTTCGGCGAGGCCTTCCGCGCGCCCACCTTGAGCGAGCTGTACGGAGCCAGCCGCATCGGCACCAGCACCTACTATGGCAACACTGACCTCAAGCCCGAACGGATGCGCTCCCTTGAGGGCGGCGTGGACATCACCCCGCTGGACGACCTGCGCATCTCGCTCACGGTCTACAAGAACCATGCGGTGGACTACATCGACAACGTGCTGGTGGCCGCAAACACATACAACAAGAAGAACATCGGCACCGTGGACACCGGTGGCTTCGAGGGTGAGATATCCTACACCTTCCTGGAGCATTGGCGGAGCTTCCTGAACCACCAGCAGTGCGATCCCAAGCTCATGACCGGAACTTACGTGGGCCAGCGCATCACCGGCACGCCCACCATGACGACTTCCATTGGCCTCGCCTTCAGCGATCCGAAGCTGTTCAACCTGTCCGTGGTGAACCGCCGCGTGGGACGCATCTACAACAACTCGGCCAACAGCCAAGTCTACGGCAACTACGACGTGGTGGACGCCAAGCTGTCCAAAGCCTTTGCGCTTGAAGCCTCAAAGCTGGAACTCTCGCTTGAGGTGTCCAACCTGTTCGACGTGCGCGTACGCGAGACCTCCGGCACCCAGGCCCCCGGCAGCCTCTACACCGCTGGCGTTGCCTGGATATTCTAACCGTGTGTGAGGGGGAGACCCGGACCATGAAAATCACCGCCATTGTCTGGAACAGCCACGCAGAGGGGCTGGCCAGAGCCGCAGAGAGCCTGCCCTGGCTCACTCTGCGCCTGTACCCGGCCAAGAGCCTGGAGGACAGCCCGGAGCGTCAGGCCCAGGCCATGGCCGACCTGCGTGGCTCGGACGCCGCCTTCCTGTACCGCGCCACGGAGCCGTTCTGGGACGAGATGGAGCCGGGGCTGAAGGACGTGGGCAAGAACGTGCCCACGGTCTGCCTGAGCTATGACCCCTCGCTCTGGGGGCTCTCCACCGCCCGTCCAGAGCTGGTGCAGGACGCCCACCGCTACATGACCTTCGGCGGCCTCCATAATGTAGCGAACATGCTCAAGGCCTTGGCACGGGAGTTCGGCGGACCGGAGTTCACGGAGCTGGACGCGCCGCCCCCGGCCCCGGTGCCTTGGGAAGGTCTGTGGCACTCCTGCATGCCAACATCCGGCGGGGCGAGACGGCACTTTGCCAGCCTGGGCGAATACCTGGGCTGGTATAAGGGGCATTGCGCCGGGCGGCTCATGGAAAGCGGTCCCTGGGTGGGGCTAGTGGTAGGCCGCCACTACTGGGTGGGCGAAGCTCTGGAGGTGGAGGAACGGCTCATTAGCGACATGGAGGAGCAGGGCCTGCGCGTCATCCCCATCTTCACCAACACCATCAAGGACGACGCTCTGGGCAACAAGGGCGCGCTGGGTTGGCTGCGCGAGGTATTTCTGGCCGAGGGCGCGCCGAAGGTGTCCGCCGTGGTCAAGCTGGTGAGCTTCTTCCTGGGCCACACGCGCACTTCGGCCCCCAACTCGTCGAACCAGGAGGACGCCGCGGCCAGCGGCGTGGCGGCGCTCAAGGAGCTTGGCGTGCCGGTGTTCCAGCCCGTGTTCTCGTCGAGCAAATCCGTGGAGCAGTGGCAGGACGACCCCCAGGGTCTGGGCAGCGAGGTAGCCTGGAGCGTGGCCATGCCGGAATTCGAGGGCGTCATCGAGCCCATCTACCTGGGCGGCGGCAGCAGGTACGAGAGCCCGGCCACCGGGGCCAGCCTGGAGCGCCGTGTGCCCGTGGCCGAGCGCAGCCAGCGGCTGGCCCGGCGCGTGGCGGCGTACATCCGGCTGGCCGAGAAACCCGTTGCCGAACGCAAGGTCGCCTTTATCCTGCACAACGACCCCTGCGCCTCGGTGGAGGCCACGGTGGGCGGCGCGGCCAAGCTGGACAGTCTGGAGAGCGTGGCGAGGATTCTTGCTGCCATGAAGGCGCAAGGCTACAGCGTGGACCCGCCAGCCAGCGGGGCCGAACTCATCGAAAGCATCATGGCCCGCAAGGCAATTTCCGAGTTCCGCTGGACCACGGTGGACGAGATCGTCACCAAGGGCGGGGCGCTGGCCCGGCTCTCGCTGGGCACGTACCTGGGCTGGTGGCGGCACTATCCGGAGAAGGTGCGTGCGCGCATAGCCGAGGCCTGGGGCGAGCCTCCGGGCCAGGAAGTGAACGGCGTGCCCCCGGCCATGCTGCACGAGGGCAAAATCGTCATCACCGGCGTGACCTACGGCAATGCGGCCATCTGCGTGCAGCCCAAGCGCGGCTGCGCTGGGCCGCGCTGCGACGGCCGGGTGTGCAAGATTCTCCACGACCCGGACATTCCGCCACCGCATCAGTATCTCGCCACCTATCGCTGGCTACAGGACGGCGCAGACGGTTTCGGCGCGGACGTGCTCATCCACGTGGGCACCCACGGCAATATGGAGTTCCTGCCGGGTAAGAGCGTGGGCCTGTCCGCCTCCTGCCTGCCGGACCTGGCCCTTTTCGAGGTGCCGCACCTGTACATCTACAACGCCGACAACCCGCCCGAGGGCACCATCGCCAAGCGCCGCAGCTACGCTGCGCTGGTGGACCACATGACCACGGCGCTGACCCACACAGAGCTCTACGAGGAGCTGGACGAGTTGGGCAGGCACTTGGCCGAGTGGGAGCAGGCCAAGGACTCCGACAAGACCCGCGCCCACATGCTGGAGCACCTGGTGCGCGACGTGGCGGAGAAGGCCAACCTGCTGTCCGGCATCAAGGGCGTTGAGGCTATGGACTTCGGGCAGTTGGCCACGGCCCTGCACGAGTCCCTGGACCTCATACGCGGAACCCAGCACGACGACGGCATGCACGTGTTCGGCAGCGCGCCGGAGGGCGAACGCCTGAACGCCTTCCTCTGGTCCATCCTGCGCTACGACGTGGACGACCCCAAGTCCCTTCGCCGCAGCCTGTGCCACATGCTGGGCCTGGAGCTGGACACCCTGCTGGCCGAGCCGGGGGCCGTGGACCAGCGCCTGAAGGTCAGCAACTCTGAGCTGCTGGCGGACGTTGAACGCCTGGGCCGGGAAGCCTGCGGCACGGCGTTGGCCAGCGAGGACGAGGCAGGCTTCACCCAGGCCGTGCTGGCTCTTGTGGGTGAGCGCCTCGTGGATGGTACGGCAGTGGAAGACTTGCCTGCCGTCCTTTCCGCGATCTGGCGCCGCCTCCAGGACGTAAAACGCCGCGTGGACGATTCCCTGGAAATCGACGCGCTACTCACCGGCATGGCCGGGGGCTACATCGAGCCCGGGCCGTCGGGCATCATCACGCGCGGAAGGGAGGACATCCTGCCCACGGGCCGCAACTTCTACTCGCTGGACCCCAGGCGGCTTCCAACGCGGGCTGCGCACATGGTGGGCATGCGCCTGGCTGACGCCATCATCGACAAACATGTGCGCGAGGAGGGCCGCGTGCCCGAGAACGTGGCCATGTTCTGGATGTGCAACGACATGATGTGGGCCGACGGCGAGGGCATGGGGCAGATCTTCCACCTCATCGGCGTGCGGCCCCTTTGGAAGGCGGGCGGCCACGTGAAGGGCTTCGAGGTCATCCCTGTCGAAGAACTGGGACGGCCTCGGGTGGACGTGACCATCCGCGTGTCCGGCCTGCTGCGCGACAGCTTCCCGGAGCAGATGGCGCTGGTTGACGAGGCCATCCACCACGTGGCCAGCTTGGAGGAAGCCGGCGAGGACAACTTCGTGCGCAAGCACGCCCGCGCCACGCTGGAGAAGTCCGGGGAGTCCGGCGCGGACGCATGGCGCAAATCGACGCTGCGCCTGTTCTCCTCCAAGCCCGGCACCTACCAGGCCGGGGTGAACCTGGCCGTGTACGCCTCGGCCTGGCAGACGGAAGCCGACTTGGCGGACATCTTCGTCTACTGGAACTCCTACGCCTACGGCAAAGGCGTGTTCGGCGAACAGCGGCCCCGGCAGCTTGAGGCCGCGCTCTCCACCGTGGACGTGAGCTACAACAAGGTGGTCTCCGACGAGCACGACCTGTTCAACTGCTGCGGCTACTACGGAACGCACGGCGGCATGACGGCGGCGGCCCGGCAGTTCGGCGGCGGCGAGGTCAAGGGCTACTATGGTGACACCCGCGAGCCTGGCCGCGTGCAGGTGCGTGACCTGGCCGACGAGATCCGCCGCGTGGTGCGCACGAGGCTGCTCAATCCCGCCTGGATCGAGGGCATGAAGCGCCACGGCTACAAGGGCGCGGGCGACATCAGCAAACGCGTGGGCCGGGTGTACGGCTGGGAGGCCACCACCCGTGAGGTGGACGACTGGATCTTCGACGACATCGCCAAGACCTTTGTCATGGACGAGGAGAACCGCGAATTCTTCCGCCAGCACAACCCCTGGGCGCTGGAGGAAATCGGGCGCAGGCTTCTGGAAGCGCAGTCGCGCGGCCTGTGGCAGGCCGACCCCGAGGTGCTGGACGCCCTAAAGGAGCCCTATCTGGAGATGGAGGGCTGGCGGGGGGGGGACATGGGTGAGGTCACGGGCGACTTCCAGGGCGGCAGCGTGGACATCATGCGGCCCGAGGATGTGGAGCAGTGGCAGGAAATGATGCGAACCATGAAGGCCAAGCCCGCCTAACATACCGGAGCGAGAGACCTTGAAGAACCATACCTTCGCCTACCCCTTCTCGGCCATCGTGGGCCAGGACCTCATGAAAGAGGCCCTGCTGCTCAACGTGGTGAACCCCAAACTCGGCGGCGTGCTCATCCGCGGCGAAAAGGGCACGGCCAAGTCCACGGCGGTGCGCGCCCTGGCCAGCCTGCTCCCGGAAATCGACGTGGCCGAGGGCTGCCCCTTTGCTTGCAAGCCGGGCGGCCCCCACGACCTGGGGGGCCTGTGCGCCGATTGCGCCGTAAAAGCCGAGGCTGGAACCCTGTCCACGGCCCGCCGCCGCACCCGCGTGGTGGACCTGCCCGTGGGCGCCACCGAGGACCGCGTTCTCGGCACCCTGGACCTTGAGGCCGCCATCAAGAAGGGCGAGAAGCACTTCGAGCCGGGCATCCTGGCCGAGGCGCACCGGGGCATCCTGTACGTGGACGAGGTGAACCTGCTGGACGATCACATCGTGGACGTGCTGCTGGACGCCGCCGCCATGGGGGTCAACACCGTGGAGCGCGAGGGGGTGAGCTTCAGCCACCCGGCGCGCTTCGTGCTCGTCGGCACCATGAACCCGGAGGAAGGAGAGTTGCGGCCTCAATTGCTGGACCGCTTTGGCCTGTGCGTGCAGGTGGAGGGCATTCTGGACATCGACAGCCGCGTGGAGGTGGTCAAGCGCCGCGCAGCCTATGAGGAAAACCCGGCGGGCTTCGCCGAGACCTGGGCGGACAAGGAGCGGGCCGTGGCCCAGCGTGTGGAGCGCGCCCGTACCCTTCTGCCACGCGTGGGCTTTCCGGACGACCTGTTGCGCCTAGTGGCCCAGATCGCCGTGGACATGGGTGTGGACGGCCACAGGGCGGACTTGGTGATGATGAAGACCGCCAAGACCCTGGCCGCGCTGGACGGACGCGACATAGCCACCCGCGAGGACGTGGGCCGCGCTGCCGAGCTGGCCCTGCCGCACCGCATGCGCAAGAAACCCTTCCAGGACATCGGCCTGGACAAGACTGCCCTGGCCGGGAGCATGGAGAAGGGCCTTGCCCGCTAGACCGCAGGTCTACCCCTTCAGCGCCCTGGTTGGCCAGGAGGGACTCAAGCGCGCCTTGACCGCCTGCGCCGTGTGCCCCTCAATTGGCGGCGTGCTGGCGCGCGGGCAGAAAGGTACGGCCAAGTCCACGGCTGTGCGCGCCCTAGCCGCACTCCTACCGCACATCGAGGTGGTGCGCGGCTGCCCGTTTTCCTGCGCGCCCGAAGGCCCGCACTGCCCGGACTGCGCGACGCGCCTGTTCCGGGGGAGGACACAGGGCGAGACGCCCGCCACGAACTGGCGGCCCGCCCGGCTGGTGGATCTGCCCCTTGGAGCCACCGAGGACCGCGTGTCCGGTTCCCTGGATCTGGAAGCGGCCATCCGCCAAGGCCGCAAGCAGCTTGAGCCAGGCCTTTTGGCCCGCGCCCACCGGGGCGTGCTCTACGTGGACGAGGTGAACCTGCTCTCGGACCACTTGGTGGACATTTTGCTCGACGCCGCCAGCCTGGGCGAGAATGTGGTGGAGCGCGAGGGCATCAGCTTCCGGCACCCGGCCCAGGTCATCCTCATCGGCACCATGAACCCCGAGGAAGGCGAACTGCGGCCCCAGCTGCTGGACCGTTTTGGCCTGTGCGTGGAGGTGTCAGCTCCCCTGGATCTGGACGAGCGCATGGAGGTGCTGCGCCGCCGCGAGGCTTTCGACGCCGACCCGGGCGGCTTTGCTGCGCAATGGGCTGAAGAGGAACGCCGGATGGCTCGCGCCATCGTGGAGGCCCGCCGCGCCCTGCCCCTGGTGCGCATCCCGGCTCCGCTTCTGCGGCAAGCCACGGAACTCTGCCTGGAGGCTTGCGTGGCCGGACACCGGGCGGACATCGCCCTGCGCCTCACCGCCCGCGCCTTGGCCGCCCTTGCCGGGCGTGAAGACGTGCGCGAGGCCGACCTGGACGAGGCCGCTGAACTGGTGTTGCTGCACCGCCGCCGCATGCCGCCGCCCCCCGCTCCGCCAGAACAGGACAAGGAAAAGGAACAGAAGCAGGAGGACCCCGAACACCAGCACGAGCATGAGCCAGAGCAGCAACAAGAGCAGCAGCCCGAGCCGCAACAAGCGGAACAGCAGCCAGAGGACGCGCGCACCGGCGAGGACGAAGGCGAGATGGAGGAGTCGCCGCCGAAAGACGAGCCGGAAGACGAGCCGGAAGACGGCGAATCCGAGGCCAAGGGCAGCCCCGCAGCCCTGGAGACCATCTTCCCCGTGGGTGCGGCCTTCCGCGTGAAACCCATCGTGTACAAGAAGGACCGCGTGGTGCGCACCGGCTCTGGTCGGCGCACACGCTCGCGCACCAGCCAGAAGTCCGGGCGCTACGTCAAGGCGCGCCACAACCCGGCGCCCACGGACCTGGCCCTGGACGCCACCCTGCGCGCTGCCGCCCCGCACCAGTTCCGGCGTAGGCAAGAACTCTCCTCGCCGCAGGACATCGCCGTGCTCGTACGCGCTTCGGACCTGCGCCAGCGCGTACGCGAGAAGCGCATGGGGCACTTCATCGTCTTCGTGGTGGACGCCAGCGGCAGCATGGGCGCGGGCAAACGCATGGTGGAGACCAAGGGCGCGGTGCTCTCGCTTCTGCTCGACGCCTATCAGAAACGCGACAAGGTCGGACTGGTGGCCTTCCGGGGCCAGGGCGCGTCCGTGCTGTTGCCGCCCACCTCAAGCGTGGACCTTGCCTACAAGCTGCTGGAGGAACTGCCCACGGGCGGCAAGACCCCGCTGGTGCACGGCCTGTCCCTGGGCCATGAACTGCTCCAGCGCCAGCTGCGACGCGACCCGGCGAGCTTCCCAGTGTTGGTGCTTATTTCCGACGGCAAGGCCAACGTGAGCCTGGTGGGAGGAAAGCCGCTGGCCGAGGCGAAGCTGGCGGCCCGAAGCATCGCCGAAGACCCGCGCATCCGAACGCTCGTGGTGGATGTGGAGAAGGCCGGGCTCATCCGCTTCGGTTTGGCCGAGGGCCTGGCGGCAATAATGGGGGCGCAGTATTTCCGCATCGAGGACTTGCGCTCCCGCGACCTGGTGGATGTGCTGCGGCGCGAGGTGCTGAATCCAGGCGGATGAACTCTTGCGTAAGGATCACATTGCCGGTAGAGAATGGTACAAATCCAATGGAGGTTTTCCATGCGCATTCTCAATCGTCTTCTTCTCGTCGTGGTCCTCGTGCTCCTGGCGTGCCCGGCCTTTGCCGGGGCTAAAGACCCACTGTTCATCAACCTCACCAGCGACGACTCGCACCGGGCGCTCATGGCCATCAGCTTCGGCCAGGGGCAAATGGAGCGGGGCCATCCCCTCACTGTGTACCTGAACGACAAGGCCGTGCTGGTGGCGAGCAAGAAGAACGCTGCGCAGTTCGCAGAGCAGCAGAAGCTTTTGTCCGGCATCGCCGCCAAGGGCGGCACCGTGCTGGTCTGCCCCATGTGCAGCAAGAAGTTCGGCGTGGCCGAGGCCGACTTCATCTCCGGGGCCAAGCTCACCAGCCCAGACATCACCGGTCCGGCGCTTTTCAAGGACAATACCAAGACCCTGTCTTGGTAAACTCATTCTGCGTCCGGATGACGCCGAATTGTTGCAGGACATCAACACAAGACTCTTCCTGTGCGTATCTCAACAGGAATTGCACCGGGCAGTCTGAAGCAACCCCCTACAGGAGGAAGAGCTCATGGATACCAACGAGAGCCAGGGCATGAAACGTCGGGACTTCGTGAAACTTGCCGCCGGGGCCGCCGTCGTGGCGGGCGTGGCCACGGCCTTCCCTGCGGCGGCCATGGCCGCTGATCCATTTCCCATGCCTGCGCTGCCCTATGCGGACAACGCCCTGGAGCCTGTGATCAGCGCCAGGACCATCAGCTTCCATTACGGCAAGCACACTGCGGCCTACTACAAGGCCATCAACACCCTGTACGCGGAGAAAAAGCTCTCCGGCACCCTTGAGGGCGTCATCGCCGCCACCCACGGCAAGGATGACATGGCCGCCGTGTACAACAACGCCGCACAGTCCTGGAACCACACCTTCTACTGGAACTGCCTGAAACCCGGCGGCGGTGGCGAGCCCAAGGGCAAGCTGGCCGATGCCATCAAAGCCGCCTTCGGCTCATTCGCCGCCTTTGGCGAGAAGCTGGTGGCCGACGGCCTGGGCCAGTTCGGCTCCGGCTGGGTCTGGCTGGTGCAAAGGGACGGCAAGCTCAGCATCATGAAGACGCCCAATGCAGTGTGCCCGCTGGCCACCGGGTTCAAACCCGTGTTCGTGCTGGATGTCTGGGAGCACGCCTACTACCTGGACTACCAGAACCTGCGCAAAGACTACCTCATGGCTGCCCTGGGCAAGCTGGCCAACTGGGACTTTGCTGCCAAGCAGCTCGGCTAGGCCCACGCAACCCCACAGGCCTCAGGCCACCTCCGGCAAGGGGGGTGGCCTTTTGTTTGGTCACTCCACAGGCCTAGTGGCTGTGCTCGTGCTTTTCCTTCTCATGCTCCGTGTGCTCATGGTCATGCGGGCCGTGCTCATGGGCATGGTCATGCCCGTGCCCCGCGCCGTCCGCGTGCTCGTGCGGATGTTTGTGCTCGTGCTTGTGCCCGTGGCTGTGGGCATGCTCGTGCGGGTGCGAATGCTCGCCCTGGCCGGGGTGCGTGTGCGGATGCTCGTGGCTGTGGGTGTGCTCGTGCGCGTGGTCGTGGGAATGCTCGTGGTCGCCCTTCATGGCCGCCTCCTTGTCTTGCCGAGGTTTACCGCTACTGGCTTCCATATAATGCCGGGCGTGGCCCTGGTACATCCCGCACGCATATTTTCTTCGTGCCTGCGGCTTCGCCGAATTCCGCCAAGCGTCACATGCTGCGCACCGCCCGCCTAGTTTCGTACGACCAGTTTTACGCTTCCCCCCAAGACCTCCCGCAGCAAGGCCGACAACTGCTCCGGCACAAGCGCCCGGCCTGACGCGGCCAGCCCGGCATCGGCGCAGCCCTCGGGCTGGAAGCCTTGCAGCGCCCACTCAACGCCCCCAAGGCCGGAGAGTTCACGCCCCAGCTCCAGCAACTCCGCCTCGGACAAGAGCGCCGGGTGCCAGGTGGTGCGCAGCTCGAAGGCCGCACTGCTGGCGCGCACAAGGTCCAGGCTCTCCCAGGCGGGCCCAGCGCTGTCCACCACGCCGGTGATGCGCGCATACGCCGCGCGCGGGGCCTTCAGGTCCAGGCCGACCCAGCTGCACAGGGACAGCACGCGCGCCAGGGCCTCCGGGGCCATGCCGCTGGTGTGCAGGCCCACCTTGAAGCCCAGGGTGCGCACCTCATGCATGGCCTCGGCCAGACCCGGCTGGAGCAGGGGCTCGCCGCCGGAGAATACCACGGCCTCCAGCAGCCCTTGCCGGGTTTCGAGCCAGGCCAGCATCTCCGCCCAGAACCTCTCCCCGGCCCCGAATGCCCGCAGCCCCGCGTTGTGGCAGTAGGGGCAGTTCCAGGCGCAGCCCTGGCAGAACACCGTGGCCGCCAACATTCCCGGCCAGTCCGTGGTGCTCAAGGGGGTGAGGCCGCCCACCACGATGGCGGCGGCCCCATCCTCATGCGCGGCGGATGTCACGCGGGCAGCTCGCCCGAGCTGCGTACCGGCTCGCGGAAGCACAGACGCTCGTCGTACTCGCCCTTCTTGCCGATGTTGAAGGCCGAGCGCGGGCGGTAGTAGCCCATGACGCGAGTCCAGATCTCGCAGTCCTGCTCGCGGCCTTCGCCTGCGCAGGTGGGGCAGCTCTTGTGCTCGCCCTCCAGGTAGCCGTGGGACGGGCACACGGAGAAGGTGGGCGTGATGGTGATGTACGGCAGGGCGAAACGCGTCAGCGCCCGGCGCACCAGCTCGCGGCAGGCCCGGGCATCGGACACGCGCTCGCCCATGTACAGGTGCAGCACTGTGCCGCCGGTGTACTTGCGCTGGAGCTCCTCCTGCCGGGAGAGGGCTTCGAAGGGGTCGTCGGTGAAGCCCACGGGCAACTGGCTGGAATTGGTGTAGTAGGGCTGCTCGTCGGTGCCGGCCTGGAGGATGTCCGGGAAGCGCTTGCGGTCCTCCTTGGCGAAGCGGTACGTGGTGCCCTCGGCCGGGGTGGCCTCCAGGTTGTACAGGTGGCCGGTCTCTTCCTGGAACCCGGTCATGCGCGCGCGCACATGGTCCAGAAAGCTCACGGCCAGGGCGTACCCGGCCTCGGTGGTCACGTCCTCGGCGCCGCTGGTGAAGTTGCGGAGCATCTCATTGATACCGTTGACGCCGATGGTGGAGAAGTGGTTGCGCAAGCTGCCCAGGTAGCGCTTGGTGTAGGGGAACAGTCCGCCGTCCATGCGCGCCTGGATTTCCTTGCGCTTTATCTCCAGGCTGGTGCGCGAGATGTCGAGGAGCGCGTCCAGCCGGGCCAAGAGGTCGCGCTCGTCGCCCTTGGCCAGGTAGCCCAGGCGCGCGCAATTGATGGTGACAACGCCCAGCGACCCGGTCTGCTCCGCGCTGCCGAACAGCCCGTTGCCGCGCTTGAGCAGCTCGCGCAGGTCCAGCTGCAAACGGCAGCACATGGAGCGCACCATGTTCGGGGTGAGGTCGGAGTTCAGAAAGTTCTGGAAATACGGCAGGCCGTACTTGGCGGTCATCTCGAAGAGCAGGTCCACGTTGGGGCCGTCCCAGGGGAAATCCTTGGTGATGTTGTACGTTGGGATGGGGAAGGTGAACACCCGGCCCTTGGCGTCGCCCGCGGTCATGACCTCGATGTAGGCCCGGTTGATCATGTCCATCTCAGCCTGCAACTCGCCGTAGGTGAAGGCCATCTCCTCCCCGCCGATGACCGGGTGCTGGGCCTTCAAATCATCCGGGCAGGTCCAGTCGAAGGTCAGGTTGGTGAAGGGCGTCTGCGTGCCCCAGCGCGAGGGCACGTTCAGGTTGTAGATGAGCTCCTGGATGCACTGGCGCACCTCGGCGTACTCCAGCCTGTCCTTTCGCAGGAAGGGTGCCATGTAGGTGTCGAACGAGCTGAAAGCCTGGGCGCCCGCCCATTCGTTCTGGAGCGTGCCCAGGAAGTTGACGATCTGGCCCACGGCGCTGGAGAGGTGCCTGGGCGGCTTGGCCTCCACCTTGCCGGGTACGCCATTGAGGCCCTCGGTGAGCAGCATGCGCAGGGACCAGCCAGCGCAGTAACCGGAAAGCATATCCAGGTCGTGGACGTGCAGGTCGCCCTCGCGGTGCGCCCGGCCCACCTCGGGCGGATACACGTGGTTCAGCCAGTAGTTGGCCGTCACCTTGCCGGAGACGTTGAGGATGAGCCCACCGAGCGAATAGCCCTGGTTGGCGTTGGCGTTCACGCGCCAGTCTTGCCTGTCCAGGTACTCGTTGACGCTGGCGGCCACGTCCACCACGGTTTTTCTGTCCTGGCGCAGCTTGGCGCGCTGCTCGCGGTACACGCTGTAGGCGCGCATGGTCTTGAAGTGGTTGGCCGAGATGAGCGCCTGCTCCACCGCGTCCTGAATGTTCTCAATGTCTGGCAGGCGCCCGCCGAAGCGGTGGGACAGCACCTTGACCACCTGCGCCGTGATGAGCCGCGCCTCGTCGCCGTCGAACTCTCCCGTGGCCGCGCCCGCGCGCTGTATGGCCGAACGAATCTTGCCCGCGTCGAAGGCGATGGTTTCGCCGTTTCTCTTGCGCACCTGGGCGGGCGGCGCGATGGGCCGCAACGGAGTAAGGATGGCGGCTGGGGCGCTGGGGGTGGAATCTGCGGGAACGGGTTCGGCGAGGTGCTGGGCGGTCTGGGGCATGGCGGTCTCCGGCTGCATTGGGTTTCGATGACGCGGGGGCCGAAACCAGCAGCCGAGAGGGAACACGCCCGTCAGAACTGCCGCATCGCCCTCCCACGAGGCGCACGCGTCACACCGTCCGCGCATGGTGCGCAGACGGGAGCAGGCAGGTCTTCGGACTTGCGGGCATTTGCGGCATTCGCCGCCTTCCTCGCCCCCGGACTTCCCGGCTCACGCCAGTGTCTCGTTGTGGGGGCTCGTTCCCGTTCACCGCTGCGGGGCAGTTCTGGGCTTGCACCAGATTCCCTTTTCACCCGGTCGAAACCGGGCACCAGCTCACGGAGAGGTATGAGGCTGACGGCTGACAAAGTCAAATCCGCCCGCGAAGGGTAGCCCTCTGATATTATTGGGGCATATGTGCCGCGAACAAGAACTGTGGCCCTTCAACACGCCGTAATTGCGGAAGAATACGTCGTTGTTCACAGCAGGAAAATTTCCTAGAATATTTCTTGAGTCCACCGCGTACGGCACCGTCCTTGACAGCAACCGACCAACCGGGCAAGCAAATTTGACTGTGCCCAAAAGAGGTGCAGTGTTGTTGCTTTCAGGTCGTCCATCGCTGGACGTGAAAAGGGAAGTTCGGTGCAAGACCGACGCTGACCCGCAACCGTGAGAGGGGACGAACGCCGCAAATGCCACTGGCCTTGTGAAGGGCTGGGAAGGTGCGGCAAGTAGGACGATCCTCAAGCCGGGAGACCTGCCTGATAGCTTGTGCTACGGCTTCGAGGTATAAGCCGGGGTAGGTATGCTTTCGCCTGTCGCGTTTGCTTGCGCCCATTTCCCTCCTCGAAGCCTCCACTTCAATTCTTGAAGCAGGAGGTTTTTTTGTGCGTATTTTCCTTTGTGCTCTGCTCCTATTGACCATCTTCCCCCTTGCGGCCCTGGCCAAAGATGACTCCGGCGGTCAAGCCAACTCCACTTCTCCCGGCTACGTCATGGACGAGGTGGTGGTCTCGGCCAGCCGCGCCCAGGAGCCAATCCGGCAGGTGCCGCGCAACGTCACGGTCATCACCCGTGAGGAAATCGAGCGCTCCGGCGGCAACAGCATCACGGATCTGCTCGCCCGCCAGGTGGGCGTGAGCCAGCAGAACTACTTCGGCACGGACCGCAACTCGCTGGTGGATTTGCGCGGCCAGGGCAACCTCGCCGCCCAGAACGTGCTGGTCATGGTGGACGGCCAGCGCATCACCCCGGTGGACATGGCAGCGGCCCCGCTGAACACGGTGCCCTTGAGCGAAGTGGAGCGCATCGAAATCGTGCGCGGCCCGGGCGGGGTCATCTATGGCGACCGCGCCGTGGGCGGCGTCATCAACATCATCACCCGCAAGGGCGACGCCGTGAATGGGTTCTCTGGCAGCGTGGGGGCGGGCTACGGCTCCTTTGATTCCACCAAGTACAATGCAGCTGTGCGCGGGCGGGATGGCTCAGTGTACGGCAGTTTCGCGGCGTCCACCAGCGACACCACAGGCTACCGCGCCAACGGCGCGCTCTGGCAGCAGGACGCCCTGGGCAGCGTGGGCTGGGAGGCGAACAAGGCGCTCACGCTCTCACTCTCCAGCGCCTACCACGAGGACCGCTACGGCCAGCCCGGAGGCGTCTCACGCGCGGCCGCGCTCTCGCGCGACGCCAGGCGCATGACCAGCAGCCCCAACGACTGGGGCCAGACCACCGACGGCCGCATCCAAGCCGGGGCCAAGCTCGACCTCGACGCGCTGGGCAGCCTGGACTACCACCTGGGCTACCGCACGCGTGAGAACCCCTACGCCTATGGCACGACCAAATACAAAATCAACGACGAAACCGCCAACTCTGACCTCACCTACACCGCAGGCTTCGACCTCTTCGGCATGAAGAACACGCTGCGCCTGGGCGGCGACGGCTGGACCTCGCACTACACCTCGGGTTCCATTGCGGCGAACCGCAACACAAGCGACGTCTGGAGCGCTGGCGGCTTCGCCCACGACGCCATCACCCTGGTGCAGGACCTCACCTTGCAGCTGGGCTACCGCTACAACCGCTATAACGCCCACGGCCAGGACATCCCGGACAACACCTGGAACAACAATGCCTACGAGTTGGGTCTGGTCTACGACCTGACCAAGAGGGCCAGCCTGTACGCCAGCTACGCCAGCACCTTCCGCACACCCACCGTGGACGAGTTGAACTTCCAGACAGGAACCCTCAAGCCGCAGACGAGCCGCAGTCTGGAAACCGGGGTGCGCGCTGGCCTGCTGGACAGTCTGGAGGGCAACCTCTCCGTCTTCCGCTCCGTCACCAGCGACGAGATCTGGTACGATGGCAGCAAGGGGGCCTGGGGCCTGAACTCGAACTACGAGAACGATGTCATCCGCAAAGGCATCGAAGCCGAGTTGCGCTACCGCCCCTTCAAGGTGCTGGGACTCAAGGCCAACTACGCCTACGTCGAGGCCAAGTTCGACCAGACCGGGGCCACTGTGCCGCTGGTGCCCAAGCACACGGCCAAGCTCGGCGCGGACTGGGACATCCTGCCCTCGCTCTTGTTCAATGTCAGCGGCACCTACGTCAGCTCCAAGCAGGTCAACGCGGCCAACACCCTGCCACCCACCTGGTCCTACACCGTGGTGGACACCAAGCTGACCTGGAGCATCGACACGTTCAAGGTCTACGCCGGGGTGAACAACCTCTTCGACACCTGCTACACCACCATGGCCTTCGGCAACACGTCCTACTACGTCATGCCCACGCGCAACTTCTACAGCGGCGTGGAGTGGAGCTTCTAGCCAAACCAACACACGGGGGCCGGACTCTCGGCCCCCGCCGGAGCATTTCCATGGATCGAATCCGACTGGACGCCACGGACGAGCACCTGCACCTGGACCTGGGACGCCCCTGCTCGGTGCTGGGCTCCTGCGTGCTCGGCGGCGGCTTCGGCCTGGCGCGACACGTGCTCAACCTGCGCGTGGACGCCAACCTCGCGGGCGAAAGCCTGCGTTTCCCGGTGCCCGAGTCGACCCTGCTGGAGTATTGCGCGGCCCAGGGCTGGGCTGGGCCAGTGGCGGGCATGATGACTGCGGCGTCCATGAAGTCCCTGCGCACGGCGAGGCTTGAGGAGAACGGTTTGGCCGTGCTGGCCGCCGTCACCGCCGGGCTGACCAACTCCCGCCGGGCCGGAGACCCTGCCGAGTGCCGCGACATCCCGGAGGCCGCGCCGCCGCCGGGCACCATCAACATCATCGTGGCCCTGGGCGCGAGCCTGCCTCCGGCTGCGCTGGTGGAGGCGGTGATCACCATCACCGAGGCCAAGGCGGCTGTGATGCAGGACTTGGGCATAACCAGCCGGACCACGGGCTTGTCGGCCACGGGCACCGGTACTGACGCCGTGGCCGTGGTGGCCCTGGGCGGACGCGAGGCGGCGTACTGCGGCAAGCACGTGCTCGCGGGTGAGCTAACCGCCCGGGCGGTCATGCAGGCCCTGGCCGCATCGCTTGAATGGTACGCCAAGGAGGGGCCGTGGGCGTGAAAAACATCCTCGTGCTCCTCATGGCCCTGCTGCTGGCCGCCTGCTCGTCCGATGCGGGCCAGGGTCGTCCGGCCTCCGGCACGGCGCCCAGACGGGTGGTCTGCCTTGCGCCCAGCGCCGCGGAGCTGCTCTTTGCCTTGGACGCGGGCGGGCTTGTGGTGGGCACGGCGGAGCACAGCGATGAACCGGCCGAGGCGCGCAGCCTGTCACGAGTCGGGTCGTACGCCCGGCCGGACCTGGAACGCGTCCTGGTGCTGCGCCCGGACCTTTGCATCGCGGTTCAGGACGGCACTCCGCCCCAGACCCTGGCCCGGCTTGGCGAACTCGGCATTCCCGTGGTGCTCATGGCCACCGGAAACCTTGAGGAGCTGCTGGGCTCCATGCTCATGGTCGGCCGCACCGTGGGGCGGCAGGCCAAGGCCGAGGCATTGGTTGGAGAGCTACGGGAACGCATGGAGGCCGTGCGCAGGCGCGCCGCTCAGGCCCAGCGCCGCCCCCGCGTGCTGTTCCAGGTGAGCGGTCCGCACATCATGGCCGCCGGTCCGCAAAGTCTGCTTGGCCAACTCGTCGCCCTGGCCGGGGGCGACAACGCCGCCCCGGCGGAGCCAGCCTATCCGCAACTCTCCGCCGAGCAGGTGCTGGCCATGGCCCCGGACGTGGTGGTGGCCTTCGACATGCTGGGCCAAGGTCAGGGGCAGGACCAGGGCATGGCCGGCTGGCCAGCCGACCCACGCATCCCTGCCGTGCGCCAGCGCCGCCTGTACACAGTAGACCCGGCGCTCTTCGCCCGGCCCGGCCCGCGCCTGGCGGAGGCCTTGGAAGCCCTGGCGCGCATCATCCACCCTGAGATTTTCGGAACGTACCGGCCATGAGCCTTCTCCTGTCCCGCAGCCTTTCATGTCGCCTTGCCGCAATTCTTGCGGTTCTTGTCCCGGCGCTGGCGCTCTGCTGCCTGGCCGCCCTGTGCCTGGGGTCCACAACGCTCACTCCGGCCGAGGTTCTGCATGCGCTCTGGGGCGGCGCCGATCCCATGACCCAGGCGCTGGTGCGCTCCCTGCGCCTGCCGCGCCTGCTGCTGGCGCTCGCCGCCGGGGCCAGCCTTTCCGCTGGCGGGCTCGTGTTCCAGGCCCTGCTGCGCAATCCCCTAGCCGAGCCGTACATCATGGGGGTGTCTGGCGGGGCGGCCATAGGCACCATCGCCGCTCTGGTGCTCGGCCTGGGGAGCTTGGCCCTGCGGCTGCCTGCGGCTTTCGCCGGGGGGCTGGCCACGCTGACCATAGTCCTGGCCTTGGGGCGCTCTCTGCGCACCTCGGGGCGGGACACGCTGCTGCTCGCCGGAGTGATGGTCAACGCCTTCTGCGGCGCGGTGATTCTCTTTCTCGTGTCCCTGTCGCCCCACCATCTTATCGCTTCTGTGGTGTTCTGGCTCATGGGCGACCTGGGCTCCCACGCGCCCGCAGACGCGCTGCTCCTGGCCTGCGCCGTGCTGCCCTGCCTGGCCGTGGTCCTGGTCTTGGCGCATGGCATGAACGTGCTCCAACTGGGCGAGGAGACCGCATCCACCATGGGCCTGCCGGTGGGGGCCGTGCGCAATGCCCTGCTCTGGTCCACCACCGTCATGGTCAGCGCCACGGTGGCCGTTTGCGGCCCGCTTGGCTTCATCGGGCTGGTGACGCCGCACGCCCTGCGCCGCCTCATCGGCGCGGACCACCGCCTGCTGGTTCCGGCCAGCGTGCTTGGCGGCGGTGCGTACCTCGCCCTGTGCGATGCGCTGGCCCGCGCTTTGCCCGCCTCGGGGGAGCTGCCAGTTGGCGTAGTCACAGCCATGCTCGGCGCGCCAGCCTTCGTGGCTTTGCTCGCGGGAAGGCGCACATGAACGCCCGTGTATGGGCCGTGAAGGTATGCGGTCTGGATTTCACTCGCGGCAGCACGGCCGTCTTGAGGGACGTAGGCCTCACTGCGCGGCAGGGCGTCATCCATTCCATCGTCGGTCCCAACGGTTCCGGCAAGACCACACTCCTGCGCCTGCTGGCCGGCATTCTGCGACCGAGCGCGGGAACCGTGGAAATCCTCGGGCGCCCTCTCACCGCGTATTCCCACCGCCAGCGGGCCAGGACCATGGCCTATCTGCCGCAGAACCTGCCAGGGCCGTTGCCGCTCACGGTGCGCGAACTCGTGCTCCTCGGCCGCACCGCGCACCAGGGCCTGCTGGGTCTGGAAACCCGCGCTGACCAGGAGGCCGTGGAATGCGCCCTGGACCTCGCGCGGGTCGCCCACCTGGCGGGCGCTCGGCTGGAGCATTTGAGTGGAGGGGAGATGCAGCGCGCGTTCATCGCCAAGGCACTGTGCCAGGAGCCGGCCATCCTGCTCCTGGACGAGCCCACCGCCAGCCTGGACCCGTCGCACGGCCTCCAGGTCATGGAGCTGCTGGCCGGGCTGCGCAGCACGCAAGCGGTCTGCACGGTCATGGCTTCCCACGACTTGAACCTCGCCGCTCGCTACGCTGACGAGGCCACGCTGCTGCAGGGAGGGCGGGTCGCCTGCCAGGGCAAACCCTCGATGGTGTTCGCGCCGGAGCGACTTGAACCCGTGTACGGCTGCGTCTTCGAGCGCTGTCCATCCAGCGCCGGCCCGGGCGCGCTCCTGCCATTTCCGCGTGACGTCAAGCCCTTGCAAGGATGAGCCATGCCCGGCCGGTCTACGGAAGTGCCACCTGTCAGCAATCGCTGGTTTCCAAGTGGTCGCGGCATGGGCTTGTTCATTTCCGCAGGGTTGCATCTGCTGCTGTGCTGCGCCCTTGCGGCGACACTTCCCGCAATACCTTCGCCATTGCCTTCGACGCTCATGGAGGTGGGCCTCGGAGAAAGACCCGGAGCGCGTGGCGAAAGCAACTCCTCTGTCACACAACACTCTCGACAGGGAGCCAAGGCGGTCACATCAACGTCTTCGCTACAGCCGACGGCCCGGCCTGACCTCGCCCCGCGCGCTCTTGAAGCCGGTCAAACGGATCTGCGCGCGACGCTTGCCGCCGTTACGCCAGAAAGCAATGCAGGAGGGGCGGTTGGTGAACCAGGAACTGGAGGTGGAACAAGTGCAGGTGATGGACGGTCTTCGGGCACCGGTGCGGGCCAAGGCGGCGTGGCTGTGGATCGCATGCCCGAGGCCGTGAAGTGCGAGAAGCCAGTCTACCCTGCGGAGGCCCGGCGGCGAGGCATCACAGGGCGAGTGCTCCTGCGGGTCCATGTCGACGCGGTTGGGAGCGTGCGCGACGTGCTCGTCCTGTCCGCCGAGCCGGTCGGCGTCTTCGAGGCGCAGGCCGTCAAGGCCGTGCGGAAGTGGCGCTTCAAGCCAGCCCTGTCCAAAGGCGTTCCAGTGGGGATATGGGTGGCCCTACCGGTACGATTCGAATTGGATGACCAATGAAGATCGGCCTGGCTTCGAGTTTGAGGAAAGGTGACTAGACGCGCCTTGCGTCGACGGGATAATCTTCCTTTTGCCTCCTTGTGGGTAACGGACAGAAATGCTTCCAGCCGTGTTTTTGCGCAAAGATACCTTAACATGGATTCTCCCATTTCGTCCCAGATGGAGGCAGGTCAAATACATCCAGCGTGTCCCGTACGTGTCCCTTAATCTCAATACCTACACGACACACGCAAGCGCAATATGCCTAAATAGATCATAATAAATATCAAACATGGGCGTAACACGGGGGGGATCATTTCCCTTGGGGGAGGGGCCTGGAGAGGCAAAGCCTCCCCGGTTCTCTTCCTCTACAGCCGGATGTTGTCCTGCTTGATGCCCGCCTCTTCGGCGGCCTGCATCACGTCGCGCAGGACCTTGAGCGTCTCCAGGGCCTCGGCCCGGTCGAGCTTGCGGATGGCAAAGCCCGCGTGGATGATCAGGTAGTCGCCCACGCCCACCTCGTCGTCCAGGATCATGAGCGAGGCGTTGATGGTGGTGTTGCCCTCGCCCACGCGGCAGGTGGCCACGCCTTCGGAAATTTCGATGATTTCAGCGGGAACGGCTAAGCACATGGTTCATACTCCGTGGTTCTGGGGGCGGGGCAGGCCTTCTTGGCGAACGTGCCGCCGGCCTTGGCGATTTCTTCCAGCACGAAGCCGATGAGCGCCTCCTGGCGCTCCAGCGCCACGGGCGACAGGCCCACGTGCATGGTGTGGTAGTCGTGGGGCTCCATGCCGATGATGACGGCATCGGGCCGGTTGCCCACAATCTCGCACATGATGAGCGTGTCCACAAGGTCCGTCTGGTGCATGGAGTCCTTGAAGGCCAGGCTCTTGCGCAGGTCCTCCCCGGTCAGGCGGTAGATGCTCCCGGCCGGGCCGTCGCCCAGCACGGCGTCGATGACGATGAGCAGGTCGCAGTTCATGATCGGATCCATGAGCCGGGTGCCCAGGGTGCCGCCGTCCATGATGGTCACGTTGTCCGACACGTCGTACAGGCGCTCGATCTCCAGCGCGGCATCGACGCCGATGCCCTCGTCGGTGAAGAGGATGTTGCCCACGCCCAGGACGAGGATGCGTTTGCTGTCAGCCATGTTCTCTCGCTGTTTAAAAAAGGACGGGAACCCGGACTCGAGCCGGATTCCCGTCCATACAGGATGCTAGTGCGGTTTACAACACCTTGAAGCTGGCGGTCTCACCGGTCTTGGCGTCGAGCACGTGCACGCCGCAGGCGATGCAGGGGTCGAAGCTGTGGACGGTGCGCAGGATCTCGACCGGACGCTTCGGATCGAAGATCGGGGTGCCCATGAGGGCCTCTTCCACCGGGCCGAGCTTGTTGGCGCCGCAGCGGGGGCCAAGGCTCCAGGTGGAGGGCACGACGAGTTGGAAGTTCTCGATCTTGCCCTTCTTGATCTTGATCCAGTGGCTCAGCATGCCGCGGGGGGCCTGCACGAAGCCAACGCCTTCGGCTTCCTGGGGCATCTTCCAGGGGGTGTACAGCTCGGTGTCGCCGGCCTTCACGTTGCCGACCAGGGCGTCAAGCCAGGTCTGCATCTGGTTGGCGATGACGAGGCACTCAATGCCGCGGGCGGCGGTGCGGCCCAGGGTGGAGAACAGGGCGTCGGGGCCCACGTTCAGCGCCTTGAGCACGAAGTTGACCGCGTCCACCGTGGGCTTGTGGCCCTTGGCGAAGGCGACCAGCACGGTGGCCAGGGGACCGGTCTCCATGGCCTCGCCGTCGTAGCGGGGGGCCTTCATCCAGGAGTAGCGGTCCTTGTCATTGAGGTTGGTGTACTTGGGCTCGGTGACGCCCTGGTAGGGGTGCTTGGCCTGGTCGCCAACGTACCAGCTGTGCTTCACGTGCTCCATGATCTTGGAGGGGTCGAAGTTGCCGACCTTGGCCAGGTCGCGCTTCATGATGATGCCCTGGGGCAGGAAGCGCGAATCCAGGTTGTACTCGTCAGTGGGGAACTCGCCGCAGCTGATGAAGTTGCTGGTGCCGCCGATGGCCGCCCAATCCTTGTAGAAGCCGGCAACGGCCAGCAGGTCGGGGATGTAGAAGTCCTTGATGAAGGCGACGACTTCGTCGGTCAGGGCCTTGTACTCGGCGATGCGCTCGGGCTTCAGGGCGTCGTAGTTGGTCACGCCGCCGACCACGGTGAACTGGGTGTGCGGGTTCTTGGCGCCGAAGATCGCCATGGCGCGGGCGGCCTTGACCTGCAGGTGCAGGGCGTCAAGGTAGTGCTTCACGGCCATCAGGTCGGCCTCGGCGGGCAGGTAGTAGGCCTCGTTCTTCTTCTCGCCCAGGAAGTAGGCGTTGGTGAAGATGCCGAGCTTGCCGCTCTTCACCAGGGCGCCCACCTTGTCCTGCACGGCCTTGAACTGCGCGGCGGTCTCTTTGCGGCCGGCGGAGAGGCTGTTGGACAGGGCGGCGGTCTTGGCGGGGTCGGCCTGCAGGGCGTTGGCCACGTTCACCCAGTCAAGGGCGTGCAGGTGGTAGAAGTGCACGATGTGGTCGTGCAGGAACTGCGAACCCATGGTCAGGTTGCGCATCAGGGTGGCGTTCTTCGGGATCTTCACCTTCACGGCGTTGTCGACGCAGCGGGTGCTGGCCAGGGCGTGCACGTAGGTGCACACGCCGCAGGCGCGCTGGGTGAAGTGCTGGGCGTCGCGGGGGTCGCGGCCCTTGAGGATGATCTCGAGGCCGCGGAACAGCTGCGAGCTGCTGCGGACGTCGACGATCTTGCCGTTCTCGACCACGGCGTCGATGCGCAGGTGGCCTTCAATTCTGGTGACCGGGTCAACGATGACCGGACCCGAGTACGTGCTCTTGGGAGTTACCTTGACCGGAGCGGCCTGGGGTTTGGAACCAGCCATATCATGTCCTCCTTGGGTGAATAGCTCTGTGAATTCGACTGATGTCGGGCCTTAATTTCCGGCCAAGCCTACTTCTGCTCTTCGTAGAAGGGGCTCATGGTGTCCCAGAACTTGGGCTCGCTGCAGCCGATGCAGGGGTGACCGGCCTGGACGGGCCAGTTCACGCCGACGCCCTTGTCCAGGGGGTTGAACTTCTTGGTGGGGCAGTTGTTGTAGGTGTAGGGGCCCTTGCAGCCGAGCTTGTACAGGCACCAGCCCTGCTTGGCTTCCTTGGAGTCGAAGCTCTTGGCGAACTGGTCCTTCTCGAAGAAGGGCAGGCGCTCGCACTTGTCGTGCACGGTCTCGCCGAAGAACACCACGGGGCGCTTCAGGTCGTCCAGCTTCGGCAGCGGGGCGCCCTTGGTCACGGTCATGATGGCGGCGACCACGGTGCCGACCAGGTTGGCCGGGTTGGGCGGGCAGCCGGGCACGTTGACCACGGTGGCCTTGGGGAACAGCTCGGCCACGCCCTTGGCGTCGGTCGGGTTCGGCTTGGCGGCCTGCACGCCGCCGAAGGTGGCGCAGGTGCCGTAGGCGATGGTGGCCAGGGCGCCGGGGATGACCTTCTTGCAGATGTCGATCATGGTGTGGCCGCCGACCATGCCGTAAATGCCGTTGTCCTTCATGGGAATGCCACCCTCGACCACGCACAGGTAGGGCTTCTTCATGGCGTCATGAAGGGCCTTCTCTGCCATTTCGCCGGCCGCGGCCATGATGGTCTCCTGGTATTCCAGGGAGATGACATCAAGGATCAGCGTGTCGATGTACGGGTCGGCAATGCGGAGGATGGACTCGGAGCAGCCCGTGCACTCGGCGTTGTGCAACCAGATAACCGACGGGCGGTTGTCGGCAGTCAGCGCAGCGGCGATGTCAGTGGCGAAAGCCGGACCCATGCCCATGGCCGCAGCGATGGTGCCGCAGAATTTCATGAAGTCGCGGCGGGAAACACCACGCTCTTCCAGGCGTTTCTCTGCGCCGGTCAAGCCATGTCCTACGGAAACCTTCATACAACACCTCCAGATAGATAGGAATGATACGAAACGTGGAACGCCTAATCTTGCACCCTCGTGCGTAGCACGAATACTAAAACGGTATCACAAAACCCACACGAATCTTAAAAAAATATTCAATGAGCACGATGGTTTAGATGCGGACCTCATACACCGATGCGCTCACAATGGCAAGTGGTGCCGGGAAAAAACCCAGGAATACGTGGGGCAAACAGGGTGGGGCTGTATTGTACTGCGTTGAAATGACAGACGAATTAAATTTGGCTTTTGTCCCGGCGGGTTGACGCGCTGGCCGCCCATGGGCCATACCAACCCCAGGCGGAAGGGGAGGAGATTGCAGTGTTCAAGATCTGGCACAACGAATTCAGCATTGCCGGGGGCGCTACGGAGACGCCGAGAAGGCCCCTGCGGCTGCCCCCCGGCCCCGCCGCCTTCCCGGACATCCTGCCCGCTGTTCGCGATCTGGCAGACGCAATGGTGGAGAGGGCCTGCGCCGATCTGGCCTCCATCGGCCGCCCAGTGACCTGCGGGCCGGGCTGCGAGGCCTGCTGCAGACACCTGGTGGTGGTGGGCGAGGCCGAGGCCCTGCGCCTGGCGCGCACCGTGCACGCCCTGCCGGAGGCCCACCGCGCAAGGGTGGAGGAGCGCTTCCGCCTGGGCCTGGACCGCCTGGAGCAGTCCGGCCTGTTGCCGCGCCTGGTCGGGGTCTTCGGCCGGCAGGCCCACGACTGGCGCCTAGTCTCGGAGATGCAGCGGGCCTACTGGGAGCTGTCCATCCCCTGTCCGTTCCTGGAGCGGGGCAACTGCTCCATCTATGAGGAGCGCCCGCTCGTCTGCCGCCAGTACCTCATGTCCACTCCGCCCGCCGCCTGCGCCGACCCCTACGGCCCCCAGGCCTATCTGGAAAAGGTGGTGCCGCCCCTGGACCTGGCCGGGGCCGCGGCGGCCTTCGACGGGGCCGGGGCTGCGGTCAGCCGCGTGCTGCCGCACCTGCTCTGCCTGTTCCGCGAGAGCGCCCTGCGCCGCCGGGTCTATCCGGTCAAGGATCCCCACGCCATGCTGCTGCGCTTTCTGGACCTGGCGGCCCTGGGCTATGCCCGCAAGAACTAGCCCCAACCACCTACAGTAAGGAGGCGCCGTGAGCCTCATCGCCGAACTCTCGTTGTTTCCCCTGGACAAGGGCCCGTCCGTGAGCCCCTTCGTGGCCCGCGCCGTTGAGATCATCCGCCAGAGCGGCCTGCCGCACAGCCTCACGCCCATGGGCACCTGCATCGAGGGCGGGTGGGCCGAGGTCATGGCCGTGGTGGAGCGCTGCTTCGAGGCCGTGGCGGCGGACAGCGACCGCGTGTATCTGACCCTCAAGGTCGACTGGCGGCGCGGGCGCGAGCACGGGCTGGCCGCCAAGACCCAGTCCGTGGAGCGCCTGCTGGCGCAAGGGGAGGGCAAGGCATGAGGCGCATTGTCTGTCTCCTCGGCAGCCCAAGGGCCAAGGGCAACAGCGCGGACATGCTGCGGGAGCTGTGCGCGGGCGCGGAGCAGGCCGGGGCCGAGGTGGTGGTGCACCGCTTGAACGAGCTGGAGTACCGGGGCTGCCAGGGCTGCCTGGCCTGCAAGAAGAAGGCGGAGGCCTGCGTGCTGGACGACGGCCTGACGCCGGTGCTGGAGGACGTGCGCGGCTGCGACGCCCTGGTGCTGGCCACGCCGGTGTACTTCGGCGAAGTCACGGCCCAGCTCAAGGGCTTCATCGACCGCAGCTTCAGCTTCCTCCGGCCCGGCTACCCGCACCTGCCGCGCGGCGAGCGCTCGCGCCTGGGCACGGGCAGGGACCTGGCCATGCTCATCGCCCAGGGGCACCCCAAGGAGGACCTGTTCACGGACATCTACCCGCGCTACGCGTACTTCTACAACTGGCTGGGGTTCACGCAAAGCCGCCTGCTGCGCGCCTGCGCCGTGTACCACCCCGGCGACGCCGCGGCCCGGCCGGAGGTCATGGAGGCCGCGCGGAGCCTGGGGGCCGAGCTCGCCGCTGGCCTGGCTACGGGGCCGAGCCCGGAGTGACCGGGGCGGCCTGGGCGGCCGGGGCGGTGGGAACCTGCCCCCCGGCGCAGTTGAGGCCCTCCAGGCAGAACTGGCGCACCCGCTCCCCGGTCAGGATCACGTCCAGGTACTTGGGATCGGTGAAGACCAGCCGCGTGCCCGAGGAGCACACGGTGACGTGGCTGGCCCACTGGGGCCGCACCTTGCGCGGCCAGCCCGCCACCACGAACTGGGCCACGAAGGAGTCCCGCGCCACGTCGCGGGTGGCCAGGGCCAGGCTCTGCGGGTTCACCTCGCGGCAGTTGGCGGCCACGTCAAGGTCGCACTCGGCCTGCACGATGGTCTTGCCGTCCTTGTCCTCGAAGCTCGACCAGCGGACCTTGGAGAAATAGGGGTAGCCCTCGAGGGCCTCGGCCACGGTGCGCGTGGGGGCGCTTTCCAGGCGCGTCTGGCGCACGGCCTCGATGGCGTCGCCGCAGGCGGCCAAAAGCAGGGGCAGGGCGGCCAAAAGCGCGGCCCGGAACATCTTTTGGGTCGAAAACATGGGCACTTCCGTGTGGTGGCGTTCGCGGCGGCGCATCCCTGGCCGCCTTTTGCCAACCTGTCACAGGGCCGGGGCAATTGCAATGTCCGCCCCGGGCCCCTCCGCGCGGAATTGTCTTCGATCTGCGGCAAATAACGACTGCGGGCTTGCAATGCCGGGCCGGAGAGCATAGGCAGTTCGAGGCGGCCGCCACCTCCGCAAGGGGGAGGCGCCTTCTTCCCGCCGCCTCATTCCGGTGCCTGCCCTGGCCGAGACGCGCCCGGGACGGCTTTGTTTTGCGGAATGCGACCGTCCGGCCACGTGAGGGTGTGCTCACTTTTTCCGGGCGGGGGCGGGATGCGGCCCTGGGGCGCCGCTGGACGGGTCAAGGGCGGCGGCGGGCCGCCTCGTCCGCTGTGCATGCACTTTGTTGGAGGGATGGAGAGAGTCTATGGATGTCGTTTCGGTCTTGCTCGCCTTTTTCCCGGTCCTGGCCATTTTCTTCCTGCTCCTGGTGTACCGCGTGGCCGCGGACACCGCGGGCTACATCGGCCTGGCCGTGGCCGCCGCGGTGGCCATCCTCTATTTCGGCACCTCGCCCACGGTGGTGCTCACGGCCTCTGCGGCCGGGCTGGTGGCCTCGCTGCCCATCGCCCTGGTCATGGCCGCCAGCATCGTGCAGATCACGCTGATGCAGGAGACCGGCGCCGTGGCCCGCGTGGTGGCGCTGATGAAGACCATCGCCCCGGGCCAGCAGACCGTGCAGATCATGATCATCAACGTGGGCTTCGGCATCCTGCTCACCAGCCTGGGCGCGGTCACCGTGTCCATCCTGCCCCCCATCATGATCGCGCTGGGCTACTCCACCTTCGCCGCCATCCTTCTTCCGGCCATCGGCTACGATGCGCTGTGCACCTATGCCCTGCTGGGCATCCCTGCGGTGGTGTTCGCGCAGTTCGTGGGCAAGCCCGTGGGCGAGGTGGGCATGTACTTCGCCCAGTACATGCCGGTGATCAGCACCTGCATCGCCCTGGGCATGCTCCAGCTCACCGGCGGCTTCGAGATGGTCAAGAAGGGCTTCATCCCGGCGCTCATCGCGGGCGTCACCGCGGGCGTGGTGGCCATCCTCATGGCCCAGGTGGGCCTGGTCACCATCACCGGCATCGCCGCCGGCCTGGCGGTCATCTTCGCCCTGGTGGTGTACGTCAAGATCACCGGCAAGCCCCTGCAGGACCGCAACCTTCTGAACGAAAAGGACCTGGCTGCGGAGCAGCGCCTCTCGCTTCTGCGCGCCACCTCGCCCTGGATCATCCTCACCGTCTTCTCCGTGATCCTGAACTCGCCCTCGCTGCCCTTCTTCAACCTCACCTTCAAGCAGTGGTCCATGCCGCTGGAGATCATCCCCGGCAAGCCGGAGCAGATCCGCCTGTTCTGGCAGGCCTACTTCTGGGTGCTGGTGTGCACCTTCCTGGCCCTGCCCATCATGAAGGCCACCGGCGAGCAGGTGGTGCGGGGGCTCAAGACCAGCGCCAAGCGCGCGGGCCGTCCCATCATGTCGGCCTCGGTGTTCTTCGCCATCGCCTATGTCATGAACCACTCCGGCAAGGGCGCGGACTGGCAGCTGGTGGACCCCATGAACAACATGGTCAACGTCATGGCCGGGGCCTCCGCCGCCGCCTTCGGGCGCTTCTACGCCGCCGTGGCCCCGTACCTGGGCCTCTTGGGCGGCTTCATCAGCGGCTCGGAGACCTCCTCCATCGCCATGCTCACCAAGCTGCACCTGTCCACGGCGGAGCAGATCGGCGCCTCGGGCGCGGTCATCGCTGCGGGCAGCGCCATCGGCGGCGGCCTGGCCAGCGTCATCTCCCCGGCCAAGCTGCAGAACGCGGCCTCCAGCATCGACAAGATCCGCGAGGCCTCGGTGGCCATCCGCCCGGCCTTCGTCATCTCCATGCTCATCACCAGCGTGGTCTCGGTGCTGACCATGTACTTCGCCTACTAGGCCGCCCGGACGCCTTCCCTCAGGGGGGCCGGGGGCGCAAGCCTCCGGCCCCCCTTGCTTTTGCCTGGCCATATCGATAGACACGTGCAACCCTGGAGGGAACGCCATGCGCCGGATTCTGACCCTGACCTGCCTCGCACTGCTCTGTTCGCTTCAGCCTGCCCCAGCGCAGACGGGCCAGCCCGTCCCGGAGGGCACCGCCGCGCGGCAGCTCTCGCGCGAGGATGTGCTGTCCAACCTCACCACGGGCGACCTCAAGGGCGGGGGAAGCCTGGCGACCAGGAGGCCGACGGAGGGCCAGGACAAGGCTGAGGCCGCCGCGAAGAAGGCCAGCAGGGAGATGGAGGGCTATACCTCCTCGCACAAGCTGCACAAGAGCGGCGAGAAGATTTCCCTGGGCGGGCTGGATATCACAAAAACCACGGGTCCCAGGCCCCTGGAATACAATGTGACCCCGGCCGAGGTGGGCTACTCGCGCAACAGGCCGGGCCTGCGCTAGCCGCGCCGCCCCTTTCCGTTGACCGCCGCGCGCAGGGGCGCTAAACGGAGAGCATGAACATCGCCATCAAGTGCTTCGCCTCGCTGTCGCGGTTCACCCCGCCGGACGCCGACGCCTACCCCCTGGAGCCGGGCCTCACCGTGGCCGGGCTCATCGCCCGCCTGGGCATCCCCCCCGCCGAGATCAAGCTCGTGTTCGTCAACGGCAGCCACGTGGAGCAGGACGCCCCGCTGGCCGACGGCGACCGCGTGGGCCTGTTCCCGGCCGTGGGCGGGGGCTAGCCGTGGCCGAGTTTGCGGCCGGGCTCCCGGCGGAATTCGAGCAGGCGCTGCGCCGCCTGGCGCGGCAGGAGTGCCTTGCGGACAACCGCACCTGCCCCTGCCTGCCCCTGGCCGCCACGGAGGAACTGGCCCGGGCCTACGGCCTTGCCCCCGCAGCGGTGGACGCCGCCGCTCTGGAGCTGGGCATCCGCCCGGAGCGCTACCTGCGCAACTTCGAGACCTACACCCTGGCCGAGCAGGCCCGGCTGCTGGGCTCCCGCGCCGTGCTGGTGGGCCTGGGCGGCCTGGGCGGCCACGCGCTGGAGATCCTGGTGCGCGCCGGGGTGGGCGAGATCACCGGGGTGGACGGCGACGAGTTCGCGCCCTCCAACCTGAACCGCCAGCTGTTGTGCGACGCGCGCTCCCTGGGCCGCTCCAAGGCCGGTGCGGCGGCCATCCGCGCGGCCCTGGCCAACTCCACGGTGCGCTTCACCCCGGTGCCGGACTTTCTGGACGAGGCGGGCATGGACGAGTTGCTCGCTGGCGACGGTCTGCTGGCTGGCGGTCCGGGCGTGTGCCTGGACGCCCTGGGTGGCCTGAAGGACCGCCCCGCCCTGGGCCGCGCGGCGGCGCGGGCCGGCGTGCCCCTGGTCACGGCGGCGGTGGCGGGGCAGGGCGGCTACGTGGCCACGGTGCTGCCCGGCCAGGCCAACCCGGCGGGCTTCTTCGGCGACCCGGCCCAGGCGGCGGAGAACACCCTGGGCACCCCGGCCCCGGCGGTGGCCACGGCGGCGGCGCTCATGTGCGCGGAGGCGCTGGCCATCCTCTGCGGGCGCGCGCCCAGGCTGGCCGGGAGCATGCTGCTCTTCGACCTGGGCCAGATGCACTTCGAGACCGTGCGGCTGTAGGGCTACTTCTTCTCTTCGGTGAACTTCATGCGGATGGCCCGGATGACGTCCTGGATCTCCAGGAACGCGTCCACCACGTCCGGGTCGAACTGCGTGCCCCGGCCCTCCACGATGGTCTTCAGGACCTCCTCCTCGGGCCAGGGGTCCTTGTACACCCGGCGCGAGCACAGGGCGTCGTACACGTCGGCCAGGGCGGTGATGCGCGCGGCGATGGGGATGTCCTCCCCGGCGATGGGCGTGACGCACAGCTCCCGCACCTCGGAGAGGTCCGCCGGCAGCCTGCCGGGGTAGCCCCTGCCGTCCCAGCGCTCGTGGTGGCCCAGGGCGATGTCCATGCACATCCTGTCCAACTCCGAGGTGGTGTTGGCGAACAGCGCCGCCCCGAACACCGAGTGCCACTGCATGATGGCGATCTCGTGGGGCTCGAAGCGCCCGGGCTTCTTCAGGATGGTGTCGGAGATGCCCACCTTGCCCACGTCGTGGAGCATGGCCGCCAGGCGCAGGGTGTCCTTGAAGCGCTTGATGGACAGCTCGTCGTGGCCCTTGGCCCGGGCCCACTGCTGGTAGATCTCCGCGGTGTACGAGCCCACGCGCTGCACGTGCGCCCCGGTCTCCTTGGGGTCGCGCATCTCGGCCATCTTCATCATCCGCAGCATGATCTCGCGGGTCATGATGCCGCGCTCGATGGTCACCGAGGCGGAGTTGGCGAACAGCGGGGCGTACTGCACGTCGTCCTCGGTGAAGGGCCGCACGTTGCCGTCGCAGTCCTTGGCGTTGATGAGCTGCATGACCCCGACGATCTTGCCCTGGAAGGTGGTGAGCGGTATGGTCAATATGGAGCGGGTGCGGTAGCCGGTGTCCTCGTCGAACTTGTGGTTGAAGGCGTAGGGCTCCTCCCCGGTGAGGGCGTAGGCGTCCTCAATGTTCAGAGCTTGGCCGCTCTGGGCCACGTAGCCCACTATGGAGGCGTTGCTGACGGGCACCACGAAGTCGGTGTACGCCTGCCGGGTGACGTCCGTGCCCTTGAACAGGGTGTCGTTGTGCACGTAGCGGAAGCGCAGGCCCTCCTCCTCCACCAGGAAGATGGACCCCGCGTCGGCGCTGGTCATGTCCCTGGCCTCGGCCAGCACCTTGTCCAGGATGGCGTCAACGTCCTTGAGGGTGTTGAGCTCCTCAATGACCTTGAGGATGTCGCGGACGATGTCGAAGGGCTTGCGTTCCTTGCAGCGCACGTGGACTCCATGGGACGAGGGTTTTCTATTTGCTAGGCCTATACGCCTTGCTTCGGCAAAAATCCAGGGGGTCATTTTGACAAATTTGAGAGGAGCGATCCAGGCGGCCGGGGTGCGTGGCGTGGACGAGGCGCTCATGTTGGCCGACTGCGGCTTCACGCACATCGGGCTGCCGCTGCGGCTGCCCGTGCACGCGGTGGATGTCAGCGACGAGGAGGCCCGGGCCATTTGCGCGGCCATCGCCCGTACCCAGGCCAAAAGCGTGTGCATCACCTACCTGGCCGACCCCGCCGAGGCCCTGGCCCTGTGCCGGTTCCTGGGCTGCGCTGGCCTGCAGCTGCACGGGGCCATGCCCCTGGCCGCCGTGCGCGAGGTGCGGCGAAGCGCCCCCTGGCTGGTCATCATCAAGAGCCTGGTGCTGGGCGCGGGCGCAGGGGAGGCCGAGCTCACCGAACTGGCGCGGGAGCACGCGCCCTACGTGGACGCCTTCCTCACAGACACCTTCGACCCCTCAACCGGGGCCAGCGGGGCCACGGGAAAAACCCACGACTGGGACGTGAGCCGCCGCCTGGCCCAGGCCCTGCCCAGGCCGCTCATCCTGGCCGGAGGGCTCACCCCCGGCAACGTGGCCCGGGCCATCGCCGCCGTGCGGCCCGCCGGGGTGGACGCGCATACCGGCTTGGAGGACGCCAGCGGGGCCAAGGACCCGGAACGCTGCCGCCTGTTCGTGGACGAGGCGCGCCGGGCCTTTGCCGAGCCGGGCCCGCCGGAGGCCTAGAACCCTTGCCAAGCGCCGCCGCGCGGCATACCTTCCCCCATACACAGCTCCACCGGAGGCACCGCATGAGTTCCAACCCCATCCTCGCCCTGGCGGATTTCCTGGACCAGCGCGCCGCCCGCGTGAAAGCCCTCGAGGCCGAGGCCGAAGCCCAACTGCACGGCGCCGGGGGCCAAGCCGCCTACGCCGCAAAAATGCGCGAAAAGGCGACCCTGCTGGCCGCCCTGGCAGAGGACGCCGAACAGCTCGTCTCCGCCCTGGAAGGCTACGACGCCCTGCTGGGCAGCGCCGCAGCCGAACGCCTGGAAGCGTTCTCCGGCAGCGCGGCCACCTCCCTGCGCGTGGGCAGCGTGTTCTTCATGTCCGCCCTCTTGTACAACGACGACCACAAGCCCGGCGAACCCAACAACCTGGAACTCTACGCCGCCGAAGTGCGCGCCTGGGCCTAGGGGAGGGGAGAGGCGAGTAGGCGAATCGGGGGAGGGGGGTGCAGGGGGGAGGCGGAGCCTCCCCCCTGCCCGGCGCTCAGTAGTCCAGCAGGTTCAGGTTGGGCACGTAGGCCGCGTCGCCGGCCTTGCGGCGGGTGAAGCGCGCCAGCCCGTGGCCGAAGCTGGGCAGGAACACCAGGTCCCAGGCCCCACCGGCGCCGAAGCCGCTGACGACTTCCGGTTCGATGCCCGCGCGCACCAGCACGTCCACCTCGTCCGCGGTGCAGGCGGCCAGGTGGTCCAGGATGGCGGGCACCAGCCCGCAGCACACTTCGCGCAGGTCGATGACCTGCCTCTGGTCCGTGGTCATGCGTGGTCTCCTTGAGGGCGTCTTGAGCGCCTCTTTTGGGCCGGATCAGCCCGCCAAGTCAACCGCCTCGAGAATCTGGAACAGGCGCCGGGCGTAGGTGTGTTCGCGCCGGATCAGGTCGCGCCAGCCGGTGCGCAGGTCGCGGCGCAGGGCCTGGTTGTCGGCCAGGGCGCGGAACAGGCCGGGCAGCTCGCCGGGGGCGTGGAAGGTGACGGGCCGGGTCAGCTCGGCGGGGAAGAGTTCCAGGCCGGGCGTGGCGTCGGTGAGCAGCGTGCCGCCCCAGGCCCAGGCGTCGAAGTGCCGCTGCGTCAGGCCGTGGGGCAGGAGCGGGCTGGTGCAGTTCAGGCAGCAGGCGGCGCGCGCGCTCAGGTCGGGCAGGCCGAGCGAGGTGGAATAGTAGTCCACGGGCGGGCGCAGGTCCGTGCCCGGGGGCAGCAGCTCGCGCCAGCCTTCGTCGCCGATGACGGCGAGGTCCGGGCCCAGGGCCTGCTGGGCGCGGGTCAGGCACAGGGCGCGCCAGGCCCTGCCTGTCTCCTCGGCGCAGAAGCCCGCGCGGCGCGCCTCCGTGCCGGGCCAGAGGGTGCCGCTGCCGAGGCGGCCAAGCCACCAGGCGAAGTCCGGGCGCTGGCCGCGTTCGAGCATTGCCAGGGCTTCTCCCCAGGGCTCTTCCGGCACCGCGCATCCGGCGAAGAATCCGGCCTTGGCCGGAAAGGCCGAGCGCCCGGCGAAGAGCAGGCGGCCTTCCACATCGCCGGGCATGCTTTCGGCCATGCCCGGGGCGGGGGCGCTGGCGCGGGCGAAGTCGCTGGCCCGCGCGGCCAGGGGCAGGTGCCGGACATCCTGTGCGCCCAGGCGGCGCAGGGGGCCGAGGAACCAGTCGTCGGTGACGAAGAGCGGCAGGCGCGTCCAGTAGCGGGACTTGAGGCCGGAGAGCAGGTGCAGGGGGTTGTCCACGCACCAGGCGGCCACGCGGGCCCCGGCGGCGCGGAGCAGGTGGAACGCCTCGCCCAGGGGGTCCAGCCCGCTGAAGTTGACGGACAGGAACAGGGAGGGGCACTCGCCCCCGGCCAGCAGGGCGCGCAGGCCTTCGGTGTCGATGTCGCCCAGGCGGCGCGCCTGCCAGCCGATTTCCTCGAAGGCCTCCTGCAGCTCCAGGCGCATGAGGTCGCGCTCCCCGCCGGGCAGCCAGGCCAGGCGCGGGCGGGGAGAGGGCGCGTTGGCGAACAGCGCGGTCTGGACTCGGGCCAGCACCGGACCCCAGAAGGAGGGAAAGGCGCGCAGGCCGGGCCGGTAGAGGATGAGCCTGGCCCCGTCGCGGGCCAGACCGGTCAGCGCGTCCGAAACCTCGGTCGGGGAGATCTCCCGCAGCCCCGCCGGGATGCGCCCGCGCCATTCCGGGTCGTACTGGGCGGCCAGCTCCGGGCATTCCACGAAGGAACTCGCGTCGGGGGCCAGCTCCGTCAGGCGCTCCGGCTCCGGCCCCAGGCCCAGGAGCACGGCCTGTGGCCCGGTGCCGCAGAGCGCGTCGAAGTCCCCTGGCCCGGCGGGCAGGGTCTTGGCCAGGCCCAACTCGTCCTGGACCTGCGTGCGCCGGGGGCGTTTGGGGTGGGCTGTCATGGCGCTCCTTGGCAAGATTTGCGGTTTGCGCTAGGTGATCGGGCAGGACGGCCCCATGAAACAATATCAGGACCATTATTTCAAGCGCGCCAAGGCGGAAAACTATCCTGCCCGCAGCGTATACAAGTTGCAGGAGATGGACCAGAAGTTCCATCTGCTCAGCCCCGGCATGAAGGTGCTGGACCTGGGCGCGGCCCCGGGCTCGTGGACGCTCTTCGCCGCCAAAAGGGTGGGACAGGGCGGGCGCGTGCTGGCCCTGGACATCCAGGCCACGGACCAGGAATTTCCGGAGAACGTGACCTTCCTGGTGCACGACGCCTTCGAGGACAGCCCAGAGCTCCTGGCGCTCATGGAGCCGCTCATGCCCTTCGACTTCGTCATGAGCGACATGGCCCCGCGCACCACGGGCCACAAATTCACGGACCAGGCCCGCAGCCTGGAGCTGTGCGAGCGCGCCCGCGACGTGGCCCTCAGGCGGCTCAAGCCCGGCGGCAACTTCGTGGCCAAGATCTTCGAGGGCCCGGACGCCAAGGGCTTCCAGGAGTCGCTCCGGCCATATTTCGACAAAGTGCGGGGATTCAAGCCGAAAAGCTCGCGGGCGGAATCCAAGGAGACCTTTATTCTTGGGCTTGGCTTTCGGGGCGAGATCGGCTAAATAGAACGGTTTCGCGGGCCTCGCGCCCGGATTTCAATATTTTTTGGAGGCAGAATGTCCGGACACAGCAAATGGGCCACCATCAAGCGCGCCAAGGCCAAGACAGATGCCAAGCGCGGAAAGGTCTTCACCAAGATCACCAAGGACCTCATCCTTGCGGCCAAGGGCGGCGGCGACCCCACCATGAACGCCAGCCTGCGCACCGTGGTGGCCAAGGCCAAGGCCGCCAACATGCCCAACGACAAGATCGACCAGGCCATCAAGAAGGGCACCGGCGAACTGGCCGGAGGCGACATCTTCGAGATGATGTACGAGGGTTACGCCCCCGGCGGCGTGGCCATGCTGGTCGAGGTGGCCACCGACAACAAGAACCGCACCATCGCGGAAGTGCGCCACATCATCGGCAAGGGCGGCGGCAACATGGGCGAGCCCGGCAGCGTGGCCTGGATGTTCGACAAGCGCGGCGTGCTCACCTTCGACGGCGCCAAGTACACCGAGGACCAGATCATGGAAGTGGCCCTGGAAGCCGGGGCCGACGACGTGGTGACGGAGGACGCGAGCATCGAGGTGCGCGTGGCCCCGGAGAACTACTCCGCCGTGGAGAAGGCCTTCGAGGACGCCGGGATGACGCCGGAGAACTCCGAGCTGACCATGCTGCCCAAGAACCTCACCCCCGTGGATGCGGACACCGCGCGCAAGGTCATGACCCTCATGGAGAACCTGGAGGAGAACGAGGACGTGCAGAACGTCTACGTCACCGCCGACTTCACCGACGAAATCATGGAAGCGCTGGGGTAGCCGTGGCCGGGCCCGTGGCGGTGCTGGGCCTGGACCCCGGGAGCCAGGTGACGGGCTACGGGGTGGTGCGCGAGTCCTCGGGCCGCGCCGAGCTCATCGCCGTGGGCACCATACGCACGCCCTCCGGCGGCGACATGGCCGCCCGCCTGGGCACCATCTACAGCCGCCTGGCCGCGCTCATCGCCGAGCACGGACCCACCGAGGCGGCCATCGAGAGCGTGTTCGTGGCCAAGAACACCGGCTCGGCCATCAAGCTCGGCCAGGCGCGCGGCGCGGCCATGGCCGCCTGCGCCGTGGCGGGCCTCACCGTGGCCGACTACGCGCCCACCCTGGTCAAGAAGACCATCGTGGGCGCGGGCCGGGCGGAGAAGGACCAGGTGGCCTTCATGGTGGCGCAGATCCTGGGGGTGAAAAAGCCCGACTGGGCCCTGGACGCCAGCGACGCCCTGGCCGTGGCCATCTGCCACCTGAACCAGCGCCGGATGCGCAAGCTCGCGGGGGGTCTATGATTTCCTACATCGAGGGCCGCCTGCTGGACATGACGGGCAAGGGCTGCGTGGTGCTGACCCCCGGCGGCGTGGGCTACGAGCTGGCCCTGCCGTCCTCGGCGCTCATGGCCCTGCCGCAGAAGGGCGGGGAGGTGGCCCTGTTCACGCACATGATCGTGCGCGAGGACGCCCACGACCTCTACGGCTTTGCGACGAAAGACGACCGCGACCTCTTCCGCCTGCTCATCGGCATCGAGAAGCTGGGGCCCAAGAAGGCCCTGTCCATCCTTTCGCACTTCAGCCCCGAGCACCTGCGCGAGCTGGTGCTGCGCGAGGACGCCGACATGCTGGCCACGGTGCCGGGCATCGGCCCCAAGAGCGCCAGGGAGATCATGTGGAAGCTGCGCGACAAGGTGGCGGGCATCAAGACCGGGCCCACGCTCTCCGGCGCGGCCCAGGCCGAGGCCCCGCGCGGCGAGTACTTCGACGCCCTGGCGGGCATGAAGGCCCTGGGCTACACCGAGGACGAGGCCAGGCCCATGGTCAAGGAGATCTTCGAGGCCGAGCCGGACATCGATGCCTCCTCGGCCATCCGCGTGGCCCTGAAGAAGATAGCGGCTGCCAAGTCCTAGGGAGGGCCCATGAGCGACGCGCTGAAGAAGACCTTGCCCGACGACACCGTCCGCCCCCAGCGCCTGGGCGACTTCATCGGCCAGGACGACGTGCGCGCCAACCTCTCGGTGTTCATCCAGGCCGCGCGGGAGCGCGGCAAGGCCCTGGACCACACGCTGTTTTCCGGCAACCCCGGCCTGGGCAAGACCACCCTGGCCCAGATCATGGCCAGCGAGCTGGGCGTGAACATGGTCTCCACCAGCGGCCCCGTGCTGGAGCGCGTGGGCGACCTGGCGGCCATCCTGACCAACCTTTCCCGCCACGACATCCTGTTCATCGACGAGATCCACCGCATGCCCGCCAGCGTGGAGGAGATCCTCTACCCGGCCATGGAGGATTTCAAGATCGACCTGATCATCGGCCAGGGGCCGGGGGCGCGCACGGTCAAAATTGATCTCGAACCCTTCACCCTGGTGGGTGCGACGACCCGCATCGGGCTTCTCACCTCGCCCCTGCGCGACCGCTTCGGCTGCGTGTTCCGCCTGGAGTTCTACGCGCCCGAGGAACTCGCCCGCATCGTCACGCGAGCCGCGGGCATCCTGGGCATCGGCGTGACGGAGGAGGGGGCCTGGGCCATCGGCAAGCGCTCCCGGGGCACCCCGCGCATCGCGGGTAGGCTGCTCAGGCGCGTGCGCGACTACGCCGTGGTCCAGGGCAAGGCCGTGGTGGACAAGCACCTGGCCGAGGAGAGCCTGGACAAGCTGGACGTGGACCCCTACGGCCTGGACCAGATGGACCGCAAGATCCTCTCGCTCATCGTCAACCAGTTCAGCGGCGGCCCGGTGGGGGTCAAGACCATCGCCGTGGCCTGCTCCGAGGAATCGCGCACCATCGAGGACATCTACGAGCCCTTCCTCATCCAGTGCGGGTTCATCAAGCGCACCCCGCGCGGCCGCGTGGCCACGGCCAAGGCCTACCAGCACCTGAAAATGCGCCTTGACGGCGGAGACGGTTCCCTGTAAGGCGTGGCATGCGTGTGAAGCCGCGCCACGGCTGTCCCCCGGGGCGGCGCGCGCGGCAAGTCGACACACCGAACCGGATGTCGCCGGGCCCCTTCCGGCGCGCAACCCTCCCCTGGCCCGGACCCTGCTTTCGCGGTCGCCGCTCCACGGGAACAAGGAGGAACCGTTATGTTCGGACAGCTTTTCCAGCCCATGCACCTGCTGCTGGTCCTGGTCATCGCCCTGCTCGTGTTCGGCCCCAGCAAGCTCCCGCAGCTCGGCGCCAGCATCGGCAAGAGCATCCGCGAGCTGCGCAAGGGCCTCGACGGCGTGGCCGACCAGGCCTCCCAGCCCACGCAGTCCACAGATCAGAAGAAATAGCGCGCCGGCCCTGCGCGGAAACGGCGAAAAGACCCCGGCGCCGCACCCCCCTGGCGGGTGGCGGCGCGGAGGCTTTTCGCCCGGCGCGCAGCGTCGCACAACAGCCTGTGCCCCCAGCCGGACATGGTGTCCCGGTCGGAGGGGCGGGCAGTGGGCGGTTCAGACATCGCCCAGAGGGAAAAATGGACGACCCGTACAGTAAACGTTGGACCTTGCAAGACGTTTTACGAAATTTCGACCTGAGTCGCCCGCACACGCGGCCACTCGCGCCCGCCGCCTAAGCGCCCTCCACGCGCCCGAAGGCCGCACCTGACGCGAACGCCGCCCGAAGCAGGCGGCTTGCAATCAGGAGGTGGCCGATGAAACCAGTCATCCGGCTCGCACGTCCCAGGCTTCTGGCCGCCCCAGCGGCCCCGGGGGCGCGCGCATGAACCTGCCCGCCAGCGACATCTATCTCTCCGACGTCCTCGACCGTCCGGTGATCAGCCAGTCCGGCCGCGAGATCGGCAGGCTCTGGGACGTGGCCATGGGTCCCGGCGACCCCCTGCCCGTGGTGCCCTACGTGCTGGTCAAGAAGGGCTCCAAGCTGCGCCGCGTGGCCTGGGGCGAACTGGCCCTGTTCAACCGCGTGGTGGTGTCCCTCAAGGGCGAGGCCGAGGCCCTGCCCGAAATAGCCGGGCCCTCCGAACCTTCCGCCCCCTCCGAGACCGACGACGAGATCCTGGTGCGCCGCGACATCCTGGACAAGCAGATCGTGGATGTGGACGGCGCGCGCGTGGTGCGTGTCAACGACATCCGCCTGAACCCCGTGAACGAGGCCCTGTGCGTGGCCGCCGTGGACGTGGGCTTCCGGGGCATCCTGCGCCGCCTGGGCTACCTGGGCGTGTGGGACGCCCTGGGCGAGGCCCTGAACAGGCCCCTGCCGCGCCGCGAGATCGGCTGGCAGTTCGTGCAGCCCCTGGGCATGAACCTCTCCCGGCTCACCCTCACCATCACCCGCGACAAGCTCTCGGACCTACACCCGGCGGACCTGGCCAACATCATCGCCCAGCTGCCCGCCCAGAACGTCTCCGCCGTGCTGAACTCCCTGGACATGGAGGCCGCGGGCGAGGCCTTCGGCGAGATGGAGCCCGAGGACTCCAGCCGCGTGCTCTCCCAGATGGACAGCGAGCACGCCGCCGACGTGCTGGAGGAGATGCCCCCGGACGAGGCCGCCGACGTGCTGGCCGAACTGCCCGAGGAGAAGGCCCAGGAGCTGCTGGCGCACATGGACCCCGAGGACGCCGAGAAGGTCCAGGAGCTTTTGGAGCACGAGGACGACACCGCGGGCGGCCTCATGAACAACGAGTACCTCTTCGTCTCGCCCGAGGCCACGGTGGACGACTGCCTGGCCCAGGTGCGCCTCCTGGGCGCGGACATCGACAGCATCTACTACGTCTTCGTCCTGGACGCGGACGAGCGCCTGCACGGCGTGCTCTCGCTCAAGCGCATCCTGCTGGCCCCGGGCTCCACGCCCGTGGCCGAGCTCATGAGCCGCAACCCCAAGGCCGTCCACGTCGACTCCCGCCTGGAGGACGTGCTGGAAATGGCCGTGGAATACAAGCTGGCCGCCGTGCCCGTGCTGGACGAGGAAGACCGCATGGCGGGCATCGTCTCCGCCGACGACATCATGGAGCACTTCCTGCCCTTCGCCCTGCGGTGGAAGCAGTACAAGGCCCTGCGCAAATTCTAGCCTCCCGAGGGCCCAAGACCAATGACCGCCGCACGCTTCATCGCACCGCTCCGCAAGCTCAATCGCAGGAACCTCTTCCTGTTCCTGGCGCTTCTTGGCCCGGGCATCATCACCGCCAACGTGGACAACGACGCCGGCGGCATCACCACCTATTCCCTGGCCGGGGCGCAGTTCGGCCTGTCGCTGCTGTGGATGATGGTGCCCACCACCATCGCCCTGGTGGTGGTGCAGGAGATGTGCGCCCGCATGGGCGCCATCACCGGCAAGGGCCTGTCCGACCTCATCCGCGAGCGCTTCGGGGTCAAGATCACCTTCTACGTCATGATCGCCCTGCTTCTGACCAACCTGGGCAACACCGTGAGCGAATTCGCCGGCATTGCCGCCAGCATGGAGCTCTTCGGCATCAGCAAGTACGTCTCCGTGCCCCTGGGCGCCGTGGCCGTGTGGCTGCTCATCGTCAAGGGCTCGTACCGCATCGTGGAAAAGGTCTTCCTGGTGGCCTGCCTGGTCTACGTGGCCTACCCCGTGGCCGCCTTCGTGGCCGGGCCGGACTGGAGCCAGGTGCTGCGCGCCACCTTCGCGCCCAGGCCCTCGGACATCACCGTCACGCCGGAGTCCGTCACCATGATGATCGGCGTCATCGGCACCACCATCGCGCCCTGGATGCAGTTCTACCAGCAGGCCAGCGTGGTGGAGAAGGGCATCACCAGGGAGAACTACGCCTTCTCGCGCCTGGATGTCATCGTGGGCTGCGTCATGGCCATCGTGGTGGCCTTCTTCATCGTGGTGGCCTGCGCGGGCACCATCTTCCTGGCCGGAACCAGGGTGGAGACCGCCGCCGACGCCGCCCTGGCCCTAACCCCGCTGGTGGGCGAGTACGCCACCGGGCTCTTCGCCGTGGGGCTGTTCAACGCCTCGCTCTTCGCCGCGTGCGTGCTGCCGCTCTCCACGTCCTACTACATCTGCGAGGGCCTGGGCTGGGAGCTGGGCGTGGACAAGGACTTCCGCGAGGCGCCGCAGTTCTTCTGGCTGTTCACCCTCATCATCGCCGCCAGCGCGGGCTTCATCCTGCTGCCCGACGCGCCCCTCATCTCCATCATGTACATCTCCCAGGTCGTCAACGGCGCCGTGCTGCCCTTCGTGCTCATCTTCATGCTGCTCTTGATCAACGACAAGCGGCTCATGGGCGAGTACACCAACGGCCCGGTGTTCAACGCCATCGCCTGGGGCACCGTGGCCATCGTCCTGGGCCTCACGCTTATCATGACCCTGGACCTCGTCCTGCCCGGCACCATCGCCAGGCTCATGGGCCGGTAGAGGGCGCGCCTCCGGGGGCGCGCGCCCCCTGGTGCCAGCCCGGCGCGGGGCGGCAAACCGTTGACATCCGCGCGTGGGCCGGGCAAATTATGTCAGCATCGACATACCCCGGAGGCCCCCATGTCCCAGTCCGTCCACGCCGCCGAGAGCGAGCGCAACATCTATCTTTCCACCATCACCCCGGCGCAGGCAGTGGACCGCGCCAAGGCCGCCCTGGGCGAGGCCGGGCGCGCCGCGCTGATCCGCGCGGAGAAGGTGCCCGCGCACGAGTCCGCCGGGCGCGTGACCGCCGCGCCCATCTTTGCGCGCTGCTCCTCGCCCACCTACCATTCGGCGGCCATGGACGGCATCGCGGTGCGCTCGGCGGACAGCTTCGCCGCGCGCGAGGGCGCGCCGGTGCGCCTGCTCAAGGGCCAGGGCTACGTGCCCGTGAACACGGGCCACCCGCTGCCGGACGGCTTCGACGCGGTGGTGATGATCGAGCACGTGGACCAGTTGGATTCGGACGCTGTGGCCATCGAGGCCCCGGCCTTTCCCTGGCAGCATGTGCGGCGCATCGGCGAGGACATCGTGGCCACGGAACTGCTTTTGCCGCAGAACCACACCCTCTCGGCCTACGACGTGGGCGCGCTTCTGGCGGCGGGCATCTACGAGGTGCTGGTGTGGGAGCGCGTGCGGCTCACGTTCATCCCCACCGGCGACGAGGTGCTGGATTTCCTCTCCTGCCCCACGCCGGGGCCCGGCCAGGTCATCGAGTCCAACTCCCAGGTGTTCCGGGCCATCACTTCGTCGTGGGGCGCGCAGCCCGCCTGGGTGCCGCCCGTTCCGGACAGGCCCGAGGCCCTGCGCAGCGCCGTGGAGGAGGCCTTCCGCGCCGGGGCCCACGTGGCCGTGGTGGGCGCGGGCTCCTCCGCCGGCAGCAAGGACCACACCCGCGCGGTGTTCGAGACCTTCGGCCCGGTGCTCTGCCACGGCATCTCGGTGATGCCGGGCAAGCCCAGCGTGGTTGCCGTGGTGCGCGGCGGCGAGTTCGACGGCCGCCTGCTCATCGGCGCGCCGGGGTACCCGGTGAGCGCGGTGGTCTGCCTGGAGGACGTGCTGGAGCCCCTGGCGCGCTGGCTGGTGCGGCAGGATTCGCCGGGCAGGCAGAAGATCCGCGCCCGGCTGGCGCGCAAGACGCCCTCGCGCCCGGGCATGGAGGAGGTGGTGCGCCTGGCCGTGGGCAAGGTGGGCGAGGGCTTTGTTGCCGCGCCCCTGGCGCGCGGGGCCGGGCTCATCACCAGCCTGACCAAGGCCCAGGCCGTCACGCGCATCCCTGCGGACTGCGAGGGCCTGGCCCAGGACGAGATGGTGGACGCCGAGCTCCTGGTGCCGCTGGCCGGGCTGTCCAAGGTGCTGGTGCACATCGGCAGCCACGACAACATCCTGGACCTGCTGGCCAACGAGCTCATGGGCCTGCCGGAGCCGCTGCGGCTGGTCTCCAGCCACGTGGGCAGCATGGGCGGGCTCACGGCGCTCAAGAACAACGCCGCGCTGTTCGCGGGCTGCCACCTGTTCGACCCCGAGACCGCGGACTTCAACTTCCCCTTCCTCAAGAAGCACCTGCCCGGCCTGGACGTCACGGTGATCAACCTGGCCATCCGCCACCAGGGGCTCATCGTGGGCAGGGGCAACCCCAAGAACATCCAGGGCGTGGCCGACCTGGCCCGGGCGGACGTGGCCTTCATCAACCGCCAGCGCGGCGCGGGAACGCGCATCCTGCTGGACCACCACCTGGCCGTGGCGGGCATTACGCCCGGGCAGGTGCTGGGCTACGACCGCGAGGAATACACGCACATGGCCGTGGCCGTGAACGTGCTCACCGGCGCGGCGGACTGCGGGCTGGGCATCTTCGCCGCGGCCAAGGCCCTGGGGCTGGACTTCGTGCCCCTGGCGCGCGAACGCTACGACCTGGTCATCCCCACCGCCTACCTGGACGACCCGCGCGTGCGCACCATGCGCGCGGCCATCGCCGACCCGAGGTTCCAGCAGCGCATGGCGGACCTGGGCGGCTACGAGACCACCCTCACCGGGCAGCTGATGCGCGAGGGCATGGGGCTGGGAGAATAGGGGAGCGGCAGGGGGCGCCTATCAAATTGAAAGGGCCCCCGGGCCCCGCGAGTGGCCCCGGCGAGGGGCGCGCTCGCCTGGCGCTCCGCCTTGGCCCGGCAAACGTGCGAGCGATTGGCCCGTTCTGGGAAGTGCTGGGAAGCTTGGTTTAGTGCTGACCAACTCTGCCCCGTGAAGACACCCCACCAAAAGTTTCTGAGGGGGTGGGTGGGGGT
>CAZCYB010000013.1:0-67003 GCA_964502805.1 uncultured Desulfocurvus sp.
GATGGGAGGGGGTTCGGGGGAGGGCAGGGGAAACTTTTCGGTGAAAAGTTTCCCCTGCCCTCCCCCGATTCACTCCGGCTCGGCCCCTAGGGCGCGTTGGCCGCGCGCCGCTCCGGCACCAGGGGCTGGCCGGCGGCCTGCTTGCGCAGGATCTCGGCCTTCACCGCCTCCAGGTCCACGAAGCGGGAGGCCGAGGACGGGTGCACCGCGCTGCCCCTGATGTTCCCCGGACTCTGCGCCGCCAGCCGCCGCCACACGCCCGGAGCGCCCGTGATGTCGAACCCGGCCCGGGCGGCGTAGTACAGGCCCACCGCGTCCGCCTCGGCCTCGGTCTGCGGCGTGGCGGTGGCGACAGTCTTGCCAAGGCCGTCCACCCGGATGTGCCCCAGGGTGTTGTGCGCCAGCTCGTGCCCCAGCACCACGGCCAGGTCCTCGTCGCGGGGGAACAGGTTCATGATGCCATAGGTGACCAGCACCTGCCTGCCCGTGGCGTAGGCGTTCACCGCATCGCCCACCACCACGACGAAGCGCGACTCGCACACCTCCAGCGGGTCCGGGACGGTGAGGAACCTGCGCTCCCCGGCGCGGCTTATCTGCAACTGCACGGGCCCGCGCGCGGCCAGATGGTCCAGGGCCAGGGTGGCGTCGCCCCTGGGGTTGCCCATGACGAATATCTTCCTGTTCGCCGCCTCGATGACATCGCCCTTGCGCACGCCAGCGGCCTCCGCCGGGCCGCCGGGCATGACGCTGGTCACCACCAGGGTGTTCTCGCGCACGCCCCAGAACGCGCACTGGGGCTCGAACCAGACCCCGCTGCCCGCGGGGGTGAAGAACTCCACCGTCATGCCCAGGGTCCGGCGCGACTTGCCCTGCTGGCGGCACAGGGGCTCGTTGGCGCGCGCCAGCCGGTAGGCGATGGCGTTGAGACGCTCCACGCGCTCGTAGAACGCCTCCACGGCCAGGCCGCGCTGGAGGGCCTCCTCCTGCTTGGCCTCGGGCGAAAGGGGCGCGGGCTGCCGGGCCCCGGCGACGCAGGAGGCCAGCCCGCAGGCGACCGCCACGAGCGCGGCAATGCGCAGGACCGGCGGCCAGCGCATGGGCGCTACTCCACGTCCAGGCCCCAGCCCTGGCGCACGGTGCGCCGCCAGGAGCCGAACTCCGCGGCGAACTCCGCCAGCTTCAGCTCGCGCTTCTCGCCGGTGCGGCGGTCCTTGGCCTCGATGATGCCGTTCTTGAGCCCCTTGCCGCCCAAAACCAGCTGCATGGGCATGCCCATGAGATCGGCGTCCTTGAACTTGCTGCCGGGCCGCTCGTCGCGGTCGTCGTAGAGCACCTCGATGCCCATGGCGCGCAGCTCGTCGTAGAGCTTGTCCGCCGCCTCGGCCACCTCAGGGTCCTTGCCCCCGGCCAGGGAAAGCAGGGCCACCTCGTAGGGCGCGATGGCGGGCGGGAACTTGATGCCCTCGGCGTCGTGGTTCTGCTCGATGGCGCTGGCCACGATGCGCGAGACGCCGATGCCGTAGCAGCCCATGACCATGGTCTGCTCCTTGCCATTCTCGTCCAGGAACACGGCGTTCATGGCCTGGGAGTACTTGAGCCCCAGCTTGAACACGTGGCCCACCTCGATGCCCTTGCGCAGGCGCACCGCCCCGCCGCAGCGCGGGCACTTGTCGGCCTCGGTGATGTTGCGCAGGTCGGTGTAGGCGTCGATTTTGCAGTCGCGGCGCAGGTCCACGCTCTTCAGGTGCGCGTCCGCCGCGTTGGCGCCCACCACCCAGCCGCAGTCGAAGTCCAGCTCGCGGTCGGCGATGATCTTGATGCCTTCGGCCTTGAGCCCCACAGGGCCTGCAAACCCGACAGGCGCGCCGGTCCAGGCGACGACTTGCTCGGGGCTGGCCAGTTTCACGTCCTGGGCGTCCAGGTGGTTCTTGAGCTTGATCTCGTTGAGCTCGCGGTCGCCGCGCACCAGCGCCGCCACGGGCTTGCCGTCCACGTCGAAGAGCAGGGTCTTCACCACCGCGTCGGCCTCGATGCCCAAAAACTCGCAGAGCTGCTCCACGGTGTGGATGCCCGGCGTGGGCACCAGGTGGAACGGCTCGCAGTCGCCGCCGCAGTTGCACTTGTCCAGCGGAACGACCACCTCGGCCTTCTCCAGGTTGGCGGCGTAGTCGCAGGCCTGGCAGGTGGCGATGGTGTCCTCGCCGGTCTCGGCCAGGACCATGAACTCGTGGCTGAAGTTGCCGCCGATGCTTCCGGTGTCGGCCTCCACGGGCCGGAACTCCAGGCCCAGGCGGCGGAAGATGGCGCAGTAGGCGTCGTACATGGCGCGGTAGCTCTTGTCCGCGCCCTCGGAGTCGCGGTCGAAGGAGTAGGCGTCCTTCATGACGAACTCGCGGCCGCGCATGAGGCCGAAGCGCGGGCGGATCTCGTCGCGGAACTTGGTCTGGATCTGGTAGAGGTTGAGCGGCAGCTGCCGGTAGGAACGCACCTCGCCGCGCACCAGGTCGGTCACCACTTCCTCATGCGTGGGCCCCAGGCAGTAGTCGCGGTCGTGCCGGTCCTTGAAGCGCAAGAGCTCCTTGCCGTAGAACTCCCAGCGGCCCGTCTCGCGCCAGAGGTCGCCCGGCTGCACCGTGGGCATCAGGATCTCCTGGGCCCCGGCGCGGTCCATCTCCTCGCGGCAGATGTCCGCCACCTTGTTCAGGGCCTTCAGGCCCAGGGGCAGGTAGGTGTAGATGCCGCTGGTGAGCTTACGGATGAACCCGGCCCTGAGCAGCAGGCGGTGGCTCACCACCTCGGCCTCGGCGGGAACTTCCTTCAGCGTGGGGACATAGCTTTTGGACAGGCGCATGTTATTCTCCTCGTTTCTCTTTCAGAAAAGCGTCCAATTCCTTCATGAACTCGGGCAGCAGGTTCTCCTCGCCGCGAATCTTGCGGATGACCTCGCCCTTGCGGAACACGATCCCTAAGCCCCGGCCCCCGGCGATGCCGATGTCCGCCTCGCGCGCCTCGCCGGGCCCGTTGACCACGCAGCCCATCACCGCCACCTTGAAGACCTCGGGCACGTCGCGCAGGCGCTTCTGCACTTCCTCGGCCAGGGCGATGAGCCCGATCTCCGTGCGGCCGCAGGTGGGGCAGCTGATGACCTCCGGCCCGCGCTGGCGCAGGTTTAAGGCCCGCAGGATGTCGTAGGCCACGCCGATCTCGGCCACGGGGTCGTGGGTGAGGGACACGCGCAGGGTGTCGCCGATGCCCTGGAAAAGCAGCACGCCAAGGCCCACGGCGGACTTCACCGCGCCGGGCAAAAGCGTCCCGGCCTCGGTGACGCCGATGTGCAGCGGGTAGTCCACGCGGGCGGAGAGAAGCTCGTAGGCCTCGATGGTGTGCAGCACGCTGGAGGACTTGAGCGAAATCTTGATGTCGTGGAAATTGCGTTTTTCCAGCAGGGCCACGTGGCCCAGGGCGCTCTCTACCATGGCCTCGGGCGTGGGCCCGCCGAATTTCGCCAGCAGGTCCTTCTCCACCGAGCCGGAGTTGACCCCGATGCGGATGGGCGCGCCGCGTTCGGCCGCGGCCTTGACCACCGCGTCCACCTTGCGCGCGCCGCCTATGTTTCCCGGATTGATGCGCAGGCCGTCCACGCCCGCCTCCAGGGCCAGCAGCGCCAGCCGGTGGTCGAAGTGGATGTCCGCGATGAGCGGGACACTCGCGTCTTTCTTGATATGGGCAAGGGCCAAGGCGGCCTGCTCGTCGGGCACGGCCAGGCGCACGATCTCGCACCCGGCCCGGGCCAGCTCCCGCACCTGGGCCGTGGCGGCAAAGACGTCGCGTGTGTCCACGTTGGTCATGCTCTGCACGCGCACGGGGTTCTCCCCGCCCACGCCCACGCCGCCAACGTTCACCGCCCGTGTTTTCCTGCGTTCTCGCATAGACGCCCTGCCTAGCCCATTTCGCCGCGCTCGCCAAGGGGCCATGAGGGACCAGAATCAGCAGCAGCGCCCCCCGGCCTTGCCCCCATCCCCGGCGAGGGCGAGGTCCAGCGGCCTCGGCCCCCTTGCCGGCCCAAGCCCGGCCATGAGCCGCTCCCGGGCCAGTTCCATGAACGCCGCCAGAGGCGGGGCCAGCCACTTGTCCTTGTGGCGCAGCATCAGCACCGCCGTCTCCAGCGGGCCGCCGCGCCTCGCGTCCCACGGCAGGAGGGCCAGCCGCCCCCCGGCCACGTCCGAGCGAACGGCGATCTCCGGCAGCAGGGTCAGCCCCAGGCCGCTCATCACCGCGCCCTTGAGGGCCGAGGCGCTGGAAAACTCCACCCCGGCGGCGCGCCCAACGCCCCGCTCGTCCAGCAGGGCCTCGAACATGCGCCGGTAGGAGCAGTCGGCCCGGGAGAGCACCAGGGTCTCGCCGCGCAGGTCCTCGGGCCGGATGCGCTTTTTCCCGGCCAGAGGGTGCCCCGGCGCGGCCACCAGCACAAGCGGCTCCACGCCCAGGGCCTCCACCACCAGGTCCCCGGCGCGCACGCTGTCGCTCATGAGCAGGGCCAGGTCCGTCACCCCCTGGCGCAGGTCCTGCTCCAGGCCGTCGTGGGCGCAGGCGGTGAGGGAGAGCGCCACCAGCGGGAAGCGCCGCCGGAACTCGGCGATGACCCCGCCCAGGCGCCAGGCGCACAGGCTCTCCGGCACGCGCACGGTGAGGCTGCCGCGCGCCTCCCCGGCCCCGGCGGCCCAGGCCCGGGCCTCGTCCTCCAGGTCCAGCATCTTGGCCGCGTAGCCCAACAGCCGCTCCCCGGCCACGGTGAGGCTCACCCGGCGGCCCAGGCGCTCGAACAGGCGCACGCCCAGGTCGTCCTCCAGGGCGGCGATGCGCGCGGAGACCGTGGACTGGGCCGCGTGCAGCTCCTCCGCCGCGCGGTGGAAGCTTAAGCGCCGGGCCACGGCCAGGAAGGTCTTCAGATCCCGCAGCTCCATGGGGCCTCCAGTGTTCGCGTTTTCCGTTCGGTTATTTCGTTCGGGCGCATCGAAAACAATCGTTGGACGCGATTTGTCATGTTGACTAATCGATAAATCGGAACGAGCACAACGTCAACGCGCCCGGCCCGGAAATGCGGGGCCCGGACGCAAAGGAGAGGCACATGAACAGGCATGAAGTGGAAGCGAGGACGGAGGAACTTTTCCGGGGCGGGCTGCACTGCGCCGAGGCCGTGCTCCAGGCCATCCTGGAGAGCGAGGGCGTGGACCAGAAGGAGTTTTCCCCGCGCGTGGCCTCGGCCTTCGGCGGCGGCGTGGGCCGCAGCAAGAAGGCGCTGTGCGGAGCGCTCTCCGGCGGGCTCATGGCCCTGGGCTACCTGCGCGGGCGCGACAGCGGCCAGGAGCCCTGGGACGGCATCGCCGCCACGGCGGACGCGCTGTTCAACCGGTTCAAGGCGGACTACGGCTGCTCGCGCTGCGGCACTGTGCTGGAAAACCTGGGCCCCCAGGAAAAGATGGACAAGTGCGTGCGTCTGGCCGGGCGCACCGCGGGCATGGTCCACGAGGCCCTGGCCGAGGACTCCCCCTCCTGCCCGGCCCAGGCCTGCGGCTGCGGCTGCACCGAACTGCACGCCAAGCCGGCGGCCCCCGCGGCCCAGAACGGCGGCTGCGGCTGCAAGTAGGGCTTCCCATCCCAAAGGCCTATGGCCGCAATCCGTTCTTGTGATTGGATATGCAGCGCGGTTTCCGGTAGCTCTCAGGCAACCGGAAACCGCGCAACCACAAGGAGAGACAATGCGCAGAATCATGTCCGCCCTGGCCCTTGTCCCAGTAATGGCCCTGGTCCTCTTCGCCGCCACCGGCGCCCAGGCCGAAGGGCTCAAGCGGATCGCCGACAACGTCTACGCCTATGAAACGCCAAAGACAGCCACGCCGCAGAACAGCTTCGCCGCCAACGTCGGCGTGGTGGTCACGCAGGAGGGCGTCATCGTCATCGACGCGCTCATCTCCGCCAAGGAGGGCAAGCGCCTGCTGGCCGACATCAGGAAGGTCACCAGCAAGCCCGTGCGCTATGTGGTGCTCACCCACGGCCATCTGGACCACGCCCTGGGCGCCAGCGTGTTCACGGACCAGGGCGCGGTGCTGGTGAGCCACGAGTTGGAGCGCGAGTACCTTGCCAAGAACGGCGAGAAGATGCTCACCCGCGCCTCCACCTACGGTCTGACCAAGGAGGACATGGCCGGCACCAGGATCGCCCTGCCCGCGCTCACCTTCACCGAGCGCCTGACCCTGCGCCTGGGCACAGAGGCGGTGGAGCTCATCCACCAGACGCCCTCGCACACCCAGGGCAGCACGCTGGTGCTTCTGCCCAGGCAGAAGGTGCTGTTCACCGGCGACATTCTGTTCACGGACTTCCACCCCTTCCTGGGCGAGGGCGACATCCCGGCCTGGACCAAGGTGCTGGACGGCGTGGCCGCCCTGGGCGCGGACACCATCGTGCCCGGACACGGCCCCCTCTCCACGGCCAAGGACGTGGAGGACATGAAGGCCTACCTCCTGCTCTTCGACGCCAAGGCCCGCGAGCTGGCCGCCAAGGGCGCGGACCCCGCCGCCCTGGCCGCGCGGCTGAAGCCCCTGCTGCCCGCCCGCACCATGGGCGAGGCCATGGTCGCCTACAACCTCGCGATCAAGTACATCCCCGCCGCCCAATAGCCCCGCACGGCACGGAGGGGGCCGCGCGCCCCCTCCGGACCCAGGCCAGGCCCCCGGCCCGGAACCCCGTCACGCCATTGTCACCCGCCCGCCCCGCAATAGTGCTTTACCAGCGACGGACAAAAGTTTAGAGAATGTTTAAAAGCAACGGGGCGGCATGCCCGGCGTTGGGAGGTGATTCCAAAGATCTCGAACAATTAGGCACGACGACTGGGGACCCCTGCGGCCCGCCACCGGGCCGGAACTTCCAGCCCAAGGGACCCGAATGGCATCGAAGAATTTCGTGCTCGACACCAACGTGCTCATCGAGAATCCCAAGTGCGTCCAGGCCCTGCGCAACGGCCAGGAAAACCGCATCCACATCCCCTACACGGTGCTCACCGAGCTGGACAAGCTCAAGCGCGACCCGCGCCTGGGCCACGTCGTCGCCCAGGCCGTCTCCACCATCCTGGGCGACCCCGAGGTGCACATCTTTCCCCCCGGCGGCAGCGCCCTGCCTCTGGCCACGGACGAATCCCCCGACGACCGCATCCTGCGCGAGATCAGCCACCATCCGCTCTCCGAGCCCATCCTCGTCACCAACGACCGCATCCTGCAGCTCAAGGCCCGGGTCTCGGGCATCCCCTGCGAGGGCTACCGCGACAGCGTGCCCTTCCAGAGCGAGTCGCAGGTGTACACCGGCTTTGTGGACGAGGACGAGGAGCCGGTGCCCAACTCCTTCCGCTGGGAGGCGGGCACCCCGGTGTTCCACGGGCCGGAAGGGCCCAAGGCCATCGGCTACGGGCACGAGATCTGGGGCATCAAGCCGCGCACCGTGTACCAGAACCTGGCGCTGGAACTGCTGCTCAACCCGGCCATCGACCTCGTCTCGCTGCAGTCCGAGGCCGGGTACGGCAAGACCTTCCTGGCCCTGGCCGCCGCGCTCTACCTGACCCTGGAGCGCAAGGACAACCCGTTCAAGCGCATCTACCTGGTCAAGCCCGTTGTCGAAATCGGCGCCAAGATGGGCTACCTGCCCGGCGACATCGAGGAGAAGATGGGCCCCTACGTGCGCTACATCACGGACCTGCTGCTCAAGCTGCACGAGATCCGCCCGGCCAACCGCATCTTCCAGGACCCCCAGGCCGACGTGCTCAAGCTCAACCCCAAGCGCTTCGTCATCCAGCCCATCGCCTACATCCGGGGCATGAACCTGGAAAACTGCGTGGTCATCGTGGACGAGATGCAGAACCTCTCGCGAAACGAAACCCGCGCCCTGCTCACCCGCATGGGCGAGGGCGTCAAGTGCTTCTGCCTGGGCGATACCCGGCAGGTGGACAACCCCTACCTGAACGAGAGCAACAACGGCCTGAACTGGGTGGTGAAGAAGCTGAAAGGCTACCGCAACTACGCCCACATGGTGCTCAAGGGCGAAAAGAGCCGCGGGCCCATCACGGACATCGTGCTGAAGAGCAAGCTGTAAGGTGGTGAATCGGGGGAGGGCAGGGGAAACTTTTCGCTGAAAAGTTTCCCCTGCCCTCCCCCGAACCCCCTCCCATCCCCTTCCAAAGCTTTTATGGGGGTGATGGTGGCGAGCCTTTCCCAGACAGCTTCCGCCGACCAGTTTCCCCTGCCTCAAAACGGGCCAACCGCGAACGGGATTTTCCGGCGTCTTCGCCGGAAAATCCCGTTCACATGTTTGTCGGAGCCTGCCCGATGCCGGGCCAGCGCTGCCTGCGTCCCGCACCCAGCCACTCGCGAGCCAATCAAATAAACAGGCTGGGTCGTCACCCCCCCGGCGCAGGTGTGCAGGGGGCGGGGCCCCTTGCCGGGGCGCGGGGCGGAGCCCCGCAGCCAGCCTACTTGCCTATCCAGCCCAGCAGGGCCTCGGCGATCTTGCGGGCCTGTTCCTCGTTGGAGATGGTGAACTTGCTCTGCTGCTTGTATTCGCCCGCGGCCTTCTTGTAGCGCCGCACGGAGAACACCACCGGGCCGTAGCCCTTGCGCGCGCGGTCCATCTCCCGGTACTTGAACAGGATGGTGGTCCAGGCGCCCTTGGACAGGATGACCTTGTCCAGTTCCTCGCGCACCAGCACGCCGTCTTCCTCGAAGGCTATGGTGATTTCGTCCACGGTTTCGGCCATGGTTCCCCCCTTGGTGTTTGAAACGTAACGCCGGGGCTCTACGCCAGCGCGGCCATGTTGTCCAGGATGCCGTCCAAAAGCCCGCGCAGTGCCGTGAGCCGCTCCGGCCGGGCGACCATTTCGGACACGGGCTGCACCCACCGGTCCACCACGATCTCGTCCGCGCAGTTGGCGGAGAGTTCGGCCATGCTCTGGGCGTTGGTCTCCAGGTGGAACTGCAGGCCCACGACGCGGCCACCCTTGGCCTCGAAGGCCTGGTGCGCGCAGGCCTCGCTCTTGGCGGTCCAGAGCGCGCCCTCGGGGACGCTGAAGGTGTCGCCGTGCCAGTGGAAGGCCTCGTAGGCGGCGGGCAGGGAGCGGAAGACCCGGCTCTCGGCGGCCTGGGGCGTGGCCGCCACCGGGAACCAGCCGATCTCGCGGTGGGCGTTCTTCGTCACCTGGCCGCCCAGCACCACGGAGAGCAGCTGCGCGCCCAGGCACACGCCCAGCACCAGCTTGCCCGCGTCCACGGCGGCGCGCAGGAAGCGCTTCTCCGGGCCCAGCCAGGGGTACTGGCCGTCGTCGTACACGCCCATGGGCCCACCCATGACGATGAGCCAGTCGAAGGCGTCCAGGGCGGGCAGGGGCTCGCCGTTCCAGAGGTCGGTGTGGGCGAGGGTGTGGCCGCGCTGGGCCGCCCAGACCGCGATCTCGCCCTCCTTCTCGAAGCTCTCGTGCCGGATGCCGTGCAGGCGCAGGGATGTAGCCATGGGGGGGCCTCCGTGGGCGTTGTTTGACGCGGTTTCGCGCGGGCTGGCCGCCGGCAACCTGGCCCGGGGCCTACAGCCCGAGCAGGTAGTGGTCCACGGGCGCGAAGTCGTCGGTGAGCACGGGCGGGTCGCCGGGGGTTTTGCCGGGGGCCTCGTAGCGCGTGGCCAGCAGCATGGAGAGCTCCGGGTCGGCGCTCTCCAGCAGCGGCGCGGCGGGGTTCTTGAAGGCCGCCAGCACGATGTTCTGGAGCTCCTGGGGCCTGTCCGGGCTTTGCACCAGGAAGCTCTCCACGCGCGGAAACACGGAGCGGTAGGTGGCCAGCAGCGCCCGGTAGAAGCCGTTTTTCGGTCCTTCCGCCGGGCTGATGCAGTTCACCAGCACCACCCCGCCCTCGTCCAGGCTGGCGGAGAGCGCGGTGAGCGTCTCCCGGGTGGTGAGGTGAAAGGGCACGGCCAGGTGGCTGGTGAACACGTCCACCAACGCTACTTGATAGCCTCCGGGCGCCACTTGATACCCTCCGGGCCCGCCCTGTGGTCCGCGCGCCGAGGCCGCGGAGAGGAACCGGCGGGCGTCGTCGTGGTGCAGGGCGATGGCCGGGGAATCGGCGAAGCCGAAGAACTCCCGGGCCATGGCCGTCATGCCGGGGTCGATCTCCACCACGTCCATGGAGGCTCCTGGGAACTCGCCGGGGTTGGCCGCCAGGTACTTGGGAAAGGACAGCCCGCCGCCGCCCAGCATGAGGATGCGCCGGGCGTCCGGGCGGAAGTGCGCGGCCAGGCGGTAGTAGCGGGTGTAGGGCACGGCCAGGGCCTCGGGCTGTTCGGGGAACACGGCGGACTGTACGCCCTCCGGCCCGGTGGCCATGACGCGCAGGGCCCTGCCGCTGTGGCGGTCGGTGGTGTTGTACACCAGCACGCGCTGGTAGGGGGTGTCGATGTCGTGGAGGCCCACGTCGGCGCGCAGGTGGGCGTCGTAGAAGCCCATGAGCGCGGAGAAGAGCAGCACGAAGAGGGCGGCCCCCGCCTTGATGCCCCAGTCGCCCCGGTGCACCAGCACGGCGGCCAGCACCAGCACCCCGGCCATGGCCAGGATGATGTTGGTGGTGCCCAGGGTGGCGGTGAGCCAGAACCCGGCGGCGAAGGTGCCCGCGATGCTGCCCACGGTGGACAGGGCGTAAAGGTTCCCGGCGGTGCTGCCGGAGGTCGCGGCGTCCTCCATGCGCAGGCGCACGGCAAAGGGCGAGACCATGCCCAGCAGCACGGAAACCGGGGCGAACAGGACCATGGTGGCGGCCAGGGTGGAGACGTGGAGGCCGCTCTTGTTCTGCAGGTAGGCCAGCACCACGCCCTTGAGCCCCGCCAAAAGCAGCGTGGCCACGGCGGCCAGCAGGATGAGGCGGGCCAGCAGCCTGGGCTCGGGCCTGCGGTCGGCCAGTTTTCCGCCCCACCAGTAGCCTATGGACAGGCTGCCCAGCACCACGCCGATGAGGCTGGTCCAGACCACGATGGAGGTGCCCAGGTAGGGGGCGAGCACGCGGGAGCCCGTGAGCTCCAGCACCATGACCACGGCTCCGCAGAGAAAGACGGCGAGTTCCAGCATGGGACCGCTATGGCACAGCCGCAGGCGGAAATCCAGGGGGTTGCCGGGGCGGGCCCGGCTCCGGGGCTTATGGCGCTACAAATCCACCAGGGTCACATCGGCGGGGTTGATGCCCTCGCCCAGGAAGATCTCGCCCACGCGGGCGAAGCGCTCGGGGTCGTCCGTGGCGAAGAAGCGGGCGGTTCCCCCTCCTCCCTGGTCGGGCCCATTCCCCTCGCGCACCAGGCCCCGGTGGCACAGCTCCTGGCGCACGCACTGGGCCGTGGTCTCGGCGCTGTCGATGAGGCGCACGCCCTGGGGCAGCACGGCGCGGATGGCCGGGGCCAGCACGGGAAAGTGCGTGCAGCCGAGCACCAGGCAGTCCGGCCCGCCCTCGGGGAACTCGGCCATGAGCGGGTCCAGGTAGCGCCGGGCGATGTCCGCCACGATCTGCCCGTCGGTCCAGCCCTCCTCCGCCAGGGAGACGAAGAGCTGCGCGGGCCGGGTGGCGATGGTGGCCTGGGGCAGCTGGCGCAGGATGGCCGCCTGGTAGGCCGCGCCGCGCACGGTGCCGCCGGTGGCGATGACCGCGATGCGGCCCCGGGGAGCGTTCTTGCAGGCCGCGCCGGCCCCGGGCTCGATGACGCCGATGACCGGCAGGCCGGGGTAGGCCTGGGCCAGCCCCGGCAGGGCCACGGAGGAGGCCGTGTTGCAGGCCACCACCAGGAGCTTCACGCCGATGTCCACCAGCACGCGGGTGGTCTGCAGGGCGTAGCGGGCCACGGTGGCCCCGCTCTTGGTGCCGTAGGGCAGCCGGGCGGTGTCGCCCAGGTACAGGAAGTCCTCGGCGGGCAGGGCCTTGCGCAGGTCGCGCAGCACGGTGAGGCCGCCGACGCCGGAGTCGAACACGCCGATGGGCATGTTGGCGGTGATCTGCGGGGCGGCGCAGGGGGTCTGTTCTGTCACGGGCTCGTTCACGAAAAGGGGGCTCCTCGGCGCGCGAAAGTGGATCGGTGCGGCGTCGCGCCGGGGCTGTTGTGCACCCGAGGGGGGGCGGGAGTCAACCGCCCTACCCGTCCAGCTCCGCCGCCACCAGCAGGTCGTTGAGCAGCTCGTGCATGGCCGCCGCCGGCATGCCCCGCATGAACTCCCGGTACACGTGGTCCGGCCCGCCGGGCTTGCCCTCTCGCGGGGCGCGGATGTGGGCGTACCACCACCCGGCCACGTCCTTCAGCACGTCGATGAGGATGGTGTCCGTCAGCAGCGACGCCCCGGACTTGGCGAACAGGTCGATCTGCCCGCGCAGGCTGGACAGGAAGCTCGCGTTGAACTCGCGGTGGGAGCGCTGGTGGGCGGCGAACTCGGCCTCCGGGAATCCATAGCGCCGCGAGAGCAGCACCAGCATGTCCTCCTCGAAGGAGAGGTGGAAGTCCGAGTAGTGGACCAGGAAGTCGAAGCGCTGCCGGAGGAATCCCAGCAGGTCGCGGCGGTCGAAGCGGCCCAGCTTCAGGTCCACGTACCAGCGGTTGAGGAAGAGCAGCACCTCCTGGTGCTGGCAGTTGATGAGCCGGACCGGGCAGTCGTACTCCGGCCTCCAGGCGATGAAGTCCAGGGAAGGGGCGGCGGGCATGGCGATGACCCCGTGCGCGGCGTTGCGGCGGTTGTCCGGTTGCCCGCCCGGCAGAATGGGGCGGGAATACGTAGTACCTACACGCTCACCGGGCCGGGCGTCAAACCGCCAGCGCCTTCAAGGCCTCCAGCGCCTCGCCCTCGTCCTCGATGATGGTGAAGGCGTCGCGCAGCTCCTGGGGCACCTTGATGGGCCGCCCGGTGTCCAGGCTCACGTACACCCACTCGGTCATGGCCTCGGCCAGCACGGCCTGGTCGGCGGGCCGCCAGAACAGGTACTTGCGCGGGCTCATGCGCGGGCTGAATCCCGCTATCCAGGTGGCGGCCACGATGGTCTCGCCCAGGAAGGCCGGGCGCCTGTAGTTGATGGTGTGGCTCTTCACCACCCAGCCGGACTTCTCCGCCACGTAGCGCGAGAGCGGCCAGCCCACGGCCGCCGAATGGGCCGTGGCCACGTCCTGCATCCAGGCCAGGTAGCGCAGGTTGTTCACGTGGCCCTGCACGTCGATGTCGCCCTGCACGACGGGGATGACGCGGGTGAAGATCCTGACCATGGGGGCCTCGCTTGGGCTGGCGTTGGTAGGGCGGTCCGCCGGAAGTCTTGCCACCGCCCGCCCGTAGCGTCAAGGAACCCGGACCCCCGGGCCTTCGGCGCCCCCGCCCGCCCCCAAACCTTCGCCCTGCCGTCACCTGGCCGTCACCAAGCGGCGCGCCCCCGGCCATACAGTGCCGCCAACGCGACACGAACACGGACGGGAGGGAACGCATGGAGACGCGCCGCATCCTCGTGGTGGAGGACCACGCCGAGACGCAGGAGCTGCTGCGCCACAACCTCCAGGCCGCCGGGTTCGAGGCGCGCCTGTGCGCGGACGGCGCGCAGGCCCTGGCCCTGCTCTCGCGCTGGCGGCCGGACCTGGCCCTGCTGGACCTGATGCTGCCGGGCATGGACGGCCTGGAGCTCTGCCGCAGGCTCAAGCAGGACCCGGCCCTGCGCCACATCCCGGTGATCATGCTCACCGCGCGCGACGCCGAGGTGGACCGCGTGGTGGGCCTGGAGCTGGGGGCCGAGGACTACGTGGTGAAGCCCTTCAGCCCGCGCGAGCTGGTGCTGCGCATCAAGCTGGTGCTGCGGCGCTCGGCCTCGGCCCCCCCGGAGGCCGACGGCCTGTGGCAGCGCGAGGGCCTGTCCGTGGACTTCGCCTCCCACGAACTGCGCGTGGACGGGGAGCTGCGGCCCATCACCGCCACGGAGCACAAGATCCTGCGCGAGCTGGTGGCCGCCAGGGGCAAGGTGCTCACGCGGGACAAGCTCCTGGACGCCGTGTGGAACACGGACTTCGAGGGCACCTCGCGCACCGTGGACACCCACGTGCGGCGCCTGCGGGCCAAGCTGGGCCGCCACGAGGGCGTCATCGAGACCGTGCGCGGCGTGGGCTACCGCCTCAAGGCGTAAAAAAGGGGCCGAGGGTCTCCCCCCGGCCCCTGCGCGGGCCGATCAGACAGTCAATCCGGACTACAGCTGCCCCAGCCGGGCCAGGATGATGGCCGCGGCCTGGGCCACGTTGAGCGAGTCGAAGGCGCGCTTGAGCGGGATGGCCAGGCGCTGGTCGCAGTGCTTGCCCACGCCGTGCCGCACGCCCTTTTCCTCGCCGCCCAGCACCAGCACGGCGGGCAGGCGGATGGCGGCCGTGTTCACGTCCTCGCCCTCGCCGTCGGCGCACAGGATGTTGAGCCCGGCCTTGGCGCAGGCGTCCAGGGCCTGGCTCATGTTGGTCACCCGGGCCACGGGCAGGTGGTGCAGGGCCCCCGCGCTGGCGCGCATGGCCCCGGCGCCGATGTAGGCCCCGCCGTGGCGCGGCACGATGATGCCCGCCGCGCCCAGGGCCCAGGCCGTGCGGGCCATGGCCCCCAGGTTGCCGGGGTCCTGCACCTGGTCCAGGGCCAGCAGCACCGGCAGGGGCGCGTCGGCCACCGTGGCGATGAGCGCGTCCAGCTCGGCGTACTCCACGGCGGCGGTGACGGCCACCACGCCCTGGTGCGTGCCGGAATACAGGCGGCGCAGCACGGCGTCGTCCACGAACTGCACCTTGATGCGGTTGGCGTCCGCCAGGGCCACGATCTCCTGGACCTTGGCCTCGCGCTGGCCCTTGCGCACGAAGACGCCGTCCACGCGCCTGGGCGCGCTTTCCAACAGCTCGCGCACGGGGTTGCGCCCGGCGGTGACGCTCTTGCCCTCGGGCAGGGCCTCGCCCTCGGCCCCCTCGCCCTGGGGGGCACGGGCCGGGCGGCGCTCGGCGTTGTGGTGGTCCAGCAGGTCCTGGTCCCCCCTGGCCTGGCGCGGGCCCTCGGGCTTGCGGGGCGCGGGCCTGCGCTCGGGGCGGTCCTTGCCGCCCGCCTTTCCGCCGGGCTGGCCGGCGGGGCCGGCGGGCCGGGCGGGCTTGGGGAAGGCCGGGCGCGGGGCGTCGCTCACGTCGAAGTCGAAATCGTCCACCCGCTCCCTGGGCTTGCGGGGGGCCGGGCTGTCATCGCGCCTGGCGTCGCGCTTGTCGTCGCGGCGGAAGCCGCCGGGCTTTCCGCCCCCGCCGGGCTTGCTGGTGGACCAGCCGCCGGAGTGCCCGCCGGAGGTGCCGCCCTTGCCGCCGGAGCGCTGGCGCGGGGCCTTGCCACCGGACTTGCCTCCGCCGCCGGCCTTGCCTCCGCCGGACCCGGTCGGGCGCGGGGCCTTGGGGCGCGGGGATCTTTTCGAATCAGCCATGGGAACCTCCAGAGTCCGGTCGCGCGGCGCGCGCTTGCCAGACGGGTCGAACAGGTGTAGAGTGTGGTGTCTTTTTGCGTATCCAGAAAACCGGGGCGCGTTTTTTATCCAATCATTCCGGCAGCGCCATCCTGCTGCCCCTATCCGCACCCCGCCACGGCCACGAAGGCCGCAACGCCCAACGGAGGAAGACCGTTTTGATGATGAGTTTGCTTCGACGCCTCGCCACGGGAGCGGCCCTTGTCGGCCTGCTTTTGCCCCTGTGGGCCTGCTCCGCCATGAATAGCGACATCGTGGACCCTGTCAAGGCCCAGGGACACGAATCCCGCCAGTATGCCCAGGGCTCGTCCCAGAAGGCCGGGCTGCTGGCCGCCCAGGGGCGCCTGCCCCTCAAGCCCCAGAACCGCCCCGGCATCGACGACGACGTGGACCTGGAGCCCGAGCTCTCCCCCCTCCCGCTCACCCCCGGCCAGACCGGCACCCTGCTGGAAAGCGAAGTCACCGCGCCGCCCATGGCCCAGGCCACCCCGCTCTCGCCGGAGCAGCGCCGCATCCTAAGCGAGAAGGCTGGCCTGGACTTCGACCTGGACCTCTTCGAGTCCCAGGAGGTGGAGCGCTACTTCGCCTACTACACCGGCCCCGCGCGCGAGACCTTCGCCCGCTGGCTGAAGCGCGCCGAGGCCCACCTGCCCCACGTGCGCGAGGCCCTGACCCGCCACGGCCTGCCCCAGGACCTGGCCATGCTGCCCTTCGCCGAGTCCGGCTACAACGTCAACGCCTACTCCTGGGCGGGCGCGGGCGGCATGTGGCAGTTCATGCCCTACACCGGCCGCAAGTACGGGCTCAAGGTGGACTGGTGGCTGGACGAGCGCCGCGACCCCAAGCTGGCCACCGAAGCCGCCGCCAAGTACCTGGCCTTCCTGAACGACATGTTCGGCGACTGGTACCTGGCCCTGGCCGCCTACAACGCCGGCGAGGGCAAGATCGCCCGGGCGCTGGAGGGCACCAACACCGACGACTTCTTCCAGCTCTTGACCCACAACAACCGCCTGGGCCACAAGGCCCGGCTGAAGACCGAGACCCAGCACTACGTGCCCAAGTTCGTGGCCATCACCAAGATCTTCCAGAACCTGGAGGCCCTGGGCTTCGAGCCCGTGCGCTGGAACGCCGCGCCCCAACTCGAGGTGGTGCACGTGCCCGGCGGCACGGACCTGCTGGCCCTGGCCAAGGCGGGCGGCATGAGCTGGGACGAGTTCCACGCCCTGAACCCGGCCTTCCGCCGCCAGGTGAGCCCCCCGGACCGCCAGACCACCGTGGCCATCCCCGTGGACCGCAAGCAGCCCATGCTGGCCTACCTGGAGAACCCCAGCACCAGGCCCTACGCCGGGTTCATCACCCACCACATCAAGAAGGGCGAGACCGTGTCCGCGCTGGCCAGGCGCTACCGTGTGCCCCAGGAGGTGGTGGTCCAGATCAACGGCCCGGTGCTCAAGCCCGGCGAATACGCCATGCTCCCGGCCAGCAGCACCGGCGAGAAAATGCCCGAGGGCCTGAAGAAGACCCGCAAGATCGCCTCCAGCCGCTCCAACTACACCGTGGGCAAGAACGACAACATGTGGTCCATCACCAAAAAATTCAAGATCAGCGCCAAGACCCTGCTTCTGGCCAACGGCCTGTCCAACTCCAAGGGCATCAAGCCCGGCATGCAGCTGTACATCCCCGATTCCAGCACACAAGCCCAGAAGAAGACCGGCAAGCAGGCCGCAAAGGCCCGCGAGCAGGTGGTGCGCTACACCGTGCGCCAGGGCGACACCCTGCAGACCGTGTCCAAGAAGTTCGGCGTCACCGCCGAGGCCCTCAAGGGCTGGAACAAGCTCAAGGGCGGCGGCCTGCGCGCGGGCGAAAACCTCAAGGTCGTGGTGCAGTAGGCGCCGGGGCATACACGCCAACGCCAAGCGGCCAGCCGGAGTTCCGGCTGGCCGCTTTTTTTGGCCCGCCCAGGCCGGCGCCGGCGGAAGCCGACGAAGGCGGGCGGGGACCGACAGGGGGAATCGGGCTACTGCTTGGGGTAGTCCAGGGGATCGGAGGCTTCGCCGAGCTCGGTCCGGGGCGCCTGGGCGGCATGCTCCGGTTCGCCGGAAACCTCGCCCTCCGTCCGGGCCTGGGCCGCCCTGCGGCCCAGGAAGGGCTCCACCCCGATGGCCGGCACCGGCGGCGAGAACAGGAAGCCCTGCACGGCCTCGCAGCCCAGCTCCGCCAGGATGTCCAGCTGCTCGCGGTTCTCCACGCCCTCGGCCACCACCATCAGCCTCAGGCTGTGCCCAAGGGCCACGATGGCCCGGGCCAGCTCCCGGCTGTCGGAGTCCTCGCGCGGCAGGTCCCGCACGAAGCTGCGGTCGATCTTGAGGATGTCCACGGGGAAGCGCTGCAGGTAGGACAGCGACGAATAGCCGGTGCCGAAGTCGTCGATGGCCAGGGAGACGCCCAGGGCCTTGAGCCTGCGCATGGAGGTGAGCGCGTTCTCCGGGTCGGCCATGAGCGCGCTCTCGGTGATCTCGATCTTGAGCATGGCCGGGGGCAGGCCGCTCTCGGCCAGCACTTGGCGCACGGTCTCCACGATGTCCGGCTGGGCGAACTGCTTGGCCGAGAGGTTCACGGACAGGGGGATGCGCCGGGCCTCCGGATACTCCCGCCGCCAGGCGGCCATGGTGGCGCAGGCGCGGCGCAGCACGCGCTCGCCCAGGGGCACGATGAGCCCGGAGTCCTCGGCGTGGGGGATGAAGGTGTCTGGCCCCACCAGGCCGCGCAGGGGGCTCTTCCAGCGCACCAGGGCCTCCAGCCCGCGCACCTCGGCCCCGGTCATGGAGAAGAGGGGCTGGAAATAGACCAGGAACTCGTCCTGCTCCAGGGCCCGGCGCATGTCCGCGTCCAGGGCCATGAGCTCCACGGCCCGGCGCAGCATGCCGGGGTGGAACATGCGGATGCGGTCACGCCCGGCGTCCTTGGCGCGGTGCATGGCCACGTCGGCGTTCTGCAGGATGCTCTCGGCCCGGGGGCTGTCCGCCGTGGGGCCCACCACCACGCCCACGCTGGCCGTCAGGCGCACCTCCTGCCCGTCCACGCTCAGGGGCTCGCGCAGGCGCTCCAGGGCGCCGCGGATGATCTCCTGGGAGCCCTCGGCGCTGGCGGCCCCCTCCACGATGAGCACGAACTCGTCGCCGCCGAAGCGGCACACCGTGTCCTGCCCGCGCACGCCGCTCACCAGGCGCTTGGCCGCCTCGATGAGCACGCGGTCGCCGAAGCTGTGGCCCAGGCTGTCGTTCAAAAGCTTGAAGTGGTCCAGGTCGATGAAGGCCACGGCGAAGAGGCCGCCCCGGCGCTGGGCCTCCTCGGCCACCTGCTGGATGCGCTCCAGGCACAGGGCCCGGTTGGGCAGCCCGGTCAGCCCGTCGTGCAGGGCCTTGAACAGGAGCTGGTCCTCCATCTGCTTGCGCGCGGTGATGTCCGCCAGGGTGAGGATGCCCGCCACGGTGGTTCCGTCATCCGAGCGTATAGGCGCGGCATTGGCCAAAAGCCAGCGGTCGGGCTGGCCGGGCCGCACGAAGCGCCCCTCCAGGTCGCGGGTCACCTCGCCGTTGGCAATGGCCCGGATGAGCGGGGCATCCGTGGCCTGCATCCTGCTGCCGTCGTGGAGCATCACGCTCCAGTCGGGCATGTGCTCGCCCATGTGCAGCTGTCGCAGCTGCTCGGCCTCCAGGCCCACTATCTCCGCCGCGGCCCTGTTGACGATGGTTATCCTGCCCGTGGAGGCATCGCCGATGACGATGCCCGTGGGGCTCTGCTCCAGGGCGGCCTCGAACAGGGCGCGGGTGCTCTCCAGCTCCTGCAGCAGGTTCTTGCGCGCGGTGATGTCGCGGCCGAAGGCGCAGACGTACTCCTCCTCGCCGAAGCGCATGTAGAAGGCCTTGATCTCCTTGGTCAGGCGCGCGCCGGCGGCGGTGGTCTGCACGGTCTCGAAGGTCTGCTGGCCCTCGCGCACGCGCTGCAGCAGCCTGCGGAAGTTCTCCGGCCCGTAGGCCGGGTCGATGGCCATGAGCGGCTCGTCGAGGAACTCCTCGCGCCTGCGGCCCAGGCTGCGGCCCACGGCCTCGTTGACGTAGGCCAGGGTGCTGTCCGGCCGGACGAGGTAGACCTCCTCCACACCGCTGTCCAGGAAGAACTTGAACCGCGCCAGCTCCCGCTCGCTCTCGCGCGAGGCGGAGACGTCGTGGAACACCAGCACCGCCGCGGTGATGCCGCCGGCGGGGTCGCGCACCGGGGCGGCGTTGGCCGAGATCCAGCGCTCCGTGCCGTCGGAGAGCACCAGCCGGAACTCCGCGCCCTCCACGCTCTCGCCGTAGCGCAGGGCGCGGGTCAGGGGCAGCTCCTCAAAGGGGATGTGCGTGCCGGTCGGGGTGTACACGGTGAAGGGCGGCACCGGCATGGCGGGCATCTGTCGCAGGGGGGCCGGCAGGCCCAGCAGGCGCAGGGCCTGGTTGTTGTACACCGCCGGTATGGCCGGGTCGGCGTAGGCGATGAGGATGCCCGAGGGCGACTGCTCGATGGCCGAGAGCAGCAGGTCCTGGGTCTTGCGGTGGCGGGCCATCTCGGCCATGAGGTTCGCCTGCAACAGCTCGGACTCGCGCACGCGGGCCTCGGCCTGGCGGCCCTTGCGCCGCGCCGAGAGCAGGGCGGCCACCGCCGCGGCGATGGCCAGCACGCTCAGGGCCGAGTGCCACAGCCAGACAGGCAGGCCCCAGAGGCGCCTGCCCCAGCCGGAGCCGAAGCGGACGGCGTCCACCTGGCCCAGCTCCTCCACCCCCGCGTTGACGCGGGCCAGGAGCTCGGCCTCGCCCTTGGGCAGGGCCGCGCGCAACTGCACGCCGGGAAAGCTGCGCACCAGGCGGAAGCCCCCGCCCATGGCCGCCTCCAGCTGATGGCGCAAGAGCAGCGTGGGCCCGGCGGCGATACGCACGTGCCCCAGCGACAGGGCCAGGGCCAGGCTCTGCAGGTCGGGGTAGTGCCGGGCGGCCAGGCCCGGCAGCGTGGCGGAAAGGAACGCGGCCGAGGGCTCCCCGGCCACCAGGCCCACCACGGCGGACTCGCGCTCCATGGCGCTCAGGTCCGCGCCGTCGGCCAGGACGGCGTAGATACCCAGGCCCAGGTCCAGCATGGGGCGGGAGAGGGCCAGCCGCGCCTCCAGCTCCGGGGTGGCGGCCAGGCCCGCGTGCATGTCGGCCTCGCCCTTCTCGAGCATGGCCAGGGCCTCTTGCTGGCTGCGGGCCGGCACAAAGCGCACCCGCACCCCGGCCTTGTCCGACCAGAGCCGCCAGTACTGCACCAGCAGCCCGCCGGGCTGGCCCTGGGCATCCACATAGAAGTAGGGCGGGGCCTCCGCCGGATGGACGAGCCTCAGCTCGCTCCCGGCGGCCACGGCCCGCGCCGGGGCGCACAGGGGGCCCAGCAGGGCGGCGGCGATGAGCGCCACGGCCAGCCCCGCCCAGCCGCGCTGCGGGAGGGCGGGGCGGAGTCGTTCGAGGCGGGACATGGGGGCGCCTCGCTGCGGCACGGTGCTACTTCACAGCCTTGACCACGTCGGTGGCGGCGTCCTGGAGCAGGTACTGGAGGGTGGAGGAAAGCACGGTCTGGGCGGCGTCCACGTAGCTCACGCCGATGCGCTCGCGCTCGCCGGAGTAGTTCTGCTCCTGCACCCAGGCGCCGTCCTTCTCCAGCTTCACGCGCAGGCGCAGGGCGGCCTTCACGGTCAGGGCCGCGCCGTGCTCCACCTGGACCTGGTCGAAGGAGCCGCTGACCACCCAGCCCTGGGGCGAGGGAATGGCCGCGCCCTGCTCGCGGAACTTCACGTTGCAGCCCCTGGCCTTGAGCTCCTCGAACACGGCCCAGCTGATCCACTCGGAGACGTTGTTCTCCGCGTAGTAGCGCTTGCCGTCGCCCAGGGTGCCGATGGTGATGGTGTCGGCGCGCTTGTCGGCGAAGCCCACCACGGTGAGCGGCTGGGTGCAGGCCAGGGCGTCCTTGGGGGTGGAAGGCTGGTAGCGCAGGGGCACAACGGTGTTGGAGGCGCAGCCCGACGCGGCCAGGGCAAGGGCGAGGAGCAGCGCGGCGCAGGCCGCGCGGAACAGACTGTTGGGACGCATGGAAGACCCTCCTGAAGAATGCTGTAGAGCCCACAAAATATCGAGAATGCGCTGAAGGTTGCGTGGAACATAGCCCAAACAGGAAGCACCTGCAAGGGCGTTGCGGGCGCTTGCCCGCACGGGTCCGTGGTCCAGGCGGGAGGAACCCGCCAAGCCCCCGGCAAGGCGCGGGAAGCGGCGCCCCCGGAGCCCGGCCAGGGGCACGGCTTCCCGGGCGGCTTGCCAAGGGCCGGGGAAATGCGTATTTCCGGCCTTGCGCGGGCAGACCGCCCGCCGCAGCCAAGCCATTGCGAGGCCCGCCAGGGCCGCCACAGGGAGCACAAGCATGACCAAAGAGAAGAAGCCCGTCACGTACCAGCTCGTCCTCATCCGCTCCGGCAAGGAAGAGATCCTCTTCACCTCGCCCAAGCGCCTGGACGTGGAGCTGGAGCGCGAGAAGCACATCCGCTCCATCACCACCGGCTACGTGGAGATCCGCGAGGCCTAAAGGCCCCGCCCCCCGGCACGCGCCAGACCGTCGGCGATGGCCCGCACGGGCCTTCCGCCGGGGGTCTTTTTTTGCGCCCGGTTCCCGGCGCTAGGGCTGGTGGCCCGGCGGGCGGGCGAGCAGCCGGGGCATCTCCAGCACGAACACCGCGTCCCAGCGCTTGCCCGTGACGTGGAGCCTGCGGCCCGAGCGCTCCACGGCCACCCCGTTGGCCGCCTCGGCCAGGGGGTTCTTGAGCAGCGCCCGCAGGGGGGCCAGGTCCATCCAGGCGGCCACCTGCCCGGTGTCGCCCCGGATGAGCGCCAGGGCGTCGCGCCGCCAGACGTTGGCGAGGATCCAGCCGTTGTGCCACTCCAGCTCGTTGAGCTGCGCCACGGGCTCCGGCCCGCCGCGCCCCGCCTCCCAGACGCGCAGCCGCCCGGTCTCGGCCAGGGTGCGCGGGTCCAGCAGGCGCAGCACGTCCGAGCCGTCGCTCAGGACCAGGCGCGCGCCGCCCTGCCCCGCTCCGCCATGCGAGGCCCCGTGGGAAGCAGGAGCGCAGGCCAGGCCCCAGAGTTCGCCCTTCAGCCGCTGGCTGCCCAGGGGCTTCAGGGTCTCGGGGTCGTAGAACAGGGCCAGGCCCTCCCTCCAGGTCAGCTGCACCAGCCGGGAGCCGGGCTCGCCCTCCGGCGGGCAGATGGCCGCGCCTTCGCCGAAATGCTTTGGCGAAAGCCGGACCAGCGCCCGCACGCGCCCGGTCTCCGGGTCCACCCGGCGCAGGGTGGACTCGCCGTACAGCCCGGTGCTCTCGATGAACTCGCCCTGGTGCAGCAACAGCCCCTGGGTGAAGGCCGAGGGATCGTGCTCCAGGCGGCGCAGCACGGAGCAGGGGAACACGGGCGCCTGGGCCCGGGCGTGGTCCGCGCACACGGCCAGCACGGCCAACACAGACAGACCCAGCAGGAGCGCCGGGCGCAGCGCGCTCACACGTCCCCCGCCAGGGCAGGGTCGCAGGCCGGGTCCAGGCCCTGCTCCTCGTCACGCACCACGCGCCGGGTCTGCTCCGGATTCAGGTAGCGCACCCAGACCTCGCCCGTGCCTGTGGCGAAGAACAGCTTGCGGCCATAGGGGCCCAGCACGTCCTCGGCTGCGGGCGAAAGGCCGTGCGCGGCCAGGGCGGCGCGGGCGCTCTCCACGTTCTTGCGGCCCACGTCCAGCATCTCGCGCAGGTCCGCCGGGTGCATGGCCTGCATGGTGTTGGCCCCGCCGAAGAGCTTCACCACCAGGTCGGCGGGCTTCAGCCTCGCGGCGCAAAAGCGCGCCAGCAGGGCGTCCACGGCGCCGTCGGCGAACAGGCAGGGCCGCGGGCGGGCCTTGGCCAGGGCGATCTCCGGGAGCATGGCGTGGAACATGCCTCCGATGCCGCGCCCCGGGTGGTGGAAGGTGACGCTGACGCAACTGCCCAGCACCGTGGCCAGCAGCATGGGCTTGGGGGCATAACAGCAGTCGCCGATGCCCACATGCCCCACGGGGAGGCTCTGGTCTATGCCGGAGGGGGGCAGGGTCATGGCGCTACTTGTGGATGATGATGTCGCCGTAGATGGTCTTGCGGGCCCCGCGCGGCGGGGAGCCCGGCGGCGGGCTGGCGGCGGGCGTTTCCATGGCCGTGGCGGCCTTCTTCAACATCTCGTCGATCTCCCTGCTGGCCTCGCTCTCGCGTTTCTCGGCGGCCTTGGCCAAGCTCTGGACCTGGGCGGCGTCGGGCTGGGCCGCCTTGCCCTCCCCCTCCACGGGTGCGTTGACCACGGCCAGGGCCGGGGCGGACAGTGACAGAAGCGCCCCGAGGGCAAGGATGGGAGCCGTTCCGGTTCGGTACCGCATGAAAACCTCCTTGCCCGTCCCTACGGCCTGTTGGTCGCCAGCGCGGCGATCTCGGCGGCGGTGAGGGCGCGCTTGTACAGGTACACCTGGTCTATGCCCCCGTAGAAGGTATAGGATGGATTGCCTCCCCCGCTGTAGGCCTGCGCCCCGATGACCAGGTTGCCCGCAGTGTTGCGCGCCGTGAATCCGCCGTTGGCCACCGAGGAGGAGAGCACGCCGTCGATATATATGCTCCGAGTGGTCGCGTCCCAGGTGGCGGCCACGTGCCGCCATACCCCCGTGGTGTTGGGCAGGGGCCTGCTATCCAGGGTGGCCACCGTGCCGCCTGAGTTCACCAGCGCCAGTTGGATGCGCCTGCCCGTTGAAAACTGCAGCGAGAAGGCCTCGTCATTGAAGTTGGTCTGCCGCCCCTTGTGCACGATGCCCATGTCGTTGTTGAAGTTGTCCACCCGGATCCAGGCGGCCACCGTGCCCGCGTTGGTAAGGTCAAGGCTGGCGTGGTCGTTGGCGCGCACGTAGCCGCTGCCGTCGAAAATGAGCGCGCGGCAGATGGCGCAGCTGCCCCCGGAGTACCAGGTGGTGCCGCTGCCAGCGATGGTCCCGGCCACGCTGGTGGCGTTCAGGTTGGCCACGCTGGTGCCGCTGCCCTCGCTGAAGGCCCAGCCCGCCGTGTAGTCCGTTGGAATGGCCGACTCCGCGGGCCGGAAGTCCAGCGCGAAACCGGACAGGGCCACCAGTTGGGTGGCGGCGCCGGTGCCCTCGGTCCAGCCGAAGAACACCTTGTCCATGTTGGCGTGCTGGGCAGGCGAGAGCGTCAGGCTCCACCACATGTCCGGAGGCGCGCTGTAGTCCAGCGTGGTGTTGTCCATGCCGACGGGATAGCTGTCCGTGGACTTCTTGAGCCAGGTGCGCAGCTTGTAGGCGTAATTCCCCTCGGCGTTGGGCGTGGTGGAGCGCACCATCTCGTAACGGAAGCGGAACAACCCGCCGTCCTGCAGCCAATCCCTGCCGTTGGCGCCGCTGCCGCCGCTGGAGCGGTAGTAGTAGCCGTAGTTCCCGGCGCCGTCGCCCCCGGTGTCCGCTCCGTTGCGCGGCTGATCCTCGGCGCCGGTTCCGGCCCCGTGCCTGTTGTCGTCGTAGGTCGCGGAGCAGCCCGGAACGCTGGTGGCGCCCCAGTACACGAAGGCCATGTGGTCTGCGTTGTTGGTGCTGTCCGCCCGGTTGCCCACGTTGCAAGCGCTGCCCGTGCCGGTGTTGTCGTAGATGTCGAACTCCACGCCGAACTTGGGGGGCTGGATGCCCAGGCCCAGCGCCCCGAGCCCGCCGTAACCCATGAGCTCGCCCATGCTGGCGTCTCCGCCGCTGCTTGCATTGGTGTTGGTGTTGGCGCTCATGATGGTCCAGACGAACCCGTCGCCGTTGGAACTGGGATTGAAGTTCAGGTTGAAGTAGGCCCGCAGCCCTGTGCCCAGGGTGCAGTTACCGTTTGAACATGCCTCCTTGGTGCCGGAGTACCACACCGAGCCGCTGCTCTCGAGCTGCCCGCCGCCCAGGCTGATGGTGCCTGTGGCCGGGTCCACCGTGATGGCCCCGTTGCCGCCGATGATGGCCGTGGGCGTGAAACCGGGGGTGTCGCCCCCGGCGAAGGAGATGCCCGAGCCTGGCGGCTGCGACCCCACCCTGGGCGTATTCACCGACACGCTCTCCAGGGCCGTGTTCACCGGCGCGGACTGGCTGCAGCCCCGGCCCGTGGCGTTCACCTGCAGATTGCCCAGGCCGTCGTAGCCGATGCTCAGGGTGAAGTTCTGCCCGCCGCCCACGTCGTACGCCCCGTGCGTATTCATGGCGGAGATGGCGCTGTCCAGCGCGGCCTGGTTGGCCGCCGCCCGCAGGCGCGCCGCCGCGTAGCGCAGGCCGCTCTCGGCCATCATGCGCGAGGCCGCCGTGCAGTTGGGCGAAAGCACTCCGCGCACGGCGGAAGAAAAATACGTGCTCCCGGCGGCGGCCAGTACGCCGAAGATCACCAGCCCCATCACCAGGTACAGCACCACGGCGCCACGCTGGCGGCGGGAGGGCGAAAGGCGGCGGGAGGGCTTGCTCATGGGGCGTCCTAGATGTTCACCGGCGTGACGGTGTTGCCGCGCGGCTTGATGGTGATGGTGTACCGGGCCGGGCTGCCCACCATGGTGAAGCTGACGGTGAGGGTGGCCGCAGCGCCGCTGCCCGCGAAGGTCATGGTGCAGCCGCTCACCCGGTCGATGAGCGGCTGGGCCGTGCCCCCGGCCGGGGTGAGGGTGATGCGCTGGTTCGCGCTTTCGTAGGCCAGGCTGCGGCTGGCCGCCGTGGCGCTGCCCAGGGCGGCGATGGCGCTGTGGTAGTTGATGGTCGGCGGGGTGGCGTCCACCCCGATGGCCGTGCCCGGGCCGGTGAGGCCGTCGGCGTCGCGCAGCTCGATGGCGATGCGCTCCAGGGCCATGTCCGCCTTCTGGCCGTCCATGGCCGCCTGGCGGGCCTGGATCTCGCCCCGCATGCCCGTGATCAGGAAGAATCCGCCGAACACCGCGATGACGCCCACCAGCACCACCGTGGCCACAATCTCGACAAGGGTGAAGCCCGCCTGCCTGCCCATGCCCGCTCCTAGTACTTCACCGGGCTGTCCGCACCGTTGGTGCGCGCCTGGGTCAGCAGGGTGGAGACGCTGGCCTGGCCCACCGTGGCCGTGACGCGCAGGGCGTCGATGCCGCCGTCCATGGTCACGGTGGCGTAGCTCAGCGTGGCGTTGGCCGGGTGCTGGGCCTGCACGTGGGCCAGGGTGCCGGAGGTGTTGGCGTTGACGTGGGCCACATAGGTGGCCACCACGGCCTCCAGGTCCGACTCCGCCTGGGCGGACTGGCGCGCGCTCGTGGCCGGGTCGCTGCTCCGCAGCAGCGTGGTTCCCAGCATGTTCACCAGAAGCGCGCCCAGAAGCCCGGCGATGACCAGCGTGACGATGACCTCGATGAGGGTGAAGCCGCGCTGGCGGCGCAGGGAGCGTTGGTTCCGGCTTGCGCGCACGCTGTTCCCCCCTAGGGAATGAACCCGGTTTCCGGGGTGATGGTGAGGGTGGCCGTGCCGCCGCTGGCCGTGTCCGTCACGGTGAGGGTGGCGTTGGCCGCCAGCTTGGTGGTCGGGTTGGCCGAATACGGGATGCCGTACTGGTCGAAGAGGACCGTGAAGACCGACAGGCCCATGTTCTTGCCCGCCACGGCCACCACGGTTCCCGCCTCGCCGGGCAGCGGGATGCGCGCGGCGGCGTTGTTCGGGTCCGTGCCGTTGAAGCCCCAGTAGCTCGTGCCGTCGCAGCTCATGCCCCAGGCGCTGGTCTTGTCCTTCATGGCGCGCAGCTGCAAAAAGCGCAGGTGCGAGGCCACCTCGGCGGCGCGCGGCGCGGCCAGGCTGGGCCGGGTGGCGCGGGGCACGATGACCGCGGCCAGGATGCCCACGATGACGAGCACCGCCACGATCTCGATGAGAGTGAAGCCGTGGCGGCTCGCCCGCCGGGCCGGAATATGTGCAAGGCTCTGCCGCATGCTGCTCCCTGGGGCGGAGGCAGGGCCCCCGCTTCCGTCGATATACCCGTGGCGCGGCTCTATGGCAATGCGCCGCCGGGCCTCTCCGAGCATTCGTTCTGGCGCGGCCTCAGCCTCGGCGCAGCATCAGGAAAAGCCCCAGGGCCATCATGGGCAGGCAGAGCACCTGGCCCATGCTCATCCAGCCCAGGGCCACGAAGCCCAGCTGCGCGTCCGGCTGGCGGAAGAACTCCACCAGGAAGCGGAACCCGCCGTAACCCAGCAGGAACAGCCCGCCCACGGCCCCGGGGCGCCTGGGGCTGGCGGAATACAGCCACAGGATGGCGAAGAGCAGCAGGCCCTCCAGCGCGGCCTCGTAGAGCTGCGAGGGATGGCGCGGCAGCGGCCCCCCGGTGGGGAAGACCATGGCCCAGGGCACGTCGGCCACGCGGCCCCAGAGCTCGCCGTTGATGAAGTTGCCCAGGCGGCCGAAGAACAGGCCAGGCGGCACCAGCGGGGCGATGAAGTCCCCCACCTGCAGGAGGTTCTTGCCGATGCGCCGGCCATAGAGCCAGCACACCGCGACGACCCCGGCCACCCCGCCGTGGAAGCTCATGCCCCCGCGCCAGATGGCCGCCATGTCCGCCGGGTTCTCCAGGTAGTGGGAGAGGTCGTAGAACAGCACGTAGCCGATGCGCCCGCCCAGGATGACGCCCAGCACCAGCCAGGTGATGAGGTCGTCCACCTGCTCGGGCTTCCAGCCGCTGCCGGGCCTGGCCGCGCGCCTGCGGCCCAGAAGCCAGGCCAGGGAGAAGCCCACGGCGTACATGATGCCGTACCAGCGGGCGGCCAGGGGGCCGATCTGGAAGGCGATGGGGTCCAGGTTGGGGTATGCGATCATGGCGGCAGCTCCACACGCGCGCGGCGCATTTGTTTCCTGCGAAAAGATGGGGTAGCATGGGCCGAACGTGGCCGGAACCTCCGTCTTTTTCCGGCCCGAGTCAACCCCCAAACCGAGAGCGAGGGCCCGTCCGCCATGGAGTCCGCCAAGGAGTTCGACATCCTGGAGATGCCCGTGGAGGGCCTGGCCGCCTACTGGCTGTCCATCAAGAAGCTCATGGACGCCAAGAAGGACCCCGGCTTCCTGGCCACGGAGACCGAGGGCACCGGCGAGCCCTTCATCCGCCACCTGCTGCAGCTCACGCAGTCCGGCGCCGGGGAGGAGCTGGCCCGCCGCCTGGCCCGGGCCAAGCGCGCCACCCTGCTGGCCGAGTACCGGCGCAAGATCGACATGATGCGCCTGGCGCTTGTGGGCATCGCCGCCTCGGAAAACCCGCGCATGACGCTCATCCGGCTCTCCGCCCTGGCCGGGCCCACGCCCTTCAACGAGAAGCGCACCTTCGAGCTGGCCTACGGGCTCATGAACACCGTGGCCGAGAAGGACGCCGACCTGCCCACCCTGCTGGACGTGGACCACAAGATGAAGGACGACCGCCTGGTGGTGAAGCTCTTGTTCTACGCCATCATGGCCCGCAGAAGCGGACGCCAGGCCCTGCACGAGCACATCCCGCACCTGAAGAGCGGCTTCTTCGCCGAGGGGCTCTCGCTCTGCGCGGACGGCTTCGAGGCCGAGTTCCTGGCCCGGCAGCTGGCCCAGGTGCGCGACGCCGCCCTGGCCGCCACGCGGCGCAAAATGGACCTCTCCACCGAGATGTGCCTGGCCATCCGCGCGGGGCTGGCCTACGATGACGTGTTCCTGGTGGCCCGGTCGTTCATGGTGTGACTTAGTTGATAGTATTTGACAACCGCTCACGCAGCTGAGATATCAGCAGTCATATAAAATCAGTGGGGGCGGAATATGGCTAAAATTATCTCTTGCGTGAACCTCAAAGGCGGAGTTGGCAAAACAGCCCTGGCCGTAAACTTGGCCGCCTTCTTTGGCAGAAAGAAAAAGAAAACGCTCCTCATTGATCTCGACCCTCAAACAAACGCGACATTTTCGTGTATTACGGTTGAAGACTGGGAAGACTTCTCGACCAACCATGGGTCCCTTGCCAACCTAATGGGAGCAAGATCAACGGGCATAAGCAAAGGCCAGACGAAGTGCAGTGAAGTGATTAAGAAAAGTGTGTTTTATAACGTTGACCTGATTCCATCTCATCTCGAAATGTTTACAATTGACCTAGATATATCGGGAGTTGTCGGCCGCGAGTATGTTCTTGCAAAAGCTATTGATGAAGTCAAAGAGGACTACGACGCGATAGTATGTGACTGCCCTCCAAACTTGACGATACCGACACAAAATGCCATTGCCATGAGCGATTACTATGTTGTGCCCGTGTCACCAGACTACCTATCAGGTATCGGCATTGCTCTTCTCCTTTCAAGAATAGAGCGCTTTTGCACGGACCTGCGCAGACCAAAAATCGAGTGTGCAGGCATTGTGCTTTCACGAGTAGGTAGACCTTCAGGTTTTAGGCGGAAGTCAACACAATCTATTCGAGATGAATTCCCAAAGCTAGTGCTCAACAACGAACTGAGGGAACGCTCATCGGTATCCGAGTCTGCTTCCAAGCAAATGCCAATCTTTGATATGGGTGACACAGATGCTGAGCGCGAGTTCAGAGGCGCTTGCCAAGAAATATTCAACAACATCGAGATGTAACATGAAGACAAGAGAAGCAGCGAAGATGCTGTACGCACTTGCAAGGTTACTAGAATCGTGCCCAAACATAGAGGTTGAGCATGCGTTTAGTGCTAACGCAGAAAGGCGCAATACGAGAAAAGAAATGAGTTCCGATCAACTCATGGTTAATCTTGACACACTTATCAAACTTAGCTCTATTGACAAGCAGCAATGGATAGACTTCGTCAACTCTAACAACATTAGCATTGAACTCAGGCCTAGAGATGCCAGCAGGGACGTACTTGGAAAAATACTAAAATACCTTGAGAAGAATCCTGAGCAAAAGCTTAACATACAGAAGAAAGTTGAATCCATCGCAAGCGACAACTCGCTCGAACTTACAAACGCGCTAAGACTGTTATTGAGGCGGTCATGACCACAGCCCTCGAAAAAGAAATCATTAGAAACTGCGCGGCATACCATGATGCGCTCTCAAAGGAACTTTTAGCCGTTTTCAATAAGAACATCACCGACAAGCGCGTGACAGATGGGTACAAACGACTAACGGCATTCACTGCCATGAGTGTTGGAATTTCGGGTAACTGTAGCGAGAATAGCTTTCGTTTTTTCATTGAAGCGCAAAACGACATTCTCAGTGCGCATTTTCTTTCATTAACTGGTTCATTCCGTATCGCACTAGTTGCACTACGAAACGCGATAGAAAATATTTTACATTTTATATATTACAAAGACCACCCAATTGAGCTTATCATGTGGGAGACAGGCACACACCGTCTGAAGTTCAGCCAACTATTCGAGTATGCCGAAAAGCATCCAAATACTTCTTATGATGTCTACAGAATTCACATTTCCGCTCTGAAAGATGAGTATGCTACACTCTCGATGGCTGTTCATGGCTCTAGTTCACTATTCCGAATGACTGGTTCTGTGGATTACCCTAATATTATATGTACCGATGGGCCAAAACTTGGCATGTGGCATACACGTTCTTCACGCGTTTGCACGTCACTAATCACTATACTCATTTCTCATTTCCAATCTGCATTTAAAGGGGCAGCTCTGCCACACCAAAGAGAAGTGATTGCCGCGGCTCTGCCTGCAAAGCTTAAATCCGCAGTAGGCGCTGAGCTCACCATCACTCTCTAGCACACCAATTACGCACACATTATTCTGCCGCAGCGGCCTTGGATTTGAGCACAGCAGCGTCAGACTCATGCCACACCCTACAGCGTCTGCGGCCTCTCGATCCACTTGCTGACGACGGGGGCGACGTAGCTGTCGAACTGGTCGAGCAGCCCGGCGGGCGTGGTGTCGGAGAGCAGCATGCCCCGGTGGCCGGGCATGATGAAGCCCTGGCCCACGGCGTGGTCCAGGAAGGTGTTCAGGTGCGCGTAGTAGCCGCCGGTGTCCAGCAGGCCGCAGGGCTTCTTGTGGAAGCCCAGCTGCGCCCAGGTGAGCACCTCGCACAGCTCCTCCAGGGTGCCCATGCCGCCGGGCAGGGCGATGAACCCCTCGGACAGCTCGGCCATGAACGCCTTGCGCTCGTGCATGGAGGCCACCACGTGCAGCTCGGTCAGCCCCGTGTGGGCGATCTCCTTCTTTTGCAAGGCCTCGGGGATGATGCCGATGACCTTGCCGCCCGCCTCCAGCACGGAATTGGCCAACACGCCCATGAGCCCCACGTTGGACCCGCCGTACACGCAGGTCATGCCGCGCCGGGCCAGTTCCGCGCCCATGGCGCGCGCGGCCAGCAAATAGTCCGGGCTGGTGCCGGGGTTCGATCCGAGAAAGACGCAGACGCTCCGCATGGGGGGGCTCCTTGGGCTGTGGTTCCGGGCCTTGTGGCCGGGGCAGTCTGAATAGACCCCCTTGGGCCAGGGCGCAAGCGCCATTTTCCGGTGCTCTTCCCCAAGCGAAATTGGCGCGCTGCAACGCGCGAAAATACATCTTGACTTTGAATTTCATTATCGTCTAGACAGGGGGCGACGCTGCGACGAACCCGAAGCCAAGGAGCCCCCCATGCTGACCAGAACCCTGTGGGAGAACGCGGAATACGCCTGCCCCATCATCGGCACCTGCCTTTCCAACGCGGAGCTGCGCAAGCTGGCCCAGCGCGTGGGGCTGATGCTGCCGGACACGGCCACGGACTACGAGCTGCACGGCAGCTTCGTGAGTCTGGCCAAGCGCCCGGAGCGCCCGGCCCGGGTCATCCAGAAGCACCTGGACAAGAAATTCCACCGCCAGCTCAAACGCTTCGCCAAGGCCAAATCCGACGACGAGATCTGGGCCCTCTGGGCCGAGATGGCCGACCAGGGCGACATCCCGGGCGCGTTCTGGGCGGCCATGCGCCACAAGGGGGCCTCGGAGCGCCTCCTGGCCCAGATCTACGGCGAGGTGCACATGCTCTCGCACCTGGTGGGCGCCAGCACCCGGGCGGAGCTGCGCAGGCTTTCCGAGACCCAGGCCCAGGTGGAGCGCCTGACCGCGGCGCTGGCCGAGCGCAAGACCGTGCTGCGCGAGGCCGTGGCCGTGTGGAAGCGCCGCAACGCCGAGCTGGCCCGCGAGCTGGCCACGGAGCGCGCCCGCCGCGAGCAGGCCGAGCGCGAGCGCCTGTCGCTCAGGCAGATCGTGGAGACCAAGGCCGTGGCCGAGCTGGAGGCCGACCGCGACGCCCTGCTGCGCCAGTTGCGCGAGGCCACGGACCGGCTGTTCCAGGCCGAGGCCGCCACCCGCCGCCAGGCGGCCATCATCGAGGAGAACTACCGCGAGGAATCGGCCCTGCGCGCGGAGCTGGGCGAGATGGGCCGCGAGGTCCAGGCCCTGGAGCTGGCCCTGGCCCAGGGCCTTGCCAATGGGCTGGACGGCGTGGCCATCGCCTCCTGCGACGCCGACTGCTCCGGCCCCGGCTGCGGCGGCGGCTGCGCGGATGCCGGGAACTGCCCCTGCCCCCGGCTGCGCGGCAAGCGCGTGCTCTACGTGGGCGGCCGCAGCGGGCTCAAAAGCCAGTACCGCCAGCTGGGCGAGCGCTTCGGCTGCGAGGTGCTGCACCACGACGGCGGGCTGGAGCAGTCGCCCCAGCACCTGCACCAGCTGCTCTCCCGGGCCGATGCCGTGGTCTGCCCCGTGGACTGCGTGAGCCACGAGGCCTGCGCGGCGGTGAAGCGCCTGTGCAGAAGCGGCGGCAAGCCGGTGCTCTTCGCCCGGTCCTCGGGCCTGTCCAGTTTGGCCAGTTCGCTCGCGGAGCTGGACCGCGCCTGCCAGTAACCCGGGATTGCACCCCCGGCGCTCCCCTCCGGTGCCAAAAACCGGGCAGCCAGCGGGCCCCTTGCCAAGCCCCGCCCGATCTCCTAGGGTGGACATGCTCGGAAAGCCTTTCCTTCCGGGCGCATCCCCCCACAAATAATCAGAACGGAGGTCCGGCAATGGCTGTGCAAACCAGGGAACAACGCAAGGCCAAGGTCATCGAGGTGCTGAACAAGGCCCGCGCCATGGAGCTTTACGCCATCACCCAGTACATGAACCAGCATTACAACCTGGACGACAAGGACTACGGCGAGATGGCCGCCAACATGAAGCTCATCGCCATCGACGAGATGCGCCACGCCGAGATGTTCGCCGAGCGCATCAAGGAGCTTGGCGGCGAGCCCGCCGTGCAGGGCGACGGCAAGGTGGTGAAGGGCCAGGACGTGCGCAAGATCTTCCCCTTCGACGCCAAGCTCGAGGACGACACCATCGACGCCTACAACCAGTTCCTGCTGGTCTGCCGCGAGGCCGGGGACAACATCAGCGCCAACCTGTTCCAGACCGTCATCGACGAGGAGCAGATCCACTTCAACCACTTCGACAACGTGGGCGAGCACATCAAGACCCTGGGCGACGCCTACCTCTCGCGCATCGCGGGCACGCCCTCCAGCACGGGAGGGCCGGGCAAGGGCTTCGTGCTGAACAAGGCCGGGGGCGCGGGCGCCTAGGCCGCAAGGCCGTCAACGCCAGGGCGGGCCGGGGCACTCTCCCCGGCCCGCCTTTTCTTTTGCCCCGGGCCGCAAACGTGCTATGTGGAGGGCGCGTCCCCCACGCCGCCCGCACCCGCACAGCCAGCGAGGCCCGCCATGCCCGCCATGCCCGATAAGGCGCACGCCAACAGCCACCAGGACCAGGCCCGGCACATGCCGGGGCTGGCCGTGGAGGAGGTGTACGCCGCCCTGGGCAGCGCCCCCGGCGGGCTGTCCGGGGCCGAGGCCGCGGCGCGCCTGCCGCGCCATGGGCCCAACATCCTGCGCCAGGCCCCCGGCACCCCCATCCTGCTCAAGCTGGCGGCCAACTTCACGCACCTCATGGCCCTGCTGCTGTGGGCGGGCGGGGCCATCGCCTTCGCCGCGGGCATGCCCCAGCTGGGCGTGGCCGTGTGGATGGTCAACCTCATCAACGGGGCCTTCAGCTTCTGGCAGGAGTACAAGGCCGAGCGCGCCCTGGCCGCCCTGCGGCGGATGCTCCCGGAGCAGGCCCTGGCGCTGCGCGGCGGCGTGGAGGTCCTGGTTCCCGCGCGGGAACTGGTGCCCGGAGACGTGCTGGTGCTGGCCGAGGGCGGGCGCGTCTGCGCCGATGCCCGGCTGGTGGCCGCCTCCGAGCTCATGGTGGACCAGTCGGCCCTCACCGGGGAATCGCGCCCGGTGCACAAGCAGGCCGAGCCGCCGGCCCATGGCCCCGCCAGGACACACGGCGCCCGCGACGCCAGGGGGCGCAACCTCGTCTACGCGGGCACCGCCGTAACCTCCGGCGACGGCCTGGCCGTGGTCTACGCCACGGGCATGGACACGGAGTTCGGGCGCATCGCCCACCTGACGCAGAGCCTGGGCAAGGAGCAGAGCCCGCTGCAGAAGGAGATCGCCGTGGTCACCCGGGTCATCAGCCTGGTGGCCGTGGGCGCGGGGGCGCTGTTCTACGCCCTGGCCCTGCTGTTCACCCCCATGGGCCAGGCGGGCAGCTTCGTCTTCGCCCTGGGCATGATCGTGGCCTTCGTGCCCGAGGGCCTGCTGCCCACCGTGACCCTGTCCCTGGCCATGGGCATCCAGCGCATGGCCGGGCGCAACGCCCTGGTCAAGCGCCTCTCCGCCGTGGAGACCCTGGGCTGCGCCACGGTGATCTGCACGGACAAGACCGGCACCCTGACCCGCAACGAGATGAACGTGCGCGAGCTGTGGCTGCCGGGCCGCGCGCTGGAGGCCACGGGCGCGGGCTACGCCCCGAAGGGGGCGCTGCTGGAGTCCGGCCGCCCGGTGTCGGCGGCGGGCGATGCGCAGCTCACGGACCTGCTCCTGGCCTTTGCCCAGTGCAACAACGCCCGGCTCGCGCCCCCCCGGGAGCCGGGCGGGGCCTTCGGCATCCTGGGCGACCCCATGGAGGCGGCGCTCATCACCGTGGCGCGCAAGGCCGGGCTGGACCCGGAGGCCGAGGAGGCCCGGGCCCCCAGGGTCTACGAGCTTCCCTTCGACACGCACCTGCGGCGCATGGGCGTGCTGCGGCGCTCCGGCGTTGGGCTGCTGGCCCAGGTCAAGGGCGCGCCGCTGGAGGTGGCGGACATCTGCTCCACCCTGCGCCGGGACGGCGCGGACCTGCCCCTGACCCCGGAGCTGCGGCGGGAGATCGAGGCGGCGGCGGAGGGCCTGGCCCGGCGCGGCTACCGCGTGCTGGCAGCGGCCCGAGGCGCCCTGCCCGACCCCGGCCGCAAGCCCGCCTGGGCCGAGGTGGAACGGAACCTGACCTTCCTGGGCCTGGCGGGCATCTTCGACCCGCCCCGGCCCGAGGTGCCCGAGGCCATCGCCCGCTGCCACCGGGCGGGCATCCGGGCGGTGATGATCACCGGCGACTTCGGCCTCACGGCGGCCAGCATCGCCAGGGGCATCGGGCTCAACGGAGACCGGGAAGCGCGCGTCATCCCCGGCGACGAGGTGGACGCCCTCACCGACGCCGAGCTCAAGGAGGCCCTGGCCGGTGAGGCGATCTTCGCCCGGGCCACGCCGGAGCACAAGCTGCGCGTGGTGCGCCTGCTCCAGGAGCTGGGCCACGTGGTGGCCGTCACCGGCGACGGAGTCAACGACGCACCGGCCCTCAAGCGCGCGGACATCGGCGTGGCCATGGGCCTCTCGGGCACGGACGTGGCCAAGGAGGCGGCGGACATGATCCTCACCGATGACAACTTCGCCTCCATCGTCAACGCCATCGAGGAGGGCCGCGCGGTCTACGCCAACATCAAGAAGTTCACGGGGTACATCTTCACCAGCAACATGCCCGAGGCCCTGCCCTTCATCCTGCACGCCCTGAGCGGCGGGCGCATCCCGCTGGCGCTCACGGTGATGCAGATCCTGGCCGTGGACCTGGGCACGGACATCGTGCCCGCCCTGGGCCTGGGCGTGGAGCCGCCGGAGCCGGACACCATGGACCGCCCCCCGCGCGACCTGAGGGAGCACGTCATCACCTGGCCGCTGCTGGCCAAGTCGTACCTGTTCCTGGGGCTGCTGCAGGCCCTGGCGGCCATGGCGGCGTTCTACTTCCTCTACTGGACCAGCGGCTACGCCGGGCAGTGGCTGGACCTGCCCGCCGAGGGCCCGCTGTACCGGGCGGCCACGGCCATGACCCTGGCCTGCATCGTCACCACGCAGATCGGCAACCTGTTCACCCAGCGCTCGGCCAGCCTGTCCGTCTTCCGCCTGGGGTTCTTCGGCAACAGGATGCTCTGGATCGGCGTGGCCTCGGAGCTGGCCATCGTCTCCCTGATCATCTACGTGCCGGGCCTGCGGGAGGCCTTCGGGGTGGCCCCCTTCCCGGCGGAGAACTGGCTGTACCTGCTGGGGTGCGCGCCGCTGCTGCTGCTGGCCGACGAGCTGCGCAAGGCGCTGCAGCGCTGGCGCGGGAACCGGAGACGGCCCGCCGCGCCCTAGCGCGGGATCCAGATACGGAAGGTCGAGCCCTGGCCGGGCTCGGACACGGCGCCGATGCGCCCGCCGTGCTGGTCCACGGCCTTCTTGGCGATGAACAGGCCCAGGCCCGTGCCCCGCGACCCCTTGGTGGAGAAGAACACCGAGAACAGCCTGTTGAGCGTCTCCGGCGGCATGCCGGTGCCGTTGTCCTCGATCTCCAGGAACACGCCGCTGGCGTCGGGCCGGGCGCGGAAGCTCACCAGGTGCCCGGGCTTGGCGTGGTCCTCCAGGCAGGCGTCCACGGCGTTCTCCAGGATGTTCACCAGCGCGGCGGAGAGCACCACCTCGTCCACCCGGAAGCTGCCCAGCTTCTCGGAGACCTCCACCTCGAAGCCCACGCCCAGCTGGTCGGCCTTGGGGGCCACGGCCTCGGCCACCTGGCGCACCAGGTCCGCGGCGGGCATCTCGCGCAGTTGCAGCTCGCGCTTCTTGGCGTAGAACAGGATGTCCAGCACCATGCCCCGGATGCGCCCGATGAGCTCCTGCACCTTGCCCCAGCCGGTCTGCACCATGTCCTGGTTGCCGCTTTTCAGGCCCGCGTTGACCTTGTACACCCCGCCGTCCAGGGCTGTGAGCAGGCCCTTGATGCCGTGGGACAGCGAGGCGATGAGCATGCCCAGGCTGGCCAGGTGGTCCTGCATGCGGGAGAGCTCGGTGATGTCCGTGGCCATCTCCATCACCGCCTCGATGTCTCCGGCGGCGTTGCGGATGGGCGCGGTCCAGACCACCACGTTGACGGGCTCGCCGTTCTTTCCGCGCACGGTGAGCTCGCTCTGGTGCGGCTGGCCGTCCTCGAAGGTCTTGAGGGTGGGGCAGCCGAAGCAGGGCCGCCCGGTGCCGCAGTAGGCCTCGTAGCACAGCCCGCCGGTCTTTTGCCCGAACTCCTGGCGGAAGCGGCGGTTGGAGGCCTGGATGCGCAGGTGGCGGTCCTGCACGGTGATGAAGCAGGGCGCCTCGTCGAAAAGCTGCTGGTAGCGCTGGCGGGTGGCGCGCAGTTCGTCCTGCAGGCGCTGCACCTCCCCGGCCTCCACGATGAGCTCCAGCACCAGCTCCACCTGCCCGCCGCTGCCCCGAATGGGCGCGGTGTGCACGGTGACCGCGGTGAGGGTCTCGTCCGGGCCCAGGATGCCCTCGCGGCTCCTCTGGCCCTCGCCCGTGGCCAGGGTGCGGCCCACGGGGCTTGCCTCGGGCCTTCCGGCGGCCCCGGCGTACACCTCGTGGCCGGGCAGGCCCACGCGGTCGCCCAGGCGCTCGCGGTAGAGCGGATTCACGGAGACGATGCGCTGCTCGCGGTCCTGGATGGACACCAGGCACGGCAGGGCGTTGAAGATGGCGAAGTCGCCGGGGCTCCCGCCCTCCACCTCCCCGGCCAGGCCGCCCATGAGGCTGGTGAGGCACTCCACGGTCTGGCGGGCCGCGGTCTGGCGCTCCAGCTCCACGAGCTTGCCCGCCTGCTCGCGCACCAGGGTTTCCAGATTTTCGGTGTGCTGGCGCATCCGCTCGCGCAGGGCGATCTTCTCCGCCGCGCGGGCCAGGGCCACCTCCAGCACCTCGGGCCCGGCGGGCTTGGCGATGAAGTCGCAGGCCCCGTGCTTCAGGCCCTCCACCGCCGTGTCCATGTCGCCGTGGCCGGTGACGAGGATGACCTCCGTGCCCGGGCTCTGGGCCTTGATGCGCCGCAGCAGCTCCAGGCCGTCCATGCCGGGCATCTTGATGTCCGTGAGCACCACGGGCGGACGCTCGCGCTCGAACACGGCCAGGGCCTCGTCGCCGCTGGCGGCCTCCACCACGGCGTGGCCCATGTCGGCAAGGGTGATGCCCACCACCTTGCGGATGCCGGGCTCGTCGTCCACCAGTAGTATGTTCATGATCCCGCGGCCTGCTCCCTGCTCGTCGGCAAGCGAAGGGCGCTGGGCGTCCTCCGTCCAGACGGTCTACAGCACGCGTCGGCAAAGGGGAAGGGGCCGCCCCCGTCCCCCCTCACTGGGCCCGCCTAGGGCTTGCCGATGGTCCGCTCCACGATGTCCAGCACCTGGGCGGGCTCGAAGGGCTTGTTCACCGTGGCCACGGCCTTACGGATGGCCAGGTGGATGCCCGCCAGGCCGCTTATGACCACCACGGGCAGGTCCTTGAACTCCGCCTTCTGGCTGAACTTGCGGTAGAACCGGGGGCCCCACTCGTCGGGCATCTCCAGGTCCAGGGTGATGAGGTCCGGGCGCTCCTTTTCCAGCACGGCCATGGCGCCCTCCCCGCCGGAGGCGGAGCAGGTGGCGTAGCCACGGTCCTTGAAGATGGTCACAAGGTACTCAACGATGTCCGGATCGTCGTCCACCACCATGATTTTCTTGGCCATGTCATGCCTCCTTGGTTCTCTCCCGCTCAGTGCGCGGGCTGCGTTCCCGCTCCCGCGCGGCCCAGGATGCGCTCGGCCTCCGCCAAGAGCGCCTCGGGCCGGGGCGGCTTCTCCACATAGCCGTCGGGCTCCGGCAGCCCGCCGCCGTCCACCTCTGCCCCGCCGCCCGCCCGGAGCAGGGCCAGCGAATGCCGGAAGGCCTGGTTCCCGATGGCCGAGACCACCAGCACCCCGGCGCGCCCCAGCTCCGGATCGGCCTTGAGCCTCTGGTACAGCCGGATGCCGCCCTGCCCGGGCATCATCAGGTCCAGGCTCACCAGGTCGGGCCGGAACTCCTGGGCCTTCTTCAGGCCCTCCTCCCCGTCGCGGGCGGTGGCCGTCTCGTACCCCGCGGTGTCGAACACCGCCTGGATGTAGAGCCGAAGGTGCATCTCGTCGTCCACGACGAGCACCCTCCCCCTACCGGCACGGCCGCCGCCCCCGCCGTCCATGCCCTACTCCCCCGCGCGCGGCGGTCCGTAGGGGCTCACGTCCACCTTGTCGGGGTGGTTCACGCTCAAAACCGGGCAGGCCGAGCGCAGCACAACCTGCTCGATGGTGCTGCCGAGCATGGCCTGCTCGGGGTCCACGTCGCGCGTGTGGTGGGCCATGACGATGAGATCGGCCTTGTTCTCGCGCGCGTACTTGAGCACCTCCACATGCGGGGTGCCCTCGCGCAGGGCCAGCACGTAGTTGTCGAAGTCGCCCATGGCGGCCACGTACTTGTCCTGCACCTTCTTCTCGGCGCTCGCAAGCTGCTGCTCGATGTAGGACTGGTTGACCTCGCCCTCTCCGCCCAGGTCCACGCAGTGGAACACGTGCAGCTTGCAGCCGATCTCCTTGGCCACGTTGCGGGCGAACTGGAAGGCGTAGTCCGCGGGCTTGCTGAAGTCCGTGGCCACCACGATGTTGGCGAAGTACGACCAGCAGGTGACGCAGGGGCGGCTGACGATCAAGACCGGGCAGCGGGCGCTCTTGGCCACCTTCTGCATGGTGGACCCGGCGATGATGCGGTGGCGCATGGCGCCCACGTCCTCGGGCCGCGTGTGCGCGCCCATGATGATGAGACTGGCGTCCTCCTTGCGGGCCTTGCGCAGGATCTCGGTGTGCGGCTCGCCCGTGGCGGTCTCGAAGCTCACGCCCGGGTGGTCCTTGGCCTGCTTCTCGTAGTACTGGGCCATCTCCTCCTTGACCAGGCTCACCAGGTTCTCGTCCACCTCCTCGGTCTCGCCGGTGCGCACGTCGCGGTAGGTCAGTCCGAAGCCGCGGCTGGGCAGGCCGAACACATGGTAGACGAAGAGCTGCGAGCGGTTCTTGCGCGAGAGCTCGAAGGCCACGCGCGCGGCGTCGTCGCAGGTGGGTGAGGCCGACGTGGCGAACAGTATCTTCTCGAACATGGGCTACCTCCTTAGTGCACACTCAAGCGGCGTGCCGTGGAATGCCAGTTGCCAACAGATTCCCTCGATGAACTCGAACAGGTTGCAGACCGTCTCGAAGCGGAACATCTCCACCCGGTCGCCGAACACCACGTGCCGGAGCGGCCCCAGGCCAAGGGGCGCATCCAGCAGCATCTCCACCCGCCAGCCCTTAATCTCCATGTCCTCCCCGCCGGCGGCGATGCCGCGCAGGGTGTGGTAGATCTCCAGGCGCGGCGGCGCCGGGTGGCCGATGACCTCGACAACTCGCGACAGCTCCAGTCTCTCAAGCCCCACGGGGATGCAGCCGCCCTGCGGCCAGGAGCCGTACTGCCGGGCGAACTCCGGGGCGAAGTCGTTGAGGCGCTGGAACTCCTGGTGGGCCAGGAGCATGCGCAGAAACGAGCGCAGGGTGCAGTCCGGATCCGGGACCACACGCGCGGCCAGGCAACGCAACGGGTCGGGGGCCTGTTCGCCTCCGCGTCCCAGCAGCATTCCCTCTGCGCTCAGTATGACTTCGTCCATCTTACCATACCTCGGGAGCGTGACTTCTGTTCCATTGAGCTTGTCGTTTGACTTTTACATATATCGCGCCAAAGTGTGCGTCAACGATGCAAGAGAAAAATATGCAAAGAATAAAATCCTACTACAAAACTTTATTTTCACTCTTGGCAGGTATGATAATGGTGAATTCCGTTCCGGCCTGCTCTGGGCCGGATACAGCAATCTCACCGCCATGCTCCTGCACTATCTTGCGTGTGGTCATGAGCCCAAGGCCCGAGCCGCCCTCGCCCTTGGTGCTGAAGAAGGCCGCAAACAGGTTGGCCCGGGCCTCCGCCGAGAGCCCGCAGCCGTTGTCGGCCACGGCGTAGCGCGCACCTCCGCCGGGCAGGCCCTCCACCCGGACGCGCACCTCGCCGCGCGGGTCCTCGGGGCCAAAGCCTGCGGCCCGGCAGGCGTCGATGCCGTTGCCCACCAGGTTCATCAGGCAGCGGTGCAGGGCCTCGGCGTCCAGCTCTGCCCGGGCCAGGCCCGGTGCGGCCTCCAGGGTCAGGCGCACCCCGGCGGCCTGGGCCGCGGGGGCCAGAAGCTCCGCCACCTGCCTTGCGGGCAGGGCCGGGTCCACGGGGGCGGGCTTCAGGGCCTCGGGCCTGGCGTAGCGCAGCATCTCCAGCGACAGGTTCCTGAGCTTCTCCACATGCACCTTGAGCATCTCCCAGCCCTGCTCCAGGTAGTTCCTGCGGTCCAGCTCCAGGCCCTTGCCCAGGAGGAAGATTCCGCCCTCCAGCCCGCTGGCCAGGTTCTTGATGGCGTGGGACAGCCCGGCCACGGCCTGGCCCATGGCCGCCAGGCGCTCGGCGGCGATGAGCGCGCGGGTCTTCTGCTCCACCAGGCGCTCCAGGTGCTCCGTGTGCTCGCGGATGGCCCGGCGCATGGCCCGGCGCTCCCGGGCGCGGCCCAGGGCGATCTCCAGGGCGTCGTCGCTGATGGGCTTGGTGACGAAATCCGTGGCGTCGCGCTTGATGCCCTGGATGGCCAGCTCCAGGTCGCCGTGGCCGGTGATGAGCACCACCTCGGTGTCCGGGTCCTCGGCCTTGACGATGCGCAGAAGCTCCAGGCCGTCCATGCCGGGCATCTTGATGTCCGTGAGCACGATCTCCGGCCCGGCCTCGCGGAACAGGGCCAGCCCCTGCTCGGCGTTCTCCGCCGTCAGCACCCGGTAGCCCCGGTCGGCCAGGGAAAGGCCCAGCACCTTGCGGATGCCTTCCTCGTCGTCCACCAGCAGGATGGTGTTCACGTCGCTGGCCATGGTCGTGCTCACTGCGTCCCGCCCTCCTGTTGGCCCTGCTCCCGCTCCAGGTTCTTGGCCAGGGGCAGGGTGATCACGAAGCGCGCGCCCTCGCCGGGCTTGGAATGGGCGGTGATGTCGCCGCCGCAGTCCTTGATGATTCCGTAGCTGATGGACAGGCCCAGGCCCGTGCCCTTGCCCACCTTCTTGGTGGTGAAGAAGGGCTCGAAGATCTTCTGCAGAACGCCGGAGGGGATGCCGCAGCCGGTGTCGGTGATCTCCACGGCCACGAACTCCCAGAACCGCCGGGCCGAGAGGGTGATGCGCTTGGGTCCGGCGGGCTTCTGGCTCTCGCCGCCGCTGCGGCCGCAGCCGTGCTCGCCCGCCCACTTCTCCTCGATGGCGTCGCGTGCGTTGATGAGCATGTTGATGAACACCTGCTCCAGACGCCCGGCGTCGGCCTGGGCCGGGGGCAGGTCCTCCTCGATGTTCAGCTCCACCTCGATCTCGCGCAGCTTGAGCTGCTGGCTGAAGATGTCCAGGGCGCGCCGCAGGATGCCCGCCACGTCCACGGGCTCAAGCTTCATCTCCGGCTTGCGGCCGAACTCCCGCAGGTGGTTGATGATCTTGGAGGCGCGGTCCACGTGGGCGTCGATCTCCTGGGCCATGGTGCCCAGGATCTCGCGGGCGATCTCCTCGCCGCGCTCCACCTTGCGGCGGATGAAGCTCGACGCCGTCTTGATGACGGACAGGGGCTGGTTCAGCTCGTGCGCCATGCCCGTGGCCATTTCGCCCAGGGTGGCCATCTTGGAGGCCTGGATGAGCTGCTGCTCGGTCTCCAGGCGCTTGGTCATGTCGCTGGTGGTGACGAGCAGCACCTTCTGCCCGCTGAACTCCGAGGGCGACACGCGCACGGTGACGAAGAGCCTGCGCCCGTCCTTGGCCACGTGGATGACCCGGTCGTGCATGTCCTTCTGGGTCAGCCGGCGGGCATAGCTCTCGCGGTCCTCCTCGCGCAGCAGGTCCAGGAAGCTCCTGCCCAAGAGCTCGGCCTGCTCGAAGCCGTACACGGTCTTCACGCTCTCGTTGCAGTCCAGGATGCGGTAGCTCTCGGTCTCCAGCACGAACACCGGGTTGGGGATGTTGCGGAAGATGGCCAGGTACTTGCGCTCGCTCATCTCCAGGTCCTGCTCCAGCTGCTTGCGGCTGGTGATGTCCAGGCACATCTCCATGGCCGAGACGATCTCGCCCTCGCTGTTCAGGATGGGCGTGGTGGTCACCAGCCAGTGCCGCTGGGTGCCGTCGGCGTCGAAGCCGCTCTCCTCGCTGCAGTGGCTCTTGCCGGTCTTGAAGGTCATCTCCACCGGGCAGTTGGGGCACTTGTCGCTGCGGCCCTTGTAGGCGTGGTAGCAGGTGTCGCCGGGCTTGGGCCGGAACTTGTCGCGGAACTCCTGGTTGTAGCGCAGCAGGCGGAAGTTCTTGTCCTGCACGGTGATGATGCAGGGCACCTGGGAGAACAGGGACTGGTACTCGTCGCGCTGGCGGTTGAGCTCGATCTGCTTCTCGCTGATGCTGCGGCCCATGCGCTCGATGGTGTGCACCAGCGTGCCCATCTCGTCCTGCTGGTCCACGTCGATGCGCGTGCAGCGCCCGCCCTCGGCGATGAGCAGCGCGCCCCGGATGAGGCGGCGGATGGGCCGCATGACGAAGCGGCCCATGAACACGAAGATGGCCAGGCCCATGGCCGCCAGCACGATGAGGGTGAAGGCGATGCTGCGCGTCTGGAAGGCCGCGATCTCCCGGTCCGTGGCCTCCAGGGACACCACCACGTCGATGGCGCCCAGGACCTTCTTGTCCGCCGGGTGGAAGTGGCAGCCCTCGGAGCAGCCGGGCTCGTTGTGGATGGGACTGATTATGCCCAGCAGGCGCTGGCCGCCCTTGCCCTGGAAGATGCGCGTGCGCTCGTCCAGGGGGGCGTTGACGGACGGGGGCTCGGAGTGGTGGCAGACGTGGCAGGCCTGGCTCTTGATGTCCGTCACCGTGTCCACTTCCGAGGGGATGTTGGAGAACTTGATCTGGCCTTCCTTGTTGTAGATGCGGACGGCCTGGATCTCCTTCTGCGAGCCGATGTTGGTGGTGATCTGGTTCAGGTCGTCGCGGGAGTTGATCATCATGGCATAGCGCGTGCCGAGCTTGATGGTGTTGCCCAGGCGGTCGGCCTCGGCAACCACGTAGCTCATGAGGATCTCTTCCTGGTGGATGATGGCGTAGTACGACAGCGCGGAGACGCTCAGCACCAGCGACAGCCCGGCCGTGGCGATGAGCTTGGCCACCAGGCTCTTCTGGATGAAGCTCCACGGGCTCTGCATGCGCCGCCTCCCCGGCCCCTAGCGCGCCGGGGGCCCTCCGCCACAAGGCGGAAGGGCTCCCGCGGCGCGCGCGAGGGGCCGTCTCAGTCCCGCGCCGGGGCTAGCCCGGGCGCTTGTGGCACTGGCCGCAGGCCACGGGCCCCTTGGCCTTGGTCCTGTGGCAGCCGATGCACTGCTTGTGGTAGGCGTTCATCAGCCCGGTGCGGCCCTTCTCGGGCTTCACCTTGTGGCAGTCGGAGCAGGGCGTGCCCTCGGTGGAGGCGCTCCTGTCCTGCTTGCCGTCCTTGCCGCCATGGTGGCAGGCCACGCAATCCGCCAGCTGCGCCTTCTCATTGTGCTGGTCGTGCACGAACACGGCCGGGGGGCGCTGCGGTTTCTTGAACGCCGCCGGGGCCAGGGTCTTCATGGCCTCCTGGGCCAGGGCGCCCTGCACCAGAACGAGCGCCAGGGCCAGCGAGAACAGAAGGGCGAGGGTGCGTTTCATGGCGTCCTCCTAGGCCTCGGGCCTTTCCATGCATTCGTAGATGATGTCGCTCAAGAACTTGAGATCCATGCCCAGCTTGTGGTGGTGGATGATGTCGTGCAGGCCGCCGTGGCAGTTGTGGCACGGGGTGATCACCGTCTTGACCCCGGTGGCCGCCAGCTGCTGGGCCTTGATCTCGTTGCCCGACACGCGCACGTTCTTGAACGGGGGGCCGCAGTTGATGACGCCGCCGCCGGCGGCGCAGCAGAAGTTGTGTTCCATGTTGGGGTGCATCTCGATGATGTCGCCCTCCACCAGAAAGCGCGTGACCTCGCGCAGCTTCTGCTGCAGGCCGCGCCCGCGCACGATGTTGCAGGGGTCCTGGATGGTCACCGGGCCGGGGAACTTCTTGGCCAGCTTGATCTTCCCCTCCTGGATGAGCTCCCAGTAGAACTCCACGGCGTGGATCACCGGCACAGGGTGCCAGCGCCAGCCCAGCCAGCGGTTGCCCACGTCGTACACGCTGCGGAAGGCGTGCCCGCACTCGCCCATGACGATGCGCTTGACCTTGAGCTGCTGGGCGCTCTCGAAGTGCCTGCGCTTGAGCCGGCCCATCATCTCGAAGTCGCCGGTGAACATGCACATGTCCGAGTTGTCCCAGCCGGGATGCGCGGGCATGGTCCAGTCCACCCCGGCCATGTGCAGGATGGCCGCGGCCTGGTAGATGAGCTGGGTGCGGAACTTGGGCTCCGGCGCGATGACCGAGTAGTAGATGTCCGCGCCCTCCTTGTCGAGCGGGATGCGCAGGCCCGGGAACTCCTCCCGCGCCTCGTCCTCCTGCCACTGCAGGGAGTCGGTCCACTCGTCGTCCTTCACCCACATCTGGTTGTACACGCCGCTGTGGCTGTGCGCGGTGTCCTGGATGTACTGCGGGGTGACGCCCAGCTTGTGGCAGATGCGCCGGACGGTGCTGATGATGTAGGCGGTGTCCACCCCGATGGGGCACTGGTGCACGCAGCGGCGGCACAGGTTGCACTCGGTGTAGGCCAGCTGCGCCATGGAGTACACGAAGTCCGGGTCCACCCTTCCACCGGCGCGCAAGAGCGCGCCCATGGTCTGGTGCACCTTCCCCGCCGGGGTGTAGCTGGGGTCCCCGGGGTGGGAAAGGGCGAAGTGGCATGCGTCGGCGCACAGGCCGCAGCGCATGCAGGTCTCGTCGTAGGCCTTGAGCCGGGCTCCGGTCTCCCCGGCGATGACCGCGCCGACGATGCGCTCGATTTTCTCCGGGGTCAGCTGGGAGACCCCGCGCCTGAGCCCCACGTCCTCTATGAGTCTGTCTTGGATGCCCATGTGTGGTTCCTCCTTGGCTTACCAGTCGCGCGCGTGGCGCACGCCGCCGAATTCCGAGCCCATGTAGGCCCGGGTGAACGCGGCGAAGACCATGTGCGACAGCCGCGTGAAGGGAATGGCCGCAAGCATGAGCTCGCCCGCGACGATGTGGGCGATGATCAGCACCTGGTAGTCCACCAGCACCTGGTGATAGGCCAGAAAGCCCGTGAGGAAGGGCAGGACGACGATGGCGAGCGCCAGCCAGTCCTTGCCGGTGGTTATGTAGCGCACCTCCGGCTGGGCCAGGCGCCTGGCCGCGAAGAACAGGCAGGCCGCCACCACCACCAGGGTCATGGCGTCGGCCACGGAGTCCGGCAGGCTGGCGAAGCTGATGCCGAAGAACTCGTCCCACAGGGCCACGTGGGCCATGAGGAACACCGGCACCAGGATGAGGCAGGCGTGGAAGGCGAAGGTGGCCACGGTCATGGCCGGGTTGCGGCGCCAGCCCAGGGCGTTGAAGGGGATGAGCCAGTTGAGGATGGAGCGCAGCGAAAAGCCCCAACTCATGAAGGCCAGGGACGAGGCGTCCTTCTTTTTGGCCAGCCGGTACATGGACACAAGCCGCCAGGCCGAGCCCGCCAGGAAGATGGTCCAGGCGGCCCAGGCCAGGGGCCCGGTGACGAATTCGTATGCGGCGTTCATGGCGTTCTCCTTGTTGCTAGGCCTGGCCCACCGCGGCCACGATGCGGTTGAGCGCCCCGCGCGCCAGACCCCGGATGAGCAGCTTGCGGCCAGCGGGGCTGAAGATGGGCTCGAACACCTTGTCGAAGTCCCGGGCAAAGGGGCGGCCGTCCACCACGATGGTCTGGCGCCCGGCCCGCTCCACCTTCACGGCCACGTGGCCCTGGGAGCTCAGCACCGGCTTCCAGGCCATGTCCCAGGCCCCGTCCCAGACCCGGCCGTCCACCAGCACGCGCCAGTCGCGGTTCTCGTGGCTGGCCAGGGCCGCCACGCGGCTGCCGTCGCGGTTGATGACCAGGTCCGTAACCACGGGATAGGTGATGGACCAGGGCTTGGCGTTCACCGCCACGGTGAAGGCCCCGAAGGAGGGCGCCACGATGGCGGCCACGCTCTGCCCGTCCTGGCTGATGGCCTGGTGCCAGCACTGGGTGAAGCGCGGCTCCCAGATGACCTGGCCGTCCTGGGCCATGCCCCACAGCCCCTTCAGCCGCACCGGGGCAAGCACCTTGCCCGTGGCCGGGTTGAACCGGGGCTCCCACACGCAGGCGTAGGTGGCGGGCCAGATGTTCCCGTCCACCAGGATGCTGTACTCGTAGAGGTTCAGGCGCACCTGGGCGGCCACGCGCTTGCCCGCGGCGTCAAACGCCGGGGTCCACACGTTCATGTGCGCGCCCTCCCAGGCCTGGCCGTTGACAGCCACGGAGTAGATGCCGGCCTGGAAGCCCTCCAGGTCGGCCTGGCCAAGGGAATTCACCTGCACCACGGCGGCCTGGGCTGCGCCGTCGGCGGAAAGTGTGGTCTGGTTGGCGTTCTCGTACAGGGTCTCCCAGGGGGCGCCGTCCACGCACAGGCCGTACTCGCCCCCGCTCTGCAGGCAGGCGGCGATGACCGAGCCGTCCTGCGAGAACTGGGTGTTCCAGAGGTAGTCGAAGCTCTCCTCCCAGGCCTCTCCGTCCACGGCCAGGGTCCACAGGCCGTCCTGCTGGACGATGGCCGTGAACCGCCCGTCCGGGCTGAACCTGGGGTACCAGGCCTTGTCGAAGGTGTTCTCCCAGAACTCGCCGTTGACCACGGCCGTGAAGCCGCCCTCCTCCAGGCTGGCCAGGGCGGCCAGGCGCTCGCCGTCGGGCGAGGCGTGGGCCTCCTCCACCCAGGCGCAGCCCTCTGGGCGTTTGTCCGAATTCTGGATCACGCGCTGTCCGGTTTCCCAATCCCAAACGGCAGGTGGATGCATGGGCCCCTCCTCCGCACACTGGTGTGCGTCCTCAAATCAATTCGGTGTCAGGCCTCGGAATTATTCCTGTTACTCACGCATAAAGTGAACTATGAATTACATTTGTACACCATACCGAAACAATGCACGCAGTACACGCAAGCAATACTGGCACATTATTTTTGTTGTTGGAAGCATTTTTTTATTTTTTTTGTTTACATACAGCAAAAGTATGTATATGCTATTAAAGCATACAAAAGCAGTATGAGTTGCAAAGTACTGCAACATGCACTACTGCAATGCAATGTTCCGCTGGCCGGAAAGGGCGCCAGGCCCTCCCCTCCGGGCCGCGGCAAGCGTGCGGAGGAAACGCCATGCGCCTCACCACCAAGGGCAGATACGGGATGCGGCTGGTCATCGACATCGCCCAGCACGAGCGCTGGGGTCCGGTGTCCATGGCCGAGACCTCGCTCAGGCAAGACATCTCGGCCAAGTACCTGGAGCGCCTGGTGGGCGAACTGCAGCGCGCGGGGCTGCTGCGCAGCATCCGCGGACGCGAGGGCGGGCACATGCTGGCCCTGCCGCCGGAGAAGATCACAGTGGGCGACGTGGTGCGCGTGCTCGAGGGCGAAAGCGCGCAGCTGGCCTGCAGCAACAACCGCCTGGCCTGTCCGCGCTCCGTCAACTGCCTCACCCGCGCCATATGGGTGGCCGCGGACCAGGCCATGTTCGAAAAGCTCGACTCCGTCACCGTGCGCGACATCCTGGAGGACGGCCAGAACTGCCTGGCCAAGAAGGAGGCCGCGAAGCTGAAGCGCTTCAAGCCCGCCGAGCCGCCCCAGGCCGCTGCCCAGTCCCCGGAACAGCCCGACGGGGCCTCCCAGCCCGACCAGATCCAGCGCAAAAAGACCGCCCGCCGCGTGCTGCGCCAGCGCCTGGCCCAGTATTCCGCCCCGGCCCGCCCGCCCGGCGCGCCCAAGAAGATCATGGTGGTGGACGACGACCCGGACATCGTGGACTACCTGGCCCAGATCCTGCGCGAACGAGGCTACGACGTGTGCTGCGCGGGCGGCGGAGACGAGGCCATGCAGCTTTTGCAGAGCGAACGCCCGGACCTCATCACCCTGGACCTGGAGATGCCCGAGGAGTGGGGCCCCAAGTTCCACCAGCGCTACAGCCGCATCGTGGAGCTGCGCGACATCCCCGTGGTGGTCATCAGCGGCCTGGCGGGCATCCACCGGGCCATCCGAAAGGCCGTGGCCACCGTTCGCAAGCCCTTTGACCCCGACGAGGTGCTGGCCGCCGTGGAGACAGCCATCGGCGAGCCCTAGCGGGCGGCTGGCCTGACAGTCCGCTGCGGGGGAGAGGTTCCGCCTCCCCCCGACATCGCCACCTTCCCCCCAATAATCGGCCAATGGCTTGCCGAACCCCCGCGATTGAGCTAAGGCCCCAGAAGGAGACACCTTGTTTCGCGGAGGGGGCACGCGTGCGGGGACCGAACCAATACGCCGGGCTGGCGCTCACCATCTTCGCCGGGATGCTTGCGGCCTTCAACTGGCCGCTTCTGGGCATTCCCCGTGGCGAGGGCCTGCTCCTCTGGCTGTTCCTGGCCTGGGGCGCGGGCATCGGCCTGCTGGGGCTGGCCTCCAGGCTGGCCCGAAGCCAGGAGAAAGCCCAGCCCAGCCCCGGCGGCCAGGACGAAGGCGGCGGCGGCGATGCTTGACCCCGCCGTGCTCCTGCTGCTGCTGGCGGCGTACATCTGCGCGCTGTTCCTCATCGCCCGCTGGGCGGAGCGCCGGGCCGACGGCGGCGCGGGCGTCACGGACAACCCCATCGCCTACTCCCTGGCCCTTGCCACCTACTGCACCAGCTGGACCTACTACGGCAGCGTGGGCAAGGCCGTGGACTCCGGCCTGCTCTTCCTGACCATCTACATAGGCCCCACGCTCTGCGCCGCCCTGTGGTGGATCGTCCTGCGCAAGCTGGTGCGCATCAAGTCCAGCTACCACGTCACCAGCATCGCGGACATCCTGGCCGCGCGCTACGGCAAGTCCCACCGCATCGGCGCCCTGGCCACGGTGGTGGCCTTCGTGGGCAGCGTGCCCTATGTGGCCCTGCAGCTCAAGTCGGTCATCTCCACCTTCTCCATGCTCGTGGGCGAAGGGGGCGAGGGGCTGTTCGCCAGCATCGGGCCGCTGGTGGTGCTCATCATGATCTTCTACACCATCCTGCTGGGCGTGCGGCGCATGGACCCCACGGACCGGCACCCCGGCATGGTCGCCACCATCACCGTGGAGGCGGTGATCAAGCTGGTGGCCCTGGTGGCGGTGGGGCTGTTCGTGGTGTTCTCGGCCAACGGCGGCCCGGACGCGCTGCTGGCCCGGCTCACCCCGGCCCAGGCCCAGCGGCTGCTCACCATCGACGGCGGGCTGGGCTCCTCCTACGTCACCTGGGCCAGCTACCTGCTCCTGGCCATGTCGGCCATCCTGTTTTTACCGCACCAGTTCCACCTGGCGGTGGTGGAAAACTCCGACGAGAAGCACATCCGCACGGCCTCGTGGCTGTTCCCGCTCTACCTGCTGGTCATCAACGCCTTCGTGGTGCCCATCGCCGCCGCCGGCCTGGCCGAGGGCCTGGCCCCCTCCACGGCGGACACCTACGTGCTGGGCCTGCCCCTGCTCTACGGCCAGACCGGGCTGGCGCTGCTCGTCTTCTTCGGCGGCTTCTCCGCGGCCATGGGCATGGTCATGGTCTCGGCCATGACCAACGCGGTGATGCTCACCAACCACATCCTGCTGCCGGTCATCGAGCGCGTTCCGGCCCTGGGCTACCTCAAGCGCAGGCTGCTGCAGTGCCGCTGGGCCTCGGTGGCGTTCCTGATCCTGGTCTCCTACGGATTCGAGCGCCTGGTGGGCAACACGTACATCCTGGTGAACATCGGCATCATCGCCTTCGGCGCGGTGCTGCAGTTCGCCCCGGCGCTTCTGGGCGGCATCTTCTGGCGCGGCGGCACGCGCCTGGGAGCGGGCGTGGGCCTCTGCGCCGGGTTCCTGGTCTGGGCGCACACCATGCTCCTGCCCGCCATCGCCAAGAGCGGCCCCTTCTGGGACGGCCCCATGCGCGAAGGCCTGTTCGGCCTGGCCTTCCTGCGCTCTGAATCTCTTTTCGGCCTCACCGCGCTCGACCCGGTGTCCCACTCGGTGTTCTGGTCGCTTCTGCTCAACACCGGGCTGTACCTGGCCGTGTCGCAGCTCTCCGGGCAGTCCAAGGCGGAGCTGAGCGTGCTGCGCGACTTTGTCGGCCTGGCCCCGGCCCACGCCCTGGGCGAGCCCCTGCAGGTGGAGGCCACCATAGACCTGCGCCACAAGTGCCGCCTGCTGGAGACCGGCCTCTCCGAGTACATGACCCGCAACGAGGCCGTGGCCCTGGTCATGGGCTGCCTGCGCTCCCTGGACCTCTACGGGCGCGACGCCATCTCCGTCACCACCCTGGCGGCGCTGTACGCCGAGGTGGAGAAGGCCTTCTCCGGCGTGGTGGGCGCCGCCGCGGCGCACAAGGCCCTGGGCAAGGCGGGCATCTTCACCCACGAGGAGACGCGCACCCTGAGCGACGTGTACGGCAACATGCTGGCCGAGATGCGCGTGACCCCCGACGACCTGGTGCGGCGCATCGACTACCACATCGAGCGCGAGCGCCTGCTGACCCGCCACGCCGAGGAGCTCAAGGAGACCATCCGCCAGCGCGAGGCCGAGATCGTGGAGCGCAAGCGCGTGGAGGCGGCCCTGCGCAAGGCCGAGGAGAACTACCGGGGCATCTTCGAGAACGCGCCCGAGGGCATCTTCCAGACCACGCCCGACGGGGCCTTCGTCACGGCCAACCCGGCCATGGCGCGCATCCTGGGCTACAGCTCGGCCAAGGAGCTCATGGAGGAGGTCACGGACATCGGGACCCAGATCTACGCCTATCCCCTGGGCCGGGCGCGGCTGGTCAAGACCCTGGACGACGGGAAAAGCGTCAACAACCGGGAGATGCCGCTCAAGCGCCGGGACGGCAGCCTCATCTGGGGCTCCATCATCGCCCGGGGCATCCGCGACGATGCCGGGCGGGTCGTGCGCATCGAGGGCCTGCTCACCGACGTCACCGAACGCAAGAAGGCCGTGGAGGAGCTGCGAGAGAGCGAGGCGCGCATCCGCGCCCTGTTCGACGCCACCTCCGACTCGGTGATCCTCATGGACCCGGAGGGCATAATCCTGGCCATAAACGAGCACGGGGCCAGGCGGCGCGGCCTGCACCCGGAGGACATGTCCGGCCAGTGCATCTACGACCACCTGCCGCCCCACGCCGCGGAGCAGCGACGCCTGCAGATCCAGGAGGCCCTGCGCACCAAGAGTCCGCGCAGCTTCGAGGAGGAGCGCGAGGGCTTCCTCTACGCCGTCACCATCTACCCCATCCTGGACCTGAACGGCGACGCCCGTCAGCTGGCCAGCTTCTCGCGCGACATCACCGCCCAGCGGGAGTCCGAGGAGACCATCCGCAGGTTGAACGAGAGCCTGGAGCAGCGCGTGGTGGAGCGCACGGCCCAGTTGGAGGCCGCCAACAAGGAGCTCACCCGGACCCTGGAGGAGCTCACCCGGGCCCAGAAGCAGCTGGTGGAGTCGGAAAAGATGGCCTCGCTGGGCGGGCTGGTTGCCGGCGTGGCCCACGAGATCAACACCCCCGTGGGCATCGGCGTCACCGCGGCCTCGCACCTGGAACTGCGCACCCGGAGCGTGCTGGAGGAGTACCGGGCCGGGGGGCTCAAGCGCGCCAGCCTGGAGGAGTTCCTGAACGTGTGCGACGAGAGCGCGCGCATGATCCTCTCCAACCTCACCCGGGCCTCGGACCTCATCCGCAGCTTCAAGCAGGTGGCCGTGGACCGCTCCAGCGAGGAGCGGCGCACCTTCGAGCTGGGGGCCTACCTGGAGGAGGTGCTGCTCTCGCTTAGGCCGCACCTGAAGAAGACGAACATCTCCGTGGCCCTCACCTGCGACGAGGGCATCAAAATGGACAGCTACCCCGGCGCCCTGTCCCAGATCGTCACCAACCTGGTCATGAACTCCCTGGTGCACGCCTTCGACCCCGGCCAGAGCGGCGAGATACGCATCGACGCCCGGCGGGAGGACGACACTCTACGTATCGTATATAGCGACAATGGCAAGGGAATACCGCCGGAACATCTGGACAAGATATTCGAGCCGTTTTACACGACGCGCAGGGGTCGCGGAGGCACGGGCCTCGGCCTGCACATCCTCTACAACATAGTGACGCAGAAACTCGGCGGCACTGTGCGCTGCGAGAGCGCCCCGGGCCAGGGCGCAACCTTCACCATGACCCTGCCGCTTGGCGGATGAGGCGCGAGATGACCCAAAGCCCACAGGACGACCTGCTCACCTTCCCGGACGAGGCGCCCCAGGCGCCCCCCGCCCGCTCCCACGCGGCCCAGGACGGGACGTGGAAGCTGCTCATCGTGGACGACGAGGCCGAGGTGCACAACGTCACCCGGCTGGTGCTGGGCGGCTTTGCGTACAAGGGCCGCAAGCTGGAGTTTTTGAGCGCCTACACCGGCCGCGAGGCCCGGGAGATGCTGGCCAAACACCCGGACATCGCCGTGATCCTGCTCGACGTGGTCATGGAGGAGAACGACACGGGGCTCAAGCTGGTGCAGCACATCCGCCAGGAGCTGAACAACCACTTCGTGCGCATCATCCTGCGCACCGGCCAGCCCGGCCAGGCGCCGGAAGAGCGCGTCATCGTCGAGTACGACATCAACGACTACAAGGAGAAGACCGAGCTCACGGCGCAGAAGCTCGTCACCTCCATCGTCTCCGCCCTGCGCACCAGCTGCGACATCGCCACCATCGAGGCCAACCGCCTGGGCCTGGAAAAGATCATCGAGGCCAGCGAGACCATCTTCGAGCTGCAGTCCATGGAGAAGTTCACCACCGGGGTGCTCACGCAGATCACCTCCATCCTGAACCTGGACCGCAGCGCCATCTTCTGCCAGGCCTCGGGCTTCGCGGCGGTGAACAACAAGGGCGAGTACTACATCCTAGCGGCCACGGGCGAGTTCCAGCGCCACATCTCCAAGCCCGTGCGCGAGGCCGTGCCGCCCGATGTCTACGAGCACCTCCAGAAGGCGGTGCAGCTCAAGCACAGCCTCCAGTTCAACGGCTGCCGGTACCTGGGCTACTTCCGCAGCAAGAGCGGCTCGGAGAGCATCATCTACCTGGAAGGCTGCGTGGAACTCTCGCCCCTGGACTCCCAGCTGGTGGAGATCTTCTTCACCAACGTGTCCATCGCCTTCGACAACATCCACCTGAACAAGGAGATGGAGGACACCCAGCGGGAGATCATCCAGACCCTGGGCGAGACCATCGAGTGGCGCTCCCACGAGACGGGCTACCACGTGCGGCGCGTGGCGGAGTACATCCGCATCCTGGCGCTGAAGTACGGCCTGCCCGAGGCCGAGGCCGACCTGTTGCGCAACGCCGCGCCCATGCACGACGTGGGCAAGCTGGGCATTCCGGACGTGATCCTGAACAAGCCGGGGCCGCTGGAACCCCACGAGATGGAGCTCATCCGCAGCCACGCGCGCATCGGCTACGACATCCTCAAGTCCTCCACGCGCGAGATGCTCAAGACAGCGGCCATCATCGCCCTGGAACACCACGAGCGCTTCGACGGCACGGGCTATCCGGGCGGCCTGGCCGGGGAGGCCATCCACGTGTACGGGCGGCTGGCCGCAGTGGCCGACGTGTTCGACGCGCTCATGAGCGACCGGGTGTACCGCAAGGCCTGGCCCCTTGAGCAGGTGGTGGCGCACTTCCGCGCCGAGCGCGGCAGGCACTTCGACCCGCGCATGGCCGACATCCTGCTGGACAGCCTGGACGAGTTCCTGGCCATCCGCCGCACCTACGAGGACTAGCCCTCTCCGCCCGGCGCCCGGCGCAGCTGGCGCGTCTACCCCGCCTGGCGCGCCCGGCGCATTTGGCGCGCCACGGGCAGGATGCACAGCCCGGCGGCGAGCATGAGCGCCCCGCCCACGTCGAACAGCCCTGCGTGCGTCCAACCAGCGGCCATGAGCATCCCGCCCAAAAACGGCCCGGCGAAGAAGCCCGCGTCCACGGCCAGCATGAGCAGGTTGGCGTTGTACACGCGCAGCCTGGGCGGGGAGATGTGCAGCATGCAGGAGTTCGTCAGGGGCATGCTCAGGGCCATGCCCAGGCCGTAGAGCACGGCCATGCCCAGGAGCACCACCGGCTGCCCGGCCAGGACGAAGAGGGGCACCAGGGCCGCCAGCCACAGGTAGGCCCAGAACAGCGCCCGGCCCTTGTCCAGGCGGTCCAGCAGCGGCCCCCCGGCCACGCGCACCACGATGACGGCCACGTTGGCGCAGGTGAAGAACAGGCCGGGATTGCCCGCTCCAAGCCCCACGGCGAAGTCGCGCATGAAGAAGAACACGATGGACTGCGCGGCCACGAAGCAGAGGTTGGCCGTGACCAGCAGCAGCACGCCGGGCTGGGCCAGGCCTTGGCGCACCTCGCTCCACTCCAGCTTGTCCTTCTGTTCGCCGGGCATGCCGTGCGCCTTCTCGCGCACCCTGCTGCGCAGCAGGGCCACCAGCAGCAGGGCCGGAACCATGAGCGGCGCGGCCAGGGCGTAGACCTCCGCCGTGCCGTCCACGAGCGGCAGCAAAAGCTCCACGAACATGGGCATCAGGGCGTAGGGCACCAGGATGGTCAGGGAGAACAGGCCGAAGCCCTGGGCGCTCTTCTCCCTGGGCAGGATGCCCATGAGCACGCCCATGAGCCCGCCGATGGTCACGGCGAAGCCCGTGCCGTGCACCAGGCGCACCACGGCCAGCGCAGGCACGCTGGTGGCCAGGGGATAGCTGGCCAGGGAGAGGGCAAGCAGGCCGAAGCCCAGAGTCATGAAGCGCACGCCGTTGCCCATGGTCAGGTAGCGGCCCAAAAAGGGCCGCAGGACAAAGGCCGTGAGCGGCTCCAGGGCCAGCAGCGGCCCGCGCCAGGCGGGCGGGATGCCGATGTCCGTGAGGTGGCCGTAGAAGCCGTAGAAGATGGAAATGTTGCTGAACGCCAGCATGCTGATGACGCAAAGGGCGGCGAACTCGAAGGTCCAGAGGCTCGTGGGCCCCGCCTGCCCGTCCTGTCCGGCCCGGCTGGTCTGACTGTTTCGGCTGTCCCGGCTCACTGGCCCGCCCCCATGGAAGACTCCCCCGCGCCGGGCCTGCGCCCCACCGGTGGCGGAGCCTTGGCCACCAGGGCGATGGCCGAGGCCGGAATGTGCTGATCCATGCGCGTTCCCCTGGTTCTGGCTTCTGGCCGCATGGTAGCAGGCCCCGGACCGCCCGTCCATGTTCCGGTGGCGGCGAAGCTTGTGGAGCTGCGGCGCGCCAAAGAAAAAGGGCTTGCGGAGTTACTCGCAAGCCCTTGATCTTTCTGGTGGAGCTGGAGGGAATTGAACCCACGGCCTCTTGAATGCCATTCAAGCGCTCTCCCAACTGAGCTACAGCCCCACGGCGTTGGGAAGCCCTGTCTAAACGCTCCCGTGGTGTTCTGTCAAGGAAATTGGCGGCGAAGATGCCTTTTCATCCTCACGTGGCCTGTGGAACGAGGCGGGGCCGGGGCTTCAGGGCGCGCCCAGAATCGCCTCCAGCCGCGCGCCAGCCGCGGCCTCCACGCGCCGCAGCATGTGCAGGGCGTTGGCCAGCCTGCGCCGGATGGCCGCCGTGGCCCCGGCATCGTGGGCGAAGCGCTCCAGCTTCTGCCCGAAGCGCCGCTCCAGGCTCACCCGCGTGCCGCCCTGGACGAGCTTGTCCGCCAGGTACACCAGCTCGCGCTCGGTGAGCGCCGGGGACTCGCCCTGCGCAGAGGGGGCGATGTCCCGGTGCGCGGCCACGATGCGCGCCACCGGGCCGTAGCCCAGGCCCTCCAGCAGCGCCGCCCCCGCCTGTTCGTGGCCGGGCTGGCCCTTGGCGATGTCGTGCAGCAGCGCCGCGCTCTCCACCAGCTCCAGGTCCAGGGCCGCGCCCCGGGCGTCCGGCGTCCAGGTCAGGGCCCGGGCCAGGGCCCGGGCCAGAGCCAGGGCAACCTCGGCCACGCCCCGGCCATGGGCCAGGCCGCGCTCCCCGCCGCCGTGCAGGGCCAGCAGGGCCTCGGCCTCAGCCGGGGCGGGGATGTCCTCCCGCGCCGCTCGCAGCCGGGCCTCGGCCAGGTCCTCCGGCGTGTCCAGGTCGAAGTGGATGTTCCGGTCGGCCACGGGCACGTCCTTGGCCTGTCCCAGGGCCTCCAGGGCCCCGCGCAGGCCCCCGGCCCCGCGCCAGGCCAGCAGGTCCGGCACGCGCCGGGCGGCTACCAGGGGCGGATGCCCGCGCAGGCCGCCGAACACCGGGTGCAGCACCTCCGCCGGGTCCGCGCCGTGGCGCTCCAGCAGCAGCCGCAGGCTGTGCGGCCGCACCAGAGGCACGTCCACGGGCAGCAGGAAGAATGCGTCCGGCCCGGCGGCCAGCCCCTCCAGCCCTGCGCGCACCGAGGAGAGCATGTCGCCCTCCGGGTCCGGATTCCGCGCGCAGCCCAGGCCCAGCCGGGCGACCTCGGCGGCGACCTCTTCGGCCCGGTGCCCGGCCACGGCCACGATCTCTTCCACTCCGGCGGCGCGCAGCAGCGCGGCGGCGCGCTCCAAGAGCGTGCGCCCGCCCAGCCGCAGCAGGGGCTTGAACTCCCCCAGGCGCGTGGAGCGGCCCGCGGCCAGGACCACCGCCCCGGCGCGGGTCACAGCCCGCCCCTCCCGCGCCCGCATCCGGGGCCAGCCCCGGCGCGGTGGGCGATGAGCTCGGCCACGATGCTCACGGCGATCTCCTCCGGGGTCTCGGCCCCGATGTCCAGGCCCACGGGGCAACGCACCCGCGCGAAGTCCGCCGGGCCGAAACCCAGGCCGGAGAGCCGCGCGTACACCGCCTCGCGCTTGCGCGCGCTGCCGATCATGCCGATGTACCCCGCGCGCGTGCGCAGGGCCTGGGCCAGCACCTCGGCGTCGTGGGCGTGCCCCCGCGTGAGGATGACCACGCAGTCCTCCGGCCCGCAGGCCAGCCCGGCGAGGCAGTCGGAAAAGGAGTCCAGCACCACGGGCCGGGCCTGGGGGAAGCGCTCGGCGCTGGCGAACTCCGCCCGGTCGTCCAGCACGGTGACGGCGAAGCCGCACAGCGCGGCGATCCGGGCCGTGGGCCGGGCCACGTGCCCGGCGCCGAAGAGATGCAGCGCGGGCCGGGGCGACCAGGGCTCCAGGGCGTGGGGCCGCCCGCCCAGGTCCAGCTCCACGGGCGCGGCCAGGCCCTTTCCGGCGGCCAGGGCGGTTCGCAAAAGAGCATCCTCAGGCTCTTCGGCCGGTTCAGCGGCCCCGGCCCCGGCCAGCAGGACGGAGGCCCGCGCGCCCGGCCTGCCGGGGTCCAGGGGCGTCAGCCGCAGGCAGCGCCGCCCGGCCTCCAGGTGCCCCGCCAGGGCGCGCCACAGGCCCAGGTCCGCCGGGCCCAGGGGCTCCACCAGCACGCGCAGGCGCCCGCCGCAGATCATGTCCGCCCCGGCGGCCAGCTCGCCCGTGAGCTCGAAATCCTCCACCCGGCGCAGGCCGTCGGCCAGGGCCAGGGCCCCGGCGGCCAGCACGCGGGCCTCCACCAGCCCGCCGCCCACGGTCCCGGCGGCGATGCGCACGCCCCCGCCGCCAGCGGGCTCCAGCGCCATGCGCCCGCCCGCCGCGCGCGGCGCGCTGCCCCGGCTGGCGAGGATGGTGGCCAGCACGGCCCCCCGCCCCGACTCCAGAATGCCCAGCAGCGCTCGCAACACCTCGTCCATGCCCTTCCCTTCCCAAGCGGATGCCCCACCCTAGCCCATGGCCCGGCCCTCCCGCAACGCATGGGCCCGGGTGAAAGCGCAAGAAACGGGCCCGCGTCGTCGGCGTGGGCCCGTTCCTGCGGGGCGGAGAACGCCCAGCGCCTACTTCACTCGGCCCAGGGTGCCCTTGCCGCCGAAGAGCTCGTCCACGTAGCGGTTGTCGCCCGGCGTGTCGAAGTAGCCGTCCGCCACGGTCACCACCGGGCCCAGCTCCAGCAGTTCGCTCACGGTGGCGAACTCGTAGCCCTGCCGCTTCAGCTCCGCCACCAGCCGGGGCACCAGCAGGTGCGTCTTGTGCGGCACGGCGTTGGCGTGCATCAGGATGATGGCCCCGGGCTGCACCTTGGCCAGGTTCCAGGCCACCAGCTCCTCCACGCTGCGCTCGTCCTCCCGCTGCTCGCCCTCCACGGACCACTGGACGACGGGCAGGCCCAGCGCTGCCAGGATGTCGGCGGTATGGGCGTTGTTGCGACCGTAGGGCAGGCGCATCAGCCGCAGGGAGGGCGGCACCCGGTCCATTTCGCGGGCCATCTCGCGTGTCAGGCCGCGCGACTCGGCGCGCGCCCGCAGGGCCTCGTACAGCAGCTCGTACTGGGCCTGGGTCCAGAGCATCTGCTCGCGCACCTCGGCCTCGTCCATCAGGGCCAGGTTGCCGTGGGTCCAGGCGTGGTTGCCCAGCTCGAAGAGCGGGTCGGCCATGAGCTGCATGGCCTTGTCCGGGTGGCTGCGCATCCACTTGCCCCCGGCGAAGAACGTGGCCCGCACGCCCTGGGCGCGCAGGTGGTTCACGATGTCCTTCTGGTAGCCCGCCAGGTGCGGCGCGCGCTCGCACAGGTCGAAGGTCAGGGCCACCACCCTGCGCCCGTCCCTGGGCTCCCCGCGGGTGATGACGCCCCGGAGCTCCGGCGGCACGGGCGGCAGCGCGCGCAGGGGGCTTGTGCGCAGCGGGGGCCTCAGGTCCGGCTCGGGCAGGGTGGCCCGGGCCAGGTCGCTGTCGGACCCGGCCAACTGGTCCGGGAACCAGAGCGCGCGCAGCAGGGCGCCCTGGCCGGGGCTCCTGGGTTCGGCGCCGGTGGCGGCGCAGCCGCCGAGCATGAGGGCCAAGGCGAGCAGGACAGGCAGGAAAACGCGGAGCGGACCCATGGAACATCCTCCGGCGGCAGTAGTCCGCACAGTCTACGGCAAACCGCGGGCCGGGGCAAAAGAAAAGGGCCCGTGTCGGAACACGGGCCCTGATCTTTCTGGTGGAGCTGGAGGGAATTGAACCCACGGCCTCTTGAATGCCATTCAAGCGCTCTCCCAACTGAGCTACAGCCCCACGGCGTTGGGAAGGCTTGTCTAGCGAAGAGGGCCCTGTCTTGTCAACGAAAAATATGGCGCGGGCCGAATCTTCGTCTGCCCCCCGGGCGCGCCGTTGCCTCCGGCAGGCGATTGGCGTAAGTGGAAGCCAGTCTGATCCGGCCCGCACCAGCACCCGCAAGCCACGGAAGCGCAACGCCATGACCGCCAAGCCCCTCATGAGGATCGCAGCCAAGCTCGCCTGGGTGGGCGTGGTCTTCTTCGGCATCACGGTCATCAGCTTCTGGGTCATCCACCTGGCCCCCGGCAAGCCCACGGACATGCAGACCACGCTGAACCCCGGCGCCAGCGCCGTGGCCCGCGAGCGCCTGGAGAAGATCTACGGCCTGGACCAGCCCATCCACGTCCAGTACGCCCAGTGGCTGGGCCGCATGGCCAAGCTCGACTTCGGGCGCTCCATGAGCGGCGACGGCAGGCCCGTGTGGGACAAGATCAGGGAGCGCCTGCCGCTCACCTTCGGCATGAACGTGGCCTCCCTGCTGCTGACCCTGCTCATCGCCGTGCCCATAGGCGTGTGGGCGGCCTGGAGGCAGGGCGGGGTGTTCGACCGGGTGAGCACGGTGGTGGTCTTCCTGGGCTTCGCCATGCCCAGCTTCTGGCTGGCGCTTCTGCTCATGCTGCTGTTGGGCATCGTCTGGCCGGTGCTGCCCATCTCGGGCCTCACCAGCCTGGGGTTCGAGAAGCTCTCCCCCTGGGGCAAGGCCGTGGACCTGGCCCGGCACCTGGCCCTGCCGGTGTTCCTGTACACCTTCGGCTCCCTGGCCGGGCTGTCGCGCTTCATGCGCACCAGCATGCTCGAGGTGCTCCGGCAGGACTACATCCTCACCGCCTGGGCCAAGGGCCTGCCCGCCCGGGTGGTCATCTTCCGCCATGCGCTCCGAAACGCGCTCTTGCCGGTCATCACCATCCTGGGCCTGTCCGTGCCGGGCTTGATCGGCGGCAGCGTCATCATCGAGTCCATCTTCGCCCTGCCCGGCCTGGGCCAGCTGTTCTACCAGGCGGTGATGAGCCGAGACTACCCGCTCATCATGGGCTCGCTGGTGCTGGGCGCGGTGCTCACGCTCCTGGGCAACATCCTGGCCGACGTGGGCTACGGCCTGGCCGACCCGCGCGTGCGCAAGGCTTCCTCCAGCAATCTGGACGGCAACGGGGGCGAGGCATGAGCGCAATGAAAGGGGCCAAGCCCCCCCTGCGCCCGCCCTCCTGGCTGGCCACCTACGGCATGCTCAGCCTGGGCCTGGCGCTGGTGGGCGGCATGAGCCTGGCGGCGCTCCTGGCCCCCTGGATCGCCCCCTACGACCCCAACGCCATCAACGTGGACGCCCTGTTGCAGCGCCCCGGCGCCGCCCACTGGCTGGGCACCGACGCCCTGGGCCGCGACGTGCTCTCGCGCATGCTCCACGGCGGGCGCGTGTCGCTGTGGGTGGGCTTCGTGTCCGTGGGCCTGTCCAGCGCCATCGGCCTGGCCCTGGGGCTCATTGCGGGCTACTTCGGCCGCTGGGTGGACGAGGTCATCATGCGCGGGGTGGACGTCATGCTCTGCTTCCCGTCCTTCTTCCTCATCCTGGCGGTCATCGCCTTTTTGGAGCCCAGCCTCACCAACATCATGGTGGTCATCGGGCTCACCTCCTGGATGGGCGTGGCCCGGCTGGTGCGCGCCGAGACGCTCAGCTTGCGCGGGCGGGACTTCGTGCTGGCCGCCCGCGTGGCCGGGGCCGGCCCGGTGCGCATCATGGCCCGGCACATCCTGCCCAACGCCCTGGCCCCGGTGCTGGTCTCCGCCACCCTGGGCATCGCCGGGGCCATCCTGGTGGAGTCCTCGCTGTCCTTCCTGGGCCTGGGCGTGCAGCCGCCGGATGCAAGCTGGGGCAACATGCTGCTGGACGGCAAGGAGGTGCTGGAGGTGGCGCCCTGGCTCTCGGTGTTCCCGGGGCTGGCCATCCTGTTCACCGTGCTGGGCTACAACCTGCTGGGCGAAAGCCTGCGCGACCTGCTCGACCCCAGGCTGAGGCGCTGAGCATGGCCGAGCGCGTGCGCTACCCCGAATTCGAGGCCCGGCACCCCTGGCTGGTGCGCCTGCTCGACGCCTACCACATCTCCGACACCGCCGCGCGCGCGGACCTGGAGCGCGAGGCCCAGCGCCGCGGCCACGCCTTGGCCTGCGGGCCGGGCTGCCGCAACTGCTGCGTCGACCAGGTCATCCCCGTGTCGGAATTCGAGGTGCTGGGCATCTGGTGGTACGCCTCGGAGATCTTGGAGGGCCCCCCGCAGGAGGAGCTTAAGCTGCGCCTGCTGGGCCACGGCCCGGTGGGGGAGTGCGCCTTCCTGGTGGGCGGCCGCTGCGCGGTCTACCCCATGCGGCCCTTCATCTGCCGGCAGTACCACGTGTTCCGCCAGCCCTGCGGCCCCGGCGAGAACGTCTACGACACCCGCCCCCGCGACGTGTTCCGCGCCGCCCAGGACTGCGCGCGCGAGCTGGCCTGGCAGATCATCCCGCTCTACGGCGTGGCCGAGGAAAACGTTGATTGGCTGTTCGAGAGCGGCTATATTTCCCGGAAAGGAAAGCACCTGCACACCCTGCCCCTGGACAACATCGTCATGCACATGAAGACCGCCGCCCACCGCCGCAAGGCCCGCCATGCTTGAGCTGCTGCGCATCCGCGACCTGGCGCTCATCGAGGACGCCGAGCTGGAGTTCGCCCCGGGCATGAACGCGCTCACCGGAGAGACCGGCGCGGGCAAGAGCTTCATCGTGCGCGCCATCGACTTCCTCACCGGTGAGCCCATGGGCGCGGACATGGTGCGCCCCGGCAAGGACAAGGCCGTGGTGGAGGCCGTGTTCGTGCTGCAGGGCGAGGGCGGCCCCGAGGACCTGGTCATCCGCCGCGAGCTCTCCGCCGAGACCGGCCGCAGCCGCGTGTTCGTGAACGACCGCCTGGGCAGCCTGGACACCCTGCGCGAGCTCAAGGCCGGGCTCGTGCTGCACACCAGCCAGCACGGCCAGCAGAAGCTTTTGCAGCCCGCCTACCAGGCGCGCATCCTGGACGCCTTCCTGCCCGACCAGAACCTGCTGGCCGGGCGCGACCAGGCCCTGGCCGAGGTGGCCGCGCGCATCCAGGCCCGGGCCGACCTGGCCGCCAGGGTGGCCGAGCTTTCGAAGCAGCGCGAGTTCCTGGAGTTCCAACGCGCCGAGATCGCAAAAGTCTCGCCCGAGGCTGGCGAGGAGGACGCCCTGCTGGCCCGCAAGGAGGCGCTCAAGGGCCGCGAGCGCCTGGACGAGGCCAAGAACCGCGCCCTGGAGGCCCTGCTGGGCGAGTTCCCCCTGGCCGCGCAACTGGGCGAGCTCTCGCGCAGCCTGGGCAACCTGGCCGTGTTCGACGAATCCTTCGCCGAGGAGCGCGACGCGGCCGAGGACTACCGCCACCGCCTGGCCGCCCTGGAGGGCCGCGTCCGCCGCCTGAGCCTGGACGACGGAGACGACGACATCGAGGCCATCGAGGCCCGGCTCTTCGAGCTGGCCAAGCTCAAGCGCAAGCTGGGGCGCGGGCTGGACGAGATCGTCCACCTGGGCCGCGAGGTGGAGGAGAACCTCTCCTTCCTGGACTCCTGCGCCCTGGACGACAAGCGCCTCATCCGAGAGGAGGCCGAGGCCGCGGCGCGGCTGGCCCAGGCGCTGGAGCGCCTGAACGCCGCGCGCCGGCAGGCCGCAGCCGACCTCTCCGAACGCCTGGGCCGCGAACTGGCGGGCCTGGGGTTCTCCGAGCACGCCCGGGTGGAATTCGCCTTCGAGCCCTTCACGCTCTACGCCTCGCCCAACGGCGAGGGGGACCTCACCGAGCTGCGCGCCCGGCTGCTCTGGGTGCCCAACCCCGGCCAGCCGCCGCGCCCCCTGGACAAGATCGCCTCCGGCGGCGAGCTCTCGCGCTTCCTGCTGGCCCTCACGGGCCTCAGGGCCGAGTCGGCCCAGCCCACCCTGATCTTCGACGAGGTGGACGCGGGCATAGGCGGCCACACGCTGACCCGCGTGGGCGAGCGCCTCACCGCCCTGGCCGGGCGCCAGCAGATGATCCTCATCACCCACTGGCCGCAGCTGGCCAGGCTGGCCGGGCGGCACTTCCTGGTGCGCAAGGACGTCATCGGCGGCCAGACCTACACCGGCTGCGCGCGGCTCTCGGCCCCGGAGATCGACGCCGAGCTCTCCCGCATGAGCGGCGGCGCACCGCTCTAGCTGCCGCCCCCCAAAAGCCCTTTTGCCCCCCTTGAGTCCGGGCCGAACCGTGCTTATATAGCGCCCAGACCGGGGCCGCGCCCCGCAGCAAGGAGAATACGACCATGACCCGCCGCCTCACCTGGGTTCTCACCGCCATCGCCCTGGCCGCCCTGGCCGTGGCCTGCACCCGCGCCGCCTACACCAACCGCAACCAGATGCTGCTCATCAGCGAGGGCGAGGAAACCTCCCTGGGCATCCAGGCCGCGCAGGACGTGCTGAAGAAGGAAAAGGAAAGCACCGACCCGCTGCTGAACGAGCGCGTGAAGCGCGTGGGCAGGCGCATCGCCGCCGCGGCCAACAAGCCGGACTACAAATGGGAGTTCCACGTCATCGACAAGGACGTGGTCAACGCCTTCTGCCTGCCCGGGGGCAAGGTCTTCGTGTACACCGGCATCCTCGACCTCACCACCACCAACGACGAGCTGGCCGCCGTGGTCGGCCACGAGGTGGCCCACGCCCTGCTGCGCCACGGCGGCGAACGCATGAGCTCCGCCATGGTGGCCCAGCTGGCCGGACAGGCCGGAGCCATCGCCATCGGCGCGGGCACCGGCAGCTCCGCCGCCGTGCAGGCCTTCGGCCAAGTCTACGGCATCGGCGCGCAGGTGGGCGTGCTGCTGCCCCACAACCGCACCCAGGAGTCCGAGGCCGACGAGGTGGGCATGATCCTGGCCGCCAAGGCCGGGTACGAGCCCGCCGCCGCCCTGACGCTGTGGCAGAAGATGGCCGCCTACAACGCCAAAAAGGGCCAGAACCCGCCCGCCTGGCTCTCCACCCACCCCTCGGCCCAGCAGCGCATCGTGGACATCCAGGCCAAGGCCGCGGCCATCCGCGCCCAGTACTACAAGCCGTCCAGCATGTAGGCTGCGCCACTGCGGCCCTGGCACGATTCCTGATAGGCTCCGGGCATGATCCTCTGCACCAACTGCGGCACCAACAACCCGGACCAGGCCCACGAGTGCGTCAACTGCCGACGCAAACTCCAGTCGCGCCGGGCCTTCGGCGTGCCGCCGCAGAACGGCAACGGCGCCCCCGCGCCCCAGGCCGAAAAACCCTGGGTGGCCCTGCCGCCCCTGCTCAAGCACGTGGACGAGCACGCCGCCAGGCTGGTCAAGGCCACGGCGGAAATCTGGACCTACGCCGTCCTGCTCGTCGCCTCGGCCATCGCCACCGCCTGGACCGGCGAGTGGTGGTACGCCGCCACCGGCATGGCCCTGGCCGCCGTGCTGGCGAAATTGAGGGGGATATAGCGGCAGGGGGGAGGCTCCGCCTCCCCCCTGCCCCCCCCTCCGCCGGGGGCTCCGCACCCCCGGACCCCGCGCATGCAAGCCGAAAGGCCCGCCAGAGCTTTGCTCTGGCGGGCCTTTCGGCTTGGACGCTGGTCTCCGGTCGGTCCCTCGAAATCTCTCCCGGAACCCCAACAAAAGTTTTGGAAGGGGGTGAGGGGGGCTCGGGGGGAGCGGGGGAAACTTTTTTCCCAAAAAGTTTCCCC
>CAZCYB010000014.1:0-15466 GCA_964502805.1 uncultured Desulfocurvus sp.
GGATTTCCACCTTCATGGCCAACGGAATTTACACCACCTTGACGGACGTGACCAGGGGGGAAACTCTACGCATTCTGACGCGTTTCACGAGTCTGGTGAATATGCAACATGCTGAAAACATGTCGTTATAATGGATTGACACGGGCCTTTCACGCCGTTAACAGGGGTTCAAATCCCCTTGGGGACGCCAGCTTTCGCAAGGGCTTGGAAGAAATTCCAGGCCCTTTTCGATTTTTTCCGGGGAATTGCTGCGGAGGATGCCCGCCGGGGCTGGACGCGCGGGCGCGCAGTGCGCTAGCCAGGAGCTACGTCTGTCCACCCAGGAGGCCCTCCATGCCCTTCCCGCGCCGTTTCGACGCCCGCGCCCTGCTGCTTGCGCTGGTCTGCTTCGCCCTGCCCCCGGACGCCCAGGGGGCCCAGGAGGAAGGCCTGGGGCGGTTGCTCTCCGCCCTGGACAGCGACGGGCGGCAGGAGGTGGTGGCGCTGCACCGCATGCTTGCGGCCATCCCTTCCCACGGGCCGGAGGGCGGCGGGCCTGGCGAGGCCCAAAAGGCGGCGGCGGTGCTGGCCTGGCTCCAGGCGCAGGGCCTGGGCGGCATCCAGCGCATGGACCTGCCCGACAAGCGCGTGGCCTCTGGCCTGCGACCCAATTTTTCCCTGGTGGTTCCGGGCCGCGACCCCGAGCGCACCCTCTGGATCATCTCGCACCTGGACACCGTGCCCCCGGGCGACCGCAAGGCCTGGACCGGCGACCCGTACGCCCTGCGCGTGGAGGGCGACCTCATGTACGGGCGCGGCACCGAGGACGACCACCAGGGCATGGTCTCCGGCCTGCTGCTGGCCAGGGCGCTGGCGGGCGCGGGGGTGGTCCCGCCCATGAACCTGGGCCTGCTCTTCGTCTCCGACGAGGAGGTGGACGACACGGGCATCAACCACGTGCTCAAGACCCGGCCCGATCTGCTGCGCCCCACGGACATCATCCTCATCCCGGACGGCGGCACCCCGGACGCCCGAACCGTGACCCTGGCGGAGAAGAAGCTGCTCTGGCTCACGTTCACCGTGCTGGGCAGGCAGGGCCACGGCTCGGAGCCGGACAAGGCCGTGAACACCCTCACCGCGGCGGCGGACCTGATCATGCGCCTGCGCGGCCTGTACGAGGACTTCCCGGCCAGGGACGCCAAGTTCGACCCGCCGGGCTCCACCTTCGAGGCCACCAGGCTTGGCCCCGGCGTGGACAGCGTGAACACCATCCCCGGCCAGACGGTCTTCTCCATGGACATGCGGCTGCTGCCCACTGTCGCGCCCCAGGCGGTGCGCCAGCGCATACGGCAGCAGGCCGACGCCGTGGAGCGCGCCCGGGGCGTGCAGGTGCGCATCGAGGTGGAGTCCGATTCCGTGGGCGCCCCGGAGACCCCGGCGGAGGCCGAGGTGGCCCGGCGGCTGTTCCGGGCCATCCGCGCCGAGTACGGCGTGGAGCCCACGGCGCGCGGCATGGGCGGGCGCACCTTCGCCTCGGACCTGCGGGCCCGGGGGCTGCCCTGCGCGGTGTGGATGACCAGCGAGGGCACCTGGCACCGACCGGACGAGCGCAGCTCCATCACCGCCAACCTGCGCGACGCCAGGGTGCTGGCGCGCATGCTCTTCGAGGCCGGGCCGACCGGACGTTAAGGGGCCGGCGAACGGAAAAAGGGGCGGGCTTACGCGCCCCGGGGCAGGGTCACCACCACGCGCGTGCCCTGGCCGGGCTGGCTTTTGATGGCGATGTCGCCGCCCAGGGCGCGCACGGTGCCGTAGGCCACGGAGAGGCCCAGGCCAGAGCCCTGGCCCACCTCCTTCGTGGAAAAGAAGGGCTCGAACACCCGGGGCAGGTGCTCCGGCGCAATGCCCACCCCCGTGTCCTCGATCTCCACCAGCAGGCTGTCGCCATCGGTGCCGGCCAGCACGTACAGCCGCCCGCCGCCGGGCATGGCGTCCAGGGCGTTGTCCAGGATGTTGCCCAGGGCCCCGGCGATGTCCGCGCCGGGCAGGTTCAGGCCTGGCAGGGAGAGCGGGGGCAGGGCGGGGTCCAGGGCGGGCAGAGCCTGCACGTGTTGGCGCTCCATGCGCCCGGCGCGCTCGGCCAGCAGGGTCGTGAGCATGGAAGGGAGGTCGGCTCCCCCGTCTTGTGATATCCCAGGCTGGCCGCCCTGCGGGCGGGTGGCGGCGTGGGCCTGGCCGCACAGGCACAGGAGCTTGGCCGTGATCTGCTTCACGCGGTGGCCCTGTTCGGCCAGCTTGTCCGCGCTCTGGGCCAGCTCGGAAAGCGCGCCGGAGACCTCCGGCCCGGGGTCGGGCCCGGCGTGGTCGGCCAGGTCGGCCACCAGGTCGTCCATCCACCCGGCCAGGGAGACCATGGTGTTCACGGGGTTGTTGATCTCGTGGGCCACGCCCGCGGCCATCTTGCCCAGGGCGGCCATCTTGGCCGTCTCGGCCATGCGCAGGCCCTCCAGGCGCTCGCGCCTGCGGTCCTGGGCGCGGGCGATGGCCTCCACCAGCCGCTCGATGGGCACGGGCTTGACCAGGTAGTCCGCCGCGCCCAGCTTCATGCCCGCCACGGCGGTGGGCAGGTCGTTCTGGCCGGTGAGCATGAGGGCCTCGGCCTGGGGCCGGGCGGCCTTGAGGCGGGCGAGCACCTCAAGGCCGTCCATCCCCGGCAGGTTCACGTCCAGCACGGCCACGTCCAGGTCCGCCCCCTGGGCCAGGCGCAGGGCCTCCTCGCCGTCGTAGGCGGTGGTGACCGTGAACCCGCGCGCGGACAGGCGCTGGGCCAGCAGATCGGCGAAGTCGCGCTCGTCGTCGACGAGCAGGACGGCGTTCATGGCCGATCCCCCGGCCTATTTCTTCTCGTCGTGCTCGTGGATGACCTGGTTGGCGTCCTCGAAGTCCCCGGCCTGGGCGAAGGTGGCGGCCACCATGGCGTCCTCCATCTTCTGGCGGTAGGCGCCCTTGATGCTCTTCACCAGGCGGTCGATGTCCACCGGCTTCTTGTGGTACTCGTAGGCGCCCAGCTGCATGCAGACCTCCTGGTCCTGCTCGCTGCCGTGGCCGGTGAGGATGATGACCTGGACCTGGGGGTGGGCCTTCTTGACCTTGCGCAGGACCTCCACGCCGTCGATGCCGGGCATGCGCAGGTCGAGCACCATGACGTCCGGGGCCTCGTCCTTGACCATCTCGAGGGCGGTCTCGCCGTCGTGGGCCACGTCCGAACCCATGTCGCGCATCTTCATGCGCTCGGCCAGGGTGTTGATGAAATTCTCTTCGTCGTCGACCAGCAGCAGCTTGATCTTCTTGCTCACGGCGCACTCCTTGTTTCGGGCGGTTTTCGCCCGGCTCCCGGGATTCGGCCTTCCTCCGGGCCGACCGAACCCCGGGTGTGGTTCCGGCTTTAGACTTCCGCCAGGCCGTAGGCCACGCGCACTCCCGAGAGCCCCACGGAATCCAGGAATCCGCAGACCTTGGGGGTGGGGGCCAGCCGTTTCGGGGTCATCCCCAGCATCTGGCGGGCCTCCTCGTGGCATCCGGCCTCGGCGAAGGCTGCGGCGGCGTAGACATCGGCCACGCCGACCCCGCGATCCTCCACCCCGGCCATGGCCATGGCGGTCTCCGTCTCCCCGGCCTCCGCAAAGGCCACGGAGGCGAAGCTGTCCTCCATCTTCTTGAACATCCCGAGCATGGTCTCCTCCTTTTCGTTCCCCGGCGGGGCGTGCACTCCGCCGCCAGGAGAGTCTGAAGTCAAGCTGCTACCGGGATGCTACTCCTCTTCATCCAAAAATCAAGTTCCCCAGGCCCGACCTAGGCCGCGGGCCGGGGCAGGGTCAGGGCCAGGCCCTGGCCGCCGGGGCCGGGGGCCAGCCCCACCTTCAGGGCCTTGGCCTCGGCCGTCAGGGCCGCATAGCACTCCGCCTGGGCCAGGGCCGCGTGGCCCGGTCCGGCCAGGCGCACCACGGCCAGGCCGCCCTGCTCCTCCACCGAGAACATGAGTTCCGTGTCCCGGGCCATGAGCGGCAGGGCGCAGTCCAGGGCCAGGCCCATGAGGTCCATGACCGCCACGGCGCGCAGGCGGGTGCGCAGGCCGGAGCGGCCCGGGGGCAGCACCAGGCCCACCCTGGCCCGCGAGGCCTGGCGGCGGGAGAGTCCCACCAGGGCCCGCGCCGCCTCGTTCACGTCGGCCCCGGCGGGCGCGGCCTCGGGCGCGTGGGCGCAGAAGTTGAGCTGTTCCGAGAGCATCATGCCCCGCTCAACCTGCTCGGAGAGCACCGCCAGGCCCTTCTTGAAGCGCTCGGCGTGGGCGAAGCCCTCGGCGCTCAGGGAGAGCAGGTCTTCCATCAGGCCGGAGGACTCGCGGATGGTGGCCAGGATGTTCTGCATCTCGTGGGTGGCGTGGGCCGTCAGCCGGCCCATGGTCAGCGCGTCGCGCATGGCTCTGCTTCCCCTATTGCCCGGCGGCCTTGGCCGCGTAGTCGATGGCCGATTCCATCTTCTCGATGAGCGTGTCGATGTTCAGCGGCTTCATCATGTAGTCGAAGGCCCCCAGGCGCATGCCCTCGATGCCGTCGCGGGTGCTGCCGTGCCCGGTCAAAAGCAGCACCTGCACCCCCGGGTTGGTGCGCTTGATGCGCTCCAGCACCTCCAGGCCCTTGATGCCGGGCATGAGCACGTCGAGCACCACCACCTGGGGCTCCTCCTCGGCGATGGCCGTCAGCGCGCTCTCGCCGTCGAACACCACCCGGGCGGGGATGCCGCGCAGTTCCAGGCGCTCGGCCAGGGTGGTGATGAATTCGTGCTCGTCGTCCACGAGCAATATCTTCCAGTCCTTCGCGTTCATGCCAGTGCCTCCCGCTGGCGCCCGGGCAGGGTGATGGTCAGGGTGGTGCCCTGGCCCTGCGAGCTTTCCACGGCGATCTCGCCGCCCAGACGCTTGATGATTCCGTAGGTGATGGACAGGCCCAGGCCCGTCCCCTTGCCCTTCTTGGTGGTGAAGAAGGGCTCGAAAATGTGCTTGAGGGTCTCCTCGCTCATGCCGCAGCCGTTGTCGGCCACGCGGATCTCCACGCCCCCGGTGCCGTCGGCGGCCCTGCGGGCCGAGGCCACGATCTGCCCGCCATCGGCCACGGCGGCCAGGGCGTTGTTGAACAGGTTCAGGAACACCTGCTGCAGCTGGCTGCGGTCGCTCTCGATGCGCGGCAGGGCGGGGTCGATGTCCAGGCGCACCTCCACCTTGCGGTGCATGGCCTCGTTGGCCAAAAAGCCCGCCGTCTCGGAGAGGATCTCGCCCACGTCCAGTTCCTCGATGCTCACGTCCATGCGCCGGGCGAAGCCCAGCATGCGGTGGGTGATGCCCCGGCAGCGGTCCACGGCGCGCAGGATGCTCTGCACCTGGGCCAGGATGCGCGCCTTTGCCGGGAAGTCCGGCTGGCCGTCCATGAGGTCGTTCATGAGCCCGGCCTTCTCGTTGATGATGGCCAGGGGGTTGTTGATCTCGTGCGCCACGCCCGCGGCCAGCCGCCCGATGCTGGAGAGCTTCTGCGAGTGCTCCACGTGGCGCAGGGCCAGCTCGCGGCGCTCCTCGGCCTCCTTCATGCGCAAAATCAGCGTGTCCGTGACCTTCACCGCGGCCAGGAGCACCGCCGCCACGCCCAGCGCGAAGATGAACAGCAGGTCGCCGCGCACGGTGTACCAGGTCTTGAGCACGCTGGCCTTGGGCTTCACGGCCATGAGGGCGAAGTCGGCCTCGGGAAAGTAGGCGTAGGCCAGAAAGACCTCGCGCCCCAGCGGGTCGGTCATGGAGAGCACCGTGGGCTCGAAGGTCTTGGGCGGCAGCGGGAAGGACAGCTTCTGCAGCACCTTGCCGTAGGAGTTGGAGCCGGTCTGCATCAGGCCGTCGCCGTTGACCAGGAAGGCGTCGGCGTCGGGCTCCAGGCTCATGCTGGCGATGATGCGCTCGAACTGGCGGGTGTCCAGGGTGGCGCGCAGTATCCACACCCGGCCGTCCTCGGCCATGTGCTGCACGGCCACGATGACGTGGGGGAAGTTGCGGAAGCCCATGAACACGTCGCTGACGTACTTGCCCTTGAGGCGGACCTCCTGGAACCAGCGCTGCTCGGCGTAGTTCTTGCCCGTCAGCTCGTAGGGGCCCACGTAGCTCACCTGGGTGCCGCGCTCGTCGATGAGCCCCAGGTCCACGAAGCCGCCGAACTCCTTCTTCATCACCGTGAAGATGCGCGCCAGGTTCCGCTCGTCGGAGAGCTCCTGGTAGGAGTAGGCCGAGGCGATGAGGCTCACGGTGGAGGAACGCTCGGTGAGGAAGAGCTCAAACGAGTTCTTGGTCTTGTTCACCAAGACGCGCAGGGGATTCTGGATCTCCCTGGTCATGGCGTTCTGGTGCTCATAGTAGTTCAGCACCGCCATGACCGTGAGCGGGATGAGCGTGGCCGCGGCCATGAGCCCGATGATCTTGCGCCGGAGCAGGGTGTAGCGCACCGGGGAGACGACGTCGTCCACCTCGCCCTGCAGCTCGGCCAGGGGGTTCTTGAGCAGGGAGACGAGCTTACGCATCTGGCCCCCTGGCGAAGAGGATGTCGCCGGAGGACAGCTCGCCCTTCAGGTAGCGGGCCAGGGCCTCCTCGGCGGGCCCGGCGATGGCGTCCACGACCTCGATGCGCTTCCAGCGCAGATAGTGGTAGTGCTCCTCCTCAATGCCGCCGGTGATGACGGCGGACACCTCGCGGTCCAGGATCAGGTCGCAGAGGTCGTCGGCGCCGGACCCGGCCAGCACCAGGTCCTGGCGGCGCACCTCGTGGCCCGTGGCGTCCACGGTGACGAGGAGCACCTCGGTGCACAGGTCGAAGCGCGGGGCCACTTCGTCGCGGTACAGGGTGACGAGGATCTTCTTGCCCATGGCCGCCCCCTACGCCTTCTTCCGCCCGGAGGGGCGGTCGGAGGCCCGCGCGGCGGGCCTGGCTGCGGGTTTGGCGGCGGCCTTGGCGATGGCCTGGGCGGCAGCGGGCCTGGCCAGGCGCAGGTGCGGGGGCAGGTGCTCCGGGGTCACCAGCTCGCCGGGGCAGACCATGACCGCGTACTCCACCATGTTCTTGAGCTCGCGCACGTTGCCGGGATAGTCGTAGGCCGAGAGCAGGTCCAGGGCCTCGGGCGAGAAGCCCAGCACGTTCTTGCGGAACTTGGCCGCGAAGATGCCCAGGAAGTGCGCCAGCAGGAAATGGATGTCCTCGCCGCGCTCGCGCACGGGGGGCAGGTGCAGGCGCACGGCGTTGAGCCTGTGGAACAGGTCCTCGCGCAGCAGCCCGGCGGCCACCAGGGCCTCGGGATCGCGCCCGGTGGCGGCCACCACGCGCACGTTCAGGCGCATGGGCCGCTCGCCCCCGGCCGGGGTCACGGCCTTCTCGTCCAGCAGGCGCAGCAGGCGGCCCTGCTGGGCCAGGGGCATGTCGGCGATCTCGGAAAGATACAGGGTGCCGTTCTGGGCCAGCTGGAACTTGCCGGGCCGCACGGCCTGGCCCTCCGCCCCCGGCTCCCCGGAGGGCGCCTGGCCGAAGAGCTCCACGTCCAGCAGGGCCTCGGGCATGGGCGTGGCGTTGACGCGCACGAAGCTCTCCCGCGCCCGGGGGCTGGCCCGGTGCAGGGCTTCGGCCAGCAGGTCCTTGCCCGTGCCGGATTCGCCGGTCAAGAGCACCGTGGCGTCGGACTGGGCCACGGCGGGCAGGATGCGCAGCAGGTGTTCCATCACCGCGCTGCGGCCCACCATCTGCCCCGGCCCGGCGGAGCGCGAAAGCCGCGCCTCCAGGTCCTTCAGGGCCGAGAGGTCCTCGATGACGTCCAGGGTGCACAGGTAGTCCCCGGCCTCGTCCAGGACGGGCACGCTGGTCAGCCGCACGGGCACCTTGCGGCGGTGGCGGTTGATCAGCGTGCCCTCCCGGGACTCGCCGCCGGACGGCGCGGAGCAGGTGGGGGCCGCGCCGGGCCCCTTGGCCTGCGCCTTGTCCGCCGGGCGGCAGGGGCAGCCGTGCAGGCAGAAGCTGCCGCGCAGCACGTGGCGGCAGGGCACCCCCGCCACCTCGGCGCTGTGGTAGCCGGTAAGCTTCTCCAGGGCCGGGTTCATGAACAGGGTGCGGCGCTGGCCGTCCACGGCGGCCACCCCGAAGGGCAGCTCGCACAGGACCCTGGCCAGGTCCGCGCGGCTCAAGGACCGCATGTTCATGAGGATGTCTGCCTGCATGTCGTCTCCTCCCATGGGTGGCCGGAAGTGGCGCACGGCCGCGCGGCCACCCAGGGAATTGGGGGGCTAGTGCGCGCCGCCGCCCACGATGCCCGAGGCGGCCACCAGAAGCACCAGGATCTCCGCCAGGGCGAGCAGGGCGAAGGTCGTCTCCTTGCGCTTCAGGTACGCCGGAATGAGCGGAATGTAGCAGACAATGGTCATGCCCGCCAGGAGCACGATGCCCAGGAAGTTCAGGAAGTCGCCCCGGGCGATGAGCGCGGTCCAGCCCCAGCCGTGGGGCACCTTGCCCAGCTCCAGGTACGTGCCCACGGGCTCGCTCCAGAGCAGGGGAACCTTGTCCAGGGGGATGTGCGGGGTGACGAGCCCGCTGACGTAGACCAGGTAGGTGGCGGCCATGAGGGCCAGGCCGCCCCAGCAGCCGTAGAACAGGAGGTTGGCGTAGGTGACCTGCTCCGGGGAGGCCTTTCCGGTGTGCTTTTCGCTCATTGTATTTCTCCTTGTGCTCGTGCGCGGATTAGATGCCCAGGCCCTTCATGAGCGCCTTGCCGCCCGCGAAGAGCAGCACGCCGATGACCATGTAGCGGATGAAGGTGGGCTTGGCCTTGGCCAGCAGGCGCACGCCCACGAAGGAGCCGAGCATGAGGCCGATGATGGAGGGGATGGCCATGAGCGGAATGACGCAGCCCTTGTTCAGGTACACCCAGGCGGCGGAAGTGTCGGTGATGGAGAGCAGGAACTTGCTGGTGCCCACGGCCACCTTCAGCGGCGCGCCCATCATCAGGTTGAGCACCGGCACGTTGGCCCAGCCCGCGCCCAGGCCGAACATGCCCGCCATGATGCCGATGATGATGAACATCAGGAGGCCCGGCAGGGTGCGGTGGGTCTTCCACTCCACCAGCTGGTTGGTGGAGGGGTCGATGTAGGCGCCGTTCATGCCCAGGGCGATGCCCAGGGCGTCGGCCTTCTCCACCACGGGGTGGGCGGTGTTCTTGCTGGTCAGAAGCAGGATGGCGATGAACATGATGGTGCCGCCCAGGCAGAGCTGCACCACGTTGGTGGGCAGGGCCATGCCCAAAAACGCGCCCACGATGGCGCAGGACGAGGCGATGAGGGCCACGGGCAGGGCCAGGCGCAGGGAGGCGAAGTTGCGCTTGAGCAGGCCGGGGCCGGCGGCCAGGGCGCCCGCCAGGGCCACCATGAGGCCCGCGCCGCGCACGAAGTCGAGGTGGAAGGGAAAGAATCCGCTGACCAGGGGCACGTACAGCACGCCGCCGCCCACGCCGGCCAGCACCGCGATGATGCCCAGGATGAAGCAGAAGAACAGCAGCACCAGGGGCCACACCCACCAGGGCACGCCGGTGTCCGCGCCGAGTTGCGCCCCGGCCTTGGCCATCTCGCTGCCGACTCCCGCCGCGGCGTCCTGGACGGATGAGGCGTCGGCGGCCGCGCCGGAGGCATAGGCGGCCACGGCAAAGAGCAGCACGCCGAACATGACAAACAGGGCGATTTTCGCCGGGTGACTCAGTCGATCCATCTTCATTCCCGCTCCTTCACGATCGTCTCTGGATTGCCCAGTCTGCATACGCCCGGGTCCGTCACCATGAGGCCCCCGCAGTGGACGCCCCTGTTTATCAAGAGCCGTGCCACATGATAACATGCTGGAATTCCATGCTTGACCTTCGCGCCGAGTGGGTGTAAGCGGCAAGAAATTGCCGTTTTGCGGCAAGGACGCGCCGTAAGGCCGGTTTCTGGGGCAGTGGGAAGCGTGCTTCCGGGTCTGGGGCAGGCGAGGCGGACGCCCTTTGCCGGTCTGCGTGCCTGGAATGTGAGTTGTGTTGTGTTATTTCAAGTGAATAGACAGGAGATGGTGGCCAGGAGATGAGCATGGACCCGCGCGAGTATGGCGGCAAGTTTTTGCCGCAAAGCCTGGGGGCGGACCCCGAGGCCCGCGCCGCCATGCACGAGGCCGGGCTGCTGTTCCGCTCCCAGGCCATGCGCGAGCTCTACCGCGTGGCCATCCAGGTGGCCGGGTCCGACGCCCCGGTGCTCATCACGGGCGAGTCCGGCACGGGCAAGGAGCTCTTCGCCCGGCTGCTGCACACCCTCTCCGACCGCAGCGGGCGGCCCTTCGTGCCCGTGAACTGCGGCGTGCTCTCCGGCGAGCTCTTCGCCGACAAGTTCTTCGGCCACGAGCCCGGGGCCTTCACCGGGGCCCTGCGGCTGCAGAAGGGCAGCTTCGAGCTTGCCGGGGACGGCACGCTGTTTCTGGACGAGGTGGGCGAGATTCCGCTGACCAACCAGGTGGACTTCCTGCGCGTCATCGAGGAGCGCAGCTTCCGCCGCCTGGGCGGGGAGAAGGACCTGGGCTTCCGCGCGCGCATCGTGGCCGCCACCAACCGCGCCCTGCCGGACATGGTGCGCACCGGGCGCTTCCGCGCCGACCTGTTCTACCGGCTCTCGGTGATCCCCATCTCCCTGCCCAGCCTGCGGGAGCGCGGCGAGGACGTGGCCCCCCTGGCCGAATACTTCCTGTGGCTGTTCTGCCACCACTACCACCGCCCGGCGCTGAGCCTCTCCGCCCCGGCCCTGGACCTGTTGACCCGCCACGCCTGGCCGGGAAACGTGCGCGAGCTCAAGAACCTCATGGAGCGCGTGGCCCTGCTGCACAAGGGCGAAGGGCCCGTAAGGCCCGAGGACCTGCCCCTGGAGATGCGCCTGGAGCTGGGCGCGGAGCTGCCGCCAGCCCGCGCGCCGCAGGGCGGGGCCGAGGACGTGCTGAACCTGGACGAGGTGGTGCGCCGGGCCGAGATCCATGCCATCCGCCGGGCGCATGCCGCCGCAGGGGGCAGCAGGCAGCGCGCCGCCGAGCTGCTGGGCATCAGCCCGCGCACCCTGCGGCACAAGCTGGCCCAGTACGGCGTGAAGCTGTAGGAGCGCGCCGGGCCGCGGAGCCCCGGCCTTGGGGCGTCTGGCTAGCCTCCGAGGTAGCTCGGGTGCAGGCCCCTGGGCTCCACGGGCTCGTGGCGGGCCCCGGGCGTCAGCTCCGGCCCGCCCATGGCCTGCTCGTAGGCCAGGCCCCAGTCGCGCATCCGCAGGAGCAGCGGGAACAGACCCAGGCCCAACTGGGTCAGGGCGTATTCCACCCTGGGCGGCACTTGGCGGAACACCGTGCGGGTGATGAGCCCGTCGGCCTCCAGCTCGCGCAGCTGGCGGGTGAGCATGCGGTCGGTGACATCCGGCATGCTGCGCGAGAGGTCGCTGAAGCGCATGACGCCGCCCGCGCCCAGGTGGTAGAGGATGATGGGCTTCCACTTGCCGCCCATGACGAGCAGGGCCAGCTCGAAAGAGCAGCGGTAGGTCTTGTCGCCCAGGGTCTTGGGCGCGCAGGTTCCGGCCATGTGCCCTCCATGCTATCCGATTTGATAGTACCTGACAAAATGTTCAGTACTTGCGCCGCGCGCTGGTTCTGGGTATCTGCTAGGTCCACCCGGCCCCGGGAGTCAAGCGCAAACACACGGAGGACATCCCCATGAAAGTCGTCGCCATCAACGGAAGCCCGCGCAAAAAGGGCAACACGGGCATCCTGCTGGAGGCCGTGCTGGCGCCCCTGGCCCAGGCCGGCTGGGAGACCGAGCTGGTCCAGCTGGGCGGGCGGAACATCCACGGCTGCCGCGCCTGCTTCCAGTGCTGGGAGCGCAAGGACAACCGCTGCGCCTTCGGCAAGGACGCCTTCAACGAGATCTATGCGAAGATCGCCGCCGCGGACGCCATGGTCCTCGGCTCGCCCACGTATTTCACCGACGTCACCGCCGAGATGAAGGCGCTCATCGACCGCGCCGGTTTCGTGGCCATGGCCAACGGCTGCACCCTGGCCGGAAAGATCGGCGCGGCGGTGGTGGCCGTGCGCCGGGGCGGCGGCACCCACGTGTTCGACACCATGAACCACCTGTTCCAGATCTCGCAGATGGTGGTGCCGGGCTCCACCTACTGGAACCTGGGCTTCGGCCTGGGCGAGGGCGAGGTGAGGGGCGATGCCGAGGCCCTGCGCAACATGGACCACCTGGGGCGCAGCATCGCCTGGCTGGGCGCGGCCCTGCAGGCAGCGGGGACGCCCTATCCCGTGTTCGCGGGAGGGGAGGGCTAGCCCGGCGGGCTAAAGGTCCTCGAAGCAGCGCACGAGGTTCCGCCCGCCCTGCTTTGCGGCGTAGAGGGCCTCGTCGGCGTGCTTCATGAGGGTCTCGACGTTGGCGCCGGACCCGGGGAAGGCGGCAAGGCCGATGCTGACGGTGAAGGGCACCGGCCCGCGCCCGGTTTCCGCGGGGTTGGCCTCGATGCTCCGGCGCAGGCGTTCGGCGATGGGCCGTGCCTCCTCCAGGCAGGTCTGCACGAGCACGGCGGCGAACTCCTCGCCCCCCACCCTGCCCAGCACGTCCGTGGCGCGCAGGGTTTCCCGCAGGGTGTCGGCCAGGGAGCGGAGCACCTCGTCGCCCGCGTCGTGGCCGTGGGTGTCGTTGATACCCTTGAAGTGGTCGATGTCGAGCATGAGGAAGACCAGGGGCTGGCCGTAGCGGTCGCCCCGCGCCAGCTCCACTCCGGCGTGGGCGTAGAAGCTGCGGCGGTTGCCGATGCCTGTGAGCGGGTCCGTGGTGGCCAAGTGGTCCAGCTCCCGCACCTTTTGCTCCAGTTCCATCTGGATGCTCTTGAGCTCCGTGACATCGGCCACGAGGACGATGAAGCCGTTCACGAGCCCGCCGTGGGCATCGGGGATGTAGTTGGCCATGGTGTACCGGGTGGTGCCGTCGGCCTTGACCAGGGTCCGCTCGAAGCGCTGGGGCTCGCCACGCAGGGCGGCCAGGATGTACGGCTCGTTCTTGGCGTAGAGTTCCGGACCCAGCAACTCCTTGATGTGGATGCCGCGCATCTGCTCCGGGGTCTTGCCGAACCAGTCCTGGTAGGCGTTGTTGGCGTAGACGCAATGCAGCCGGCTGTCCCAGTAGGCCACCAGGCCGGGCACGCTGTCTATGACGCCCCGGACCAGGCGCTCCCTGGCCTCCAGGGCGCTGGCGGCCTCGGCCCGCTCCCGCTCGCGCGCGCGGCGGTTGCGCTGGTAGAAGGCGAACACCGTGACCGAGAGCAGCACCGTGGCCGCGTACAGCCCGCCGTGCACCAGCGCGGCGGTTCTGATGGGCGCGTACACGGCCTCAAGGCTGCGGGTGATGGTCACCACCAGGGTGTGGTTCATGCGCAGGCCCGCGGGCTGGACGGTGCGCAGCACCACCATGCGGTCCTCGCCGGACACGGAGGTCCGGCCCTCGAAGATGCTGGCGCTCTTGCCGCTCTTGAGGTGCCGGAGGAAGAACCCCCCGGACTGGGCCAGGTTGCGGCCTACGAAGTTCTCCATGTCCGGCGCGATGGCGAAAAGGTCGCCCTTCTCGTGGACCACGCTGGCGCGGATGTCCGGGTATTCGCGCATGGACTCCAGCAGGGGCTGGAAGTACTGCGGGTCCAGCGTGGCGGAAACCACTCCGGAGAAGGCGCCCCCGGGCCCGGTGATGACCCGCGACACGTTGATTGCGTATATCCCGAGCGCCGTGCGGAACGGCGAGGTGACGTAGAGCATGGAGGGGTCCGGATCCTGCCGCGCGCTGGTGAAGTACTCGCGCTGGCTGAAGTTCCGGTCCAGGAGTTCGAGGCGGTTTGAGGCGCGGGCAATGCCCTGGGCGTCCAGCAGCACGAACGTGCGCACCCCGGGCATGGCCTCGGCCAGGGTCGCCAGGCGGTCATTGACCTCGCTCCGGCCCTTGGCGCTGGCCAGGTCCTCGGCCAGGGTGCCCAGCACCGTGTCCAGGGCGCTCAGGTCCTGGGCGATGATCTGGGCCATGACGTGGGTGTGCCCCAGCAGATGCTCGCGCTCCGTGGCCGCTGTCTTGGCCCGGTCGCCCCAGAGGGTGTAGGCCAGGATTCCCCCCAGGCCGGCCAGGGCCAGGCACAGGAGCATCCATTGTGCGACATGCGATGGTATGCGTTTGGGCGGCGGCCTATTCATGTTCGGCACCTCCGCACTGCAGGGGGATTGCACAGTACGTCTTGTCAAAGGCTTACAACATGGCGCCAGCAACGGCAACAGCAATTCATCTGGCTGCATGCCGTGCCCTACAATTTTTGCATTGTGGAAGAAAAGCAGACGCGGCGCGGAAGGTGAGCCCTTCCGCGCCGCGTCTGCGGTCGGTTTCTTGTCCGGGTCTATTTGAGCGCCAGGATGGGCGCCACGATCTGAGCGATGGCCTTGCCCGTGGGCGTGTCGCCCTGCACCTTCATGAACGGGTAGCCCTCGTCGCCGCTGCGCACCACCTCCGGGTCCATGGGGATGCGGCCCAGGAAGTTCACGCCCATCTCCCTGGCCAGGGCCTCGCCCCCGCCGGAGTTGAAGATGTCGTGGGTGGTGTTGCAGGTGGGGCAGACGAAGCCGCTCATGTTCTCCACGATGCCCAGGATGGGGTTGCCCATCTGGCGGCAGAAGGTGACGCTCCTGCGCACGTCGTCCACGGCTACGCCCTGGGGGGTGGTGACGATGACCGCGTGGGCCTCCTTGCCCAGGGTCTGCAGGGCGGCCAGGGGCTCGTCGCCGGTGCCGGGGGGGCAGTCGGTGACGAGGTAGTCCAGGTCGCCCCAGGTCACGTCGCGCACGAACTGCTTGATGAGCCCCAGCTTCATGGGCCCGCGCCAGATGACGGCGGTCTCCTTGTCCGGGATGAGAAAGCCCAGGGACATGACCCAGAGGTTGGAGTTGTAGGGCACCGGCTCCATGTGGTCGGGCTCGATGTGCGGCTTGGCGTCCGTCAGGGACAGCAGGCGCGGGATGCTCGGGCCGTGGATGTCCACGTCGAGCAGGCCCACCTGCTTGCCCGCCAGGGCCAGGGCCATGGCGATGTTTGCGGACACGGTGCTCTTGCCCACGCCGCCCTTGCCGGAGAGCACAACGATCTTGTGCTTGATGCGGCCCAGGGTCTTGGCGATCTTCTCGTCCACGGGCTTGTCGCCGCAGCTCTTGGGGTCGTGGCCGGAGGAGCAGCCTCCGCCCGCGCTGGCCGAGGGACAGCTCTTGCATGCCTTGCTCATGTGGAAACTCCTTGAAGGCCGGAAGTCCGGCGGGATTGATGCTACGAGCGCAGGGTAACCACGCGCCCGGCG
>CAZCYB010000014.1:15476-64644 GCA_964502805.1 uncultured Desulfocurvus sp.
GGGCTCGCTCAGGCCCAGAAGGGCTTGTTGTTCTGCGCGATGTAGGCGTCGATGTCCGCGATCTCCTCGTTGCGCCAGGGGCAGCGGACGTTGACGAAGTTCACCACCTCGGCTCCCAGTTCGATGTACTGGAACTCCTTGAGGCGCGCGGCGATGGCCAGTTCGGCCACAGGGCTGAAGCCCTTGGCCTTGAGCCACGCGCGGGCCTCGGCGAGGGTGGAGCCCGGCGCGCCCTGGGGCAGGGCGGCCAGCACCAGCACGGCGTTCGCCTCATGGGGGCCGTACAGCTCCTGGGGGTCCGCGCCCTTGGGCAGCAGCCGCGAGAGCACGGTGAGGCCGTACTCCTCGCGGTATTTCTTGCGCACCTGGCAGCGGTGCAGGCCGAACGGCATCTTCACGTACCGCCCCAGGAACCGGCGCAGCAGGGCCTGGCTTGGGCCGGTGACGATGACGGCGAGCTTGGGGGGCTGGGCGGGCATGGAGCGCTTCTCCTCGGTGGGGCCTAGGCCCGCTTGGCGGCGCGGGCCTTGCGCAGCCAGTCGTACCAGGCGTCCAGGCCGTCGCCCTTGCGCGCGGCCACGGGGAAGATCTCGATGTCCTTGTTGAGCTTGCGCGCGTGGGCGCTGGCGGCCTCCAGGCTGAAGTCCACGTACGGCAGCAGGTCGGTCTTGTTCAGCAGCATCACGCTGGAGAGGTGGAACATCAGCGGGTACTTCTCGGGCTTGTCGTCGCCCTCGGTGACGGAGAGGATGCTCACCTTGTGGTCCTCGCCCAGCTTGAACTCCGCCGGGCACACCAGGTTGCCCACGTTCTCGATGAACAGGATGTCCAGCCCGTCCATGTCCAGCACGTCGATGGCGTCCTGGATCATGGAGCTGTCCAGGTGGCAGCCGCCTTCCGTGTTGACCTGCACGGCCTGGGCCCCGGTGGCGGCCACGCGGCGGGCGTCGTTATCGGTCTGCAGGTCGCCCTCGATGACCGCCATCTTGAACTCGCCCTTCAGGTCGGCCAGGGTGCGCTCCAAGAGGCTGGTCTTGCCCGCGCCGGGGCTGCTCATCAGGTTCAGGCAGAGGATCTTCTTCTCGGCGAAATACTCCGCCAGTTTGCCTGCGCGGCGCTCGTTGGCCTCCAGCACGTTGCGGACGATGGTCACGGTCTTGGTCATGGAGTGCTCCGTTGCTCTCGGGCCCTACGGGATGTCGGCCTCGATTTCGTCGATGTAGAGTTCCTTGCCGCTGGTGATGTCGTGCCCCAGGATCTCGCCGCAGGCCGGGCAGGGCATGTAGCTCTTGTCCTCGGGGGTGAAGGGCTTGCCGCAGGCCCCGCAGGTGACGGAGAGCGGCGCGTCCACGATCTCCAGGGCTACGCCCTTGAGGTCGCCCTCCTGGGTCAGGCATTCCCAGCCGAAGGCCAATGCGTCGGAAACCGCGCCGGAGAGCGCGCCGTTGACCACGCGCACCTTGTGGATGGCCGTCATGCCGTGCTTGGCCCGCTCCTCGCGGATGATCTCGAGCATGCTCTGGATGAGGGAGAGTTCGTGCATGGGGTTGGGGCATAGCGCAAAAGCGGGGGGGCGGCAAGGGCGACGGCGCGAAAGCAAGGGGCGGCGCCCCGGAGTTCCGGAGCGCCGCCCTGGTGTGCGCTTTGTGCCTGGTCGGCTAGCAGGAGCAGCCGCCGCCGCAGCCGCCGCCGGAGGACGAGCCCCCGCCGCAGCCGCCGGAGGAGCATCCGCCGCCGCCGCCCTCGATGGGCTTCTCGGAATCCACCGAGAAGCCGAACTCGTTCACGCCGATGCTGACGGCGCCGGTGGCCTCCAGCAGGGCCTTCTCGGCCACCACGGTGTAGCCGGAGAGCTCGAAGCTGTCGTCGCCCTCGCGGACCTCGTCCAGGGCCAGGGAGAGCTTGGGCCCGCAGCAGCCGCCCGCCAGGAACACGCGGATGGGCGCCTTCTCCTTGTCTTCAAAATAGCCGTCCAGCTGCTGCCGGGCGTCGTCGCTTAAGCTGATCATGGTTGGTTCTCCTTATCTTGGGTCGCGTTGGGGGTTGGGGGGAGATATGTTCCGGAGCCGGGCCCTCGGGGCCCGTTTCCTTGGCGCCATGGTTGCCCGCCGCCGCCCGCCTCCTTGCGCCGCCGCAAGAAAAAGGGCGGCGCTCCGTTGTGGAACGCCGCCCCAGTATGCTCAACGTGGGTTTGGGCCTAGCAGGAGCACCCGCCGGAGGAACCCCCGGAGGAGCCACCGCCGCAGCTTCCGCCGCAACCGCCGCCGCCCAGGTTCATGGGGTTCTCGGAATCGACGGTGAACCCGTACTGGGTCATGTCGATCTTGATGGCGCCGGTTTTTTCGCCCAGGGCCTTTTCCAGCAGGAAGCTGTAGCCCATCACGTCAAAGGTGTCGTCGTTCTCACGCGGCTCATCCAGAGCCAGCGACAGTCTCGGGCCAGCTCAGCCTCCGCTGGCGAGGAAGACCCGGATGGGGGTCTTATCCTTGTCCGCGAAGTACCCATCGAGCTGGGCCTTGGCGGCTTCGGTCAGTTCAATCATGATGCGCCTCCTTGGTCGATTGTGGGAAAGCGATAGATAATTGCGGCCCCAGCCTTTGTCAAATGCCCCAGGCCCAGGTCGGGCTTTTTTTCTTTCGCCCCCGCGGCCCGCGCGGACGTTGACCCCCCGGGCGCGATGGGCTAAACGGACAGGGCGGGGAGAGACCCCCGCGAAATACTGCCCGAATTCCCCCATTCGCGAGGCGCCGCCATGAGCACCAAGGAACTGATACTCAGCACCGCAAAGGACATGATCTCCGAAGTGGGCTTCCACAAGATGACCACCGCGAGCCTGGCCAAGCGCGCCGACATCTCCGAGGGCACCATCTACCGCCACTTCGAGAGCAAGGAGGACATCCTCCAGCATATCCTCGACAGCTTCGACGAGCGCTACCTCGTGCTGGCGGACCAGTGCCGCTCCCGCATGGCCGCCGGAGGCCTCTCCCTGGACGACCTGCTCCACGGCCACTTCGCTTTCCTCGACGCCAACGCCGCGGACATCAAGATCGTGCTGGGCACCTACACCATCCTGGAGGCCACCCGGCGCACCATGACGCGCTTTCTGGAGCGCACCCGGGCCCTGTTCGAGGAGTACCTGTCCCACAACATCAAGCTGGGCGTCATCCGCGACGTGCCCCTGGGCCCCACCGGGCTCATCCTGACCAACATGTTCTTCGGGCTCATGCGCATCAAGCTCTACTGGCCGAACATCGACGACTTCTCCAAGGAGGCCGTGGAGTTCACCCGCCGCAGCCTGCTGGTGGACCAGGGGGAGGGCAAGTGAGCGAGACCCGCACGCTCTTGACGGCCAGGGAGATGGGCCGCACCCTGGAGCGCCTGGCCAGCGAGGTCTTCGAGCGCCGGGGCGAGGAACAGACCCTGGTGCTGGTGGGCATCCAGCGGCGCGGGGTGGACCTGGCCCGCAGGCTCAAGGGCCTGCTGGACAAGCGCCTGGCCCGGCCCGTGCGCCTGGGCATGCTCGACATCAACCTCTACCGCGACGACTGGACCCGGCCCGGCATGGCTCCCACCATCAGCAGCACGGAGATCCCCGGCGACATCGAGGGCGCGAGTATCGTGCTGGTGGACGACGTGCTCTACTCCGGCCGCACCACCCGAGCGGCCCTGGAGGCCATCCTGGACTTTGGCCGCCCCCGCCGCGTGGAGCTTCTGGTGCTCATCGACCGGGGCCACCGCGAACTGCCCATCCAGGCCGACTACGTGGGCAAGAAGGTCAACACCTCCAGCGCCGAGCAGGTGGACGTGCTCGTGGCCGAGCGCGACGAGCAGGACCGCGTCCTGCTGCGCGCCAAGCCCGCCTAAGCCCTCCCGGATTCCCTTCCATGTCCGAGCAGCAGCATCCCGACCATCATCTGCGGCGCCAGGCGCCGGTCTCCTGCGTCAGCCTCATCGGCATGGCCGGGGCGGGCAAGTCCACCCTGGGCCGCATGCTGGCAGAGCGCCTGGGCTGGGCCCACCTGGACACCGACAGCCTCATCGAGGCCACCTACGGCCTGCCCCTGCAGCAGGTGCTCGACGGCCTGGGCCTGGACGAGTTCCTCAAGGCCGAGGAGACCCTGGTGGCCATGCTCATGGCCCGGCGCACGGTGATCTCCACCGGCGGCAGCGTGGTCTACGGCCCCCGGGCCGTGGAGCGCCTGAAGCTCCTGGGCCCCGTGGTGCACCTGGATATCAGCCTGGAGACCTTTCTGAAGCGCGTGGGCGGCGGCGAGGGCCGCGGCCTGGCCGTGGCGCCCGGCAAGAGCTTCCAGGACGTGTACCATGAGCGCCAGCCGCTGTACCGCGCCGCGGCCGACATCACCATCCGCACCGACGAGGGCACCCGCCAGGAGAGCCTGGAGCGCCTGTACGCCCTCGTCGCCCCCGAGGTTCTTCCATGACCAAGCCCATGTCCTCCGGAAAGAAGGCCCTGCTGTTCACCAAACTGGCCCAGCTCTACGGGCAGATGGACGAGGCCTATGACGCCTCGGCCCGGGCCCTGGGCCTTTCCTGCGCGGGCTGCGCCGACAACTGCTGCGAGACCTTCTTCCAGCACCACACCTACCTGGAGTGGGCCTACCTGTGGGAGGGCCTGCGCCAGCAGCCCAAAGAGCGCCAGGAGGCCATCAAGAGCGATGCCGAGAACTGGGTGCGCCGCCACCAGAACCCCATCCTGCCCGGGGTGCGGCCGCGCGTCATGTGCCCGCTGAACCTGGGCGAGGCCGGGGAGGGCCGCTGCGGCCTGTATGGCCACCGCATGATGATCTGCCGCCTGCACGGGGTGCCCAACGTGCTCATCCGGCCCACCAGGCCGACCCAGCCCGCGCGCCCCGGCTTCCCGGTCCAGCCCGGTCCTTCCGAGCGCCGCGCCTTTCCCGGCTGCGACCGCGCCCAGGAGCTGGGCAAGACCTGCGAGCCCGCGGTGCTGGACCGCACCCCGCTCCTCTCCGCCCTGGCGCGGCTGGAGATGGAGTTCGTGGGCCCGGAGCGCATGCGCAGGATGCCCCGCGTGGACCTGACCCTGGCCGAGATGATCATCCTGGGGCCGCCGAAAATTTAGGGAGGGGCTGTCTCCAAAAGCGCCTTTTGCCCTCTGGACATCGTCAGGAGCCGATTCGGGGCCGGGGCTGTACCGCGACAGTACTCTCCCCGTCCCCCCGGCGCAGCCTTCCTCGCCAGGGAACAAAATCCATCCTTGGGAATCCAGGCCCCTCGCGTACATCGTTTTCCGTCGACCCTGTTTTTGTTCCGCCCGGGTTTGACAGCCCCGGCGCGGGGCGCGTATTCTCCGCACACTCTGCACTGCCAAAGGGGTTCCGCACATGGGCGAGATGGCGATCTGGGCTGGCCTGCTCCTGGGGGCGCTTGTGTGCGCCGCCGCGGCGTACGCGCTGCTGCGCCGCAGGGGCCGCGCCCGCGCGCAGGCCGTGGCCCAGGCCAAGGTGCAGGGCGTGGACCCCGCCGTGGGCGCCGTGCTGGCCGGGCTCATCGGCGAGGCCGTGGCCCTGGAACTGATTCCCCTCGGCCCCGACGGCAAGGCGACCGGCGGCGAGCCCCTGGCCCGCTGCGTGCCCGTGCAGGCCGGGCCGGGCGGGCTCATCTGCGAGCTCCTGGACTGCGCCGCGCCCGAGGCCGTGCACGCGGGCCTCAAGGTGCAGGGCTTCTTCGCCCCGCTGCCCCTGGCCGGGCGCAAGGTCAACGCCCTGGAAACCGAGATCCTGGCCATGCAGGGCGCCGCCGACCCGCCGCGCATCGTGCTGGCCGTGCCCCAGGGCCTGCGCGCCGTGCCGCGCCGCCGCCACCCGCGCAAGAGGGTCAGCGACCCCCGCTTCATCCGCCTGCGCCTGTGGGTGGCCGACGTGGCCGACAGCGCCGTCTACTTCCCCGAGGCCTCCCCGGACCTCTGGATCAACGCCTACGACGGCCGCCACGGCGACGAGAACGCCGTGTCCGACATCTCCCCCGGCGGCCTGGCCCTGGAGGTGCGCGCCGCCCTGGTGCCCCGGGCCCTGGCCCCCGGCGCCCGCGTGGTGCTCAAGTGCTCGCTCTTCCAGTTCAAGGACAAGCAGTTCAAGCCCTACTGGTACGCCGGGGCCGTGCGGGCCGTCACCCCGTCCGAGACCGGCTCCACCCGGCGCATCGCCGTGGCCTTCTCCCACGTGGGCGCGCCGGACCAGCTGGCCCCCCAGGGCCTGGCCTGGACCGCCCTGGCCCCCGACTCCGACACCACAGCCAAACCAGCCAAACCCATAGGAGCGTCCGCATGAAAGTCCTGGCCATCAACGGAAGCGCCCGCCTGAACGGCAACACCGCCATCATGCTCAACACCGCCCTGGCCGCGCTGGCCGAGGAGGGCTTCGACACCGAGCTGGTGCAGCTGGGCCCCAAGGGCCTGCAGGGCTGCATCGCCTGCTACAAGTGCTTTGAGAACAAGGACCAGCGCTGCGCGGTGAAGGACGACATGAACAGCTACATCGAGAAGATGCTCGCCGCCGACGGCATGCTCCTGGGCTCGCCCACCTATTTCGCCGATGTGTCCACCAACATGAAGTCGCTCATCGACCGCGCGGGCATGGTTTCCCGCGCCAACGGCGACATGTTCCGGCGCAAGGCCGGAGCCGCCGTGGTCACCGCGCGCCGCGGCGGGTCCATCCACACCTTCGACACCATCAACCACTTCTTCTTCATCGGACAGATGATCGTGCCCGGCTCCAGCTACTGGAACATGGGCTTCGGTCGCGAGCCCGGCCAGGTCAACGGCGACGACGAGGGCCTGACCACCATGCGCACCCTGGGGGCCAACATGGCCTGGCTGCTCAAGAAGATCGCGGAGTAGCCATGGACCAGATGATGGGCCTGCTGCCCCTGCTCGCCGGTCTTGTCCTCGGCTTCGGCGCGGGCCTGCTCGTGTTGCGCGGCCGCTTCTCCGCCGAGGCCGCCCGCCTGCGGGCCGAGGCCGAGGCCGCCCTGGCCCAGGGCAGGGCCCAGGAGGCCGCCCTGGCCGAGCGCCTGCGCGCCGCCGAGGCCCAGGCCGCCAGCCAGCGCGCCGAGCTCAAGGCCGAGCTGGACGCCGCCCGCGCCGCCGCCCTGCAGGCCGCCGAGGCCCTGCGCGCAGAGACCGGCCGCCGCGCCAGCGCCGAGGAGACCGCCGCCCGCGTGCCCGGGCTGGAGGCCCGCCTGGCCGCCCAGGCCGAGGAGCTCAACGTCCTGGCCAGCCGCGAGGCCGAGCTGGTGGCCCGCATGGAGGAGGAGCGCAAGGCCGTGGCCGAGAAGCTGGCCCTCATGGAGGACGTGCAGGCACGCCTGCAGGACACCTTCAAGGCCCTCTCCGCCGATGCGCTCAAGCACAACAACCAGAGCTTCCTGCAACTGGCGGGCGAGCACCTGGCAAAGGTGCAGGAGGCCGCCAAGGGCGACCTGGAGCTGCGCCAGAAGACCATCGAGGGCCTGGTCAAGCCCATCAAGGAATCCCTCACCCAGGTGGACTCGCGCATCCAGGAGATGGAAAAGAGCCGCCAGAACGCCTACGTGGAGCTCACCCAGCAGGTGAAGTTCCTGGCCAGCGACCAGGTGGACCTGAAGAAGGAGACCCGCAAGCTGGTGGACGCCCTGCGCCGCCCCACCGTGCGCGGCCAGTGGGGCGAGATGCAGCTCAAGCGCGTGGTGGAACTCTCCGGCATGACCGGCTACTGCGACTTCACCGAGCAGAACTCCGTCACCACCGAGGACGGGCGGCTCAGGCCGGACATGGTCATCCGCCTGCCCGGCGGCAAGAACGTGGTGGTGGACGCCAAGGCCCCGCTGGAAGGCTACCTCAACGCCCACGAGGCCCCGGACGAGGACTCGCGCAAGCAGCACATGCTCATCCACGCCCGGCAGATCCGCGACCACCTAGCCAAGCTGGGCCAGAAAAGCTACTGGGAGCACCTCAAGCCCACCCCGGAATTCGTTGTGCTCTTCCTGCCCGGCGAGGTGTTCTTCAGCGCCGCGCTGGAACACGACCCCTCCCTCATCGAGGAGGGGGTGAAGCAGCGGGTCATCGTGGCCTCGCCCACAACGCTCATCGCGCTCTTGCGCGCCGTGGCCTACGGCTGGCGGCAGGAGCGCGTGGCCGAGAGCGCCCAGCAGGTGAGCGAACTGGGCCGCGAACTCTACAAGCGCATCGTCACGCTCTCCGAACACTTCGCCAGGGTCGGCAAGTCCCTCTCCGGCGCCGTGGATGCCTACAACAAGTCCGTCAGCTCCCTGGAATCGCGCGTGCTGGTGCAGGCCCGGCGCTTCAAGGAACTGGCCGCCGCCACAGAGAAGGAACTGCCCGCCCTGGAACCCCTCGAGGTCGGCACCCGCGAAGTGCAGCAGGCCGAGGAGTAGGCCAGGGAGTAGGCCAGGGGGAGGCTCCGCCTCCCCCTGTGCCCCCTCCGCCGGGGGCTCCGCGCCCCCGGACCCCGCGTGTGGCCTGGGCGATGGGCGCGGCGTGCTGACGGCAGGCGCTTGGCCCCAACAACATGCGCGCAGGTTTTTCCGAGGGGGAGACCCCTCGAAAAATCCTGCGTGCGGTTGGCCCGGTTTGGGAATTATTGATCAGCTCGGCAGAAAGCTGGGCAGCTCGGCCGAACTCACCAAACACCCCACACAAGCTTTTGAGGGGGTGGGAGGGGGTTCGGGGGAGGGCGGGGGAACTTTTCACCGAAAAGTTCCCCCGCCCTCCCCCGACACATCCCCGCCTACTCCAGCAGCAGCACCAGTTTCAGGTCGGCGCGCTGGTCGGGCCGCAGGGTGAGCTGTTCGCGGGTGAGCGGCCCCAGGCCGGGGTGCTGGAAGCGGCGCTGGCCGCCCTCGCGGCCCAGCACCTCGTGGCTGTGCCAGAACCGCGCGAAGTCCGGGCTGGCGTGGGCCAGTTCGTCGATGAGCGGCCTGAGGCTGGGCGAGTGGGCCCGGCTGCCGCAGTCGGCGCGGAACTCGGCCACCAGCCTGCGGGCGCGGGTGGGCCAGTCGTGGATGAGCGTCCGCGAGGCCGGGTGCAGGAACAGGAAGCGCAGCAGGTTCGGGGTCTCGCCCGGTTCCGCGCCCCAGTTCAGGAACAGTTCCACGGCCATGGCGTTGGCGGCGGGGATGTCCCAGCGGCGGTCCAGCACATAGGCCGCGCAGCGCATGGCTTCCACGCTGCGCAGGGCGGCGTGGGCAGGCCGTGGCAGCGCGTCGGGGTCGTCCGGTTCGGCGGGGTCGCGCCGCCCGGCCAGGTCGAAGAGATAGGCGCGCTCCGCCAGGGTGAGGCGCAGCGCCTGGGCCAGCCGCGCCAGCACCCCGGCGGAGGCCGCCACCGCGCGCCCCTGCTCCAGCCAGGTGATCCAGGTGGGGCTGACCCCGCACAGCCCTGCCAGTTCCTCGCGCCGCAGTCCCGGCGTGCGCCGCCGCCCGCCCGGCTCCAGCCCCGCCGCCTCCGGGCTCACGCGCTGGCGGTGCAGCCGCAGGAAAGCGCCCAACTGCGCGTTCCGGCTCATCTCTCCCCGGTCCAGCTCGATTATCGCAGCTCCCGCCATGGCCCCCACCCCTGTCCGTCAGAAATTATACCAGGATAAAAGCTCATATTGTACCAGGATACATCCGGGGCTATGGGCTGTAAAGGGCAGCCGGGAAGGACGCCCGCAAAATCTGCGAACACGGGGGAGAGGAACGATGAAGCAGCAAGCCATCGCGGCCAAGCGGTTCGGTGCAGTGGCCCAGGCCTACCTGTCGAGCAGTGCCCACGCAGGCGGTGCGGACCTGGACCGCCTGCGCGGGCTGGCCAGCCGGCTGGGCAAGCCCGAGGCCCTGGACCTGGGCTGTGGCGCGGGCCACGCCGCCTATGCGCTGGCGGGCGGGGGAGCCAAGGTCACGGCCTACGATCTTTCTTCCGAGATGCTGGCGGTGGTGCGGGACGAGGCCAACTCGCGCGGGCTGGATTCCATCGCCACCCGGCAGGGCGCCGCGGAGCGCCTGCCCTTCGCCGATTCGAGCTTCGATTTGGTGGTGACGCGCTACTCCGCCCACCACTGGTCCTACGCCCCGGCCTGCCTGCGCTCCATCCGCCGCGTGCTGCGTCCCGGCGGCCGGCTTGTGGTCATCGACTCCATCGCCCCGGAGAACCCTGTGGCCGACACCCTGCTGCAAACCATCGAGCTTTTGCGCGATCCCTCGCACGTGCGCGACTACCGGCTCACGGAGTGGTCGGCCATGCTGGAGGCGGCGGGCTTCGGCGCGCCGGAGGCGGACGCCTGGACCCTGCCCATCGAGTACGGGCCGTGGCTTGCGCGCATGGAGACCTCGGAGCTGCGCGCCCGCGCCGTGCGCGACGTGCTGGCCAAGGCGGCGGAGGAGGCGCGCCGGCATTTCCAGGTACAGGCCGACGGGTCTTTCCAGCTTCCCGTGGCCTGGCTGGAGACGGTGCCGGCAGCGGGCTAGGGCAGGGGCCTGGCGCTGGCCAGGAAGTGCGGGTTCTCCAGCCGAGGCTTGTTCACGGGCATGCGCTGTGTGGGCTGGCCGTCGGCGTCCAGCACCAGCACGCTGCCCCCGGCGCCCTCCACCACGGCCTGCCCGGCGGCGGTGTCCCACTCGCGGGTGAAGCCCAGGCGCGGGTACAGGTCCGCCGCGCCCTCGGCCACCAGGCAGAACTTCAGCGCGCTCCCGGCGTTTACGCGCTGGCGCACCGGGAACGGGGCCAGCCACTGCTCGGTCTCCGGGCTGGGGTGCGAGCGGCTGCCCAGCACCACGTATCCGGAGGGGTCCGGCTGGCGCACGCCGATGGCCCGCCACTCCCCGCCCGCCTCGCGCCGCCAGGCCCCCAGGCCCAGGCCGCCCGCGTAGGTCTTGCCCCACACGGGCACATGCACCGCGCCCAGGGCGGGAAAGCCGTCCTCGGCCAGGGCGATGCACACGCAGAACTCGCCCAGTTCCTTCACGAACTCCTTGGTGCCGTCCAGCGGGTCCACGATGAACAGCCGCCGCCAGCGGGCGCGCTCCTGGTGGGGGATGTCCGCGCCCTCCTCGGAGAGCACGGGCACGCCCGGAAAATGCTCGGCCAGCCCGCGCGCGATGACCTCGTGCGCGGCCAGGTCGGCCCTGGTGAGCGGGCTTGCGTCGTCCTTGTAGGAAACCTCGAAGCCCTGGGCGCGCACGGCCAGGATGGCCTGCCCGGCGGCCTCGGCGATGTCCGCCAGGGTGCGCAGGTCCCGGTTCATTCCGCGATTTCCGCGGCCAGGCGCACCAGCCCGGGCAGCCCGCGCAGGGCGGCCAGCAGGCCCTGCCGGTCCAGGGCCGCGCCGTCCAGCGTGAACTGCGCCCCGGCCAGGACTTCCGGGTCCGACTCCAAGAGCTCCAGCAGGCGCGCGGCGCGCACCAGCACGCCCTGCTCCAGCACCGGGCCCAGGCACTCCAGGGCCACGGAGTTGAACAACTTGAGCGTCAGGCCGAGCGTCCCGCCCGCGCCGCAGCCGTCCTGCCCCTGGCCATGCCCCGCGTCGTGACTGATGCCCTCGCGGAACACGCCCACCGGGCTGCCCCGGCGCATGGCGATGCCCGCCACGCCCGGCAGGGCCCCGGCCAGGGCCAGGGTGCAGCCGTGGGTGGCGTGGTCGTTGTCGATGTCGTCAACGGGCGAGCCGTCGAGGAACACGGTCTGAATGCGTTCCTCCACGCACTCCGGGCACAGTCCCAGGTCCTCGGTCATGCTCTGGCGCAGGGTGCGCCCGGGCCGCACGGAGACCTCCACGCCCTCGCGCAGGATGGGCGTCAAGGCGAGCAGGGCGGTGGGCGCGCAGCGCACCGAGAGCGCCGGGGCAGGGGGAGCGGAGGTGGGCATTGGGGGCCTCCTGTGCTTGTTATGCCGTGGCGGGCATAATACTTAAATATTTTGACATAATTTTTTCTCAGGAGGTATATTGGCACCAAACGCACCGCCCCGTCCAGGGGGGGCGCTACGCCAACAAGGAGCGACAGCATGTCGAAGATACTGCGCATCAACACCCGCACCAAGGAATTCCGCTTCGAGGACCTGGGCAAGTACGCCGGGCTGGGCGGTCGCGCCCTCACCTCCCGCATCGTGCTCGACGAGGTTCCCCCCACCTGCCACCCGCTCTCCGCCGCCAACAAGCTGGTGGCCGCCGCGGGCGTGCTCACCGGCACCATCGTGGCCAACTCCGGCCGCGTCTCCCTGGGCGCCAAGTCGCCCCTCACCGGTGGCATCAAGGAGAGCAACTCCGGCGGCCAGTTCGCCCAGAAGCTGGCCAAGCTGGGCATCCTGGCCATCGTGCTGGAGGACAAGCCCGAGGAAGGCACGGGCTTCACCAACATCATCGTCACCAAGGACGGCGTGCGCTTCGAGCCCGCCGCCGAGCTGGAAGGCCAGGGCACCTACGCCTGCATGGAGAAGATCCTGGCCAAGCACGGCGCCAAGACCGGCACCATGCTCATCGGCCCCGCGGGCGAGACCTGCCGCATGGCCGCCTCGGTGCAGTTCAGCGATCCCGAGGGCCGTCCCTCCCGCGCCGCCGGGCGCGGCGGCCTGGGCGCGGTCATGGGCTCCAAGAAGGTCAAGGCCGTCGTGCTCGACGACTCCGGCTGCGGCATGGTGGCCGGGGCCAACGCCGAGGCCTTCAAGGCCGCGGGCAAGCGCTGGGTGGAGATTCTGAAGGGCCACCCGGTCACCGGCCAGGGCCTGCCGGGCTTCGGCACCGCCATCCTGGTGAACATCATCAACGAGGCGGGGGCGCTGCCCACCAAGAACTTCCGCGACGGCCGCTTCGAGCACGCCGCCGCCATCTCCGGCGAGGCCATCGCCGAGACCATCGCCAAGCGCGGCGGCAAGGTGAAGCACGGCTGCCACACCGGCTGCATCATCCAGTGCTCCCAGGAGTACGTGGACAAGAACGGCAAGTACCTCACCAGCGGTTTCGAGTACGAGACCGTGTGGGCCTTCGGCGCCAACACGCTCATCAAGGAGCTGGACGACGTGGCCGCCCTGGACCGCGCCTGCGACGACATGGGCCTGGACACCATCGAGCTGGGCAACACCATCGCCATGGCCATGGAGGGCGGGCTCATCGCCTGGGGCGACGGCAAGGCCGCCGAGAAGCTCATCCGCAAGGTGGGCGACAAGTCCGACGCCATGGGCCGCATCATCGGCAACGGCACGGGCTTCGCCGCCCAGGCCTTCGGGGTGGACCGCGTGCCCGTGGTGAAGAACCAGGCCCTGCCCGCCTACGACCCGCGCAGCGTCAAGGGCGTCGGCGTGACCTACTGCACCACGCCCATGGGCGCGGACCACACCGCGGGCTACGCCGTGTGCCAGAACATCCTGAAGTGCGGCGGCGACGTGGCCCCGCGCGGCAAGGAAGGGCAGATCGAGATCAGCAAGAACCTGCAGGTGGCCACGGCGGCGGTGGACGCCCTGGGCCTGTGCCTGTTCGTGGCCTTCGCCGTGCTGGACAACGCCGACGGCGTGCCCTGCATCGCGGACCTGGTGGCCGCCATGACCGGCAAGCCCTACAGCGTGGACGACGTGGTGAACCTGGGCATCAATACGCTGAAGGACGAGTTGGCCTTCAACGCCGCCGCTGGGTTCACGGTCAAGGACGACCAGCTGCCGGACTTCTTCAAGAACGAGAAGCTGCCGCCCCACGGCACCACCTGGGACTTCACCGCCGAGGAGATGCAGGCCGCCAAGGTCGGCTAGACCAGATCGGTTTGGGTAATGACGAAGGCCGGAGTCCGAAAGGGCTCCGGCCTTTTTGTCGCGCTTGGCAGCAGGCTACTCCGCCTCCCGCGCCTCCAGCACCTTCAGCTCGTTGGTGAGCGGGTCGATGCGGCCGAAGACCACCTCCACGGGCATGCCGGGGAAGATCTTCTCGCCCAGCATGCCCCTGGGCAGGCGCACGGTGATCTGCAGCTCGGGCAGGGAGAGCGTGGGGTAGGGCCCGGCGTCCTCCACCACCACGGCGGGGAAGGGCTCCCTGCGGTGCTGGGCCAGGTAGAGCAGCTTCCAGTAGCGCGGGCGGAAGCGCTGCACCTGCCCCACCTCCTGGTTGCGGGCGGAGAGGTGCGGCACCAGGGCCTCCAGGGCGGGCAGGTCCAGCCGGGGCTGGCCGGTGGCGAGAAACGCCTCCACCTGGGCCATGTTCACGAGGTCGATGTAGCGCCGGATGGGCGAGGTCAGCGTGGCGTACGCCTCGCAGGCCAGGGCCGCGTGGCGCTTGGGCTGGCATTCCAGGATGGGCGGGGCCAAAAGCTTCACCACCCGGGCGATGTCCGCCGGTTCGCAGAACACGCCGGTGGAACTGGGCGGCAGGGCGATGTTCTGGGTGCGGTGCAGCAGCGGGACGCCCAACTCGCGCGCCCAGCAGGCCAGGCCGCAGTTGGCCAGGATCATGAATTCGCTGACCAGCAGCTCCGCGTCCGGGCTGCCGGGCTTGAGTTCCATGTCCACCCGCGTGTCCGCGCCGGAGCCGGTCAGGCGCACCACGGGCTCTGGCTTCTGGATGACCACGGCCCCGCGCTCCAGCCTGCGGGCGAAGAGTTCCCGGGCGATCCTGGCGGCCAGGGTGATCTGCGCGTCGGTTCCGGCCTCGATGGCGGCCTGGGCGTCCTCGTAGGCCACGTTGCGGGCCACGTTGATCCAGGCCAGGCGCGGGCGGGTTTCCACGATCTCGCCGCGCTCGTCGAGCAGGAACTCGGCCACCAACGCGGGCTTGGCGCTGCCGGCGGTGAGGCTGAACAGGCCCGTGCCCAGGATCTCGGGCATCATGTGCGCATCGCCCTCGGGCAGGTACAGGCTGGTGACGCGGCTCATGACCTCGCGGTCCAGGGGCTGGCCGAAGTCCCAGCAGAGCGTGGGCCGGGCCAGGGCCACGGAGCACGTGAAGCCGGGAGAACCGTCGGGCAGCGTCGTCTCATCGACGAAGAAGGCGTCGTCGATGTCCTTGGTGGTGGCCGCGTCGATGCTCACAAAGGGCGTGGGGTCGATGTCTGCCCCGGCCTTCAACTCCTCGAAGCGCTCCATCTGGCGGGTGATCTCGGCCTCGAAGGCGCCTCCCCACTCGTCGCCCCACTCGTAGCCAGCCTGGTCCAGCAGGAAGTTGTAGTGCGCGGGCAAGAGGCCCCAGGCCTGGGCCAGCATGAGCGGCAGGTGCGGCTGGGTGCGCTCGTCCGGCAGGGATTTGCGCAGGCCCTCCCAGAGCTTGGCCAGGGCGTCTTCCTCGGCGCTGGCCGGGGTCTTGCCCGCAAGCTGGAAGCGCAGCACCTGGCGCAGGCGCCGGGCCACCTCGGGATCCAGGTCCCGGGCCTCGGGCAGGGGCGCGCCGGAGAAGGTCTGCCCGGCCTTGACCCGGCCCCACAGGGCCTGGAACAGGGCGTGCCCGGCGCTGGCCACGGCCTCGCGCTCCTTTTCGGCGCGCTGCTGGGTCAGCCGGGCCTCCACCTTGGCGGCGGGGTGGATCTCGAAGTCCGGCGGCTGGAACTTGAAGTGCGTCTTGGCCGCGATGAGCGCCCGGCCCAGGGCCGCCAGCTCGTCCACCCCTGGCTCCTGCCACAAGAGGCCCGCGAACCACTCCACGGGCGCGCGTTCCAGCTCGCCCTGGGCCATCTCCCACAGCTCCATGGCGTTGATGCTGGCGGCCAACTCGCGGCGGCGGGCCTCGGCGGCCTCCAGGCGGTGGAATATCTCCTCGCGGGTCGCGCCCGGGGCGCAGTCCGGCCCGATCCAGGGCAGCAGCCGCGCGGCGGCGAGCTTCACCTCGCGCTTCTGGCGGGTCAGCAGGCGCAGGCGGTCTCCCGCCTCCTCCAGCACCCAGGCCAGGTGGGCCTCGTTGTCCTGCAGGAACTCCACCAGCGACCCCGGCCTGGCGGGGCCGGAAAACTTGGACGTCTTGGTCATTTGTGCCTTAAGCCCTGGAAAAAACGGTGCCCCGGGCCTGTTTCCAAAAGATGGATTTTGTTCCCTGGCGAGGAAATGAGGCGGCTTGGGGCCAGGGAGAGTACTCATGCGGTACAGCCCTGGGCCCTGTCGGCGCGGGCCGCCTCATGACGAAGCCCAGGGGGGTCAAAGAAAGGCGCTTTTCGAAACAGGCCCTAGTGCCTGCCCTTAGTGCCGGAAGGAACGCTGGCCGGTGAACACCATGGCCGTCTGGGGCGTGGACTCGTTCACCGCGCGGATGATCTCGAAGTCGCGCACGGAGCCGCCGGGCTGGGCGATGGCGGTGACGCCCTGGGCCAGGCACAGGTCCACGCCGTCGCGGAAGGGGAAGAACCCGTCGCTGACCAGCACGCTGCCGGGCAGGCCGCCCTTGGCCTCGGCGGCGCGGGCCTTCACGTCGGCCAGCTGCCCTGCGCGGGCGGCGTCGGTGCGGGCGGCCAGCATCAGCTCGAAGATGCTCATGTTCTGCTCGCGGAAAGCCAGCAGGTCGGCGTACTTGGTGTGGGCCTTGGCGATGGTCAGCTCCACGCAGCCCACGCGGTCCTGCTCGCCGGTGCCGATGCCCGTGGTGGCCCCGTCGCGGGCGAAGATGACCGAGTTGGAGGTCACGCCCGCCTCCACGGCCCAGGCGAAGAGCAGGTCGCTGGCCTCGGCGGCGGTGGGCTTGCGGGCCACGTAGTGGGTGCCGTCCTTCTCCGCCGTGGCCGGGATGAAGTCCTCCGCCGAGCGGATGCGGTTGACGAAGGAGGACTGGAGCACCAGCCCGCCGTCGAACAGGCTCTTGATGTCCAGGAAGGGCGCGGCGGCCAGCTCGGTGAGCCGGGCGATGCCGGGAATGCGCAGGATGCGCAGGTTCTTGCGGGCCTTCAGGATCTCCACGGCCCCCTCCTCGTAGTCCGGCGCGGCCACCACCTCGAAGTAGAAGGAGTTGATGAGCTCCGCCGCGGCCTTGTCCAGGGGGCGGTTCACCACCACCGTGCCGCCGAAGGCCGCGATGCGGTCGGCCCAGAACGCGCGGGACACGGCCTCGCCGATGCCCAGCTCGGTCCAGGCGGCCCCGCAGGGGTTGTTGTGCTTGAGGATGACGGCGGCGGGCCTGGCCTCCAGGTACTGGAGGATGTTCAGGCCGTTGTCCACGTCGGTGAGGTTGATCTTGCCCGGGTGCTTGCCGGCCTGGAGCATGTGCTCCTCGGTGAGGGCGGAGACCAGGCCCTGGCCCGGGCCCCGGAAGCTCACGCCGTCCAGGGTCAGGCCGCCGCCGACGAGCTCGTACAGGGCCGCGGGCTGGTCCGGGTTCTCGCCGTAGCGCAGGCCGCGCACCTCGCCGTCCAGGTCCCAGGTGCGCTTGCGGTAGACCAGCTCCTGGCTGCCGACCTCGATGCGCAGGTCGTTCGGGAAGTGGTCGCGCAGCAGGGTGGTGTACATCTTTTTGAGTTCGCTCATGGCCCGGTCCCCTTGGATGGTGTGGTGGTGCGCACGGGCCTCCCGGCCACGGCGGACGGCAAAGGTAGCACAGCGCGCCCCGGCGGGCAATCGCCCAATTCCGGGCCTGGCCGGACGGGGGATGGGCGGGGCCGGGCGGGGGGAGAGGGCGGGGAAGGCCTTGGCGCGCGGGCGGAAGTCTGGTATCTGCCTGGCCGAGCGCATCCGGCAGCGATCCGGCGCGCCAGGAGGAGTTCCGCATGCCCGAGTCGTACATGGAAAAGGCCCTGCTGAAGCTTGCCGGGCAGATCGTCGCCTACGACGAGGCCTCGCTCATGGACCTTTGGGAGAAGTACGCCGAGGAGGTACGCCAGTTCGAGCCCACGCGCCGCTGGGAGGAATCCGCCCTGGTCTTCGGGCTCATTCAGGCCGTGCGCATGAAGAATCAGCTGTTCAACTACAATCTGCACGCCTCGCGCCAGCCCGGCGCGGGCCCCATGCCGGGCATGGACCTCATGGGCCTCACGGCGCCCCAGCCCGGCCAGCCCGCCCCGCAGGGGCAGCAAGGCGCGGCCAAGGCCCCGCGCGGGGGCCGCGCCTCAGCGCGCCAGGGCAAGCCCAAGGCCGGCAAGCTCCTTGTGCTGCGTCCCGGAAACAAGGACTAACCCCTTGATGGCGTAGGCGAAGTACCGGACCTTGTCCGCGAAGTCCACGGCCTCGTACCCCCGGCACAGCCCGTAGCGGGTGGTGCTGGCGATCTCCAGCCTGGCCAGGAGCGGCAGGGTCTGCCGCACCGCCAGCCAGCCCGGCAGGGGGCGCTTCTCGTCGCGCGCCAGTTCGATGGCGTCCTGCACGTGGCCCTGGCCCACGTTGAAGGCGTACAGGGCCAGCATCATGGCGTCCTCCTCCCCGTAGCCCAGTTCCGTGTAGCCCTTGCGCAGGTCGGCCAGGTAGCGCGCCCCGGCGCCGATGACCTCGGCGTGGTCCTCCGGGTCCTGCACGCCCAGGTGCTCCAGGGTGGTGCCGGTCATCTGCATCAGCCCGCGCACGCCGGTGGCGCTCACCGCAGCGGGGTTGAAGTGCGACTCCTGGTGGATGATGGCCATGAGCAGGAAGGGGTCCACCTGGGCCTTTCTGGCCGCACGGCGGATGGCCTGGGCCAGGGGCGTGGCGTTCTTCACCAGGGTGCGCCGCAACAGCTCCATCTCCACCGGGTCCGGGTCGTCGGGCAGGTGGTCCAGGCTGCGGGTGAGCACCTCGGCCAGGCTGCCGTCGGCGCCGATGCGCTCCCAGAAGGCGCGCATGGCCTTGTCCAGGGGCGGGATGTCCTTGCGCCAGGCGAAGCGGTAGGCCGCGTCCTGGCCGGTTGGGGCGCTGTCGCGTACCTCGGGCAGGAAGGGGACGAGCAGCAGCAGGGCGTCCAGCGGCAGGGCCGGGGCCTGGGCCGGGTCCTGGGAAAAGGAATGGGCCACGCGCAAGAGCTCGTCCAGGGCCGCGTGGGCGAACTGCGGCGGGGCGTAGCCCTCGTCCCAGTCAACCACATAGATGGGCTGCTCGTCGTACTGCGGGCCGTAGGCCACGCGCCTGGCCGCCTTCTTGTCCGTGGGGATGAGCTGGTGGCCCGGCGGCGGGTCGTCCAGGGGGGCCACGCCCATGGCCAGGGCCACGTGGACCTTGCCCTGCTCCAGCAGTTCCAGGGCCTCCTCGGGCGTCTCGGTGAGCACCAGCCGGGTCTCCACGCCGTGCTCCTCGGCAAAGCGGCGCAGCAGTTCCAACTCCGGCCCCTGGTCGGTGGTGATGCGCATGAGCCTGGGGGCGGAGACCAGCAGCGGGTCCGGCAGGGGGCGCAGGCGCACGTTGAGGACCACCAGCCCGGCCAGGACGGCCAGCAGCACGCCCAGCACGAGCCTCTCCCGCCGCGTGGCGAGGCTCGTTCGGGCGCGTGTGTACTGGCCGGTTGTTGACATGATCCGATTCCTCTTTTACGCAATTCTGCCGCTTGCCGCTAATAAGTCGTCTTTGAGAACGGGGCAAGGGGCACAAGGAGCCTTCCATGTCAAATATAGTGGTCTTCGGGTCGCAGTGGGGCGACGAGGGAAAGGGCAAGATCGTGGACATGCTCGCCCAGGACAGCGCGGCCATCGTGCGCTTCCAGGGCGGCAACAACGCCGGGCACACCCTGGTGGTGGGCGGCGAGAAGTGCATCCTGCACCTCATCCCCTCGGGCATCCTCCATCCGGGCAAGGTCTGCCTCATCGGCAACGGCGTGGTGCTCGACCCCGAAGTCTTCCTGCGCGAGATCGACACCCTGGCCGCCAAGGGCATCGACGTGTCTCCCGCGCGGCTGATGATCAGCAAGAAGACCCACATCATCATGAGCTACCACCGCGCCCTGGACGTGGCCCGCGAGGGCCTGCGCAGCGGCGGGGCCAAGATCGGCACCACGGGCCGGGGCATCGGCCCCTGCTACGAGGACAAGATGCACCGCTGCGGCATCCGCGCGGCGGACCTGGCCGACCCGGAGCTGTTGCGCTCCAAGATCGCCGTGGCCCTGGAGGAGAAGAACGTCCTGTTCGAGAAGCTCTTCGGCGTGCCCGCCATGGACGCCGAGCAGGTCTACCAGGACCTGCTGCCCATCGCCCAGCGCATCCGCCCCTACCTGGGCGACGTGTCCACGGCCATCCAGCAGGCCGCGGCCAAGGGCCCGGTGCTCTTCGAGGGCGCCCAGGGCACGCACCTGGACATCGACCACGGCACCTACCCCTTCGTCACCAGCTCCACCACGGTGTCGGGCAACGCGGCCTCGGGCTCCGGCTGCTCGCCGCGCATGCTCGACCGCATCATCGCCATCGTCAAGGCCTACACCACCCGCGTGGGCGGCGGGCCCTTCCCCACGGAGCTCACCGACCCCACGGGCGACTACCTGCAGGAGAAGGGCGGCGAGTTCGGCGCCACCACGGGCCGCAAGCGCCGCTGCGGCTGGCTGGACACGGTGGTCCTGCGCGAGAGCGCGCGCCTGAACGGCCCCACCGAGCTGGCCGTGACCAAGCTGGACGTGCTCTCCGGCCTGAAGGAACTCAAGATCTGCGTGGCCTACGACTACCGCGGCCAGCGCATCGACTACCCGCCCCAGGAGCAGAACGGCATGGCCCACGCCACGCCGGTGTACGAGACCCTGCCCGGCTGGGACGAGGACATCACCGCCGTGGCCAGCTTCGCGGACCTGCCGGTGAACGCCCGCAGGTACCTGGAGCGCATGGAAGCGCTGTGCGGCGTGCCCATCGGGCTCATCTCCGTGGGCCCGGACCGCAAGCAGACCTTCGGCAGGCGCTAGGCGCCGGGAGGCGTTCATGGACGCCCCGACTCGAGAGACACCAGACGCCCTGGCCGTTCCCCCTGTGGGCGGCCCCGTGGACACCGGGGTCCTTGCGCGGCTGCGCACCCTGGCCCAGCGCCCGCCGCAGAGCCTGGTGCTGGAGGGCGGAGCCGCCCCGGACCGCCTGGCCGCCGCCCTGGCCTGGGCCAAGGCCGTGAATTGTCCCCAGGGCGGTTGCGGCGGCTGCGTGGCCTGCAGGCAGATCGCCGAGCGCGCCTTCCGCGACCTCATCGTGGTGGACAGGGCCTTCTTCGAGGAAGACCCCAAGACCCCGAACATCGACATGATCCGCGCCCTGCTGCCCCTGTGGGGCCAGCCCGCCCACGGCGCGGGCAGCCGCGTCACCGTCTTCGTGGAGGCCCAGGACCTGCACCTGGCCGTGGCCAACCTGCTCCTGAAGACCCTGGAGGAGCCCAGGCCCGGCAACCTCTTCGTGCTGCTGGCCCCCCAGCGCGAGCGCCTGCTGCAGACCCTGGTGTCGCGCTCCTTCGTGCTCACCCTGCCCTGGCCCGCCCCGGGCGAGCCCGACGCCGACGCCCTGGACTGGACCCGGGCCCTGCTGCACTTCTGGGACACCGGGCTGGGCTGGTTCGAGCGCACGGGAACCAAGGGCGCGGCGGACCGCTCCCTGGCCCTGCGCGTTCTGGCGCTCTGCCAGCGGGAACTGGCCCAGGCCCTGAAGCTGGGCGCCCAGGCCCCCACGGCCGAGGCCCGGCGCATGGCCCAGCTGGGCCCGGCGGGCTTGCGCAGGCTGGACCTGATGCTGGCCACGGCCCAGGAGGCCCTGGAGCAGCCCACGGTGATGCCCGCCCTGGTGCTGGACTGGATGGCCACGAGCCTCGTGTCCAAGGGTGGGGCCACGGGTGGGGCCAAGGGCGCGTCCGCCCGGGGCTAGCCACCAGGACGAACAGCCGGACGGAGCGGCGAAGCAAGCGCGGGCCCCCGCCCGGCTACACGAACTTGAGGCGCGGGCAGGCGGACTTCTTGGGGACGAAGGCCCGGCACTCCACATCGCCCGCCACGGGCTTGGCCAGGTTCTCCCGCAGGAAGCCCACCGGCGACTTGGCCAGCAGGGGCGAGGGGTTGTCGAAGCTCTGGCAGCACAGCTCGCCCCAGCTTGTGGCGTAGACCACCGAGGCGTGCAGGATCTTGTTCTTGTCCGGGGCGATGGGCAGGTTCAGGATGAAGTAGGCCCTGGTGACGTGCTCCGCCTCCAGGTACTGGTCCATGTCCGGGTCCAGGGTCTCCCGCCGGGGGAAGAAGGCCGCCAGATCGGCCAGGAGCGCCTGCAGGTCCATCACCGCGATGGGCGCGAAGCTCTTCTCGGCCTGCACGGCGAGGTCCGGGTCGTAGATGCCGTTGATCAACAGCCAAGCCAGCAGGCGCACCACGTCTGTATCGCGCCGGATGGGCGCCAGCGACTCCACGGCGGCCTTGCCGGTGCTCCTCTCCTTGCCCTTCACCGCCCAGATGGTGCGCTTGCCCGGGGCCTTCTCCGCGTAGAAGAACAGCTCGGTGAAGGCCAGCCCCTCGGACAGGAAGGGCACCAGGCCCACCTTGTGCTCGCCCGGGGCGAAGTTGACGGCGATGCGCCTGCCCAGGCGCGTCAGATCCTGGGGGGTGATGTTCGCGGCGGCACCGCCTCCCCGGGCCCCGGCCCGCAGGCCCTCCTGGATGCGCCGGTAGGCCTCGATCATGAACCGGCCCACCATGGCCCCCAGGCGCATGGAGTTGGCGAAGCTGCTGGCGTCCTGGCAGCCCATCTGCTCGGCGCAGTGGCGCACCAACTGCGGCGGCAGGTCGGCCTGGGCCACATCGGCCTTGAGCAGCAGGCACTCGGCCACCAGGCCCAGGCCCATGGCGTCGCCCAACTGCTCGTAGTGCTTGCTGATGCTGGCGAACAGGGCCAGGTAGGGGTCCAGGTCCTCCAGGCGGGAGCGCCCGCGCAGGGCCGCCTCCTTGATGCGCTCGCACAGAAGCCGCATGCCCTCGCCCTGCCCGGCGTACTTCTCCAGCAGGCCCAGCTTCATCACGGACTTGTACGGGCTGTGCAGGGCCTTGACCATCTGCCACAGGCAGGCGCCGAAATACTCCCCCGGGGGTATGGCCGCGGGCTGGCCCAGGTCGATGAGCTCCCCGGCCAGGCGCGGGTCCAGCACCGCCAGTTCGGTGAGCATGGCCCGCGTGGCGTCGTCGTCCGCCCCCGGCGGGGCCGCCCACCAGGCCAGGTCGCGGCCCGCCAGCTTCAGCGCCGTGCGGTAGAATTCCTCCTTCAGGAGCAGCGCCTGGGCAGAGCCGGAACTCTCCTTGTCGCTCATGCCGAAGGCGTTGGCGCGCACCTCGTCCACGGTCATGGCGAAGAAGTGCACCTCCAGGCCGTACTGCTGCATGGCCCAGCCCTCCAGGGCGGCCAGCTTGCGCCGCAGCCCGGCGGCGGCGTCGGCCGGTGCGCCGGGCAGGGCGGTGTAGCAGACCCAGCAGTCCACGTCCGAGGAGGGCTTCTGGGCCATGGTGCCCAGGCTGCCGATGGCGTACACCGCGCCGATGGACAGGGCCGGCTGGGGCTTGGGCGTGGGCTGGTGCCGGGGAAAGGCCTTGGCCAGGATATCGAGGTCAGCCGGGGTGGGGCCGCGTTCCAGGGCGCGGTCGGCCAGGGCGCAATGCGGCACGCCGAAAAGCCCCTGGGCCTTGTCGAAGGCGTCCGTGGCCAGCACCAGCGGCAGCAGGCGCAGGAACTGCCCCTGCTCGCCCAGGCGTTCCAGGGTGAGCAGGCGGCGGCGGCGGTTCTGGGCGCGCATGGCGGCCAGAGTGCGCCGGGCGTCGTCCACGCGCAGCCAGGCGCGCACACAGGCGCGCACGAAGTCTGCGCCCGCGCCCTGGCGCAGGGCCGGGGGCAGGGCGGGCAGGGGCTGCGCAGGGGCGCGGGCCAGGCTCTCCTGGCTGGCGGAGAACAGGTGCGGGTCGTCGGTGTGGCCGCCCTGCATGCGCAGGCCGCGCAGATCGTTCCTGGCCATGCGCGTGCCCGTGGCCTCGCACCCGGCCAGGGCCGTGGCCGCCAGGGAGCAGGCCTCGAACACCGCGTTGCGGAAGGCCGTGCGCACCCAGTAGCCGCCGGAGAGGTCGCAGCGCGAGAACTCCCCGCCCAGCACGGCGCAGGTGCGCAGGCGCAGGGCGGAGAACACCGAGGCCCGCGCCGAGGCGTGGGAGAGCCGCGTCTCCGTGAAGTCCGCGCCCAGCAGGGTGCATTCGGTGAAGGAGCAGCCCGAGAGCGCGCATTTGTGCAGCACCAGGCCGTGCATGTCGCAGCCCTCGAAGCCGCAGCCCTCGAAGCTGCAGCCAGAGAAGCGCGCCCGGCTCAGGTCGCAGGCGCTGAAGGTGACCCCCTGGAACAGGCACTGGCTGAACTGGGCCCCGGCCAGGCCGCAGGAGGCCAGGCGCGACCGCCGCAAAGCCAGGCCCTCGAAGCGCCCGCGCGAAAGGTCAAGGCAGGAAAGGTTCCGGCCGTCCAGGGCGTCCTGGGCCAGCTGCGCGCCGGAGAGCGCCTGCCCGGCCAGGTTCAGGTCCTTCAGCGGGCCGGAGTCCTTGAGCAGTTCGGCCAGGGGCTGCCTGGCGGCGGACTGGCCCATCCAGGGCGCGGCCTCCGGCCCGGGCAGGGGCGGCAGGGCCTCGGGCTCGGCCAGGGGCGGCTCCGGCAGGGCGGCCAGGCACTGCTTCAGCGCCTCCATCACCGGGCCGGGGAGCGGGCTCTGCTGGGCCTTGACGTAGCGGCGCAGGAAATCGGGCTCGCCGCGCACCAGGGCGGCGAACTGCAGCTCCAGCACGGCCTGCTTGGCCGCCTGCGCCTCCGGGGGCAGGGCCTCCAGGCAGGCGTCCACGCCGCGCTGGGGCAGCAGCGGAACAAGCTGTGCGGCCTTGGTAGCCGGTCCGGGGCCGCTGCCGAGCATGTCGGCCAGCACCAGCCCCAGGGTCTCCGGCTCGCCGCGCGCGGCCAGCGCCAGCAGCGCGGGGGCGTCCTCGCGGTCGGCCAGGCGGCGCATCTCCCGGGCCAGGGCGGTGTCGCGCTCCTCAAGCTCGTGGGAGGCGGCCAAAAGCGGGCCCAGGCGGCTGGGGCCGGAGCCCCCGGCGGTGCGCAGGGCGTAGGTCCAGGCGTGTTCGGCCAGGCCCGGTGTGTCCAGCACGGAGCAGGCGGCGAGCAGGGCCTCCATGGTGGCCGGGCCGGGCATGCCGACCCCGGCCCCCTCGGCCAGTGTTCGGGCGATGGCCTCGGTGACCGGGTCGGCCAGGATGGCCTCGCGCAGCAGCGGCGCCAGGGGTGTCCCGGACTCGGCCAGCCCTTTCAGGAACAGCAGGTGCTCCTTGGCCTCGGTCTTTCCCGGTGCGGGCAGCAGGGTCTTGAGCCAGGCCGCGTACTGCTTGTCCGCCGCCGGGCAGTCCAGCAGCAGCTCGTTGAGCACGCCCAGGAAATCGCGCGGGGGCAGGGTGGAGAGTATGGGCGCGAGCTGGGGCAGGGGCAGGGAGCGGCCTTGGGCGTAGAGCGAAACCAGGGACTGTCCGAAACGGCCCATGCCCGCCAGGGTATGCAGGGTGCGCTGCACCAGGGAGACCTCGCGCAGGGTGCGGGCCAGCACCAGCAGGCGCAAGGCGGTCTCGGCCAGCAGTGCGTGGTCCCGGGGCGAGCGCTCCGCCTGCCCCGCGCACAGGGAGGCAACCCCGCCCAGCAGTCCGGGCAGGGCCTTGAGCACCCGCAGGCGGTCCGCCCCCACCAGGGCGCGCAACAGGCCGGCAACTTCAGCTGAAAGCACGCTCATACCCTGCATCCATAGCCCGGAACGGGCCGGGAGTCGAGATTCCGGTCAGGAATAATTTCTGTTTGATGCCTAGGAAATGCGTAATTTCTGTTGACGAATACGTGTTGACAGGATATAAGTACGGTGACTGTAGGTGTAATTTCCCCACATTGCACCACAATTATCAGCAGAAGGAAGGAAACCATGAAAAGAGCCCACGTCTCCCTGATGATGGTGCTCGCGCTGTGTCTGGCGTTGATTGTCGGACCTGCCTATGGAGCTGACAAGGGCGGGTTCTACATAGGCGTCAAGGGCGGTTACGAGTACAAGGACAACGACAGCAGCAAAGTGACCGACACCACCAACAACGCCACCAACCACAGCTGGAAGAACGAGAGCGGCTATGCCGTGGGCGGCGCCTTCGGCTACAATTTTGCCGGCATGGGCGTCCCGGTCCGCGCCGAGGCGGAGTACCTGTACCACAACCAGTTCAAGTACAGCGCCACCAACTCCACCACGGGCACGTTCAGCTCCAAGATCGACATCCACACCGTGTTCGCCAACTTCTACTACGACATCAAGACCAGCACGGCCTTCACGCCCTATGTGGGCGCGGGCCTTGGCGTGGCCTGGGTGAACCAGAAGGTGGCCAGCACCTTCGGCGGCTGGACCCCCGCCACCCATAACGGCAACTACGACACCACCAACTTCGCCTGGAACCTTGGCGCTGGCGTTGGCTACTCCGTCACCGACAACGTCATCCTCGACCTGGGCTACCGTTACACCAGCTTCGGCGACTCCAAGAAGGTCTCCGTGGGCACCACCCAGTTCCGCGCCAAGGACCTCACCGGCCACTCGGCGCTCTTGGGCCTGAGATACCAGTTCTAGCTCCGGCCCCGGCCTGATCGTCACGGGCGGCCCTGCGCAAGCGGGGCCGCCCTTTTTTGCGCGGGGCCAAAGCAAAAGGCCGCCCCTCGTGCATTAGCATGGGGCGGCCCTTGTCGGTCGGGCTGGGTGGCCCTGCCTACGCCCCGGCGGCCCGGAACGCCGCGTCCACCATGGCCTGGGCCTCGGCCTTGAGCCGGTCCAGGTGCTCCCGGCCCAGGAAGCTCTCGGCGTAGATCTTGTAGATGTCCTCCGTGCCCGAGGGCCGCGCGGCGAACCAGCCGTTCTTCGTCACCACCTTGAGCCCGCCGATGGACGCCCCGTTGCCCGGTGCGCGCGTCAGCTTGGCCTCGATGGCCTCGCCCGCCAGGGTGTCGGCGGCCACCATCTCCGGGGTCAGGTTGGCGAAGGCCGCCTTCTGGGCCGGGGTGGCGGGCGCGTCCAGGCGCTCGTACACCGGGCTGCCGTATTTCGCCTCCAGGCCAGCGTATAGCTCGCCGGGGTCCCGGCCCGTCACGGCGGTGATCTCCGCGGCCAACAGGCCCAGGATGATGCCGTCCTTGTCCGTGGTCCAGACCGTGCCGTCCTTGCGCAGGAAGCTGGCCCCGGCGCTCTCCTCGCCGCCGAAGCCGTAGGAGCCGTCCAGGAGCCCGTCCACGAACCACTTGAAGCCCACGGGCACCTCGCTGACCCTGCGCCCCAGGCCCGCGGCCACGCGGTCGATCATGGAGCTGGACACCAGGGTCTTGCCCACGGCGGCGTCGGCCCGCCAGCCGGGCCGGTGGGTGAACAGGTAGTCCACGGCCACGGCCAGGTAGTGGTTGGGGTTCAGCAGGCCGTGGCTCCTCGTGACGATGCCGTGGCGGTCGAAGTCCGGATCGTTGCCGAAGGCCACGTCGTAGCTGTCCTTGTGGGCGATGAGCCCGGCCATGGCGTAGGGCGAGGAGCAGTCCATGCGGATCATGCCGTCCTTGTCCACGGTCATGAAGGAGAAGGTCGGGTCCACCACCGGGTTCACCACGCTGAGCGTGAGGCCCCAGCGCCGGGCCAGGGGCTCCAGGAAGGCCACTCCCGAGCCGCCCAGGGGGTCGGCCCCGATCCTCAGGCCCGCCTTGGCGATGGCCTCCATGTCGAGGACCGCGCCCAGGTCGTCCACATAGGGGGCGACGTAGTCGTGCTGGTGCGTGGTGGACGCGGCCAGGGCCCTTTCGTAGGGCATGCGGGCGACGCCCTTGAGGCCCGCGCGCAGAAGCTCGTTGGCGCGGTCCTGGATGGCCTTGGTGGTGGCGGTGTCCGCCGGGCCGCCCTCGGGCGGGTTGTACTTGAAGCCGCCGTCCTGGGGCGGGTTGTGCGAGGGGGTGATCACCACGCCGTCGGCCCTGGGGCGCGCGGTGTCGCGGTTGTGCCCCCTGTTATGGGTAAGAATGGCGTGGGAGATCACCGGCGTTGGCGTGAACCCGCCGCCCGTCTGCACGGCCACCTCCACCCCGTTGGCCGCGAAGACCTCCAGGGCCGTGGCCTGGGCCGGGGCGGAGAGGGCGTGGGTGTCCATGCCCATGTAGAGCGGCCCGGTGATGCCGGCCTTGGCCCTGTGCTCGCAGATGGCCTGGCTGATGGCCAGGATGTGGTCCTCGTTGAAGCTGCCCGCCCCGGAGGTGCCCCGGTGGCCGCTGGTGCCGAAGCTCACGGCCTGGGCCGGGTCGTCCGGGTCGGGGCGCACGGCGTGGTAGTCGTTCAGCAGCCGGGAAATGTCGGTGAGGATGTCCTTGGGCGCGGGCAGGCCCGCGAGGGGATGGACGGCCATGGGTGCTCCTGGGTTGGTCGCGGCGCTTAAGGCCGCTTGAGGCTGCATTCGGCCAGCCTCTGGTCCATGCCGCGCAGGCGGGCGGCCAGAATCTCGCAGAAAACCTTGTAGAAGGCGGCCTGGATGGCCACCTTGTCCTGGTCCTTCAGGCGGTCGAAGATGGAGGCGTCCAAAGCCAGGCACAGGGCCGGGGCCACGGCCTTCACCGTGGCCGAGCGCGGGCTGCCGTCGATGATGCCCATCTCGCCGAACACGTCGCCCAGGCGGCGCAGCCCGCCCAGGACCACGCCCTGGTGGGTGATGGAGAGCTCGCCCTGCACCAGGAAGTAGACCCAGCTGTCGTAGGTGCCCTCCTGGATGATGACCTCACCGGCCTCGTACTTGCGCAGCTTGGAGACGCGCACCACCTCGGCCACCTGGCGCTCGTCCAGGATGGAAAGGGCAGGGATTCTGCGCATCTGCTCAATGATCTCGTCGTTGTCCGGGTCGAAGCGGATCTCTTTCATGCGGTCCTCTCGCAGGGGGGGGTGGGCTTTGGACATCTTGCATGAAAAGCCCGCCCCGGGCAAGGCGCGCGCCTCCTACAGGGCGGCCAGGCGGAGGGCCGCGTCGGCGAAGTGGCGGCGGGTCTCCCCGGGCAGGGGCAGGGCCGTGTCCGCCGCCAGCATGGCGTAGGCCCGGGCGGTCTCCTCGCGCACGATGGCGGCGTTCTCCCGCCGCCAGGCGGGCGCGCCGGAGTGCAGCAGGGCCGTGGCCAGGGCCAGCACGTGGCGGGCGCGGGCCTGCACGGAGTGCAGCCGCCGGGCCTTGGCCTGGCCGCTTGCCGCCACCTCGGCCAACAGGGGCGATGCCAGGGCCGAGAGCGCGATGCGCGAGGCTTCCCGGGCATCGCCGCGCGGGTAGAGCAGCAGGTCCTCGCCATCGGTGAACAGTGCGTCCAGGCCGTTCTCCACGGCCTCGGTGAGCACCGCCGCCCCGCAGCTCATGGCCTGGAACAGGCGGTAGTTGAGCTCGCCCACGGCGCTCTGGTTCAGCACCAAGCGGCTGCGCTCGAAAAGCGGGGCGTACCGGCCCTGCATGGTCACCAGCGGCGCGGCGCGGCGGAAGGCCTCCAGGAAGGGCTTGCGTCCGGGGTTCATGGGCGGGTCCAGGGTGCCCACGAAGCTCACGGGCACGTCGCGCTCCGCTCCGTGGTCGAAGTCCATGTCCGGATCGCAGAACAGGGGGAACCACTGGGCAGGGCGGGGCAGGCGGGGGTCCTGGAACAGGTGCAGGTAGTCGCGCTGGGCCACCAGCACGGCGTCGAACCCGGCGCTGTAGGGCACGTGCCAGGGGTTGCAGTACTGGTCCACGGAGAAGCCGATGACCGCGCCGGGCAGGGTCTCCAGGCCCATGACCCAGGGCGGGCGGCACAGGTCGCACCAGAAGGCCAGGTCGGGCCGGAAGCCGCGCTCATCCAGGATGGCCCACAGGGCGCGGGTGGAGAGGGGCTCGGTCAGGGGGATGTCGCATGCCTGAGACGGCCCGAGGGAGAGCACCTCGTGCCCCAGGCCGCGAAAGGTCGGCACAAAGGCCAGGCCCTCGAGATTGAGGATACGCATGCCGGCCTCCATGGTTCCGGGATGCGGTTGCGCCCTGGGGGGAGGGTGGGCGCTGCGTATGCGTATCCTAGCCGGAGAATCGGTATGTTGCAACCCCCCGGGCGGGATTGTCCAGGGATTGCGCGGCTCAGGGCCCGGGAGGGGCCTGCAGGGCGCGGATGCGCTCCAGCACCGGGGGGTGGCTGGCGGAGAGCAGCACCGTGAGCGGGTGGGCGGTGACCTCGGAGAGGTTGTCCGCCGAGAGCCTGGCCAGGGCCAGCACCAGCCCCTCGCCGTCCCCCGTGAGCCGCGCGGCGAAGGCGTCGGCCTGGTACTCGTGCCGCCGCGAGAGCGCCCCGGTGAGCATGCCCAGGGCCAGGGAAACCGGGCCGAAGAACAGGCCGAAGGCGGCCAGGCCTTCGTGCACGCTGCCGCCGGCCAGGCCCAGCCCGGCGGGGATCCAGGGGTGGTCCAGGAACAGGGCCAGCAGGCCGAAGAGCAGGCCCACCTGCAGCACCCCGGCCCCCAGCCGCAGGGGAATGTGCCCCAGGGCGGCGTGGCCCATCTCGTGGGCCAGCACGGCCACCACCTCGCGGTCCGGGTGGCGCTCCAGCAGGGTGTCGAACAGGGCGATGCGCTTGACCCGCCCGAACCCGGCGAAGAAGGCGTTGGCCTTTGTGCTGCGGCGCGAGCCGTCCATCACCGAGATGTCGGAGAGTTCGAAGCCGCTTGCCCGCGCGGCGTCCTCCAGGCCCTGGCGCAGGGGCCCCTGGGGCAGGGGGGTGAAGGTGTTGAATAGGGGCAGCAGCCAGGTGGGCGCCACGTACTGCAGGCCCACCAGGGCCAGGGCGCACACCGCCCAGCACACCAGCCAGGCGCCGGGGCCGTAGGTGCCGAACAGCCACAGCGCCGCGCCCAGCAGCGGCCCGCCGATGGCCACGGCCAGCGCCAGGCCCTTGAGCCTGTCCGCCACGAAGGTGGCCGCGCTGGTGGTGCCGAAGCCGAAGCGCCGCTCCAACCCGAAGGTCAGGGCGATGTCGAAGGGCAGGGCGGCCAGGGAACTGAGCAGGCCCAGCAGGCCGAAGAACGCCAGCCCCGCGCCCACTTCGCCCAGGCCAAGACCTGTGGCGGCCGCGCGGGCCAGGCCCTCGGCCCAGGGCAGGCCGCCCAGCAGCAGGAACCCGGCCAGGAGCAGCAGGCCCGCAAGGTCCTGGACGTCCGCGTGGCGGGCCTTGGCCAGGGTGTATTCCCGGGCGGAGCGCAGCCGCTCCAGCTTCAGGATCTCCGCCACGCCCGGCGGCTCCGCCGGGGGCTCGGGCAGGGGCCTGCGGGCGTTCAGGGCGCGCGCCGCCACGCCGAGGGCGGTCTCGGCGGCCAGGAGCAGCAGGCAGAGGGCCAGGACGGCGGTCATGGTCGGGGGTTCCCCGGCGCGCGGGCGCCTGTTGGTGCGGTACGTACCTCTTGCTAGGGGTAGCTTCACGCCCCGGCGGCGTCAATGGCAACCTTTCCAGAATCGGCGCGGGCTTGCCAACGTTTCCGCCCTGGGGTACTGGGTGGGCAGCCTGGAACCCCTGCCGAGGCGCGCCGACCCCCCCACTGCCGGGAAGCGCCTGGAGTGACGCCGATGGACGCAAGCCCCAAGACCGTGCGCGAGTACATCGCCCGCGCCAAGTTCCACCTGCAGCGCAACGACATCCTCAAGACCCTCAAGGCCCTGGCCCACGCCCTGGACCTGCTGGCCGTCAGCCAGATCTTCGGTCGCGAGCGCATCGAGATCGGCGTGCTGCTGGACGAAGGCGTGCGCCTGCTCATGGAGCAGGACATGATGAAGCGCTCGGTGCCTGGGGGGCTTGCCTACGTCAAGGGCAAGGAGAAGGATCTTTCCGCCACGCTCAAGCGCCTGGCCGCCGCCCTGGAGGAGGCCCTGAACAAGCTGCGCACAGAGGAGCGCCGCAAGGGCCTCATGGAATTGGACGAGCTGATTCTGGGCGCCCAGGAGCAGCTGGACAAGAAGGAGCCCCTGGAGGCCCGGCGGCTGTTCCGCAAGGCCGTGGAGCAGTTCGGAGAGGAGCCCGGCCTGTACGTGGACATCGGCAACCGGCTCATGCTGGCCGGGCTGCCCAACGAGGCCACGGAGTATTTCCAGAAGAGCATCGAGACCAGCCAGAACGACATGCGCGCCTACATCCTGCTCACGCAGTGCATGGAGGCCCTGGGCGAGACGGACAAGGCCGAGGACCTCATGCGCGCCACGCTGCGCCGCTTCGGGCCCAACGAGGCCATCCTGGTGCGCCTGGGCAAGGCCGCCCTGGCCCGCCGCAACTGGGACGAGGCCATGGCCTGCGCCCGCGGCGCCCTGGAGCTCAACCCGAGCAACCAGGAGGCCCAGCGCTTCGGCAGCGAGGCCAGCACGCGCATCTTCGGCGACCCCAAGGGCTTCCTGGAGCCCGAGGCCAAGCGCTCCGAGGCCGCCGGCAAGGAGATCAAGCTCGACTTCTAGGCCAGGTTTCTTGCCCGCACCGAAAGTATTTCCTTGACATGGCCTCCGGCGGTGCCTAGTTAGCGGCGTCCGGGTGCGAATCCCGGCGCGGCAAACGTACACGAGAGGCGAGGCCCACGCTGCAGGCCCGCCGCACATCCCTCCTGTCCACACCTGCCGAAACGCTCCCCAGTCCCCGACTGAGCCAACCTCGCTCCCCGGCCAGCAGCACCCGCCGCCAGGTCCGCTCTTCGCTGCCGCACAGGCGCGCCGCGCCGTGGCCCATTTTCAACCAAAGGAATTCCTTTGACCTTCGATTCTTTCGATCTCCCGTCCCTGATCCAGTCCAACATCAAGAACCTGGGCTACGTGAGCCCCACCCCCATCCAGCAGCGCGCCGTGCCCGCGGGCATGACCGGCCGTGACCTCATGGGCCTGGCCCAGACCGGCACCGGCAAGACCGCGGCCTTCCTGCTGCCCATCCTCACCCGGCTCATGCGCACCAAGCCCGTGCACCAGCAGGGTGCGCGCCGCAACGTCCGGGCCCTCATCCTGGCCCCCACGCGCGAGCTGGCCGAGCAGATCTACGAATCCGCCCTGGACCTGGGCAAGAACAGCGGCCTGCGCTGCACCACCATCTACGGCGGCGTGGCCATGAGCCGCCAGCTCCAGGCCCTGCGCCAGGGCGTTGACCTCGTGGTTGCCTGCCCGGGCCGCCTGCTGGACCACATGGGCCAGCGCACCGTGGACCTGCGCCACGTTGAGGTCCTGGTGCTGGACGAGGCCGACCAGATGTTCGACATGGGCTTCTTGCCCGGCATCCGCCAGATCCTGGCCGCCCTGCCCAAGCAGCGCCAGACCATGCTCTTTTCCGCCACCATGCCCGGTGCCATCCGCTCCCTGGCGGGCGAGTGCCTCACCGAGCCGGAGACCGTGAGCGTGGGCCACGACGCCCCGGCCCAGACCGTGTCCCACGCCATCTACCCCGTGGCCCAGCACCTCAAGACCCGGCTGCTCATGGAGCTTCTGGCCCGGCACCCCAAGGGCTCCGTGCTGGTGTTCACCCGCACCAAGCACCGCGCCAAGCGCCTGGCCGAGAACCTGGCCAAGGGCGGCCACCCGGCCTCGGCCATCCAGGGCAACCTCTCGCAGAACCAGCGCAAGGCCGCCATGGACGGTTTCCGCTCCGGCCGCTTCCGCGTGCTGGTGGCCACGGACATCGCCGCCCGAGGCATCGACGTGAACCTCATCGAGCACGTGGTGAACTACGACGTGCCCAGCACCCCGGAGACCTACACCCACCGCATCGGCCGCACGGGCCGCGCGGAGCGCACCGGCGAGGCCCACACCTTCGTCACCGGCGAGGACGTGTCCATGGTGCGCGCCATCGAGCGGCTGCTCAAGGAGCCGTTGACCCGTAAGCGCCTGGAGGGCTTCGACTACAACGCCGCGCCCCCGCGCGAGCAGGAGTTCAGCCGTCCGCCCCTGGAGCCCCGTGGTCGCCAGGGCCAGCGCCCCGGCGGTGCGGCGCGCCCGCAGCGCCAGTTCGCGCCCAAGGGCCAGTCTGCCCAGTCTGAAAGATCGGACAGTCGTGAGGGTGCCCGTTCCGATTCCTGGCGCCCCGGCGACGAGATCTACACCGACGAGCGCCCCCGCGCCGTCAGGCCCGGCCAGGATCGTCCCGGCTACGGCCGCCCCCGCGAGGACCGTCCCCGTGACGGCCGCCCGGCCCAGGGCCGCCCCGAAGCCCGCGGCGAAGGCCGCTCCGCCGATGGCCGTCCCCGCGAGGACCGTCCCCGCGCCGCCTCCGCCCAGGGCCGTCCCGGCGAGGGCCGCTCCGAGCGCCCCGGCCAGGGCCGTCCCCGTTCCGACCGCGATGCCCAGCCCCGCGAGCAGCGCGCCGACAGCCGCCCCGGCTACCGCGCGCCCAAGAGCTACCTGCGCGGCGACGCTCCCGGCGGTTCCGGCGGCCAGGGCCGCTAACCTTCCATGCCCACACCCCGCGCCGCCGTCAGCCTTGATTGACGGCGGCGCGGTCTTGCCCTAATCCATACTGGCCAGGACATTCGCGGAAGAGGACCACTCCCCCGCGCGCGTCCTGGCCCATTGTTTGCTACTGAGCGCCAGGACCATCAGGAGCTGAGAACCAGGGGGCGACCGTGGGCACCATCCTCATCATCGACGACGACGCCGAAGTCCGCGAGACGCTGCTCTCCCTGACCAGGCGCCTGCGCCACGCCGGAGAGGCCGTGGGCAGCCTGGCCCAGGGCCGCGCGCGCCTGGCCCGGGGCGGGGTGGACGTGGTGTTCCTGGACGTGAGCCTGCCCGATGGCAACGGCCTGGACATGCTGGGCGAGGTCAAGGCCCTGCCGGACAGCCCCGAGGTCATCATCCTCACCGGCCGGGGCGACCCCGACGGCGCGGAGCTGGCCATCAGCGGCGGCGTGTGGGACTACCTGCTCAAGCCCTCGCCCCTCAAGCAGACCATGCTGACCCTGGAGCGCGCGCTGAAGTACCGGGGCGAGAAGCGCGGGGAGAAAAGCCCCGTGGCCCTGGTGCTGGAGGACGTGGTGGGCCGCAGCCCGGCCATGCGCATGAGCTTCGACGCCGTGGCCGGCGCCGCCGCCACCAACGCAAGCGTACTCATCACCGGCGAGACCGGCACCGGCAAGGAACTCTTCGCCCGCACCATCCACGCCAACAGCGCCCGCAAGACCAAGACCTTCGTGGTGGTGGACTGCGCCGCGCTCACCGAGACCCTGGTGGAGAGCACGCTCTTCGGCCACAAGAAGGGCGCCTTCACCGGCGCGGACAGCGACCGCAGCGGCCTGGTGAAGCTGGCCGACGGGGGCACGCTCTTCCTGGACGAGGTGGGCGAGATGCCGCTCTCGCTCCAGAAGGCCTTCCTGCGCGTGCTGCAGGAGCGCCGCTTCCGGCCCGTGGGCTCCGGGGTGGAGGTGGAGAGCGACTTCCGGCTCATTGCCGCCACCAACCGCGACCTGGAGCGCATGGTGGAGCAGGGCACCTTCCGCAGCGACCTGCTCTACCGCATCAAAACCATCCCCATTTCCCTGCCGCCCCTGCGCGAGCGGCCCGAGGACATCAAGCCCCTGGCCGTGTTCCACGTCAGCCGCCTGTGCGAGCAGTACGGCCTGCCGCTCAAGGGCTTCGACCAGGACCTGTTCCAGGTGCTCTCCGGCTACGACTGGCCGGGCAATGTGCGCGAGCTGTTCAACGTGCTGGAGCGCGCCTTCGTGGCCGCCGGGCGGGAGCGCACCCTCTACGCCATGCACCTGCCCCAGGACGTGCGCATCAAGGTGGCCAAGGCCGGGCTGGCCCGGGGCCGCGTGGCCGCGCCGGACGCTGGCGCGGTGGAGACCCCGCCCGCCGCCTCTCCGGCCTCCCCCCCGGCTCCGGCCCCGGAGCACGCCGCGCTCCCGGCGGAGCCCGCCCCCTGCCGGGCGGAGGCCCCGGAGCTGGACCTGGGCCAGACCCTCAAGGAGTGCAAGGAGGCCCTGGAGCGCCGCTACCTGGAGTGCCTGCTCAAGCGCACGGCGGGCGACGTGCCCCGCGCCCTGGAGGTCTCCGGCCTGTCGCGCTCGCACCTGTACGCCCTGCTCAAGAAGTGGGGGCTCTCGGTGGAGAGCCCTTCCGTGGGCACCCTGGCCCTGGGCTCCCAGGCCGTGGACCCCCAGGACAGCCCGTCCTAAAAATCGGACAAGCCTTCCCGCCCCATCCGCGCTGATGTGGGCGTTCACTCCCGGCCCGGGCTCCAAGCCAGGCCGCCAAGTTTCCCTATGTTTGCCCATCTCGCTGTCTTTGCGGATCTTTTTGGCTCACTAGCTTCGTCTGGAATTTCGGACAGGGCTGGGAGGCCATCCCCAGGACCGGGGTCTGTTGGGCACTATCCTTCGTCATTCCCGCTGGTTGCCGCTGGTGGCACACATGTTGCGAAGGAGCCGGGACAGACGGTTCCGCCCCCCGGTGCGGCCAAACGAAACCACCTCCGAGGAGACCGCATATGAACGACGCGCTGCTGAAGGAATTCCAGGCCCTGGTGGGCAAAGAGAACGTCATGGAGAGCGAGGCCGACAAGTTCTCCTACGCCTACGACGCCGCCGTGCTCGACCCCGTGGTCCCGGGCCTGGTGGTCCGGCCAGAGAGCCGCGAGGCCATGGGCAAGGTCGTCAAGCTCTGCAACGACAACGGCCTGCCCATCACCGTGCGCGGCAGCGGCACCAATCTTTCCGGCGGCACCATCCCCAGCAAGGGCGGCGTGGTCATCCTCACCAACGCGCTCAACAAGATCCTGGAGATCAACGAGGCCGACCTCTACGCCATCGTGGAGCCCGGCGTCATCACCGCCAAGTTCGCCGCCGAGGTGGCGGCCAAGGGCCTGTTCTACCCGCCCGATCCGGGCAGCCAGGCCGTTTCCACCCTGGGCGGCAACGTGGCGGAGAACGCCGGCGGCCTGCGCGGCCTCAAGTACGGCGTCACCAAGGACTACGTCATGGGCGTGGACTTCTTCGACGTGGACGGCGAGATCGTGAAGAGCGGCTCGCGCACGGTGAAGTGCGTCACCGGCCTCAACCTGGCCGGGCTCATGGTGGGCAGCGAGGGCACCCTGGGCGTGTTCGAGAAGATCACCCTGAAGCTGACCCCGCCGCCCCTGGCCGCCAAGGCCATGATGGCCATCTTCGACGACGTGAACAAGGCCTGCGAGACCGTGGCCGCCATCATTGCCGCCAAGATCGTGCCCGCCACCCTGGAGCTCATGGACAACTTCACCATCCGCACCGTGGAGGACTTCGCCAAGGCCGGGCTGCCCGTGGACGCCCAGGCCCTGCTGCTCATCGAGGTGGACGGCCACCCCGGCCAGGTGGCCGAGGAGGCCGAGAAGGTCGAGGCCATCTGCAAGAAGCTTGGCGCGGTGCGCATCCAGGTGGCCAAGGACGCCGCCGAGCGCAACAAGGTCTGGGAGGCCCGCCGCGCGGCCCTCTCCGCCCTGGCGCGCGTTTCCCCCACCACCGTGCTCGAGGACGCCACCGTGCCCCGCAGCAAGATCCCCGCCATGATGCAGGCCCTGGACCGCATCGCCAGGAAGTACAAGCTCACCATCGGCACCTTCGGCCACGCGGGCGACGGCAACCTGCACCCCACCATCCTCACCGACCGCCGCAACACCGAGGAGTGGCACCGCGTCGAGGCCGCCGTGGACGAGATCTTCGACGAGGCCCTGGCCCTGGGCGGCACCCTCTCCGGCGAGCACGGCATCGGCATGGCCAAGAGCAAGTACATGGAGAAGGAGACCAGCCGCGCCACCATCCTGTATTCCCGCCGCCTCAAGAAGGCCCTGGACCCCAAGGGCATCCTGAATCCCGGCAAGATCATCGGGGAGTAGGACCATGGCCGACATGCGCGAACTTCTGAAACTTTTGGGCGAGCTGGACGACCAGCTGGTGGCCTGCATGCGCTGCGGCATGTGCCAGGCCGTGTGCCCCATCTACGGCCAGACCGGACGCGAGGGCGACGTGGCCCGGGGCAAGATAGCCCTGCTCGAGGGCCTGGCCCACGAGATGGTCAAGGACCCCCAGGGCGTGCAGGACAAGGTCACCCGCTGCCTCTTGTGCGGCTCCTGCCAGGCCAACTGCCCCAGCGGCGTGAAGGCCCTGGACATCTTCCTCAAGGCCCGCACCATCCTGGTGGGCTACATGGGCCTTTCCCCGGTGAAGAAGGCCATCTTCCGGGGCATGCTCACCAAGCCCAAGACCTTCAACCGCCTGCTGGGCCTGGCCTCCAAGTTCCAGGGCCTGTTCACCACCCCGGTCAACGACATCATCGGCTCCTCCTGCTCGCGCTGGCTGGAGCCCGTGCTGGGCCCCCGGCACCTGATGCTCCTGGACAAGCGGCCCCTGCACAAGGACGTGCCCAGCCTGGACACCCCGGCCGGCAAGAGCGGCCTCAAGGTGGCCTTCTTCCCCGGCTGCCTGGCGGACAAGATCTTCCCCCGCGTGGGCCATGCCGTGCTGAAGGTGCTGAAGCACCACGGCGTGGGCGTGTTCCTGCCCGAGGGCCAGGCCTGCTGCGGCATCCCGGCCCTCTCCAGCGGCGACCGCGAGAGCTACGAGAAGCTGGTGCGCGCCAACCTGGAGGTCTTCGCCAGGGGGCAGTTCGACTACCTGGTGACCCCCTGCGCCACCTGCACCAGCACCATGAAGAAGATCTGGCCCATGATGGCCGAGGGCATGAGCCCCAAGGAGCAGGAGGCCATCAAGGCCCTGTCGGCCAAAATCATGGACGTCAACGCCTTCGTGGTGGACAAGCTGGGGCTCACCCCGCCCCAGGCCAGGGAAGGCGCGGCGGCCGTCACCGTGCACGACCCCTGCCACCTCAAGAAGTCCCTGGGAATCTCGGCGCAGCCCCGCACGGTGCTGTCCATGAACCCGGGCGTGAAGATCGTGGAGATGGGCGCCAGCGATGCCTGCTGCGGCTGCGGCGGCAGCTTCACCTTGCAGCACGCCGACATCTCGGCCAAGATTGGAAAGCAGAAGCGGGACAACATCGCCGCCACCGGAGCCTCCGTTGTGGCCACGGGCTGCCCCGCCTGCATGTTGCAGATCTCGGACATGCTCTCGCGCAGCGGTGACCGCATCGCCGTGAAGCATCCCATGGAGATCTACGCGGACAGTCTCTAGCGAGGTCCCCTCCCGGCGCCGGGGGCCCCCGCCCCTGTCCCCCTCAAGACATTCCCGGCGCCGGGAGAACCCATATATCCGAGGCTCGACGCAGCCAAAGGAGCAAGAACCGTGGCCGATACCCTCTTCGTCACCGGCGTGGAGCCGCGCAGCGGCAAGTCCGCCATCATCCTGGGCCTCATGCAGCTTCTGCTGCGCGACATCCAGAAGGTGGCCTTCTTCCGCCCCATCATCAACACCCCGGCCGGCGGCAGCAAGGACCACGACATCAGCCTGGTCATGAGCCAGTTCAACCTGGACATGCGCTACTCGGAAGCCTACTCCATGACCATGCAGCAGGCCCGGGAGATGATCAACCAGGGCCAGCACGAGGCGCTGCTGGAAAAGATCCTCAACGACTTCAACTCCCTCAAGGGCCGCTTCGACTTCATCCTGTGCGAGGGCACGGACTTCCTCGGCTCCGATCCGGCGTTCGAGTTCGACATCAACGCCGACATCGCGGCCAACCTGGGCTGCCCGGTGCTTCTGGTCAGCAATGGCCAGAAGAAGACCCAGGCCGAGATCGTGGCCAGCACGCAGCTCACCATCGAGTCCTTCGAGGACAAGGGCCTGGACATCCTCGCGGCCATCATCAACCGCGTGGAGGAGGCCGACGGCGAGGCCATGATCGAGGAGCTGCGCACCAAGATCCGCTGCCCGGAGTGCTTCCCCATCTACGTCATCCCGGAGGAGGCCCGCCTGGGCAAGCCCACCGTGGCCGACGTGGTGAAGTGGCTGGACGCCAAGGTGCTCTACGGCCGCGACATGCTCTCAAACCTGGTGGACAGCTACGTCATCGCGGCCATGCAGCTGGGCAACTTCCTCAACTACATCGACCGCGGCAGCCTGGTCATCACCCCCGGCGACCGCAGCGACATCATCCTGGGCAGCCTGGCCAGCCGGCTTTCCACCAACTACCCGGACATCTCCGGCATCCTGCTCACCGGCGGGCTGGTGCCCAGCGAATCCGTCACCAAGCTCATCGAGGGCTGGGTGGGCGCGCCCATCCCCATCCTCATGGCCGAGGGCCACACCTACAAGACCGCGCGCGTGCTCTACGACCTGTACGGGCGCATCGAGCCCACGGACCAGAACAAGATCCAGTCGGCCCTGCGCGTGTTCGAGGAGCACGTGGTCATCGACGAGCTCAGGACCAAGCTCGTGGCCGCCAAGCCCACCACCATCACCCCCAAGATGTTCGAGTTCCGCCTCATCCAGAAGGCCAAGGCCAAGAAGCAGCACATCGTGCTGCCCGAGGGCACGGGCGAGCGCATCATGCGCGCGGCGGACATCCTGCTTCGGCGCGGCGTGGTGGACATCACCCTGCTGGGCAAGGAGGCGGACATCCGCAACAAGATGAGCCAGCTGGGCCTGGAGCTGGAGGGCGTGCAGATCGTTGAGCCCTTCAGGAGCCCGCACTACGAGGACTACGTAAAGACCTACTACGAGCTCCGCAAGCACAAGGGCATCCGCGAGGAGGACGCCCGCGACCGCATGCTCGACCCGACCTTCTTCTCCACCATGATGGTGTACAAGGACCACGCCGACGGCATGGTCTCCGGCTCCATCACCACCACCCAGCAGACCATCCGCCCGGCGTTCGAGATCATCAAGACCAAGCCCGGCGCGTCCATCGTGTCCAGCGTGTTCTTCATGTGCCTGAAGGACCGCGTGCTGGTGTACGGCGACTGCGCCGTGAACCCCAACCCCACCGCCCAGGAGCTGGCCGAGATCGCGCTTTCCAGCGCGGAGACCGCCAGGATCTTCGGGCTGGAGCCCCGCGTGGCCATGCTCTCGTACTCCACCGGCGCCTCCGGCAAGGGCGAGGACGTGCAGAAGGTCATCGAGGCCACGCGCATCGCCCAGGAGCGCGCCCCGGACCTGCTGCTGGAAGGCCCGCTGCAGTACGACGCCGCCGTGGACCTGGAGGTGGCCCAGACCAAGATGCCCGAAAGCAAGGTGGCCGGGCGGGCCACGGTGTTCATCTTCCCGGACCTGAACACCGGCAACAACACCTACAAGGCCGTGCAGCGCTCCGCCCAGGCCGTGGCCATCGGCCCCGTGCTCCAGGGCCTGAACAAGCCCGTCAACGACCTCTCGCGCGGGTGCACCGTGCCCGACATCGTCAACACCGTGGCCATCACGGCCATACAGGCCCAGGCCGTCAAGGCCCAGGGATAGACAGGACAGCATGAACATTCTCGTCATCAACACCGGCTCAAGCTCGCTCAAGTACCAGCTCTTCGACATGGCCGCGCCCGTGGTGCTGGCCTCGGGGCTGGTGGAGCGCATCGGCGAGGAGCGCGCCAAGCTTACCCACAAGAAGCTGCCCGGCCAGGCCGGGGAGGGCGTGCTGACCCGCGAGGAGCCTATCCTGGACCACGGCCAGGCCATGCGCATGGTCATCGCGCTGTTGACCGACCCGGCAAGCGGCGTCATCAAGGACGCCTCGGAGATCGCGGCGGTGGGCCACCGCGTGGTGCACGGCGGGGAGCGCTTCCACGCCTCCACCCGGGTGGACAAGGACGTCATCGCCGCCATCCGCGCCTGCGTGCCCCTGGCCCCGCTGCACAACCCGGCCAACCTCACCGGCATCGAGACCGCCGTGGCGCTGTTCCCCGGCGTGCCGCAGGTGGCCGTGTTCGACACCGCCTTCCACCAGACCATGCCGCCCAAGGCCTTCATGTACGCCCTGCCGTACGACCTCTACACCGACCTGAACGTGCGCCGCTACGGCTTCCACGGCACCTCGCACCTGTACGTCTCCCGCGAGGCCGCCGCCATGCTGGGCAAGACACCCGAGCAGACCAACCTCATCACCGTGCACCTGGGCAACGGCGCGAGCATCTGCGCGGTGAAGGGCGGCAAGAGCGTGGATACCTCGCTCGGCATGACCCCGCTGGCCGGGGTCATCATGGGCACCAGAAGCGGCGACATCGACCCGGCCATCATCTTCTACCTGGCGGAGCGCAAGAACCTCACCCTGGCCGAGATCGACACACTCCTCAACAAGCAGAGCGGCTTGAAAGGCATCTGCGGCATGAATGACATGCGTGACATTCATGCCGCGGTTGCCCAGGGCGATCCGCAGGCCAAGCTGGCCCTGGACATGTTCGGCTACCGCATCCGCAAGTACATCGGCGCGTACATGGCCGTGCTGGGCCGGGTGGACGCCATCGTGTTCACCGCCGGCATCGGCGAGAACGACCCCGTTTCCCGTGAGCTGTCCTGCCGGGGGCTGGAGCCCCTGGGCATCAAGCTGGACCACGAGCGCAACCTGGCCCCGGAGCGCGGCGCGCGTGACATCGCCGCGGCGGACAGCCCCGTGCGCGTGCTCGTGGTCCCGACCAATGAAGAGCTGGAGATCGCCCGGCAGACCGCCGAGGTGCTCCGCACCACCGTCTAAGGCGTTTCATTCCCGTGCGGATGGGTTGTCCGGCGGGGGGATCATCGGAAACCATACCGCAAGGAGGAAGTTATGGATGCAGCAGTGGCTCAGGCCGCGGTCGAGGCCTGGAAACAAGTTTACACGCCCATTGGCGACGGGGGTTATCTGCTCCCCGCGCTGGTGGCCGGCATTCCCATCTACATTCTGTTCTACCTGCTGGCCGTCAAGAAGGTCAAAGGACACCTGGCCGGGGCCTGCGCCAGCCTGGCGGCCCTGCTGCTGGGCGTGTTCGTCTGGGGCATCCCCGCTTCCACGGCCATCGGGTCGTACACCTACGGCTTCGTCTACGGCCTGTTCCCCATCGTCTGGATCGTCATCACGGCCATCTGGGTCTACAACATGACCGTGGAGTCCGGAGAGTTCGAGATCATCAAGAGCTCCCTGGCCTGCATCACCGATGACCGCCGCCTCCAGGCCGTGTTCATCGGCTTCGCCTTCGGCTCCTTCATTGAGGGCACGGCCGGCTTCGGCACCCCGGTGGCCATCACCGCCGCCATGCTCGCCGGCCTGGGCTTCAACCCGCTGTACGCCGCGGGCATCTGCCTGCTGGCCAACACGGCTCCCGTGGCCTTCGGCGCGGTGGGCATCCCCATCACCGCCGTGGCCGCCGCCACTAAGCTGGACGAGATGACCATCTCCGCCATCGTTGGCCGCCAGCTGCCCTTCCTGTCCATCATCGTGCCCGTGTGGCTTTCCGTGACCATGTGCGGCTTCAAGCGCACCATGGAGGTTCTGCCCGCCCTGCTGGTGGCCGGATGCGCCTTTGCCGGCACCCAGTTCTTCCTGTCCAACTTCCACGGCCCGACCCTGCCGGACATCGTGTCCGCCATCGTGACCATCGTGGCCCTGTGGGCCTTCCTGCGCGTGTGGAAGCCCAAGAACGTGTGGCGCTTCCCCGACGAGCCCGCGTCCACCGGCCCGGCTGTCTGCAACTACAACGCCGGCGAGATCCTGCGCGCCTGGATGCCCTACCTGATCCTGGCCGTGCTGGTGCTCATCCAGGGCTGGCCCTCTGTCAAGAAGGTCCTGGCCGCCACCATCAACATCCAGGTCGAGTGGCCCCTGTACCACAACATGGTGGCCAAGATGGTCAACGGCCAGTGGACTCCCCAGGCCGTGAAGTACGCCTTCCAGCCCCTGGCCGCCGCCGGCACCGCCATCCTGCTGTCCGGCTTCATCTCCATCTTCCTCATGCCCGGCTACTCCGTGGGCAAGGCCATCGCCTGCTTTGGCCGCACCATCTACCAGCTGCGCTGGCCCATCGTCTCCATCGGCAACATCGTGGGCCTGGCCTTCATCATGAACGCCAACGGCATGTCCACCACCCTGGGCCTGGCCCTGGCCGGAACCGGCGTGCTCTTCCCGTTCTTCGCGCCTATCCTCGGCTGGCTGGGTGTGTTCCTGACCGGTTCGGACACCTCGTCCAACCTGCTCTTCGGCAACCTGCAGAAGACCACCGCGCAGGCCATCGGGGTGTCCCCCGAGCTGTGCGTGGCCGCGAACACCTCCGGCGGCGTCACCGGCAAGATGATCTCGCCCCAGTCCATCTCCGTGGCCGTGGCCGCCACCGGCCTGCACGGCAAGGACGGCGACATCTTCCGGTTCACCCTGTGGCACTCCGTGGCCATGGTGCTGTTCATCAGCACCCTGACCATGCTCCAGGCGTACGTGTTCACCTGGATGCTGCCCTAAACCGTAGCCATCACCTCCTAGACAGCGGGAGCGGGCCCTCCGGGGCCCGTCTCCCGCCAAATTTCCCCGGCCACGCCCCCCCAGGCGGGCCGGAACCCCGGCGAGAGCGGCAGCAATCGCGCCCCCGCCACAGGACCGACGAACCAACCCAACGAGGTGCGACCCATGAGCGAAGACAACAGACTGGCGAATCTGATGGCCGAGAAGGCCGGACTGGTTTCGGCCATCGTCTCCCGGGTGCAGAGCCTGGAAGAGGCCTACGCCTATACCCTGGACGTGTGCGAGAAGAAGGAGGCCTGCCAGCTCCTGCCCTCGGGCTGCGAGTCCGACCTCTCCGGCCCGGCCGAGGCCCTGTGCGAGACCAAGCTGGGCAAGATCGTCGCCGCCCCCGGGCTCTCCGAGGCCCAGGCCCAGGCCCTGGGCGGGCTCTGCGCCGGGCGCGGGGTCACCTTCATCACCGAAGGCATGCGCGGCCACCTGGGCGGCATCGACATCGGCTTCACCATCGCCCTGCGCGGCATCGCCGAGACCGGCACCTTCGTGCTCGACTCGCGCAGCGAGGAGCTCCGGCTGGCCACCATGATCTGCGAGGTCCACGTCTGCGTGGTGCCCCGCAGCGTCATCCGCGAGACCAGCTACGAGGTGGAGAGCGACCTGCGGGCCTTGTGCAAGGACTTTCCGGCCTACGTGGCCTTCGTCACCGGCGCCTCGCGCACGGCGGACATCGAGCGCGTGCTGGCCATCGGCGTGCACGGGCCCCTTGAACTGCACATCCTGATTCTGGAGGACTAGGCCATGCAAAACGCACGCGATCTCAAGGAATACAGGGGCGAGCTGCAGGGCGCGCTGGACAACGACTTCCTCCGCACCGCCATGGACAACTTCGCCGTGGCCTATCGCGCGGCCCGGGCCAAGGCCTTCGCCGGCATGGACGTGGACGGCCTGGTGCGCGAGATAGCCCAGGCCAAGGACCAGGCCATGGCCCGCATGGACGAGCTTCTGGCCGAGTTCACCAAGAACGCCGAGCGCATGGGCGTCACGGTCCACGTGGCCAAGACCGCCCAGGAGGCCAACGAGATCATCGGCCGCATCGCCCAGAAGGCGAACGTCAAGCGCATCGTCAAATCCAAGTCCATGACCGCCGAGGAGACGCTCTTAAACCACCACCTGGAGGACCTGGACCTGGAGGTGACGGAGACCGACCTGGGCGAATGGATCATCCAGCTCAGGCACGAGGGCCCGACCCACATGGTCATGCCCGCAATCCACCTCTCGCGCTACCAGGTGGCCGACCTGTTCAGCGACGTCACCGGCACCAAGCAGGAAGTGGACATCCAGAAGCTGGTGAAGGTGGCCCGGCGCGAGCTGCGCGCCAAGTACGTCCAGGCCGACATGGGCATCAGCGGCGGCAACTTCGCCGTGGCCGAGACCGGCACCATCGCCCTGTGCACCAACGAGGGCAACGGGCGGCTTGTGACCACCCTGCCGCGCGTGCACGTGGCCCTGGTGGGCCTGGACAAGCTCACCCCCACCCTGGGCGACGCCCTCAGGGTCATCAAGGCCCTGCCGAGGAACGCCACCGGCCAGGCCATCACCTCCTACGTCACCTGGATCACCGGGCCCAACGAGTGCAAGAGCGCCCCGGACGGCAAGAAGGAAATGCACGTGGTGTTCCTGGACAACGGCCGCCGCGCCCTGGCCAAGGACCCCATGTTCAGCCAGGTGCTCAGGTGCGTGCGCTGCGGCGCCTGCGCCAACGTCTGCCCGGTGTACCGCCTGGTGGGCGGCCACCAGTACGGCCACATCTACATCGGGGCCATCGGGCTCATCCTCACCTACTTCTACCATGGCCGCGAGAAGGCCAAGAACCTGGTGCAGAACTGCATCAACTGCGGCGCGTGCAAGGCCGTGTGCGTGGGCGGCATCGACCTGCCCAAGCTCATCAAGGAGGTCCACGCGCGCATCCAGGACGAGGCCGGGCACCCGCTGCAGAGCCAGCTCCTGGGCATGGTGCTCAAGAGCCGCAAGATGTTCCACGCCCTGCTGCGCTCGGCCAAGGCGGTGCAGAAGCCGGTCACCGGCGGCACGCCCTACCTGCGCCACCTGCCCATGATCTTCGCCCGGGGCCAGGAGTTCCGCGCGCTGCCCGCCATCGCCGAGAAGCCCTTCCGCGACCAGTTCGAGTCCCTGCGCACCAAGGTGGCCAGCCCGAAGTACCGCGTGGCCCTGTTCAGCGGCTGCGTGCAGGACTTCGTGTACCCCGAGCAGGCCGCCGCGGCGGTGAAGCTCCTGGGCAAGCACGGCGTGGCCGTGGACTTCCCCATGGACCAGTCCTGCTGCGGCCTTCCCGTCCAGATGATGGGTGAGCGCGAGGCCAGCAAAAGCGTTGCCGCCCAGAACGTGGCGGCCATGGATCCCTCCGCGTACGACTACATCCTGACCCTGTGCGCCTCCTGCGCCTCGCACCTCAAGCACGGCTACCCGGACATCCTGGGCAAGGATCCCAAGCTGGCCGTGAAGGTGCAGCAGTTCGCCGACCGCGTCATCGACTTCAGCTCCTTCATGCACGACGTGCTGAAGGTGAAGCCCGAGAGCTTCCGCGCCGATGGCAAGAAGACCACCTACCACGCGCCCTGCCACCTCTGCCGGGGGCTCAAGGTCATCGACGCCCCGCGCGAGCTCATGGTCACCGGCGGGCTGGACTACCTGCCCGCGGAGGAGGAGGACGTGTGCTGCGGCTTCGGCGGCACCTACTCCATGAAGTTCCCGGAGCTCTCCGCGGAACTCCTGAAGAAAAAGCTTGCGAACGTCGAGAAGACCGGGGCAGACTTGCTGCTGACGGACTGCCCGGGCTGCATCATGCAGCTGCGCGGCGGCCTGGAGGCCAAGGGCAGCCGCATGCAGGTGAAGCACATCGCCGAGGCCCTGGCCGAGAGGCTCAAGTAGGAGTCCCGAATCAGAAAACCCCCCAGCGATTCAGGAGGACAGGCGGCATGAAGGACGTGCGCAAGAGGGCCCGCGAGCTCATGGACGGGTATTGCAAGGTGTGCCCCATCTGCAACGGCAAGGCCTGCGCCGGGGAGGTCCCCGGCATGGGCGGCCTGGGCACGGGCAGCTCGTTCATGAACAATGTCTCCGCCCTGGCCGCGCGCACCTTCAACATGCGCCTCATCCACGGCTGCGAAACCCCGGACACCTCCACCCAGGTGCTGGGCCTGAAGCTCTCCATGCCCGTGCTGGCCGCGCCCATCGGCGGCGTGTCCTTCAACATGGGCGGCAAGATCACCGAGGAAGAATACGTGGAGGCCGTGCTGGGCGGCTGCGTGGACAAGGGGGTGGTCGGCGCCACCGGCGACGGCGTGCCCCCCTTCATCCACGAGAGCGGCCTGGCCGGCATCGCGGCCCTGGGCGGGGCGGGCATCCCGTTCATCAAGCCCTGGGAGGACAAGGAACTCCACGAGAAGCTGGACAAGGCCGTGGCCACCGGCGCCTCCGTGGTGGGCATGGACATCGACGCAGCGGGCCTGGTCACCCTGCGCCTCATGGGCCGCCCCGTGGGGCCCAAGACCCCGGCAAAGCTTAAGGAAATCATCGCCTGCACCCCCGCGAAGTTCGTGCTCAAGGGCGTCATGACCCCGGACGACGCAAAGCGCGCCGTGGACGCCGGGGCCGCTGGCATCGTGGTGTCGAATCACGGCGGCCGTGTGCTGGACCACACCCCCGGCACGGCCCTGGCCCTGCCCGCCATTGCCAAAGCCGTGAAGGGCCAGCTGGCCATCCTGGTGGACGGCGGCGTGCGCACCGGCGGCGACGTGCTCAAGATGCTGGCCCTTGGGGCCGATGCGGTCATGATCGGCCGGCCCGTCAGCATCGCGGCCCTGGGCGGCGGGCGCGAGGGCGTGGGCAAGTACCTGGACCAGGTGCGCGGCGAGCTCACCCAGGCCATGATCCTCACCGGCACGGGCGATGTCGCCTCGGTGGGCGGGGATATCCTCTTCGAACAGTAACCCAGGGGGGAGCATGTCAGAGGTCGGCGCAACCCGGCTTTCCATCGCGGCCCTGGCCGGGCTGGGCGCGGCGCTGCTGGCGCTGGCCCTTGTCCTCGTCGCCGGGCTGCCCTGGCTTGTGTCCTCCGAACCCTTCCGCCTGGGGGCCGGGCAGCTCCTGGCCGCCCTGGCCGTCTCCGGCGCGGCCCTGGGGCTCCTCGCCTGGCGCGAACGCACCCTGGGTGCGGCCCAGGATGCCAGCGCCGCCGAATCACAGCGCCTGCGGGCCGAGCTCAAGCACCAGACCGGCCTGGCCCAGGGCATCCTGGGCGGGCTGCCCATGCCCTTCCTGCTGGTGGACGCAGAGGAGCGCGCCGTGTGCTCCAACGCCGAGTGCCTGAAGATGCTCGAACTGGACGGCAGGCCCGAGGACTACTACGGCCAGACCCTGGCCCAGATCTTCTACAACGATCCCGGGCGCAAGACCGCCGTGGGCCGCAGCATCAAGGACGGCGAGGTGTTCCGCAACCTGGAGGTCCAGATCAAGGGCCACCGGGGCGGGGTGCGCCACGTGCTGGCCAACGTCTTTCCGCTCTACGACTCCGACCGCCGCTGCCTGGGGGGCCTGTGCCTGTACCTGGACATGACCGCGCTCAAGGAGAAGGAGCAGACCATCGTTGAAAAGAACGCCAGCATCACCAAGACCGCCGAGGACGCAAACGAGCTCTGCCGCCGCCTGCGCGAGGCCTCCTCGCGGCTCTCCGGCGGCATCGGCCAGACCAGCGCCGGGGCGGACACGCAAAAGGCCCGGCTCACGGGCGTCGGCACGGCCATGAGCCAGATGGGCGAGGCCGTGGTGGACGTGGCCCGGAGCGCCTCCGAGGCCGCGCGCGGGTCCGACGACACGCGCAAGCAGGCCGAGCAGGGCGCCGCGGAGGTGGGCGAGGTCATCGCCGCCATCCAGGGCGTGGCCGAGCGCACCCAGGCCAT
>CAZCYB010000015.1:0-63880 GCA_964502805.1 uncultured Desulfocurvus sp.
TGCGAACCCGCTCCCGTCGTCAACACCTTTCTGCGATTTTCTTTTGCAAAGATCAGCCGCCCCGCGCCCAGCCCTTCCGGCCCAGTTCGTTGCGGCGAAGGGCGTTTCTAGGGGAACCGGGGGCAAGAGTCAACACGAAATGCGATCTTTCGCGGTCTTTTTTGAAAACACACAATAATTCAGTATGTTGCATTCGCAATTTGCGGGCCGGACTGTGCGTCTTCCGCACCATACTATAGGTAAGCGCGGCGGCCTGCCTTTCCCTTTTCGGCATGTGCCGATTCAAGCTTAAGCCGACAGTCGGAGCCCTTGCCCCGCAGGGTCCGGAAATGAGAGTTTCCATCAGGCGCAGGGCCCACCAATGCGCTAGAAGCTCAGCCGGAAGGGAGGCATCATGAAGCTCGACACCCGCAACGACTACGCCGCGCGCATGCTCCGCGTGCTGAACCACATGCAGCGGCACCTGGACGCGCCCCTGGACATCCCACGGCTGGCGGGCATCGCGCACTTCAGCGCGTCGCACTTCCACCGCGTGTTCAAGGGCATGCTGGGCGAGAGCATCATGGACCACGTGCGGCGCATCCGCCTGGAGCGCGCCTGCCTTGAGATCGCCGGTACGGATGTCTCCGTGACGGACATCGCCCTGGACGCGGGGTACGAGTCCCTGGAGGCCTTCAGCCGCGCCTTCCGCAAGACCTTCGGCCTCTCGCCGAGCCAGTGCCGGGGTCGAAACCCCGACCAGCACTGGTCGCGCCCGTTCCCGGCGGCGCCCTCGGGCATCCACTACTGCGGCGGCGAGATCGTGGAAATCATCCTCGACGACATGGGAGCAGCCCGCATGAACGTCCGCATCGAAACCCTGCCCGACCTGCGCATCCTCAAGGTGCGCCAGACCGGGCCGTACATGGAATCCGCAACGCGCGCCTGGGGCATCCTCTGCGCCTGGGCCGGGCCCAGGGGCCTGCTGGGCCCGAACACCTGGTTCATCGGCATCAGCCACGACGACCCCCAGGTGACCAGACCCGAGGACATCCGCTACGACGCGGCCATCAACATGGCCCGCGAGGTTGCGCCCGAGCCCCCGGTGCAGGCCGACACGCTGCCCGGCGGGGAGTACGCGGTCATCACCCACCAGGGCCCGCACGAGAACCTGGAGGCCACCTACGCCCACATCATGGGCCAGTGGATGCCCGCCAGCGGGCGTGACTTCCGGGACACGCCCTGGTTCGAGGTCTACCGCAACGACCCGGCCACAACCCCGCCGGACCAGCTGCTCACGGACATCCACATCCCGCTCAAGTAGTGAGAAGGGCGCCCGGCTCGCAGGCCGGGCGCCCTTTCCTTCTAGAACTCCAGGTGCTTGGGCGTCCTGGGGTACGGGATCACGTCGCGGATGTTGGCGATGCCCGTGACCAGCATGAGCAGGCGCTCGAAGCCCATGCCGAAGCCCGCGTGGGGCGCGCTGCCGTAGCGCCGGGTGTCCAGGTACCACCAGTAGGGCTCCGGCGGCAGTCCGGCCTCGGCCATGCGCGCGGTCAGCACGTCCAGGCGCTCCTCGCGCTGGCTGCCGCCCACCAGTTCGCCGATGCGCGGCACCAGGAGGTCCATGGCCGCCACGGTGCGCCCGTCGTCGTTGAGGCGCATGTAGAAGGCTTTGATTTCCTTGGGGTAGTCGTACACGATGACCGGGCGGCCGAAGTGCTCCTCGCACAGGAAGCGCTCGTGCTCGGTCTGCAGGTCCGTGCCGAAATCCACCGGGAACTCGAAGGCCCGGCCCGACTTCCTCAGCTCCGCGATGGCCTCGGCGTAGGGCAGGCGCACGAAGGGCAGGTCCAGCACGTTCTCCAGGGTGGCCACGAGGGTCTTGTCCACGAAGCTGGCGAACAGCGCCAGGTCGCTGCCGCAGTGCGTCAGGGCGTGGCGCGCCAGGTGCTTCACCATGGCCTCTGCCAGGTCCATGTCGTCGGCCAGGTCGGCAAAGGCCATCTCCGGCTCGATCATCCAAAACTCGGCGGCGTGCTTGGGCGTGTTGGAGTTCTCGGCCCGGAAGGTGGGGCCGAAGGTGTACACGTCGCCCAGGGCCAGGGCCATGAGCTCGGCCTCCAACTGGCCGGACACGGTGAGCCCCGCCGGCCTGCCGAAGAACTCCGCCGCCTCGCGCTCCGCAGGGGAGAGCTTCGCGGCCTCGGCGGCTTCCAGGTTGCTCACCCGGAACATCTCGCCCGCGCCCTCGCAGTCCGAGCCGGTGAGGATGGGCGCATGGACGTGGAGGAACCCGCGCTGGCGGAAGAAGTCATGCACGGCCAGGGCCATCTCCGAGCGCACGCGCAGCATGGCCCCGTACTTGTTGGTGCGCGGGCGCAGGTGGGCGATGGTGCGCAGGAACTCGTCGGAGTGGCGCTTCTTCTGCAGCGGGTAGGCCTCGGCGTCGGCCTCGCCGTATACGGTGAGGGCCCTGGCGCGCACCTCCCACTTCTGCCCGGCCGCCGGGCTGGCCACCAGATCGCCCTCCACCGCAAGCGCGGCGCCGGTGTTCAGGCGCTCCAACAGGGGCAGAAGCTCCGGGGTGTGGTCCGCCACCACCTGCACGTTGGCCAGGCAGGAGCCGTCATTGACCTCCAGGAAGGAAAAACCCTTGGAATCTCGCCGGGTGCGCACCCAGCCCTTGAGGAGAACAGGCCCCCCGGCCTCGCTGGCGAGAATTTCAGAAACACGTGTCCGACGCATGGAGCCTCCTGGTTTCGCTGCCCTGTTCTAGTGCCTCCGGCCCAGGATTTCAACACAGTTGCGCCGGGGCCGCTCCTGGGGTAGAACCGCCGCGACTCACGACCACAAGGGGGAGCGCATGGGATTCTTCAGCTCGATCAAAAAGCTCTGGGGCGGCGATGCGCCCGCCGAAGCCGCGCCGCAGGCCCAGCCCGCGTCCACCCAGCCTTCCCCCGCGCCCGCAGCCACCGCCGTGGCCCCCGCAGCGCCCCCAGCGGGGAGTGGCGACACGGCCTGGCGCACGGCCTTCGAGACCTCGCTCAAGTCCGGCAAGGCCAATATTTCCGAGTGGCTGGGCCACCTGCTCAGCGGCATCGACGCCCCCGGCGACAGCCTCTGGGAGCGCCTGCGTTTCCTCTTCGCCACCCTGAACGCCCCCCAGGTCGAGGCCGAAAAGTTCATCGCTGAATTCGAGGCCTGGTCCCAGGCCATGAAGCTGGAAAAGCCGGGCGACCTGAAGAGCGAGCTGCGCTACCGGCTCATCCTGGCCCTGGACCTGGAGCAGGAGGAGGAGGAGCGCGGGAACATCTTCCAGAAGCTCAAGGCCGGCCTGGCCAAGACCAAGGCCCGCTTCGCCGATGGCCTGGGCGCCCTGTTCGGGCGCTCCGGCGGGCTGGACGACGCCTTCTGGGAGGAGCTTGAGGAAATCCTCATCATGGCCGACGTGGGCAGCGAGGCCACGGGCAAGCTCCTGGCCAGCCTGAAGACCCGCGCCCGCCAGATGGGCGTCACCGAGGCCGCGCGCTTCCGCGAGGTGCTGGGCAAGGAACTGGAGGAACTCTTCCCCCTGCCCAAAAAGCCCAAGGTGGACGCACCGCCCGAGGTGGTCATGATGATCGGCGTCAACGGGGTGGGCAAGACCACCACCATCGCCAAGCTGGCCTACCGGGCCAGGCTGCAGGGCCGCAAGGTGCTCATCGCCGCGGGCGACACCTTCCGCGCAGCGGCCATCGAGCAGCTGCACGTCTGGGCCGGGCGCGTGGGCGCGGACTTCTTCGCCAAGACCGAGGGCGCCGACCCGGCGGCCGTGGCCTTCGAGGCCATGGACGAGGCCAGGCGCCTGGGCTGCGACCTTGTGCTGCTGGACACCGCCGGGCGCCTGCACACCAAGGTCAACCTCATGGAGGAGCTGCGCAAGATCCAGCGCGTGCTGGACAAGAAACACCCCGGCGCGCCGCACCGCAGCGTGCTGGTCATCGACGCCACCACGGGCCAGAACGCCCTGTCGCAGACCAAGCTGTTCCACGAGGCCATCGGGGTTGACGAGATCGTGCTGACCAAGCTGGACGGCACGGCCAAGGGCGGGGTCATGGTGGCCGTGGCTATCACCCACAAGCTGCCCATCAGCTTCGTGGGCCTGGGCGAGAAGATGGAGGACCTGCGGCCCTTCGTGGGCGAGGACTTCGCCAAGGCCCTGCTGGGCGACTAGCCCTCTACTCCTGGATCACCACGCCCCGGCTGACGTAGGACACGCCCAGCCCACTGCTGGAGCTGATCATCACCGCCTCGGCCATGGCCACGTTCACGGCCCCTTCCGCGCGCCAGCGCACCAGGAAGCTGGCCGCCGTGCCGCCGGAATCGTCCATCTGCTCCACCAGGAACTCGCGCGCGGCCAGGGGGCCCAGCTGCACGGGCTTGTCCAGGTAGCGGCGCACCAGCTTGCCGTCGGTGCGGTGGTAGTCCACGCTGGTGATGGTGATGGCCCGCCTGGGGTCCACGTTGCGCACGATGAGAGTCACCGTGAGGTCCAGGTTGCGGCTCTTGGGCCCGTGGTACGTGGCCGAGGAGCAGGGCACGTAGATGGTCTGCCCGGCGGAGAACTGGGCCAGGGCCGCGCCCGCGCACAGGGCGACCAGGGCTGCGGCGATCAGCAGGGACGGCAGGCGCTTCTTCATTGCGGCTCCTCACTTCTCTCATCCGGCGCGGGGCCGGGCTTGTCTTTGTTTAGCGAAGGGTCGGACCGGTCCGACTTTGGCCAGTCAAGCTTCGGCCAGTCGGGCTGGGCCTGGGCCCGGAAGCCCGGGAACTCCAGCAGGCCGTGGTGCAGGTACATCCTCGGCGCGCCGTCGTCCCCCACCCCATACAGCGGATCGCCCAGAATGGGCAACCCGGCGAAGGCCAGGTGCGCGCGAATCTGGTGGCGCGCCCCGGAGACGATGCGCACGCGCACCAGCGTCAGATCGTCCAAAGGGCGATCCGCAGGGCCGCCCGGCAGTTTTTCAACGGGCCACACCCGCGTCCAGCCCGTCTCGTCCGGATTCAGCCGGGCCACCACCCGCGTGCGCTTGCGGTCGTCGGTGTCCAGCACGAACTTGAGCGTCAACTCCTGGTCCAGTTCGCCGTGCACCACAGCCGTGTATTCCTTGACGATCCTGCGCGGATCCAACTGCGCGTAGTGCCGCTGTTTCTCGGGGCTCAGGGCCACCAGCACCAAGCCAGAGGTCTCGCGGTCCAGGCGGTTGAGCAGCATGGGCCGCGCTTCCGGGAACAGCCCCGGCAGCAGGGCTTCCACGCTGGGCGCGGACGACCCGCAGATGGCCGCGCTGTGCAGGCCCACAGGCTTGACCACGGCGGCGTAGCCAGCGGTGCGCGCGGCGATGGCCAGTTCCTGGGCCTCCTCCTCCACGACGCCGGGCAAGAGCTCCAGGCGCGGGCCCTGGCGCACCCTGCGGCCAGGGGTGGCCGGGCGGCCGTCCAGCAGCACGCGCCCGGCCTCGATGAGCCTGCGGCGCAGGCGCAGGCCGGAGCCCGGCACCAGCAGTTCCAGGGCCCTGTCCAGGCGCTCGCCCTCGCGCCGCGCGTCCACCAGCGCCTCGCGCGCTTCGAAATCATGTGTTTCGTTCATGCCCCACCCCTACCCTGCCGCGCCCGCCCCGGCAACCCGCAAGGCGGGCGCCCGCTTTTGACGCCGGGGCCGAAACAGCCTAAAAGACTTCATTTCGTCAGCAACCCTCAAGCCCCCCGGAGCCCAGCCATGTCCAGCACCTTCGACGTCCTCTGGCTATCCCGCGCAGACATCGATTCCCTCGGCATCACCATGCGCGAGATCATGGACGAGGTGGAGGCCGGGTTCGCGGCCATGGGCCGGGGCGAGGTGGAAATGCCCGCCAAGATCGGCATCCACACCCGCAAGGACTGCTTCAACCACTCCATGCCCTGCTACGTGGGCGGAAGCCTGGACATGGCCGGGGTCAAGGTCGTCTCCGGCTACCCCCCCAACCAGAAGAAGGGCCTGCCGTACATCACCGGCGTGTGGTGCCTGCTGGACCCCGAGACCGGGCTGGTGCGCTCGGTGATGGACGCGGCCTGGATCACGGCCTGGCGCACGGGCGCGGCCTCCGGCGTGTACGCCCGGCACTTCGGCGATCCGGCCACCCGCGTGGTGTCCATCGTGGGCCTGGGGGTGCAGGGCCGCATGAACCTGCGCGCCATGATCGAGGTGTTTCCGCACATCGAGGAAGTGCGCATGTTTGATCCCATCGCCGGGCAGGCCGCCCGCTACGTGGCGGACATGCAGCCCCTGCTGCCGGCCGCGAAGTTCCTCGACTGCGCCACGCCCAAGGACTGCGTAACCGGCGCTGACGTTGTCATCACCTGCTCGCCCATCGTGGAGAAGCCCCAGCGCTTCGTGGAGGCCGGGTGGCTGAAGGAGAACGTGCTGGCCATCTCCGTGGACTACGACTCGGCCTTCGACGCCGCCAGCATGAGCGCTGCCGCTACCTTCACCACCGACAGCGCCAGCCAGTACCTGTGGACCCAGGACCACGGCGTGTACTTCCAGGACGGCTACCCGGACAAGGCCGGGCTGCACTCGGACATGGGCGAGATCTGCGCCGGGAAGAAGCCGGGCCTGCGCACGGGCAGGCGCGCCGCCGTGCTCATGGGCATCGCGCTGGACGACGTCATGACCGGACACCTGATCTACTCCAAGGCCCTGGAGCGCAAGGTGGGCACCTGGGTGCAGCTGTAACATGCAAGGATACCTGTACGTTCTCTGCGCGGCTGCGCTCTGGGCGCTCATCGGGCCCCTGTCCAAGCAGGCCATCGCCCTGGGCGTGTCGCCGCTGGAGGCCGCGTTCTGGCGCTCGGCCATGGGCTGGACGCTCTTCGCCGCTCACGCCCTTGCCACCGATTCCTGGCGGCTCCAGCGGGCCGACGCGCCCGCCGTGGGCCTGTTCGGGGTGCTGGGCGTGGCCACGCTGTTCGGGGCGTACATCCTGTCCATCCACATGGTGGGCGTGGCCCTGGCCTCCGTGCTTTTGTACACCGCTCCCGCCTGGGTGGCGGTGCTGGCCTGGCTCATGCTGGGCGAGCGCATGACCCCGGTGAAGGTGGCCGCCCTGGCCATGACGCTCATCGGCGTGGCCTGCGTGAGCCTGGGGCCCTCCCTGGCCAGCGGGCAGGGCCTGGGCGCGGTGAACCTGGCCGGGGTGCTCCTGGGGCTGCTCTCTGGCTTCAGCTACGCCACGTACTACATCTTCGGCAAACGCTACCTGGGCCGCTACGCCACGCCCACGCTGTTCCTCTACGCCCTGCCCGTGGGCTGCCTGTGCCTGCTGCCCTTCGTGAGCTTCTCGGCCAAGACCCCCCAGGCCTGGCTGACCCTGGCCCTGCTGGCCGCCACCACCACCTACGGGGCCTACAGCGTGTACTACGCGGGCCTGCGCCGCCTGGAGGCTACGCGCACGGCCATCGTGGCCACCCTGGAGCCCGTGCTGGCCGCGGCCCTGGCCTACGTATGGTGGGACGAGCGCTTCGACGCCCTGGGCTACCTGGGCAGCGGGCTCATCCTGGCCGCCGTGCTGTGCACCATCCTGGGCGGGCGAAGGCTGGGCGGCAAGGCCGGGGCCCCCGTCCCGTCCGAAACCGAGGCCCCGGCATGAGCGCGCGCCCGTTCCGGCAGGTCAAGGCCAGCGCGGGGTCGGGCAAGACCTACGCCCTGACCCGGCACTTCCTGGATCTGCTGGGCCGGGCCCAGTCCCCCGAGGGAGGAAGCTCCTTCGCCTGCGCGGGAGCTGCCCAGCGCCCCCAGGGGTTCACCTGGCCGGAGATCCTGGCCGTGACCTTCACCAACAAGGCCGCGGCCGAGATGCAGGCCCGCGTGCTGGAGGCCCTCAAAGCCATCGCCCTCAGCCCCGCAGATGCATCCGGAAGCGAGGGCGGGGCCATTCCATGCGGCCTTTCTCGGGAGCGGGCCGAGCGCCTGCTCACGGACATCCTGCGCCACGCCTCCAAGCTGGGCATCCGCACCATCGACAGCCTGCTGAACATGCTCATGCGCCAGTTCGCCCTGGACCAGGGCATCCGGCCGGATTTCGACATCGAGTTCAACGAGCGCCGCGCCCTGGACGAGCTGTTCCAGGCCTTCCTAGCCGTCTGCGCCGAGGGCGGGTCCCAAGGGGCCGAGGCCGCAGCGCTCTACGACCAGGCCGTGCGCACCCTCATCGAGCACGAGGACAAGGACGGGTTCTGGCTCCAGGACGCCCTGCGCCAGCGCATGCTCGAGCTGACCTCGCTCATCGCCCGCTGCGCCCTGGACGGCACACGCTTCACCACGGACCAGGGCCGCATGGCCGACCTGCTCACCCCGCCCTACGCGCGCATGCGCCAGGCCGCCGAAGTGATGCTTAATGCCTTGGAGGCCGAGGACCTGAGCCCGGCCAAGAATTTCACCACCCTGCTGGCAAGGTGCCAGGAGGCCGAACTGTTCGCCGGGCTGCCGGACAGCGCCTACCTGCGCAAGGCGAGCCTGGACGAATGCCTGAACAAGGCGGGCAAGGGCCGGGCCACGGCCCAGGCCCGGGGGGCCTTCGACGAGTTCACCGCCGCCAGCGCCGAGTACGTCCTGGCCCAGGCCATCCTGGAGCCCGCCTACGCCCTGGCCCCCTGCGTGGAGATCGGCCAGCGCCTGGCCGACGCCCTGCCCGGCCACCAGCGCGGCAGGGGCTACCTCTTCGGCTCGCAGCTGGCGGGCAAGGTCGTCTCCGCCCTGGAGGAGGGCGACGGCGTGCCCGACGCCTTCTGCCGCCTGGGCGAGCGCCTGCACCACCTGCTGGTGGACGAGTTCCAGGACACCAGCGCCGACCAGTGGCGGGCCATGCTGCCCCTGGCCCTGGAGTGCCTGGCCAAGGGCGGCAGCCTGTTCTACGTGGGCGACGTGAAGCAGGCCATCTACGCCTGGCGCGGCGGCGATGCCCGGCTCTTCGACCAGGTGGGCCGCGACGAGGAGCTCACCGCCGTCTCCGGCGGGCTGGACGCCTGCACCCTGCCGGACAACTGGCGCAGCGCACCGGCGGTCATCGCCTTCAACAACGAGATATTCGGCAGGCTCGAAGGGCCGGAAACGCCGGCCGACCTGGCCCAGGCCCTGCTGGCCGACGCCCCGGAGCACATCCGAGAGGACCTGGCCGGGGCGCTCCAGGCCGCGTTCCGGGGCTGCGCCCAGGGCTTCCCCGAGGGCAAGGAGGCCGGGGTTCCCGGGCACGTGCACCTGCGCCTGCTGCCCCCCGCGCCCAAGCGCGAGGTGGAGGCCATGAGCCTGGACGCCCTGGCGGACACCGTGGCCAGCGTGCGCCGCCGCCGCCCCCTGGGCGACATGGCCGTGCTGGTGCGCACCAACACGCACGCCGACCTGGTCTGCGAGCGCCTGGTGCGCGAGGGCGTGCCCATCATCACCGAGAACAGCCTGCTGCTCTCGCGCCACCCCCTGGTGCGCCAGCTGGTGGCCCTGCTGCGCGTGCTCGATTCTCCCTCCGACGACGTGGCCTTCCTGGAATTCGCTGGCGGCTCCGAGCTTTTCCTGCCCGAGAGCGGGCTGGCCGCCGCCGACATCCTGGACTGGCTGAGCGGCCTGGGCCAGGGCCGCCGCCACGGCCTGCTCCAGCGCTTCCGCGAGGACTTCCCCCAGGTCTTCGACCGGCTCGTCGGGCCGTTTTTGCGCCAGTCCGGCCTCATGCGGCCCTACGACCTGCTCCGCGCCGCCCTGGACACCTTCCAGGTCCAGGCCCGGCACCCCGGGGCCGAGCTGTACGTGCGCAGGCTCCTGGAGGTGGTCCACCTGGCCGAGGAGCAGGGCGCGGGCAGCGTGGCGCGTTTCCTGGAGTTCTGGGACGATGCCGGGGCCGAGGAGAAGGTGCCCCTGCCCGAGGCCAGCGACGCCGTGCGCATCCTGACCATCCACAAGGCCAAGGGCCTGCAGTTCCCGGTGACCATCGTGCCTTTCCACAACTGGCCCGGCGACCGCATCAAGGAGTACCGGCCCGTGGAGCATTGCGGGCACACGCTGCTCACCCGGCTGACCAAGGGCCTGGGCGAGCCCTGGCACCGGCGCATGGCCGAGGCCGTGGCCGAGCAGGTGAACCTGCTCTACGTGGCCTGGACCCGCGCCGAGGAGGAGCTGTACCTGGTGGCGCCCAGCGTGGGCGGCAAGCGCACCCTGGGCCTGGTGCCGGTGATCCTGGAGCACTTGCTCACCCCCCCGGCGGAGGCGGCGGAGCTCTCCTGGGGCCAGGCCCCGCCCTGTGCCGAGGCCGATTGCGCGACCGACGAGCCCGGGGCCTCCCCCCTGCCGGATATCCCGCCCCTGGACGCCGCGCCGGAGTTCCTGGCCTGGCTGCCGCGCCTGCGCGTGTACCGCCACACCATGCCCGACCAGGGCGACGACGCCGGGGCCACGGGCGCGGTGGACGAGCGCACGCGCGGCAAGCTGGCGCACAAGGCCGTGGAGCTGCTGCGGCCCACCGGGGCGGACGGTGCCGACGCGGAGCGCGCGGCAACCCTGGCCCTGCACGAATTTCCCGAGCTGCGGGCCGTGGCCGAGGCCACCCGGACCAGGCTGAGGGACGAGGTGGCGGCCATGCTGCGCTGGCTGCTGGCCCAGGCGGAGCTGCGCCCGGCCCTGGAGGGCGCGGCAAGCCCTGCCGGTCCGGGCGGCGGCGAGCTGACCATCCTGGCCCCGGACGGCGCCTTCCTGCGGCCGGACCTGCTGCACCTCTCCCCGGAGGGTGCCACGGTGCTGGAGTTCAAGACCGGCGCGGCCGACCCGGACCACGCCCGCCAGCTGCGCGCCTACCTGGAGCTGGCCCAAGGCCTGGGCGAGCTGGCCCCCGGCGCGCCCATCCGCGGCTTCCTGGTCTACCTGGACCGCCGTGTCGTCGAGCCTCTCGGCCTTGAGCGAGGTGGAGCATGAACGCCAACCCCATCCGCATCGTCCCCTGGAACCAGGACTTCATCCAGGCCCTGGCGGACGCGCTGGCCCGCGAGGCCGCCGAAGGCTCCCTGGCGCGCACCCGCGTCGTCTTTCCGCACAACCGGCCTGCCCGGCACCTCAAGGCCGCCCTGGCCGCGCACCCGGACATGCCCCGCCCGGCCATCCTGCCGCGCATGCAGTCCCTGGACGAGTTCGTGCGCCAGCTGCGCCTGCAACTCTCCCCCGAGCCGCTGACCCGCGCCGGGAGCCTGGACCGCATCGGCCTGCTCCACGGCATCGTGCGCGAACTGGGCCTGCAAGGCGGCCCGCTGCGCAGCCTGGACGCCAGCGCCCGCGAATTCTTCCCTTGGGGCTCGCGCCTGGCCGGGTTGCTGGACGAGCTTTCCGGCCAGGGCGTCACGGCGCAGAGCATCACCAACCTCTCCGGAGAGGTGCTGCCCTGGGCCGAGGCCCTGCTGGGCCAGCTCTCGGCCATCGACGAAGCCTACCGCGCGGCCCTTGGCGCGCGCGGCTGGACCACGCCGGGCCTGGACGCCCGCTGGCTGGCCGAGAACCTCGACGCCGTGGAGGACGCCCTGGCGGGGCAGGACCTGATCCTGGCCGGGTTCTACGCCCTCTCCGGCACCGAGTCCGCACTGTTCCGGCGCCTGTGGTCCCGGCTGGGCGCGCGCGTCTACTGGCACACGGACCCGGCCATCGCCTCTGCGGCCCAGGGCCGCGCCCCGGACTGGGCCGCCCGCGAGCACGCCTCCTGGCTGCGCGCCTGGAACGCCCGGGCCATGCTTGAGGTCGAGCCCGGCGAATCCGCCCCGCGCCAGGTGCGCCGCCTGTACGAGGGCTTCGACCTGCACTCCCAGCTCCACGCGCTGAACCGGGAACTGGAAGCGCTGCCGGACACGGCCTCCACGGCCATCGTGCTGCCGGACCCCGGGGCCCTGGTGCCGGTGATGCACCACCTGCCCGACGCAAAGAACGGGCAGGAGGTGGAGGTCAACATCAGCATGGGCTACCCCCTGGCGCGCTCATCCCTGGCGCAGCTGGTGGAGTGCCTGCTCACCCTGCACGAGAACGGCGACGCCCAGGGCCGTTACCACTGGCGCGACCTGGTGGCCCTGGTGCGCCAGCCCGCCCTGCGCATGCTCCAACTGGGCGGAGAGCGGCCCCTGGCCAGCCTGCTGCGCTCCTGGGAGCGGCACATCCGCGGCGCCGGAGCCTTCCAGTCGCCGGGAGAATGGCCGCCCGCCTACGAGGCCGACCAGTTCCAGGCCAGCGAGGCGGACGTCCGCGCCCAGTTCGAGCGGGTGCTCGCCGTGTGCTTCGACAACTTCCGGGGCCTGGCCACCCTGCGCGGGCTGGGACGGGCCGTGGCGGAGCTGTGCGCGCTGCTGCGCGAGTGCGGCGGCGACATCTGGCAGACCTTCCTCATCGACGCCGAGTGCCTGCTGCGACTCTGGCAGTCCGTGGTGCCGGAGCTCACTGGCAGCATCCTGGCCGACGAGGAGTACGACCAGGGCCTGCTGTTCCTCATCCTGCGCCACCTGCTGGACGCCGAGCGCGTGTCCTTCGAGCCCGAGCCCCTGGCGGGCATGCAGGTGCTGGGCATGCTTGAGACGCGGCTGCTGCGCTTCGACAGGCTCTTCGTCATCGACGCCACCGAGGACAAGCTGCCCGGCACCGGCGCGCCCGACCCGCTCCTGCCCGATCCCCTGCGCCGGGCCCTGGGCCTGCCCGGCGCGCGCGAGCGCGACAACGTTGCCGCGCACAACTTCTTCCGCCTGCTCCACGGCGCCCGAGAGGTCTGCGTGCTGTACCAGGCCGGAACCCGGCCCGGCGCCCTGGAGGGCAAGAGCGTGCGCAGCCGCTACGTGGAGCAGCTCCTGTGGGATGAGGAGCGCCGCCTGGGCAGGCTCATCGAGGCCCAGCCCCTGGCGGAGGCGGACGCCCCCTTGCGCGCCGTGACCTTCCCGGTGTCGGCCATCCTGCCCCGGCGGCGGGCCCTGCCCGTCACGGACGCTGTGCGCGCCCGACTCTTCTCACACCTGGAATCGCGCGGGCTCACCCCCTCCTCGGTGGAGGACTACCTCTCCTGCCCCAAGCTCTTCTATTTCCGCCGCGTGCTGGGCCTGCGGCCCGTGGAGGAGGTGGCCGAGGACGGCGACCGCGCCCGCTTCGGCGAGATCATCCACGCCACCCTGCGCCGCTTTCTGGAGCCCCTCGCGGACTCGCCCCTGCTACCGGGCCAGCTGGACCACGAGGCCGAGCGCCTGCGCCTGCACGCCCTGCTGGGCGAGGAGCTGGACGCCTGCGCCTTCTCGCTACAGCTGCCCTACGACGCGCGCACGGCCCTGGCCGCCGCCGCGCGGGAGCGGCTCACGCGCTTCCTGGCCAGCTTCCCTGCCACCACGGTGGTGGCCCTGGAGCGCAAGGCGGAAGCCTCCATCGCCCTGCCCGGGCTGGAAATTCGCTTGTCCGGCCAGTTCGACCGCGTGGACCTGCGCGAGGGCGGGCACGCGGTGCTGGACTACAAGACCGGCAAGGTGCCGGACAAGGGCGGCGAGCCCTGGCTGGACGAGGAGCTCTTCGCCCGGCTGGAGGCCTGCACGCCCGGAGGCCCGGAGGCCGAGGCCCTGCTCGCGGGCCTGGACGACCTGGGCCTGGACGTGCAGCTGCCGCTCTACCTGCACCTGCTGGACGCCCAGCCGGGCTTCGCGCCGCGCAACGCCGCCTGGGTGGAGCTGGGCAAGAGCGGGGCCGAGCGCCCGCTCTTTTCCGAAGACGTGGACCAGGCCACGCGGCTGGAGGTGGTGCGCCAGCGCGCCCCGGGCCTGCTGCGCCTGGCCCTGACCCACCTGCTGGCCGCGCCGGAGCTGGCCGCCCGCCCGGGCAGGCGCTGCGACTGGTGCGACTTTGCCGGGCCCTGCCTTTCCTGAGCACATCGGAGGTCTAAGATGAAAGTTGCCGAGGGCCGCCTGGGCCGTGTATTCGTTCTGCGCCTGGAGGACGGCGACCGCCTGCCGGACAGCCTGGAGCGCTTCGCCGAGGAAAGGGGCGTGGCCCGGGGCTTCTGCGCCCTGGTGGGCGGCGTGGGCAAGGGGCGCATCGTCGTGGGCCCGGAAGACGGCGATGCCATGCCGCCGGTGCCGGTGCTGAAGGAGCTCCTGGGCGCGCAGGAGGTGGCCGCCGTGGGCACCCTGTTCCCGGACGAGGCGGGCAGGCCCAGGCTGCACATGCACGGGGCCTTCGGCCGGGGCGACCAGGCCCTGGTAGGCTGCATCCGACCGGGCATCGACACCTGGACTGTGGGCGAATTCGTGCTTATAGAAATAAATGGCCTGGAGATGATCCGCAGGCGCGACCCGGCCACGGGCTTCGAGCTTTTAGCGGAGAAATAAGGAAAACAAGTGCTTACTGCCGACATTCTCATCTGCGGGGCCGGCGTGGTCGGCCTCACCCTGGCGCGAGACCTGGTGGCCGCCGGGCATTCCAACATCCTGGTCATCGACAAGGAGCCCGAGGTGGGCAGGCATGCCTCTGGCCGCAACAGCGGCGTGCTGCACGCGGGCATCTACTACGCCCCGGGCAGCCTACGGGCGGTGTCCTGCCTCAAGGGCAACCTGCGCATGAAGGAGTATTGCCGCGAGCACGGCCTGCCCCTGCTGGAGACGGGCAAGGTCATCGTGGCCCGCGACGAGGACGAGCTGCCCACCCTGCGCGAGCTTTACGCCCGCGCCACCCAGAACGGGGCCAAGGTGGAGCTCATCGACGACGCGCAGTTGGCCGAGATCGAGCCCAATGCCAAGAGCGCGGGCCAGGCGCTCTACTCCCACTATACGGCCGTGGTGGACCCCAAGGCCATCATCAAGAGCTTCCAGAAGGAACTGGAAGCCAGCGGCAAGGTGCGCTTCCGCTTCAATACCCGCTTCGCCGGGCTCAAGGAAGAAACGGGGCGAGGCCTGGTGGTCAGAACCACCAACGGCGACATCGCCTGCGGCTTCTTCGTCAATGCCGCCGGGGCCTACGGCGACGTGGTGGCCCACGCCTTCGGCCTGGGGCGCAAATACCAGCTCATCCCCTTCAAGGGCATCTACAAGAAGCTCAAGCGCGAGAAGGCCCACACCATCCGGGGCAGCATCTACCCGGTGCCGAACATCAAGAACCCCTTCCTGGGCGTGCACTTCACGCGCGGGGTGCATGGCGACGTGTACCTGGGGCCCACGGCCATCCCGGCCCTGGGACGCGAGAACTACGGCCTTCTCTCCGGCATCGACGCCGAGGCCCCGTCCATCCTGCTGCGCGACGCCCTGCTCTTCTTCCGGAACAAGAAGTTCCGGGAGGTGGCCCTGGAGGAGCCGCGCAAGTACTCCTTCCGGTACTTCTTCAACGACGCGAGAAAGCTGGTGAAGGAGCTCTCGCCCGGGGACATCGAGGCCAGCCCCAAGGCGGGCATCCGCCCGCAGCTGGTGGACGTGGAGAAGAACGAGCTGGTCATGGACTTCGTCATCGAGGGCACGGACCGCAGCGTGCATGTGCTCAATTCCATCTCCCCGGCCTTCACCAGCTCCCTGTTCTTCTCCGAGATGCTCCACCGCGAGCACATGGCGCCGCGCCTCTCCAGGCTATGAGCCGCAACGCTTCCCGGGGTTCTTGACAAGACGTTCAAAACACGAAACAAGGCCCCCAACAAAGTGAGGTCCCTCTATGAACCTTCCTGAACTCAAATTCGGCGAGAGCACCGCCAAGCTGCCCATCATCCAGGGCGGCATGGGCGTGGGCATTTCGCTTTCCGGCCTGGCCAGCGCCGTTGCCAACGAGGGCGGCGTGGGCGTCATCGCCGCGGCCATGATCGGCATGGGCGAGCCCGACGTGGGCAAGAACCCGGACGAGGCCAACATGCGCGCCCTGCGCGAGGAGATCCGCAAGGCCCGGGAGCGCATGACCCAGGGCCTCTTGGGCGTCAACATCATGGTGGCGCTGACCAACTTCGCGGACATGGTCAAGACCAGCATCCGCGAGGGCGCGGACGTGATCTTCTCCGGCGCGGGCCTGCCGCTGGACCTGCCCAAGTACCTGCGCGAGGAGTTCCCCGGCGAGCTGGCCGACAAGGCCAAGACCCGCCTAGTGCCCATCGTGTCCTCGGGCCGCGCCGCCGCCGTGCTGTGCAAGAAGTGGCTGGCCAAGTACGACTACCTGCCCGACGGCTTCGTGGTGGAGGGCCCCAAGGCGGGCGGCCACCTGGGCTTCAAGGCCGAGGAGCTGGACCAGCCCGAGTTCCAGCTGGAGCACATCCTGCCCGAGGTGGTGGAGGCTGTGAAGCCCTTCGAAGCCGAAACCGGCCGCCGCATCCCGGTCATCGCCGCCGGCGGCATCTACACCGGCGCGGACATCGCCAAGTACCTGGAGATGGGCGCCTCCGGCGTGCAGATGGGCACCCGCTTCGTGGCCACCCACGAGTGCGACGCCGACCAGGCCTTCAAGGAGGCCTTCGTCAATGCCCGGCGCGAGGACATCACCGTCATAAAGAGCCCGGTGGGCATGCCCGGCCGGGCCATCTTCAACGACTTCCTGCTGGCCGTGCGCGAGGGGCGCAAGAAGCCCTTCAAGTGCCCGTTCCACTGCATCAAGAGCTGCGACTTCACCACCACGCCCTACTGCATCTCCCAGGCCCTGGTGAGCGCCAAGAAGGGCATCCTGAAGCACGGCTTCGCCTTCTGCGGAGAGAACGCCTGGCGCGTGGACAGGATCATGAGCGTCAAGGAACTGGTCAGCGGTCTGAAGCAGGAGTTCGACGAGTTCGTGGCCGCCAAGCGCGCCCAGTTCGCCGGAAAGTAAGCACATCACGCCGGCCCCAAGGGGCGGGCACTTCAAGGAGTGAGCATGTCCAATCCCAACGTTCTCATCGTGACCTCCATGGGCGAAATGCTGGTGGAGCTCTGGCCCGACAAGGCCCCGGACACCGTGGCCAATTTCCTGGCCTACGTGGACGAGGAGTTCTACGACGGCCTCATCTTCCATCGCGTCATCCCCAAGTTCATGATCCAGGGCGGCGGCATGGACATGATGATGCGCGAGAAAGCTAACAAGGCCCCGGTCAAGAACGAGGCCCGCGCCGACGTGCCCAACGAGAAGTACACCCTGGCCATGGCCCGCACCATGGACCCGCACAGCGCCACCAGCCAGTTCTTCATCAACGTCAATGACAACGCCTTCCTGAACTTCACCGCCCCCAACCCGCAGGGCTACGGCTACGCGGTGTTCGGCAAAGTCATCGAGGGCATGGAAGTGGCCGAGAAGATCAGCAAGGTGCGCACCAAGAACTTCATGGGCCACGGCGACGTGCCCAGCGACCCCATCAGCATCGTGTCCATCCGCCGCTTCGAAGTGTAGCGCGGACCCGGCAGCCATTCAGGACGGCGCGTCTCCCATGACGGGGGGCGCGCCTTTTTTCATTGGCCGCGTGGCGGGTTACAGGTCCGACTCGCTCATCACCGCGATGCCGTGCTCCTTGAGCAGGGCAGCAAAGACCCCGTCGCCGGGCACGAGAACGCCGGTGAACCTGCCGTCGTACACCAGGCCAGAGCCGCAGGAGGGCGAGCGGGCCTTGAGGATGGCCCGGGGGCAGCCCCTTTCACGGGCCAGGGCCAGGCCCAGGTCCGCCCCGGCCTGGAACCGGGCGGTCACGTCCGCGCCCGAGCGCGTGAGCACGCGGCCTGCGGAGATCTCCATGGGCTCGCGCGGGATGGGCAGCCCGGCCAGCACCTCGGGGCAGACGGTCACAGCACGGCCCTGCGCCACCAGTTCCAGCACCTTGGGATGCCCCGCCGCCGTGCCATCGTAGCGGCAGGCCACCCCGGCCAGGCAGGCGCTCACCAGCACGGGGCCGTCGTCCATCGGGGGCTGGCTCACAGGCCGGGCTCCTGGTCGCCCTTCTTCTGGGGCTTGTCCGACGTGTCAGGCTTGTCCGACTTGTCCGGCTTGTCGGACTTCTCCGGCCTCTCGGGGGTGCTTCGCGGGTGGGCCTTGTCGTAGACCTCCATGACGCGCTTCAAATCCAGGTGGGTGTAGCGCTCCGTGGTGGAAAGCCGCGCGTGGCCCAGCATCTCCTGCACGCTGCGCAGGTCCGCCCCGGCCTGCAGCAGGTGCGTGGCAAAGCTGTGGCGCAGCATGTGCGGATGCACCCGCTGGGCAACCCCGGCCCGGCCCGCCAGCCTCTCCACGATGCGCGCGGCCTCGCGCCTTTGCAAAGGGCCGCCGCGCAGGCCCAGGAACAGGGCTTGCTCCTGCTCGTCCTGGCTGAACTGGTCGCGCCAGTCCAGGTACTCGCGCAGGCGCTCCACGGCCATGGCCGAGAGCGGGGCCAGGCGCTCCTTGCCGCCCTTGCCGCGCACGCGCACGAAGCCCCGGTCCGCGCGCACGTCGTCCACAGTCAGGGAGAGCGCCTCGCTCACGCGCAGGCCCGAGCCGTAGAGCAGCTCGGCCAGGGCCAGGTCACGGGCGGCCTGGGGGCCCGGCCCGGCCTCGGTCTCCATGACGGCCACGGCCTGGTCCACGTTGAGCGCCCTGGGCTGGCGCTGGTCCTGGCGGGGGTTCTTCAGGCCAGAGAGCGGGTCCGCCGCGAGCAGCCGGTGCTTGATGAGATAGCCGAAAAAGGAGCGCAGGCTGGAGAGCTTGCGGGCCATGCTGGACTTCTTCTGGCGCTGGCGGTGCAGGTCGGCCAGGAAAGCCGTGGCCTCGGCGCGGCTGACTGCCTCGAACTGCTCCAAGCTCTTGCCGCGTGTACCCAGGAACAGCTCGAACTGGGCCAGGTCCGTGGCATAGGCGCGCACGGTGGCCGGGCTGTAGCCCTTCTCCACCTCGAGGAACGACAGGAAGCCCTGGCAGATTTCCGGGAGCGGGGCCCCGCCCGGGCTACTCGGCGCGCCTGTCGAGGACATAGCAGCTCTTGGGGTTTTCCTTGGCCTTCTTCTTCAGCCCCATGGCGATGGCCGAGGCCTCGCCGTAGTGCTTGAGCCGCCCGCCGGTGTTGAACACCACGGCGATGGACAGGGCCATGAGCGGGAAGGTGCGCACCTCGCCCTGGCGGTCCGTGGAGACGATGCACTCGCGGTCCCGGTCCTCGGCGTCGTAGAAGTGCGGCACAATGCCGTCGAAGGCCGAGACAACGCGCCTGCAGGCCTCCTCGGCCACGCTGGCGGGGGTGATGAACACGAAGTCGTCGCCGCCCACGTGGCCCACGAAGGTCTTGAGCCCCGTGAACCCCCGGATGGTGTTGACGATGACGCGCGCGGTCATCATGAGCACCTCGTCCCCGCGGGAGAAGCCGTACTTGTCGTTGAAGCTCTTGAAGTGGTCCAGGTCGCAGTAGGCCAGGGCGAAGTCGTCCCTTCGGTCGATGAGGTCCTGGATGCGCCCGATGATGCTGGTGTTGCCCGGCAGCTTGGTCAGCGGGTTGGCGTCCATGGCGCGGCTGGCGCGGCACAGGGTCAGGTGCACGCGCTCCCGGGCCTGGTGGTCGTCGAAGGGCCGCACCAGGAAGTCGTCGGCCTCCAACTCGTTCCAGTTCCAGGGCTCGGTCAGGTCGCCCGCGTCCAGGCACAGGATCACCGGCAGCTGGCGGTACACGTTCTCGCTCTTGACGATGGTGGCCACCTCGGTGCTGGCGATGTCCGGCAGGCGGTTGTCCACCACCAGCAGGTCCGGCGGCTCGTTGAAGATGACCTCCATGGCCCGCCGCCCGCGCTCGAACACGGTCCACTCCACCTCCCCGCCGGGCCACAGGGCCGTCAGGCGCGCGGCCAGTTCCGGGTCGGGGCTCAGGAGAAAGGCGCGCTGCCTGCGGGGAAACAGGGTAAAGTCCATGGGCCGCGCCCCCTACGATTCGGGTGCGAAGGTGACGCCGGAGACCTCGGAAAGGTTCTCGGCGAAGTCGTCCATGACGCTGTCCAGGTCGGTGAGCCTCAGGCCCAAAATCTTGAGCGCCGCCGGAGACAGGGGCACGGCCTGGTCGTCGCCGCCGGTGCCGTACTCGAACACGCGCACCACGAAGTCGCCCACGTGCACCGCCGCGGCGTGCTGCTGGTAGAACTGGGCGCGGTCCGGGGCGTGGTGGTAGGTCATGGCCTCCTTGATGGTCACGGGCAGGCGCCAGTGCTGGGCCAGCCAGGCGTTGATGCGGTCGTGCCCGAAGCCCAGCACGGCCTTCTCGGCCTCCAGCCAGCGCAGGTCCTGGCTCTGCACGGTCTCGCCCACGGCCTTGTGCAGCTCCGGCAGCTGCACCGCGGCCACCACCTTGCCCAGGTCGTGCAGCAGGCCGCACACGCTGTACTCGTCCGGGTCCTTCAGCCCCGCCTTGCGCGCAATGAGTCCCGTGGCCAGGGAGCAGCCCACGCTGTGCTCCCACAGGCCCTCCATGGCCGTGATCATCATCTCGAACACCGAGGTGGAGATGATCACGCCCCGGATGACGTTGAAGCCCAGCAGCACCAGGGCGTGCTGCACCGAGCCGATGCGGCCGGAAAAGCCGTACACCGGCGAGTTGACCATCTTGAGCACCTTGGCCGAGAGCACCTGGTCGCGGCTGATGACCTTGGCGATGGCCTCGATGGAGGTGTTGGGGTCCTGCACCAGGCGGCTCACCTCGTCCAGCACCTTGGGCAGGGTGGGCAGGTCGCGGATGGACAGGATCTGTCCCTTGGCGCTGGTCTTGAGATCTTCTTCCATGCGCCTAGCCCTGCCCCTGGCCGTTCTGGGAAGCCGCGCCCTGGGCCGCGTCAGCCGCCGCCTTGATGGTGAAGTACTCCTTGAGGAAGGCCTTGACCCGCATCATCCACTCGTCGTCCTCCATGCGGCGGAAGAGGTGGTCCAGCCGGGCCACGCGCTCCGACGGGCTGGCGCTGGAGGCCACGGCGTCGCCCTGCACGTGCAGCTTGTCGATGCCCATGCCGCCCAGCTTGTCGATGAGCGACTCGGTGAGCTCCACCCCGGCGGCGATGATGGGCATGCCGTTGGGCTTGGTGATGGGCTTGGCCAGCTTCATGCCCGGCCTGGCAAGGGAAAGCGGAATCTTCTGCATGGGGCTCCTCGGACTGGGGGGGATCTACGCCCGGCCATAGTACATGCCCGGCCACTGCCGGACAAGCCCCTGGATCTCCAGCACCAGCAGCCGTCGGCTCACGGTCTGGCTCTCCCAGCCCAGGGCCTGGATGAGCGTGTCGATGTGGACCTTGTCCTCGCGGGTCAAGAGCGCCAGCAGGCCTCGCTCGTCGTCCGTCAGGCCCTCGGGCAGGGGCGCGGGCGGCGGCGGGGGCTTCGGCGCTGCTGTCTTGCCCAGGCGGCGGCGCGGCTTCCTGGGCTGGGCCGGGGCCAGCAGCTCGGCCTGTTCCGTGGCCTGCGCCCCGGGCAGCACCTTGGGCACCTTGGCCAGCTCCGCGCTGAACTGGAAGCGCAGGGTGCGGATGATGTCCTCGGCGCTCTCCACAAGGGCCGCGCCCTGCTTGATGAGCCGGTGGCAGCCGGTGAAGGTGGGCTCGCCCAAGGGCCCCGGCAGGGCGAAGACCTCCCGCCCCTGCTCCGCCGCCAGCCGCGCGGTGATGAGGCTGCCGGAGCGGGCCGCGGCCTCGGCCACCAGCACGCCAAGCGACAGCCCGCTGATGATGCGGTTGCGCACCGGGAAATTCCTGGCCTCTGGCCGGGTTCCGGGCCCGAACTCCGTGAGCACCAGCCCGCGCTTTTCCAGCGCCCGGCGCACGTCCTCGTTCTCCGGCGGATAGTGGATGTCCAGCCCGGCGCCCAGCACGGCGATGGAGCTGCCTATGCCCGCAAGGGCGGCCTGGTGCGCCTGCCGGTCTATGCCCGCGGCCAGGCCCGAGACCACGGTGACCCCATGGCGCGAGAGCTCGGCGCTGATGCGCTCCACCGAGGCCAGGCCCAGGCGCGTGCATTCGCGGGCGCCCACCACGGCCACGGCGGGGTTTTTCAGCAGGCTCAGGTCCCCCACGGCGTAGAGCAGCACCGGCGGGTCGGGAATCTCGCGCAGGCGCTCCGGGTAGCGCGGGTCGAACCAGGTGAGGATGCGGGCGGCGGGCAGGTTCCTGGCGGCCTTGTACTCGGCCTCGGCCTCGGGCCGCCAGGCCTCGGAGAGGAACACCTCGGCGCGGTTCTTGGGCAAGAGCTTGCGCGCAGTCCAGTTGCGGGCGTCGGACACGGCCTCGTACGCGCCGGAATAGGCGCCCAGCACGGCCTTCCAGGTACGCGGGCCCAGGCCCGGAGTGTGCCGCAGGGCCAGGCAGGAGAAGAATTCCTTGGCAGGGTCCAGGGTCATGGGACCACCTTGGGCTGACGCGGGGCCCGTCCAGGCCCCGGGCTAGCGCCCCAGTTCCTTGAGCAGCTTGCGCGCCGCCGGGGCGGGCTCGCTCCTGGGGTGGTCCTGCACCAGGGCGCGCAGGTACAGGGCGGCGTTGTCCTTCTCGCCCATGCGCTGGTAGGCCATGCCGATCTTGAGCAGGGCGGCGGCGGCCTTGTGGTGCCGGGGAAAGCGCCGGGTCACGTCCTTGAGCGAGAGGATGGCCTGGGCGTAGTTCTTCTCCACGAAGTAGCTCTCGCCGATCCAGTACAGGGCGTTTGGCACCAGGGCGTTGTTCGGCTCGGCGGTGAGGAACTCCGTGAGCAGGGCACGGCCGCTGACGGCGGCCTCCGGGCGCTCGGTGCGCACCTCGGTCATGCCCTTGTTGTACAGGGCCGTGCCCGAGAGGCCGGAGGCGGAGGGGACGGGAACGGGCTCGGCGCCGTTGGCGGGCTCGGGCTGGGTCATCTGCGCGGAGGGGACCTCGGCCCAGGGCTTGTCCTCGCCGCTCTCGGCCTTGCCGTTGGCCGGGGCGGGGGCCGGCTCCGGCAGGGGCGCGGGCTTGGCCACGGGCGTGGGCTTGGGCATGGGCTTGGCCTTGGACGCGGGGGCGGGCCTGGCTGGGGCAGGAGGCGGAACAGGCGCCGGGGAAGCGGGCGCGGGGGCCTCGGCGGAGGCCATGGCGGGTGCGGGCTCCGGCAGGGTTGCGGGCCGCCTCATGGCCACGCCGCCCTCCTGCATGCGCTGCACCGCGTCTTCCAGGGCCTTCAGGCGCTCCTGGACCTTGCGGTCACGCTCGCTGGCCTTGTCCTCCTGCTCGCGCTGGCCTTCCTTGAAGTTCAGGAAGTTCTCCTCCAGGCTGCGCAGGCGCCACTCCTCGCTCAGTCCGCGCTTGGCGTCCATCTTCCCGGCGCAGCCGGTAGCCAAGAGCCCCAGCGTCATCATCAGCAAGGCCGTGCGTCGCATGAGCTATCCCCCGTTGCGGCATCATTAGGCCAGAGCGGGGGAATTTGCAACAAACACCGGGTGAAGCCCGGGAGGTGACTGCGTATTGCCACCTGTGCCAAAATGCGGCAAGGCAAGAAAGCACGTTCGAGAACCAGGGGCCGACATGCTCGCACCGGATCTGCTGAACACCGACCTCGCACGGGTCGTGCCGCTCATGGCCGCGCCGGCCTTTTTCGCGCTCTTCGGCCTTGCGGCCCTGGGCGCGCCCCTGCTGGCGCTGATCTGCCGCACCGGGGCCGAGGCCCTGCGCGTCCAGCACCTGGAGGTGTACGCGCGCAGGCTGCTGCGCATGGCCGTCAGCGTCTCCGTGCTCTCCGGGCTGGTGGCCGCCGCCGCCCTGGCCCTGGCCCTGGCCCGGGTCACCTGGGCCTGGGACTGGATCCGCTCCGACCCCACCGCGCCGGGCCTGTGGCTCGTCTGCGCCCTGGGCTATCTGGTGGCCCTGCTCCTGGCGCGCGTCACCGCACCGCCGCGCTACCAGCGCAGCGACTCGCCGCTGCTCAAGGCCTTCCTGCTCACGCTGCTTTCCGTGGCCCTGGCCTGGCTCTCCCTGGCCGTGCTGGGCGACTTCGCCACCCAGGCCAAGGCCGTGCTCCTGGCCCCAGGGGAGGGAGCCCTCAGCGTGGCCGCGCTCAACCCGCCCAGGCTGGCCCTGCCCACCCTGCGGCTCACGGCCTCGGTGCTGGCCACCCTGCTCCTGGCCGTTACCTGCGCCTCGGCCCTGAGCATCGAATACCTCCTGCTGCGCCGCGACCACGACCCCTTCGGCCGCGACGCCTTTGCCCAGGCCCTGCGCCTGGGCGCGCGCAGCGCACTGCGCTCGGGCATCCTGGTGGCCGCGGCCTACCCCATGACCTGGATGCACCTCACCGACATGCTGGAAGGCCGCCCCGAGGCCCAGGCCATCAAGGCCCTGCTGGCCCTGAGCCTGGCCGCGCTGCTGCTGGGCTGCCTGCTCTGGGCCATGGTCTCGCGCTCCCAGCGCCCGCACAACGCGGGCCCGGCCATGCACATGGGCCTGCTCAGCCTCTGGACCAGCCTGACCCTGCTCTTCTCCGCCGCGCTCCTGTACTTCTACGCCGGGTAGCGCCCGGCACGAAAAAGGCCGCCCGAAGGCGGCCTTTCGCATTGCGCTCGCGGCGCGGGCCTAGTCGTGCCCGCCCTGCTTGGTGCCCGCCGTGGCCAAGCGGTACACCTCGTGCGGGTCGAGGATGAGCACCACGCTGCCGTCGCCCATGATGGTGGCGCCGCTGATGCCCCGGATCTCGAAGCCGTTCAGGTACTGGCCCAGGGGCTTGATGACGATCTCCTGGCGCTCCAGGAGCTTGTCCACCACGATGCCCAGCCTGCGGTCGTTGTCGTGGATGATGACCACGGGCAGGATCTCGCGGCTGTCCTTGGTGGGCGGCAGGCCCAGCAGGTCGGAGAGCTCGATGATGCCCAGCACCTCGCCGCGCAGGGTCAGCGCCTTGCGGTGGTTGACCTCGCTCAGGCGCTCGGCCTCGATCTTGGTGGTCTCGCTCACGGCGTCCAGCGGGATGGCGTAGGTGTCGCTGCCCACCTGGACCATGAGGGCGTCGATGATGGCCAGGGTGAGCGGCAGGGTGAGCGTGAAGCGCGTGCCCCGGCCCACCTCGGTGTTGATCTGGATGTTGCCCTTGAGATTCTTGATGTTGGTCTTGACCACGTCCATGCCCACGCCGCGGCCGGACACGTCGGTGATCTTGTCCGCCGAGGAGAAGCCCGGGGCGAAGATCAGGTCGATGGCCTGGCGGTCGTCCAGGAGCTTGGCCTCCTCGGGAGTGCACAGGCCCTTCTTCACGCCCACCTGGCGCATCTTCTCCGGGTCGATGCCCCGGCCGTCGTCCTCGACCTCGATGGCCACGGAATTGCCCTTGTGGTAGGCGCGCAGCCACACGTGGCCCTTGGGGTTCTTGCCCGCGGCGATGCGCTCCTCCTCGCCCTCCAGGCCGTGGTCCAGCGAGTTGCGGATGAGGTGGACCAGCGGATCGCCGATCTCCTCGCCCACGCTCTTGTCCAGCTCCGTCTCCTCGCCCTCGGTGATGAGCTCCACCTGCTTGCCGCTCTTGCGCGAAAGGTCGCGCACCAGGCGCGGGAAGCGCGAGAACACCGTATGCACCGGCACCATGCGCACCTTCATGATGGTGTCCTGCAGGTCGTCGGAGATGCGCGCCATGGCGTAGGTAGTCTCGGTGAGCTGCTGGGCGATCTCGGAGACCTCCTCGTGGCCGTCTTCCAGGGCGCGCGCCAGCATGGAGTAGCGGTTGCGGTTGATGATGAGCTCGCCGATGAGGTTCATGAGGTGGTCGAGCTTCTGGTGGTCAACGCGGATGGTGGTGGCGCCCTTCTGCTGGGGCTGCCCGGCCTCGAAGGCCTGCTGGGCCGCGGTGGGCGGCGGCGGCGTGGCGGAAGCCGGGGCCGACGCAGGGGCGGGCTTGGGCGCCGGGGCCGGAGCAGGCTTGGGCTCGGGCTTGGGCTCGGTCTTGGGCGCCGCCTTGGGGGCGGCCTTGGGCTTGGGCTCGGGCTTGGGCTCGGGCTTGGGTTCCGGCTTGGGCTCGGGCTTGGGTTCCGGCTTGGGTTCAGGCTTGGCCTCGGGCTTGGCCTCGGGCTTGGCCTCGGGGGCCGCGCCGCCCTTGATGGAGGCCAGACCGGCCAGGGCCATGTCCTTGAGGATGGCGATCTCCTGGGCCAGGATGTCCAGCATGAGCTCGAAGCCCATGTCGGACTTGCGCGCCGTGTCCACCAGCCCGGCGGTGCGCTCGGCGTAGGTGCGAACCTCGCCCAGGCCCATGTAGCCGCTGGAGTTCTGCAGGGTGTTCAGGCTGCGGTACAGCCCGTCGATGATGTCGCGCTGGGAGGCGTCCTTGCCCAGCAGCTCCAAGGCCACGTCCATGGCCTTGATCTGCTGCTGCACGGTCTGTTCGAACAGGGCCACGTCCTCGGGGTCCTAGGCGCCCGGATCGGGCGCGGCCGCCACGGGCGGGGTCACGGGCTCGGAGGGCTCGGGTTCGGGCTGCGGCGCCATCGGCTCCGACGGCGGGGCCTGCCCGGCCTCGGGCTCCGGGAGGGACTGCTCCCCGGCGGAATCGGCGGCGGAATCGGCGGCAGGGGCCGGAGCGGCAAGGGCCGCGCCCTGCTCCACGAACTGGCGATACTTCTCCGGCACGGAGAGGTCGCCCGCCTCAGTGGTCTTCTGCAGCACCTCGGCCATGGCGGTGATGTCGAAGGGGCTGGCCTTGCCCGAGTCCGCGTCGATGCGCGCGAGCAACTCCTCCAGGGTGTCCACCACGGTGAGCAGCAGGTCGATGATGCCGCGCGTGGTCTGCATCTCGCCCTTGCGCACGCGGTTCAAGAGCGTCTCGGCCTCGTGGGTCAGGGCGTTGAGCTCGCGGTAGCCGATGATGCCGCTGTTGCCCTTGATGTTGTGGAAATAGCGGAAGATGTCGTTGACCAGCTCGCCGCTGCCGTCGGGATTCTTCTCCAGATCGACAAGGCCCTGGTTGAGGTCGGCCACGATCTCGCGGGCCTCCTCGAGAAAGTCGGTGAGGTGCCCCTCGCCCACGGTGGTCAGGGTGTAGGGGGTGGGGTCGAAATCCGGGTGCACCAGGGCCTTGAGCTCGGGCCAGCGCACGGTGATGGGCCCGCCGCCGGAGGGTGCTCCACCATCGGGGGCAAAAGCCTCGTCCTCCAGGATGTCCTCCTCCTGGTTGGCGGCCTCCCCGGCCTCGTCCTGGGCCTGCTCGGCCGGTTCCGGGGCCTGTGCCTTGGCCGCCGGAGCACCCTCCTCGCCGGCCAGGATGGCCTCGATGCGTGCGATGATGGGGCCGGTGTCCACCTCGCCCTCGCGGCCGGACTGCTCCAGGTTCTCCACCATGGTGCGCAGGGCGTCGGTGGCGGAAAGGATGACGTCCATGATGGCCGAGTTCACGGCCATGGCCCCCTGGCGCAGTTCGTCCAGGATGTTCTCGGCCTTGTGGGCCAGCCCGTTGATCTTGTTCAGCCCGAGAAAGCCAGACGCGCCCTTGAGCGAGTGCATGGGTCGGAAGATCTCGTTCAAGAGCCCCAGGTTCTCCGGGTTCTTCTCCAGCTCAAGCAGGTTCGGCTCGATGGTTTCGAGGTGCTCTTTGGCCTCCACGAAGAAGTCGGCGAGAATTTCAGGATCAATGTAGTCTTGGCTCATGGAGACGACCTGCCTGCTTTCAGTGTCCCTCGCCCGCCCCCGGCCCGGTGGCCTTGCGCGTGGCGAAGAACCTCTTGTTCGCCCCTGGGATTAGCCCAGGAGCATCTTGACGTTGCGGACCATCTTCTCCGGCTGGGCCGGCTTGACCATGTACAGGTTGGCCCCCAGCGTCAGGCCCGTCTGGATATCCTTGTCCTGGCCCTCGGTGGAGAGCACGATGATGGGGATGTCCCGGTAGGCCTCCTGCTCTCGCAAATTCTTGATGAACGTGAAGCCGTCCATGCGCGGCATGTTCACGTCGCTGACGATGAGGTCCACCTGCTCCGCCGCGTACAGCTTCTCCAGCCCGTCCAGCCCGTCCTCGGCCGTGGTGACCTTGAAGCCTTCCTTCTTCATGATGAAGGCCACGAGGTTCCGTACAGTCTTAGAATCGTCCACAATGAGAATATGTTTAGGCATGAACTGACCCTCCCCCTTGGAGAACACCTTGAACGAGGTTGTCGATGGACAGGATGCTGATGAGCTTTTCGCCGGATTTGTACAGGCCGAGGAGCAGGTGCGCGCCCACGCCCACGTGGGCCTCCACGCTCCACTCCAGGTCCTCGCCGCTGGCCTGGTACATGGTGGAAACGGAGTTGATCATGAGCCCCACCTGCAGGCCCTTGTGGCGGCAGACCACGATGAAGCGGTCCTCCTGCTCGCCGGGGATGCCCATGAGCTCGCGCAGGCACACCAGGGGCGTCACCCTGCCGCGCAGGTTCACGATGCCCGCGATGTAGGGCGGCGCGCTGGGCAGCTTGGTGGGCTTCATGAACCGGATGACCTCCTGGATCACCGTGATGGGCAGCGCGTACTCGCGCCCCAGGATGGTGAAGCTCACCAGGCGGATGGCGGACTGGGAGCGCATCTGCTCGTCGGAGTGCTCCTCGCCCTGGCCTTGGCCGGCCGCGCCGGATGGCGGCGCGAAACCGGCCACCACGTCCTCTCCGCGCGGGTCCTGGCGCCGGGCCTGGGCCAGCACCTTGTCCTGGTCCATGCCCAGATACTTGTCCAGAAACGCCTGCTCCGCGCCCGTGAGCGCCCTTCCGGCGTCATCGGCGTCTGGCAGGCGAACGTCCTCGACGAAATACTGCTCAGGGGTTTTCATGGCTCATGATCTCTTTTGCGAGTTGCAGGTATTCCACAGCTCCGCGCGCCCTGGGGTCGACCTCGTAGATGACCTTGCCCCCGGCGCTGGACTCCCTAAATTTCGTGTCGAAATGAATCACCGTCTCCAAAACCTTGTCGCCCAGCTTGTCGCGCATCAGCCTGAGGATCCTGCGGCAGGCCGCCGTGCGCTGATCGTACATGGTGGGCAGGGCCAGGTAGCGCACCGGCCTGGGCAGCACCCGGTTCACCAGCCGGATGGTGTCGAACAGGAGCCGGATGCCGTACAGGGCCAGAAAATCCGTCTGTATGGGAATGAGCACCACATCCGAGGCCACCATGGCGTTGACCAGCAGGATGCCCACGTGCGGGGGACAGTCCACCAGCACGTAGTCGTAGCGGTCCTTGAGCTCGTCCAGGGCCTGGCTCAGGATCAGCCCCTTGCCCTGGCGGTCCTTCAGGTCCACCTCCAGCTCGGAGAGTCGGATGTGCCCGGGCACGAAGTCGAACCCAGCGGCCATGCCGGGCTTCAGGATGCGCCCCCAGAGCTCCGCCTGGGGCTTCTCCGCCTGGAAAAGATCGTAGGCCGTGGCCTCGAGCATCTCGGGAAATTGCGAGAGATGCACAGAGGCGTTGGCGTGGGGGTCCAGGTCCATGACCAGCACCCGCTTGCCCAGCCGGGCCAGGGCCGCGCCCAGGGTCAGGGTGGTGGTGGTCTTGCCCACCCCGCCCTTCTGGTTCGCTATGGCCACAACCCGTGCCTGCAAGCCGCCCCCTTCGAGTCAAAGTGCCGTGCGCGAAACGACCGCTACGCTTCCTTCCTGTAGACGATGGCGCCCGGGTAGTGCACGGGCTTGAAGGCGCGCGAAATGTTGTGCAGCGACTCCGAGTGCCCGATGAGCAGGTAGCCGCCGGGCAGCAGGTTGTCGTAGAACGCGCCGATGACCTTCTTCTTCATCTCGTCGTCGAAGTAGATGATGACGTTGCGGCAGAACACCAGCTGCGAGCGCTCCACGCGCTTCAGGGCCACGCGGTCGGAGAGGTTGAGCTGGCCGAAGGAGATCAGCCGCTTCATCTCCAGCTTCACGCGGTAGTTCTCGCCGTCCTTGTCGAAGTAGCGGGCCACGATCTCCGGCGGGGTGGTGCGCAGGGTGTACTCGTTGTAAACGCCCTTGCGCGCGGCCTCGAGCACGCGCTCGGAGAGGTCGCTGGCGGTGATGCGCACGTCCCAGGAGGCCAGCTCGCCCTTGAGCACCTCGGCAACGATGATAGCCAGGGTGTAGGGCTCCTCGCCCGTGGAGCAGCCCGCGGACCAGATGCGCAGCCGCTTCTCGCCCTTCTTGCGCAGCTCGGCGATGACCTCGGAGAGGATGTTCTCCTGGAACACCTTGAGCTGCGGCGGATTGCGGTAGAAGCTGGTCTCGTTGGTGGTGATGACCTCGAAGAGCTTGGACAGCTCGGCCTTCTTGTTCGTGTCGTACTGCAGGTAGTGGTAGTACTCGCCGAAGTTCTTGAGGTTCAGGAGCTTCAGGCGGTTGGCCAGGCGGTTCTCCAGCAGGTACTTGCGGTTGTCCGCGACGTAGATGCCGCACTGCCCATAGATGAAGTCGCGCAGCTGCACGAATTCGGCGTCGCTGATCTTGAGCTCCCCACCTGTGACGGTGGATGTGGAAAAAAGGGCAGCCATTAGTTTTCCCTTTCCTGTTCGTCTTGGATCTTGGCTATGGCCGCCTCGGCGGCGTCCATGAGCTCGTAGTCCTCTCCGCCGGAGACGGCCAGGAGCGCGCGGAAGGCCGAGGTGCCGCCGATGTTGCCAAGACACTCGATGGCGCGGATGGCGATGAGCTTGTTGGGGTTCTCCATGAGCGCCACCACGTCGGGGATGGCCTCCTTGACCCGGTGCTGGCCCAGGGCCTCCAGGGCGCGGACCTTCACCCAGTCGTCGTCGTCATGCAAGGCCTGCACCAGATGCGGCAGTATTTCCGGGGAGAAGCACTTGCCCATGATCTCCACCACGGTCTGGCGCACGTCGCGGTTCTCGTCCAGAAGCCGCGCCGAGAGGAGCTGTGCCCAGACCTCGGACTCGTAGCAGACGCAGGAGACGGCCTCCAGGGCGACCTTGCGGATGTCCGGGCTCTCGTCCTCCAAGCCGGAACGCAGGATCTCGATGTTGGCCTGGGGGTCGATCTTGCCCAGGGCGTACACGGCCATGAGCCTGTGCATGGGGTCGATGCCCTCGAACATGCCCTGGAAACGCTGCTGTATCTCCTGGGTGCCGATGGCCACCAGGGCGTCCAGGGCGGCCTCCTTCACGTCGTCGTACTTGTGCTCCAGCAGTTGGAACAGGGCGTCCGTGGCCGGGGCGTGCTTGAGCTTCGGGCCCAGGTAGTGCGCCGCGGCCTTGAGCACCTTGCCGTCGCTGTGGCGCAGCAGCAGGTCCATGTAGAAGTCCACGGCGTCGGCCCCGGCGATTTCCCCCAGGGCCAGGACGATGGCGCGCTGCACGGCCAGGGGGCTGTCCCAGAAGGCGCCCCGGAGGATGCCCTCCACTTCCGGGCTGGCGATGCGCGAGAGCGCCTCAACGGCCAGCAGGGCAGCGGCGGAATCCTCGCCCTTGACGGCCTGGCGCAGCACGGCGGTGACGCCCATCTGGGCCAGGCTGGCCACGATCTGCTCCAGGCGGTCCTGGTCCTTGTCCGGGTCGAGCTTGGCCGCGATGGCGAAGACACCGGCGGCCGCGTCGTCGCCGCCCATGACGGCCAGGCCGAGGATGGCGGCGTCCTGGACCTCCACCTCCTCGTCCTCCAGGGCGATGAGCAGGTACTCGCGGAAATTCTCGCGCTCGTCCCTGGGCAGCAGGTTCACCAGCTTGGCGCCCAGGATGTTCACGATGGCCTTGACGATCTTGTTGCGCAGGGCCGTGGGCGCGCTCTCCATCTTGTGCAGCAACAGCGTCACGGCCTTGACGTTGCCCATCTCTCCCAGGGCGTCGATGATCATGGAGACCACCAGCTCCGAGGAGTGGCTCATGGCCTTGACCATGGCGTCCACGGAGCTTGCGTGGCCGATCTTGGCCAGGGCCTCGATGACCGAGTACTGGACCCACTCCTCGTCGCGCATGGCCTGGTTCAGGCACTTGGCGGCCTCGGCCAGGCCCAGGTTGCCCAGGCTCACCGCCGCCTGGTAGCGCACGTTGACCTCAGGATCCTTGAGCAGGGCCTCGCACAGCGGGGCCACCGCCATGACGTTGCCCGCCGAGCCCAGGATGTCCGTGGCGAAGATGCGGATGTCCACGTCCTCGTCCTTGAGCAGGGTGATGATGGACTGCAGCTCCTGCACGCCCAGGGCCCGCAGGATGTCCATGGCGCCGTTGCGCACGGGGGCGTCGTCGCTTCTGAGCAGGGGGATGACGCCGGTGACGGCCTCCTTGCCGCCGATCTTGCGCAGGGCGTTGTCCGCCGCCTCCTGCACGCCGATGTTGCTGCTCTTGAGCATCTCCACCAGAAGCGGCACGGCGTCCTCGCAGTGGCCGTCCCCGGCGAGGTACGCCCCCTCGCGGAGCACGTCCGAATCGGCACTCTGCAGCATGGACAGGATTTCTTTGCAGTCGGTCATGTGCTTCTCGCCCCCCGATATCGCGACTTGGTAGCCCGCCCGGCGCGCCCGGAACCCCGGCGCGGGGCCTATGCGTAGAGATTGTTCATGATGGCCTGGGCCATATCGTCAATATCCACTATTTCGTCGGAAAGTCCAGCATCCACCACGGCTTTCGGCATTCCGTAGACCACGCAGGTGGCGTCGCTCTGGGCCAGGGCGCGGCCGCCCTTCTGCTTCAGCGCGCGGATGCCCTCCATGCCGTCGTTGCCCATGCCGGTGAGGATGACGCCCAGGGCCCTGCGGCCCACGGACTCGGCCACGGAGGTGATGAGCACGTTGGCCGAGGGCTTGTACAGGGCGCTGGCGGGCTCCGGGGTGACGATGAGGTCAACCCGGCTCACCGACTGCTTGAGCATGAGGTGCTGGCCGCCGGGGGCGATGAAGGCGCAGCCGGGTTTCAGGCGGTCGCCGGCCTCGGCCTCCTTCACGCTGATCTTGCACAGTCCGTCCAGGCGCTTGGCAAAGGGCCCGGTAAAGGCCTGGGGCATGTGCTGGGCGATGACGATGCTGGCAGGAAAGTCCGCGGGCAGGGCGGAGAGGATCTTCTGCACCGCCGGGGGGCCGCCGGTGGAGACGCCGATGGCCACCACATCGCGCCGGGCCGAGCCGGAGGGGGCGACGGCGGGACGGGCGGGAGCGCCCGGGGCGGAGGCCTGCGGCGCCGGGGCGGACACCAGGGGGCGGACGGCGGCCACGCGGGACCGGGAGAGCAGCAGCTTGCGCGAGGCCACGGCCTTGACCTTGGCGATGAGGTTGGCCTCGATCTTCACGATGTCCAGCGAGACCTTGGAGAGCTGCTTGGGGATGAAGTCCACCGCGCCCAGTTCCATGGCCTTGAGCGTTGATTCCGCGCCCTCGGTGGTGAGCGAGCTGACCATGAGCACGGGCCGGGGCATCTCCATCATGATGTGCCGCAGCGCCGTAAGTCCGTCCATGCGCGGCATCTCGATGTCCAGGGTCACGACGTCGGGGTCGTGCCTGCGGATCATCTCCAGACCCTCCTCGCCGTCGCGGGCAGTGGCCACCACGTCGATCTCCGGGTCCTTGGTCAGCATGGTGCTTATGGCCTTGCGCATGAAGGCCGAATCATCAACGACGACAACCTTGATCACGGACTGCTCCTTGTTCTTGCCCGGTTGCTGCTCCAACCGCGGGGGAGCGGCTCGCTCGCCTCGCCCTTTCGGCATGGCGGCATGGCGGCATGGCAGAGCGCCAAAGGGCTCCAGCAGATGTTATCATGGCACAATTCAGTTCGCTTGTCCAACCGTGCCAGGACAGAAGCCCGCCATGCGCGCGCATTTCCGGCAAATTCTCCGCTTGCCTTTTCCGCACGACTGGGCTAATCGCTCCTTCTCGACACGGGATGTGGCTCAGACTGGTAGAGCGCTGCGTTCGGGACGCAGAGACCGCTGGTTCAAATCCAGTCATCCCGACCAGAAGATCAAGGCCCTCCGGCGACAAGCCGGGGGGCCTTTTTCCGTTTCCCCCACGAGGCATCTTTTTTTCGCAACAGCCTTGAAAAACCTCCCGGTTTGGTCGATAAGGTTAGTTCCTGCCGTGCCCGGTCCACCGCGGAGTGGGCGCCCACGCGCGGCGGATGCGAGCGCCATCACTGTCAAACGCCAAGCGGGAGGGGGGGTCATGAACCGGTCCATCAAGCTCAAGCTCATCGCAGGTCTCTTGTCCGTCGTCGCCATCACCATGGTGGGCATTTTCGCCATCGTGGCCATGACCTTCAGCAAGGAGTCCACCAACGCCCACATCGAGGCCGCCAAGGGCGAATTGAGCCAGGTGGACTACGCCATCTCCCTGTTCCTGGACGAGTCCAAGCAGAACGCCGACATGCTGGCGGCCATGCCCGTCACCTCCCGCATCGACGAGCTTACCACCACCCACGTGAACACCACCGAGAAGCGCAAGGCCAGGCCCGACGCCGACGACAAGGTCGGCCGCGATGTGGTTGAGATCTTCGGCGTGGTGCAGAAGTCCCACCCGGCCTACGTGGAGGTCTTCGTGGGCACGGAAAAGGGCGGCTTCGTCAGCGCCTTGGTGGACAGCGACATGCCCGCCGGCTACGACCCGCGCAAGCGCCCCTGGTACAAGGAGGCCATGCAGACCCCCGACGCGGCCTCCGTGTCCAAGGCGTACATGTCCACCACGGGCGAGGCGGTCACCAGCGTCATGCGCGTGGTCAAGCGCGATGGCAAGGTCATCGGCTGCGTGGGCATGGACATCTCGCTCAAGAAGCTCACCGACCTGGTGGAATCCATCAAGATCGGCGAGGGCGGCTACATGGTGCTCATCCAGGACGACGGCGTCATCATGGCCGACCCCAGGCACAAGGACTACAACTTCAAGAAGGTGGCCGAGGTGGCCGGCAAGCACCTGGACGTGCTCTTCAAGAAGGGCGCGGGCCACGCCGAATTCCAGGCCGACGGCAAGGACTACGTCGGCGTTGTCGTCACCTCGCCCAAGACCGGGTGGAAGCTCGTGGGCATGATCGAGCGCGCCGAGATCATGGCCCCGGTGTACAAGACCCTGTACATGCTCCTGGGCATCGGCCTGGTGAGCCTGCTGGTGCTGGCCGGGGCCATCTGGTTCGTGGCCGCCCGCTTCATCCTCGACCCGCTCATGCGCGTGGTGGCTGCCCTGGGCGACATTTCCGCCGCCGTGTACGACCACCGCATCAAGCACGAGCGCAAGGACGAGATCGGGTCCATCTACGACGCCATCAACAACACCGCCGAGAAGCTGGAGCGCAACATCCTGGAGATTGAGGCCAAGACCCGCCAGGCCGAGGAGAAGAGCCAAGCAGCCGAGCAGGCCACCCGCGAGGCCCAGGAGGCCCGCAGGCTGGCGGAAAAGGCCCGCAGCGAGGGCATGCTCCAGGCCGCCGCGCGCCTGGAGAGCATCGTGGAGGCGGTGACCAGCGCCAGCACCCAGCTCTCCAGCCAGATCGACGAGTCCAGCCGGGGCTCGGAGAACCAGGCCCAGCGTGTGGCCGAAACCGCCACGGCCATGGAGGAGATGAACGCCACGGTGCTTGAGGTGGCCAAGAACGCGGGCAACGCGGCGGACACGGCGAGCGATGCCAGGGGCCGGGCCAAGCAGGGCTCGGAGCTGCTGGAGAAGGTGGTCAGCGGCATGAACGACGTGCAGCGCCAGACCGACCTGCTCAAGCAGGACATGGGCAACCTGGGCAAGCAGGCCGAGGACATCGGGCGCATCATGACCGTCATCACCGACATCGCCGACCAGACCAACCTGCTGGCGCTCAATGCCGCCATCGAGGCCGCACGAGCGGGCGATGCGGGCCGGGGCTTCGCGGTTGTGGCCGACGAGGTGCGCAAGCTGGCCGAGAAGACCATGACCGCCACCAAGGAGGTGGGCGACGCCATCGGCATGATCCAGCAGAGCACCCACCACAACGTGGAGAGCGTGGACAAGAGCGTGAAGCTCATCGAGAGCGCCACGGTGCTCACCAACCAGTCCGGGTCGGCCCTGGCCGCCATCCTGAACCTGGTGGACTCCACCTCGGACCAGGTGCGCTCCATCGCCACCGCCGCCGAGGAGCAGTCCGCCGCCAGCGAGGAGATCAACAAGAGCATCGAGGACGTGAGCGTCATCAGCTCGGAGACCTCGCGCAACATGCAGGAGGCCGCCCGGGCCGTGAGCGACCTGGCCCAGCAGTCCCAGGCCCTGAAGAACCTCATCGGCGAGCTCCAGGGCGAGGCCAGGCAGGCCTGCGCCAAGAGCGAGACCTGCTAGGCGCTGGCCGGGAACGGCGCATTCCGACCGGCCGGGGGACACCCCGGCCGGTTCTTTGTTGCCGAGGCGAGGCGGAACTGTTCCGCCCCCCTTGCTACGTACCGCGCCCCGTGCTACGCATCCAGCCAGAATACCAGGAGACACGCTCTGCTCCGGGCCGGGTCTCCGCACCGTCTGCGACCCTCACCCAGGAAGGAACCATGACGCAGCTCCGTCTCTTCCCGCGCCGCGCGTTTTCCCCGGCCCTCCTCCTGCCCCTCCTGCTCGCCCTCCTGCTCGCCCTTCTGCCCCTGGGCGGCTGCGGCGGCGACAAGGACTCCAAGGGCCAGGCCGGGCAGCCCGTGCCCGTCACCACCCAGGTGCTGGAGGCCAGGAGCCTCCCGCTCACCGGCGAGTTCACCGGCCGCACGGACTCCGAGTCCACGGTGGAGATCCGCGCCCGGGTGCAGGGCGTGCTCCGGCAGATAGGCTTCAAGGACGGCTCCATGGTCAAGGCCGGGGACCTGCTCTTCGTCATCGACCCCGTGGAGCAGCAGAATCTGGTGGCCAAGAGCGGTGCCGACGTGGAGCGCGCCCGCGCCCTTTTGGACAACGCCCGCAAGGAGCGCGCCCGCTTCGAGACCCTGGTGAAGCAGGGCGCGGTGAGCCAGCAGGAGTACGACGCCCGCGTGACCAACGAGCGCCAGCTGGCCGCCGACCTGGCGGCCATGGGCGCCACGGCCAGGGAGGCCCGCACCACCCTGGGCTACACGCGCATCACCGCGCCGCAGTCCGGGCGCATCGGCAGGAGCAACTTCAAGGTGGGCGCCCTGGTGGGACCGGGCAGCGACAGCCTGCTGGCCACCATCTCCACCACGGACAAGTTCTTCGTGAACTTCAGCATCAGCGAGCGCGACTACCTCCTGGTGGCCAAGGAATACGTGGAGGCCAAGGCCAAGGACGCCCCGCCCCCCAGCTTCAAGGCCACGGTGATCCTGGCCGACGGCTCCACCTACCCCCACGAGGGCGCCATCGACATGGCCGACCGCGCCGTGGACCCGAGCACCGGCACCCTGCCCGTGCGCGCGGTGTTCCCCAACCCCGAAGGCCTGGTGAAGCCCGGACTCTTCGCCAAGGTCCGCGTGCAGATGGGCCAGATGGAGAACGCCACCCTGGTCAACGAGCAGGCCGTGTCCGACATCCAGGGCGCCAAGAGCGTCTTCGTGGTGGACAGGGAGGGCAAGGCCCAGAACCGCGCCGTGGACCTGGGTCCGCGCATCGACGCCAGCTACGTGGTCCTGAAGGGCCTGGCCCCGGGCGAGACGGTCATCGTGGACGGCTGGCAGAAGGTGCGCTCCGGCACGCCGGTGGTTCCTGCCGCCGCCCCGGCCAAGTAGCAGAACCCCACCGCACCGGCGCGCGCGCCACCCAAGGGAGCGTAGGGCATGGTCAACTTCTTCATCGAGCGGCCCATCTTCTCGGCGGTGATCTCCATCGTCATCACCATCGTGGGCGCGCTGTGCATCGCCGTGCTGCCCGTGGCCCAGTTCCCCAACCGCATCGCGCCGGCCACGGTGCAGGTCACCGCCAGCTACAACGGCGCCAGCGCCCAGGTGGTGGAGGAGACCGTGGCCGCGCCCATCGAGCAGCAGATCAACGGCGCCCAGGGCATGCTGTACATGAACTCCGTGTGCTCCAACGACGGGCGCATGGTGCTCAACGTCTCGTTCGAGCCCGAGCGCGACCTGGAGCTGGCCACCGTGGACGTGCAGAACCGCGTGCAGCTGGCCCAGGCCACCCTGCCCGACGACGTGCGCCGCGCGGGCGTCTCGGTGATGAAGCAGTCCCCGGACATGGTGCTGGTGGTGAACCTGTCCTCACCCGGCGGGCAGTACGACTCGCTGTTCCTGGAGAACTACGCGCGCATCAACATCGTGGACGCCATCAGCCGCATCCCCGGCGTGGGCAACGTGAGCCTTGCCGCCGGGCTCACCTACGGCATGCGCGTGTGGATCGACCCCAACAGGCTCTCGGAGCTGGGGCTGACGGCCCTGGACGTAGCCAATGCGCTGCGCGAGCAGAACGTGCAGGCCCCGGGCGGGCAGTTCGGCCAGCAGCCCGCGCCGGACAACGCCCCCTACCAGATCACCGTGCAGGTGAAGGGACGCCTGGCCGAGCCCGCCGAGTTCGAGAACATCATCCTGCGCGCGGGCACGGGCGGCAACATCGTCCGGGTGAAGGACGTGGGCCGCGTGGAGCTGGGCAGCGAGAGCTACCGGGGCTTCACGCGCTTAAACGGCAAGCCCACCTCCACCATCCTGGTGTACCAGCTGCCCGGCGCCAACGCCATCGACCTGGCCAACAGGGTCAAGGAGGTCATGGAGGAGCGCAGCCGGTCCTTCCCCGAGGGCATGGAGTACAAGATCCCCTTCGACACCACGCGCTTCGTGCGCGCCTCCATCGAGAGCGTGCTGCACACCCTGTTCGAGGCGGTGATCCTGGTGCTGCTCGTGGTCTTCCTGTTCCTGCAGGACTGGCGGGCCACGCTCATACCGATGATCACGGTGCCCGTGGCCATCATCGGCACCTTCGCGGCCTTCCCTGTGCTGGGCTTCTCCATCAACACCATCACGCTCTTCGCCATGGTCCTGGCCATCGGCATCGTGGTGGACGACGCCATCGTGGCGGTGGAGGCCGTGCAGCACAAGATCGACCACGAGAAATTGCCTCCGAAGGAAGCCACAAAGAAGGCCATGGCCGAGGTGGCCGGGCCCATCGTGGCCATCTCCCTTGTGCTCATGAGCGTGTTCCTCCCGGCGGCCTTCATGACCGGCACCACGGGCAGGCTGTACCAGCAGTTCGCCGTCACCGTGGCCGTGGCCGTGGGCATCTCAGCTTTGAACGCCCTGACCTTGAGCCCGGCGCTGTGCTCCATCCTGCTGCGCGCCGGCACGGAGAAGAAGGGCCTGCTGGGCCGCTTCTTCGGCGGGTTCAACCGGACGTTCGACGCCGTGACCACGGGCTACGCGGGCCTGCTCAAGAAAGGCGTGCGCATGGCGCTGTTCGCCTTCGTGGCCCTGGCGGGCGTGGTGGCGGGCACGGCGGGCGTGCTCAAGATCCTGCCCACGGGCTTCGTGCCCAGCGAGGACATGGGCTACTACATCATCAGCGTAAACCTGCCCGAGGCCGCCAGCCTCAAGCGCAACGACGCCCTGCTGAAAAAGGTCGAGGCCGTGCTGCAAAGCGACCCCGCCGTGGCCGACACCATCGTGCTGGGCGGCTTCAACGTGCTCACCGGGGGCTACAGCTCGTACACCACGGCGGTGTTCGCGGTGCTCAAGCCCTGGGACGAGCGCAAGACCCCGGCGCTCTCCCTGCCCGCCAGCATCAAGCGCGCCCAGGCCCAGCTGGCCCAGCTGCCCGAGGGCCGCATCATCTGCATCCCGCCGCCCACGGTGTCCGGCATGGGCAGCACCGGCGGCTACCAGTTCGAGATGCAGGACCGCTCCAGCAAATCCATCGCCGAACTGGGCAAGAACTCCGCCGCCCTGTGGAAGGCCGCGGCCCAGAACCCGGCCATCGGCGGCATGTTCACGGACTTCAGCGTCAGCGTGCCGCAATACTTCTTCGACGTGGACCGCGACAAGGTGAAGGCCCAGGGCGTAGCCTTAAGCGACGTGTTCAGCACCCTGCAGATCCTGCTTGGCGGCATGTACGTCAACGACTTCAACAAGTTCGGGCGCACCTACCGGGTCATGCTCCAGTCCGAGGCCCAGTACCGCGTGGACGAGAACGACATCGGCCGCTTTTTCGTGCGCAACGGCGCCGGGGCCATGGTGCCCCTGTCCACCCTGGGCACGGGCCAGAGCATCAAGGGCTCGGAGTACATCCGCCGCTACAACCTGTACCGCTCCGTGGAGTTCACCACCGGCCCGGCCCCGGGGCACAGCTCCGGCGAGCTCATCAAGGCCGTGGAGAGCGCCGTGCGCACCGCCCTGCCCCAGGGCTACGGCATGGAGTGGACAGGCATCGCCTTCCAGGAGAAGCAGGCCGGGGCCCAGGCGCTCATCGCCTTCGGCATGGGCCTGCTCATGGTCTTCCTGGTGCTGGCGGCGCAGTACGAGTCCTGGACCATCCCCTTCGCGGTCATCCTGTCCATACCCACCAGCGTGTTCGGGGCCATGACGGCCCAGCTCATCCGGGGGTACGACAACAACGTGTACGCCCAGATCGGGCTGGTGGTGCTCATCGGCCTGGCGGCCAAGAACGCCATCCTCATCGTGGAGTTCGCCAGGATGCGCCGCCAGGCCGGGCTGCCCGCGCCCGAGGCCGCCGTGGAGGGCGCCCTGGCGCGCTTCCGGCCCATCCTCATGACCAGCTTCGCCTTCATCCTGGGCGTGGTGCCCCTGGCCATCGCCACGGGCGCGGGCGCGGCGGCGCGCAACACCATGGGCACGGCGGTGTTCGGCGGCATGCTCTGCGCTGCGGCCCTGGGCGTGCTGCTCATCCCGGTGCTCTACTCGGCCATCCAGGGCCTGAGCGAACGCCTGGGCGCAGGGAAGGCCCCGCGGGACCATGGCTAGCGCGCCCTCCCTGCACCGGCTGCTCGTCCGGCGGCTGCTGGGCATGACCGCGCTCATCTGCGTGGTCATGGCCTCCCTGGCCTACTGGCGGGAGCTGGAGCGCTACGACGAGGCCATCCTCTCGGCCACGCTCCAGGGCGCGGAGGACTTCCGCAGGCGCATCCTCACGGAGCTGGACGAGCCGGAGAGCCTGCGGGCCGGGGGCATCCAGGTCGTGCTGGACCGCCTGGCCCAGGGCCCGCCCACCGGGGTCCAGGCCCGCGACGACCTGGGCCGCATCGTCTCGGTGCGCATCACGGACACCGCCTTCCAGGTCATCGCCGCGCACACGGAGACGGACTACCCCCTGGCCGCGCAGGTGGCGGAATTCCTGCGCACCCACCGGCACCCCTTCGCCCCGGATTCGCAGAATCTCTTCCGCACCCTGGTGCGCATCGGCGGCAGGCCGCACCTGCACCTGGGCATGGCACTGGCCGACAGCCAGGGCCGCCCGTCGGTGTACGCCGAGTCCGTGTACGCCGTGTCGGACAAGGTGCTGGCGGACATCGCCTCGGGCATGGCCCGCACCGTGGCCCTGGTGGTGCTGGTGGTGCTGGCCACCACCCTGCTGCTCTACCCGGTCATCGTCCGGCTCCTGAGGCGGGTCACGGCGCTTTCTGTGCACCTGCAGGAGGCCAACCTGGAACTGCTGCGCGTTCTGGGCGGGGCCATCGCCAAGAGGGACAGCGACACGGACCAGCACAACTACCGCGTGACCCTCTACGCCGTGCGCCTGGCCGAGGCCCTGGGCTGGAGCGCCCCGGCCATCCGCGCGCTGATCAAGGGCGCGCTTTTGCACGACGTGGGCAAGATCGGCATCCGCGACGCCATCCTGCTCAAGCCGGGCAGGCTCACGGAAGAGGAATTCGCCGAGATGCGTCGGCACGTGCAGCACGGACGCGACATCGTGGCCCAGGCCCCCTGGCTGGCCGACGCCCTGCCGGTGATCAGCGGGCACCACGAGCGCTTCGACGGCGGCGGCTACGACCAGGGCCTGGCCGACGGAGCCATCCCGCCCGGGGCGCGGCTCTTCGCCATCGTGGACGTGTTCGACGCCCTGACCTCGCACCGTCCCTACAAGCAGGCCCTGTCCTTCGAGGAGTCCATGGCCCTGCTGGCCCAGGGCCGTGGCGCGCACTTCGACCCGGCCATGCTGGACGCCTTCGCGGCCGTGGCCCGGCCCCTGTACCAGGCCACGGCCGCAAGCTCCGGCGCCGAGCTCAAGGCCGCGCTCCAGGCCGTGTTCCAGCGCTACTTCACCGGCGACGTGGCGGAGATGCTGCGCCAGGCCGATGCCCTGGAAGTCGAAGCGGGGCCCCGGACCTGAATCCGGAGCCCCGCCGTGCATGGCATGTTCCCGTTGGAGGCTAGGCCAGAAGCTCCCCGGCCTCGCGCATGAGCGCGGCGATCTCCAGCTTCTGCGGGCAGGCGGCCTCGGCCCGGGAATAGTCCAGCCGCTCCAGCAGCTCCCGCGACTGCGCGGGCAGGGCGGCGAAGGTCTGCCGGGCCAGCTCGGGCTCGCCGTACTCCTTGTGGTACATCAGCGCGCGCATGACCTCGTTCACAGCCACGGCCCCGCCCACGGCCTGCTGGCAGATGCTGCCGCACCCGGCGCAGTAGCCCTGGCAGGCGCTGGCGTACTCCGTCAGGCTGCGAAGCTCCGCCTTGTCCAGGGCCACCTGGTCCTTGGCGGCGGCCACGTTGGCGGCCAGGATGGTCAGGCTGGGCATCTGCGAGCAGATGCTGGCCATTTCCGGGGTCTCCCACACGGCCTTGAGCTTGGCCTGCTTGTCCGTGAAGCCGCGCTTGAGGAAGCGGTCGGCCATCTTGAGCTCGGCCTCGCTGGCGCCGCCCCCGGGCCCGGCGCCCTGAGTCTTCATGGCCACCAGGCCTATGCCCGCCTTGGCGCAGGCGGCCACGGCCTCCTGCATCTTCGGCCTGAGCATCAGGTGGATGTTGTAGGAGTGCATGATCACGTCGATGCCCGCCGGGGCCTTGGCGCTGCCCAGCAGGCAGTCCTCGACATTGGTGTGGGTGCTGTAGCCGAAGTACTTGATCTTGCCCGCCTTCTTCATCTGCTCTGCCCAGGCCAGGATCTCCGGGGTGATGTCCGAGGCCGAGGTGGCGCTGTGGATGAAGAACAGGTCAACGTAGTTGGTGTTCAGCCGGGCCAGGCTCTTGTCCAGCCGGGCGGTGTGGTCGCCGCCGCGGGCGGTGTGCTTGGTCACCAGGAACACGTCCTTGCGGCGCTCCGGGTTGCGCGAGAAGAAGCGGCCGAAGCCCTCCTCGCTCATGCCGTTGCCGTACATCTCGGCGGTGTCCCAGTAGGTCACGCCCCAGCTAAGCGCCTGCTTGAGCAGCAGCTGGTTGTTGATGGTGTCGAACATGCCCCCCAGGCAAAGCACCGGCACCTTCACGCCCGTCTTGCCCAGGGTGCGCAGGGGCATGGCCCTGGGGGCCTCCGCCGCATGGGCCGGGCCGGCCGAGGCCGCCGCCAGCAGCGGGGCCGCCCCGGCGGCCAGTCCGCCCACACCCAGGGACCGCAGGAACGTCCGGCGGGTCATGCCGACGCCCTGTTTCCTCTCCGACTTTTTTTCCGACTTCCTCTCCGCCATGGGCCACCTCCCTTTCCGCCCTCGGGGCGGTCGTTCCCGTGAAAAAAGCCCCCGGCCCGCTACACGAGCAGTTTGCCGGAGCGCGACTCGTTCTCGAAGGTGACGCGGATGCCGCGCAGGCCCGAGATGGGGCACTCGTGCTCGCACACCCCGCAGCCGATGCAGCGGGCCGCGTCCACATAGGGCTTCTGCAGGCGCACCAGCACCTCCACAAGCCGCTCCCCTCCCAGCCTCCAGCCGCCCTTGTCCTTTTCGGGTGGCGGGGGCGCGTCCAGGGTCAACTGGGCCGCCCCGTTCTCACCCAAAGTGATGGTGGCGATGCGCCGGAGCTCGGCCTTCACATCCCCGGCGGGCCGCAGGTGGTAGTCGCCGCTGCCCAGGTTCACCGTGGGCCGCGCCAGGCCGGAAAGCTGGAACCGCGCGCCCTGGGCGGCCTCCACCCGGGCCTGGCCGAAGCGTATGGGCACGTACTCCGTGCGCGTGTGGATGGCCTTGGGGCTCACGGGGCACAGCTCCTGGCACACCAGGCAGGGCCGGTCCAGCGCCCAGGGCAGGCAGCGCGAGCGGTCGAAAAACGCCGTGCCCAGGCGGATGGGCCCCTTGGCGGCAAAGTTCCCGCGCCCCAGCTTCTCGTCCAGGGTCAGCGGGCGGATGGCCGCCGTGGGGCACACGTGCCCGCAGGCCACGCAATGCACCTGGCAGCCGCTGGATCCCAGCCGGTTGTTCAGCACCGGGGTCCAGATGCCCTGCACCCCGCCCTCCAGGAGCGCGGGCTGGAGCACGTTTGTGGGGCACACGCGCATGCACTGGCCGCAGCGGATGCAGCGCGAGAGGAAGCGCTCCTCGTCCAGGGCTCCGGGCGGGCGGATGAGCCGCGGATCGCGCCCGTCGCCCGCCAGGGCGCCCACGGTCCACAGGGGCGCGGCCAGGGCCCCGGCGGCCAGGCCCAGAACGAACTCGCGCCGCGCGGGCTGGGGCAGGGGCGTCTCGCCCTCGGCCGAGGGCCGGCCCGCGAAGCTGATGCGCCCGCGCGGGCAGGTGGCCAGGCAGTTCATGCACATGAGGCACTCGCCCGTGACCATGACCCCCGAGGGGCGGCAGCCGCCCTCGCAGTGGGCCTCGCACAGGGTGCAGTTACCGCAGTCGGCCTGGGTTTTGCCGATGCGCCAGGGCGAGTAGCGCGCCAGCACGCCGAACAACGCCCCAAGCGGACAGACGAAGCGGCAGAAGAAGCGCGGGCGCAGGATGTTGAGGCCCATGATGGCCAGGAAGACCCCGCCCACCAGCCAGGCCGAGGCGTAGTGCCGGGGCTTGGCGAAGATGGCCTGGAACCCGGAGTCCAGCACGGGCAGGATGGTCAGGTTGATGGAGCGGAACAGCAGGGGCATAGGGTCCAGGATGCCGGTGACCAGGAGCCCCAGGGCCGAGGCCGCCAGGGTGAAGGCCAGCACGGCGTACTTTACGGACTGGCGAGGGCTGTGGCGGTTGGCGGCCACCTTGTCCAGGTGCCGCGCCCCGCGCAGGGCCAGCCAGCCGGAAACCTGGTTCAGGGTGCCCAGCGGGCAGGCGAAGCCGCAGAAGAACCGGCCCAGGAAGGCGGTGAGGGCGATGACCGGCACGGCCCACAGAAGCGGCGCATACCAGGTGTTCGTGGCCAGCAGCGCGCCCAGCGCCGTGAGCGGATCCAGGGACAGTATCCAGTTCACCGGCCAGCCGCGCAGCTGCCAGAAGGCCGCGCCCAGGGAGAGCACCACGCAGAACCACAGCGTGAGGGCCAGGAAGAACCCCTGGCTGATGCGCCGTGTGGTGCGGATGGAGGGCATGATTCCCATCGCCGCCCCCCTAGGCCCCGAGGTCCAGCATGTGCGGATTCAGGGCCTTGTAGTCCGCCCTGCCCGCCCCGGCGGCCTCGGCCAGCCGGATGTAGGGGGCCTCGTCCAGCGCGCGGCCCAACAGCTCCATGCCGAAGGCGTCGGCGGCCACGGGGTCCGTGGCCACGACCAGCATGTTGGTGGCCTTGAGGTCGGAGAGCGACCCGCCCGTGGGCCCGTTGGTCATCATGCTCACGGTGCCGTCCAGCACCACGAGGGTGGGCCGGATGAGCAGGGCCAGCTCGGCGATGATGCCGTTGATGTCCTGGTGGAACACGTTGCGCCGCCCGCCAAGGAAGCCGTAGAAGTTCTTGAGGCTCATGGACGCACCGGCGCGGTGGTGGTCCTTCACCGGAGACATGGCGATGACCTTGTTCGCGCCCTTCAGGGCTCCCGTGAGCACCGGCCAATTCTGGATGAGCTTGCCGCCGGGCAGGCTCACGGGGGTGAACAGCTCCTCGCGCGGCAGGATCACGCGGGCCCCGGCCTGCCGTGCGGCGTCGGTGATGCCGGTGAGCTCGAAGCAGCTCTCCGGGCTGTGGATGGGGTTGTCCGTCACCGTCACCTGCGCGGCCCCGGCCTTCAGGCACATCCCGGCCACGGCCAGCAGCAGGTCCGGGTGGGTGGTGGCGCCCAGGAGCGGCGAGGTGGCGAAGGCCGCGTTGACCTTGATGAGCACCCGGTCGCCGCGCTTGATGAAGGCCTCCAGGCCGCCCAGGGCCTGCACCGCGCGCTCGAACATGGCCGCGCGGTCCGGCTCCGGCCCCCCCGGCTGCAGGGGCCTGCCGCGCACGATGGCCATGCGCGCGCGCGCCCCGGAAAGCTCCGGGATGCTGAAGTCCCCCAGGCCCTGGGCCACCTTGCCCCCGCCCTCGGCCTTGGGGCCGTGGCGGTCCAGCAGGGCCAGGCCCAGCCCGCCAGCGGCCAGGGTCACGGCTGCGGCCCCGGCGGCCCGGCGCAGAAAGTCCCGGCGGGAAAGCCCGTTGTCCTGCCCCATCATCTCCGGCCCGCTCATTTCGCCTTCTCCAGATTTTTCGCCAGCTGTGCGGCCAGTTGCGACGCCACCTGGACGGCGGCCTCGCGCCCCGTGGCGTCGTGCACGCCGTAGAAGAACGGCCCCACAGCGCCCACAGCCTCGAAGGAGCCGTCCAGTTCGAAGAGCCTCGCCCCGCCCGGCAGCGCGCCCTCGTGCTCCCGGTAGCCGTTCTCGACCAGGAAGCGCAGATAGGCCTTGGCCTGTTCCTGGGCCTCGGCCGGGCCTTTGCGGCGGGCCAGGAAGCCCGAGGCCTCGGCCTGGCCCAGCCTGTAGCCTGCCGTGTACACGCTGGTCAGCCCCTGCACCCCGAACACGTCCGAGGCGATGAGCCGCAGGCTGCCCGCGTCCAGGCCCTGGGGCGGGAACAGGTCGGTGTCTTTGGCCGTGCCCCCGGCCTCCGCCCCGCCGACGGCCTTGCCACCCGGAAGGGCTGCCGCCACGGCTCGTGCCAGGGCGTCCAGGGCCCTGGCGGCCTCGGGCCCGGTCTTGTCGGCGATGACCTCGGCGTAGTGCGCGCCGCTGGCGAAGAACACGGCGTTCTCCGTGGCGTAGGCCCGCTCCGCCACGGCGCTCTTGCCCGCGCCGGAACGCTTCTGCCCGCTGAACACGGCGAAGGCCGCGTCCGGGCTCTTCATCTCGTAGAGGTACACGTCCACGCGCACGCGCCCCTTGCCCGCCCCGGCAGTGGCGTAGGCTCGGTCGGCCATGGCTTTGAACCCGGCGGCCAGGTACAGCTCGGCCTTGCCGTCGATCTTGTCCGAAAGGGTCTGGGGGTCGAAGCTCTCCGCCGGGCCCAGGGCGGCCAGCCCGCCCGCGCCCTCGGGCAGCAGGGCCGCCAGGGCGGAGGTTTTGGGAGCGGCGGGTCCCGCTTCGGAGCCTGCCCCGGGGGTCTCGCCAGGCTGGGCCTGGGCCGGGGCCTGGCCCTGGGCGGCCTGCGAACCCTTTGGCGCGGGCGCGCGCAGGGCCACCTCCACGGCGGGGTTGAAATCCGCCTGCCGCGAGAACACCCACGCGGCCGCCAGGGCCAGGGCCGCCAGCACCAGGGCCGAGGCGAGCCCCTCGCCCGCGCCGCGCTGTCTGGCTCCCGCGGCCACGGCGGCTACCGCCCCGTCCTGCGGCCGGTGACCAGGTCGTAGACAGGCCTTGTCCTGCGGTCGGCCTTCAGCGTCTGCTCGACGGGCCGGAGCAGGAGTTCCTCGTTCAGGGTAAAAAAGCGCAGCTCCCCGGACACGGGGAAGCCGTCGGACGCGGCCTTTTCCAGCCGGGCGCGCGCCGCGCCGTAGTGGCCCTCGGTCTTGCTCTTGTGGAACTGGCTGCGCCACTCCAGCCAGGCCTTGGGGTCGGCGGGGCGCAGCAGGACGAAGGTGGCGTGGGTGACGCGGTCGTCGCAGTCCTCCTCCAGCACCAGGGAGTACTCCAGGGGCGCGGCCTGGCCAGCGGCCCTGTCCAGGCGGGCCTTCTCCCCGCGCTCGATGAGCCAGGCCGTACGGCAGAGGCGGGAGGCCACGTAGTCGCGCAACGGTCCATAGACCAGTTCCGGGGCGGCCTCGTCGGCCACGAAATAGCCCGCCAGAACCTCGGCCGAGGGCGAGAAGGGAATCAGGTCCCCGTGCTTCTGCATTTCCTGGGCGATGGGGCTGGGCACCGGCCCGCGGCCCTGGGCCGTGGACGGAAGCAGGCAGAGCAGGACGGCGGCAAGGAGCCGCAAAGCCGTGGCGGGTCTGCTGGGGCTCGGCATTGGTCCTCCTGGGGTCGCGCGGGGAAACGTCGCCAAGGGGGAACTGAACTGTTGCCCAGGATATGCCACGGCCATTGCGCGGTCAAGCCGCCCTGGGCCTAGTGCACCACCAGCACCGGGCACTCCGTGGCGGAAAGCACCTGCTGCACCACGCTGCCCAGGATGAACCCCCCGATGCGCGTGTAGCCCTGGGTGCCCATGATGACGAGGTCGTAGCCGCCTGTGTCCGCCACCCGGGCGATGAGGTCGCCGGGGTCCCCGCCGCGCGCCAGCAGCCTGGGCGCGCACCCGGCCTTGGCGAGCATTTCGGCGTAGGGGCGAAGCAGCTCCGCGTCCTCTTCCAAGAGCTCGACCTCCAGGTCGTCGCGCGCGTCACCGCCGATGAGCGAGGGAATCCGGTCGTGGCAGTGCAGGAGCGTCACCTCGCCGCCCTGGCAGGCGGCCAGCCCGATGGCGGCTCGCACGGCGGCTTCCGAGCGCTTGCCGCCGTCTATGGGCACAAGGATCTTCGTGAGTTTCATGCCGTCCTCCTCGCGGGGATATCCCCAGCCTCCGACATCCTGCCCAAGGCCGGTGCCGGAGTCAACACGGGCCTAGCCCTGGGCGGTTCCGGCCACGCGCGCCAGCTCGGCCAGGAGTTCGTCCATGCGCACAGGCTTGGACACGTGCCCGTCCATGCCCGCCGAGAGGAACCGCTCCCTGTCGTCGGGCATGGCGTAGGCCGTGAGCGCGATGACCGGAATGCGCCGCCGCGCAGCGAACTCCGGGTCGGAACGCAGGATGCGCGTGGTCTCCACCCCGTCGAGCATGGGCATCTGGATGTCCATGAGAATGCAGTCGAAGTCGCCACCGCGCAGCGCCTCCAGCACCCCCTGGCCGTCGGGCACGCTGGTGATGGTGTGGCCCTGGCGCGAAAGCAGCATCTGCAGGCTCAACTGGCCGATGGGCTCGTCGTCGGCCAGGAGGATGCGCAGGGGGCGGATGCCCTTGGGAGGCGGCGGGCATGGCGGGGCCGGGCAGTCCACGGCGCCGGGCTCGTAGCGGTCCAGCAGCAGGCGTACGCAGAAGGTGGTGCCCGCGCCCGGCTCGCTGTCCACGGTGATGCTGCCGCTCATGAGCTGGACGATGCGCTTGACGATGGCCAGGCCCAGCCCCGCGCCCTCGTAGCGCTTGGCGTAGGAGAGGTCCGTCTGGGTGAATCGGTCGAAGATGGCGTCCAGCTTGTCCGCCGGGATGCCGATGCCCGAGTCCGTGACGGCGAGGTACACCGATATCTTCCCTGGCGGGCAGCCCTGGCCGGAGGCCCAGCATTGCACGTCCACCCCGCCGGACTCCGTGAACTTCACGGCGTTGCCCACCAGGTTGAACAGCACTTGGCGGATGCGCGCCCTGTCGCCCACCAGCAGTTCGGGCACGCCCGCGTCCACCGCCCAGGTCAGGGCCAGGCCCTTCTGCGCGCCCGTGACCTGGAAGGCTTCCATGACCTCGGCCACGGCCTCGCGCAGGCGCAGTTCCTCGTGCAGGAAGCGCATGAGCCCGGCCTCCATGCGCGAGAAGTCCAGGATGTCGTTGAGCAGGGCCAGCAGCCGGTTGCCCGCGGTGGAGGCCATGTCCACGTACCGGGCCTGCTCCTCGGGCTCAGAACCCTGCTGCAGGAGCTGGAGCATGCCCAGCACGCTGTTGAGCGGGGTGCGGATCTCGTGGCTCATGTTGGCCAGGAACTCGCTCTTGGCCCGGTTGGCCTTCTCGGCGTCCTCCTTGGCCTGGACGAGCCGCGACTCCATGAGGTTGCGCTCCGTGGCGTCCTGGGCGATGGAGTTGATGAAGACCAGATTTCCGGCCTCGTCGTAGTGCAAGTTCACGTTCCAGGAAAGGTAGCGAACCTCCCCCCCCTGCGCGACGATGCGGTTCTCGAAGCGCTGGTGCAGCCTGCGCCCGGCCACCCAGCCCGCAAAGGCTTCCATGGTGTTCTGGCGGTCGTCGGGGTGCACGAAATCAAAGGCCATGCGCCCCACGCAGTCCTCCGGCGGCAGCCCGAAGATCCTCTCGGCCATGGCGTTGACGTAGAGCAGGCGCCCCTGCCCGTCCACCTGGGTCACCAGGTTGTCCGTGCCTTCCACAAGCTCGCGGTAGCGGTGCTCGCTCTCGGAGAGCGCGCCCACCCACTGCCGGTCCTTCCACTGCAGCACCAGGGCCGCGGCCACCAGCAGCGCCAGGCACAGGGCCGCCCAGTACATCTCCGGGTGGTCGCGGAACAGCTCGGCCATGCCCGCGCGCCTGGGCGCCAGGGCCACGATGGTCAGGCCGCTGCTCTCGGACTTGAGCACCTGGGCCAGGTACTCACGCCCCCCGAGTTCCAGCGCCGCGGCCCCGCCCGCATCCCTGATCCGCTCAAGCGGGGCGGCCTGGCCATCAAGCCGCTGGCCCATGAGCGGGGCGAAATCCCCGGAGGCGTAGTGTACCACCCCGGCCTGGCCAAAGACAACCAGGGAGGCCCTGGAGCCGGCTGCCAGCTGGTCCCAGCGCCCGCTCAGGGCGGAAAAGGCGATGGAGGTGCCCACGATGCCGTCGAAGCGGCCCCGGTCGTCCTGGATGGGCACCACGACGCCGGTGACCAGCTTGCCCGTGATGGGCCCCTTGTGCGGCTGCATCACGGCAAAGGGCGCCCCTGCGGCCACGCGCTGGAAGAACTCAGTTTCGGCGATGCAGGACCTGGCGCCCCCGGCCTTGGCCGAGGCGAAGAAGCAGCCCAGGCGGTTGGTGGCGGCGATGTTCTCCGTCTCGGGGAAGCGCTCGGACAGGTCGCGGAAGAGTTCCCAGGAGGGGCCGGTGGCGTGCTGGCGAACCTCGGGCAACACGGCCACGGCCTTGAACAGCGCCACGTAGCGGTCCACGAAGGCCAGGGCGGCCTGGTCGGCCAGGCGGACCATGGCCTGGCATTCGTCCAGGCGCTTGGCCTCGGTGTTCTGGCGGTGCCAGCTCACCATGGCGGCGAAGTACAGGACGATGCCGAGGGCCAGGGCCAGGGGAATGGCCAGCACGAGGCGTCGCTTCGATTCTCTGGGCATGGCGCACCTTGCGGGTCGCGCATCCGGCGCCGGGGCGTCCCAGGCGCCGTGCAGCCGAATACCTGCATGTACGCATGCTACGCAAAACCGCCCGGAAAGGAAAGCACCGTCGCCCCGCACCACCGATCAGCGGCGTATTTCGTTGACTTGGCCGATGTTTTTCAGCAAGGTTTCCTAGTAGCCCCCAGAACCTCGATTGAGCGTCCGGGCCCCGTGCCCGGTACAGGCCCGCATGGACAGACAACGCGCCTTTCTCGGTCTCCTGCTCTTGGCGGCGCTGGGCTGCGCCCTGCTCCTCGGCGGAGCCTACTCCGAGGTCAAGCGCGAGGCCATCGAGGCCCTGAACGCCCAGCAGACGACCCTTGCGGGCCAGGCGGCGCAGGGCATCCAGGACTTCTTCGGCCACCACCGCAAGACCCTGGAGACCCTGGGCGGCAACCCGCACATCATCCGGCTCGACGACGAGGGCCGGGCCATCATGCGCACCTTCCAGGACGAGAACGCGGGCGAGGTGCTGGCGCTGACGCGCATGGGCGCGGATGGCCGCATCATCCACTCCACCCCGGACGACTCCGTCACGGGCCGCGACGTCACCTCCCAGGCCCACGTGAAGCGCCTGCTGGCCGTGCATGCCCCCGTGGTCAGCGACGTGTTCACCTCGGTGCAGGGCTACCGCACCGTGGCCCTGCACGTGCCTGTTTTCCAGGACGGCCAGTTCCGGGGCTCCCTGGCCGCGCTCATCGCCTTCGACGTCATCTCCCGGCGCTACCTGGAGGGAATCCGCGTGGCCGAAACCGGCTACGCCTTCGTGTTGAGCGAGAACGGAAGCATCATATACTCGCCGGTGGCGTCCCTGGTGGGCCAGGGCATCATGGACACCGCCCGGTCCTTCCCCGACCTTGCGGAACTGGCCGGACGCATGGTGCGCGGCGAGGCGGGGGAAGGGACCTTCACCTTCGACCGCATCCGCGACAGAACTGTGGAGCGCCAACTCAAGCACGCGGTCTTCATGCCCATCCGCCTGGAGAACACCTTCTGGAGCGTGTGCGTGGCCACCCCCCAGGCCGAGGTGCTGGCCAGCCTGCAGCGTTTCCGCAACTACCTGCTGCTCCTGGGCTCGGCCATCCTGGCCGTTGCCGCCCTGGCCGTGTACCTGGGCCTGCGGCACTTCCTGCTGCAGCGCGAGGTGCAGCTCCGCCAGCAGACCGAGACCGCCCTGCGGCAGAGCGAGGGCAAGTACCGCTCGGTCATCGAGCACATCACCGACGTGTTCTACCGCGCCGACGCCGCGGGCCTGCTGGACATGGTCAGCCCCTCTGGCGTGGCGCTGCTTGGCTACGGCTCGGAGGAAGAAATCCTCGGGCGGCCCATCGCGGAGTTCTGGATGCATCCGGAACAGCGCGAGGGCTTCCTGGCCCTGCTGGCGGAAAAGAACGAGGTCCGCGACTTCGAGGTGGCGCTGAAGCGCGCCGACGGCAGCGAGGTGCTCGTCTCCACCTCCTCCCGGCTCTACCGTGACGAGGCGGGCAATGTCCTGGGCGTGGAGGGCACCTTCCGCGACATCACCCTGCGCAAGCGCGCCGAGGCAGCTCTGCGCGAGAGCGAGACCCTGCTGCGCACCCTCAAGGCCAGCATCCCGGACCTGGTCTGGCTCAAGGACCCCCAGGGCGTGTACCTTTCCTGCAACCCGGCCTTCGAGAAGCTCTTCGGCGTCGCCGAGCGGGAGATCATCGGCCGGCGCGACGCGGACTTCGTGTCCCAGGAGCTGGCGGACTTCTTCCTGGAGAACGACCGCCGGGCCATGGACGCCGACGGCCCCGTGCGCAACGAGGAATGGCTGGTGTTCAAGGACGGGGGCTACCAGGGGCTGTTCGAGACCGTCAAGACGCCCATGCGCGACGACACCGGCAGGCTGGTGGGCGTCTTGGGCATCGCCCGCGACATCACCGAGCGCAAACGCGCCGAGGCCGCCCTGCGCGACAGCATCCGCGAGTTCGACTCCCTGTTCGACAACATGACCGAGGGCGTGGCCCTGCACACCCTGGTGCGCGACGAGGACGGCCAGCTCACGGACTATGTCATCGAGACCGTGAACAAGAGCTACGAGCGCATCCTGGGGCTCAAGGCCGAGAACGTGCAGGGCAGGCTGGCCTCCGCCGTCTACGGCACAAGCGTCGCGCCCTTCCTGGCCGAGTACGCCGAGGTGGCCACCAGCGGCGTGCCCGCGCACATGGAGCACTACTTCGCCCCCCAGGGCAAGCATTTCTCCATCTCCATCGCACCCTGGGGCGAGGAGGGCTTCTCCACCATCTTCGCGGACATCACCGAGCACAAGCAGTTGGAGGAGCAGCTGCTGTTCCGCGCCCTGCACGATCCGCTCACCGGGCTGGCCAACCGCACCCTGTGCCTGGACCGCATCGCCCAGGCCAGCGAGCGCGCGGCCCGCAACGGCACCACCTTCTCCGTGGTCTTCATCGACCTGGACCGCTTCAAGGTCATCAACGACAGCCTGGGGCACGAGGCCGGGGACCTGCTCCTGCGCGAGGTGGCGCAGCGGCTGCTCACCTGCGCCCGCAGGGTGGACACCGTGTGCCGCTACGGCGGCGACGAGTTCACCCTTGTGCTGGAGGAACTCTCCCCGCGCGAGACCGTGCGCACCATCAAGCGCATCCGCGCCAGCCTCAAGACCCCCATAACCATCGGCACCCACGAGATCCAGGTGGAGGCCAGCTACGGCGTGGTGGGGGCCCCGCTGGGCGGCGCCCGGCCCGAGGACCTGCTGCGCAACGCCAACATCGCCCTGCACCAGGCCAAGCTTTCGGGCCGCAACCGCGTGGTGGCCTACCGCAAGGGCATGCACGAGGCCGCCATCCAGACCATGAGCCTGCAGAGCGAGATGCACCGGGGCCTGGAGGCTGGCGAGTTCTTCATGGTCTACCAGCCCATCTACTGCCTGGCCACCAACCGCCTGGCCGGGTTCGAGGCCCTGATCCGCTGGCGGCACCCGCAGCGCGGCCTCATAAGCCCGCTGGAGTTCATCCCCCTGGCCGAGGAATCGGGGTTCATCTTCGAGCTGGGGCAGTTCGCCCTGGAGCAGGCCTGCGTGGACATGACCCTGCTGCTGCGGCGCCTGGACGTGGCGGGCGAGCTCAGCGTCTCCGTGAACCTCTCGCCACGGCAGTTCTCGCGCCAGGGCCTGGCGGACCAGATCGAGCAGACCCTGGTGAAGACCGGGCTGCCGCCCTCCTGCCTGGTGCTGGAGATCACCGAGTCCTCCATCATGCGCTACCCCGAGGCCAGCGCCCACATCCTGGAGCGCCTGAAGGAGAAGGGCGTGGGCATAGCCATCGACGACTTCGGCACGGGCTACTCGTCCATGAGCGCCCTGCAGAAGCTGCCCTTGGACCGGCTCAAGATCGACATGAGCTTCGTCGGCCGGCTGGCCCGCAGCAGCGAGGACCGGGAGATCGTCCGGGCCATCATCACCCTGGCCCACAGCCTGAAGCTCAAGACCGTGGCCGAGGGCATAGAGACCGAGGAGCAGCGCGACGTGCTCAAGGCCATGGGCTGCGACCTGGGCCAGGGCTACCTGTGCTCGCGCCCGCTGCCCCTGGCGGACGTGCCCGAGGCCATCATGCGGAAGATCTGCATCGCCAGCGCGGATTCCTGACCCGCCCCGGCGCCCTGCCCCGATGACCGGCCTGCCCGGCGGCCCCCCTAGCAGGGCACGATGACGGCCAGGCCGCCCTGGGCGGTCTCCTTGTACTTGCAGTTCATGTCCCGGCCCGTGGCCATCATGGCCTCCAGGGCCTGGTCCAGCCCGATCTTGTGCTGGATGGGCGGCACGTCGGTGGCGATGATGAAGGCCGTGTAGGCCTTGACCACGCTCATGGCATTGCGCTCGATGCAGGGAATCTGCACGTACCCGCCCACGGGGTCGCAGGTCATGCCCAGGTGGTGCTCCAGGGCGGTCTCGGCGGCGTTCTCGGCCACGCGCGGCCCGTAGCCCGTGGCATGGGCCAGCATGGCCGCGGCCATGGCCGACGCCACCCCGATCTCGGCTTGGCAGCCGCCCTCGGCCCCGGCGATGGTGGCGTTGTGCTTGGCCAGAAAGCCGATGGCCGCCGCCGCCAGCAGCCCCTCGCGGATGGACTGCTCGGACAGGGCCAGCCGCGTGCGCATGATCCGGGCCATGGCCGGGATGATCCCGGCGGAGCCGCAGGTGGGCGCGGTGACGATGACGTGCCCGGCGGCGTTCTCCTCCGAGGCGGCGAAGGCGAAGGCGCACATCTGCCCGATGATGTTCTCGTGGGTCTGGCGCTTGAACATGGAGCGCTCGTAGATGTGCCGGGCCTTGCGGTAGAGCCCCACGGGCCCGGGCAGCACGCCCTCGGCCTCCAGCCCCGCGCCAACCGAGGCGTCCATGACGCGCAGGATGGAATCCAGCCCGGCCATGACCTCGGTCTCGTCGGCCCCGGTGACGGCCATCTCGTTCTCCAGGATGAGCCGGTGCAGGCCCAGGCCGTTCTCGGCCAGGCGCGCCTGCAGCTCGGCCATGGTGCCGTAGGGGTGGCGCGGCTGGCCGCGCTTCGGCTCCGGTCGGCCCACGGCCTGGAGGAACCCGCCCCCCAGGGAGGCGTACTCCTGCTCGAGGAGCGTCTCGGCCCCGCCGCTCGCCTCGGGCCCCGCCATGAGCCGGAAAACAAGCGTGTTGACGCAGGCGTGGCCGTGCTCGATGGGCCCGAAGACGACGTTGGCCGTGCTGAGCTTCAGGCGGACAGGCCCCAGTTCCACCTCGCGCCCGGCCAGGGGGTCGGCGGCCAGAGCGTCCAGGAAGGCCGGGGGGCAGGACTCGGGCAGCTGGCCCAAAAGCCCGGCCAGCACCGCGCGGTCCGTGCCGTGGCCCCTGCCCGTGGCCGAGAGGCTGCCGTAGAGCACCACCTCCAGCCCCGTGGCCCGGGCCAGGGTCTCCGGAGGCAGCGCCCTGGCCAGCTGGAGGAAGTCGCTGCCCGCGCGCATGGGGGCGATGGTGTGCGAGCTGGACGGGCCGGGCCCGACCTTGAACAGATCGAAGACGCTCAGTTGTATGGGGGGCATGGGGAACCTTATGTCCGGTTGCTGGGTCTGCCCGGCAGGCGCGGGCAACGGCTCACACCCTGTGCGACTACCACAGGGGCCGAGGGCTGCGCAATGGCGCGAGGCCTTCGGCACGCGTCCACGGGGCGCAAAAAAAGGGGCCGCGACGCGTGCCGCAGCCCCTGGACATTCTGGCGGAGAGGGAGGGATTCTCGTCTGGAGACAAGGAATCCCTTTCCTTTCAACTAGATATATTCACTGTTCCTGAGCCGAATGTAACGCCTCACTGGAACAGTTTCAAGTCTTTTCGTCATCCTTCTGCCTGGGCCTGGACACCCAAGCCCTCGGGTAGGGCCGAGCGCCGGAGGCCCCTGCCGCTTCATGCTCACGCTTGAAGGCCTGGGCGTCCGCGAGGTGATGCTCCACCAGCAACTCCACTGCCGACTCCAGCGACTCGCCCAGGTGTCGAAGGACGCGGCCACGGCTGCGCGGGTACACGTGCAGTTCCTGGACCTGGGCCTGCTTCTGGCTCGGCCAGACGGGCGAAGGTACTTCCCGCACCCAGCGCCGATGCGACCCCGAGGCCATGCGATGGACCACCTTCGCGGCCTGGACGCGCTTGTACTCGGTGCCGCTGACGGGCTGGGGATCGTCCTTGATCAGCATCTCCACGGCCAGCCATGCCGCCACGACCAGCCGAGGGTCGATGCCGTGCTTCCTAAGCCGCGCCAGGGCCGCCTTGGCCCGCTGCTGAGGAGGCAGGCCACGCAGGCGGAAGGCCTCCACGTATGGCCCGGCCTGCTGGTAGAGGCCCTTCACCCGCTGGACGGCGTTCTGCACCCAGCGGCTGTCCTCGTGGGCCACGATCCAGGCCAGGGCCGCCCGGCGGTACGGGTTCAGCTCCTTGGCCGTGTAAGACCCCTTAAGCGGGCTGCCGTGGCGTTGGTTGTGGTCGGCATGGGCGCGGCAGTACCGCTCGTCCAGGCCGTCCGAGGTCCCCGCCCTGGCTGGCCTGCCGCAGTGGATCACCCGGCAGTAGCCGTACATGTGGTTCGGGACGTTGGCGCGGTCTTTCACGTCCTGCTTGCGCTTCAGGCGTTGGCTCCAGTCGGTCATGGCTTACGGGTCCCACTAAAGGAGAGTGGGTAGGCTCCCCTATTGATGTAAGTAAGCCTGGTCATTGCTCCTTCACCTCCACGACCCCCTGGACTCCAACCACCTTGTGGAAGCAGGAGAGCATGATCTCCTTGGTCCTGGTCTTGTGTGACCTGCCCACGATGACGGAGTCATGGACAGGAAGGGCATGGACACCTAGATCACGGAGGGAGAGCAGAACCTCAACCATCACCTGGCTCTCGGTGAACTGGGCCTCGTGGCCGATCCCGGTGAAGAAGCAGGACTTGATGGCCGGGTGGGCAGCCTCGATGGCCCGCATGACCTCCTCAACGCTGTAGCGCTCCTCGAAGAGCTTGCGGACGCCCTTGGGCATCCTGACCAGCCTCTTGTCGTGGAAGAGCATGGCGTTCAGGACCTTCTTCACCCCGCTCCTGCTGTGCTTGATGCCGGGGACGGAGTAGGCGTCGCCTTCAGGCGGCTCTGCCCCGCACAGGCCGTAGAGGATGCGTGGGTTCATCTGGCCGTAGTCCAACTCCGCCACATACTCGCCGTTGATCATCAGGCCCTTCCTGCGAGCTTCCTTGCCCAGGGGCTGCCAGAACCCACCGAACAGCCTGCCACCGCAGTCGAACCGGCCCTGGGTGAACACCCGCCGTAGACGCCGGTCCAGGGTGTCCACGGGCTTGCCGCCGGGCCAGTAGTACTCGTCGAACTCGATCTCCGCCGACTCCAGCCAGCCGTTGATGGCCTGCATCTGCTCTCGGTAGCGGATGGTCTCCGGGGTGTCCGCATATTCCGCGAAGTCGCCCTTGTCCCAGCCGCCCTTCTTGACGCGCTTGAGCTGGATCACCTCCTGCCCGTGGTCCAGGCCGAAGTCCTCCGGCTGGAGGCCTTGCTCCTGGGCAAGCGCAAGGAGCCGCCTGCCCGCCCGGATGGAGGTCTCCAGGGGAGGGCCGAAGGGGCAGTCCGTGCCGAGTTCCATGCCCAGGAAGGCCAACTCCTGCGATCCGAGGCGGTCCAGGATGTCTGGCAGGGTCTTGCCATAGGCGGCTGGGCGGTATCGGCTCTTGCGGCCCAGATAGCGATGGGAGCGGGTGATGTAGACCCCGGCCTCGCGATTCATGAGGTGGTGGTACGCCAAGTCCGAGACGATGGCCAAGACCGTGGCCTCGAAGACCTCCTGGTCCGCCTTCCTGCGGCGACGCTGGCGGAGCTGGTTGCGCACCTCGTAAGCCTGGAGCTGCTGGAGGACTTCGGCGACGACCGCCTTGGACCTCTCCGTCCGGGCCATGCGCCACGGGTTGAAGTGGCTGTCCCGGAGCCGTTCCTCCTGCTCCTCGGCCTCGGCCTGCCCAATGCCCTGGTCCAACACCTGTCTCCTCCCGATCACAATATGACCACCCCGCCACCGACCAGCCGGATGAGTCCGATAAACGAAAGGAGGCCGCCATGTCCAGGAGAACCACTTTGGTAGACATTAAACTCAAATGCAAAAGCTACTTGAAGCTCGAACTCTCCTGTTTTATACAGCCACTCCGGGCCATGACCTACGGCAAGGCATCACGTCTATCACGCTAAATACAAACACCTTTCCAGGAGATTCCGTGGAGCCGAAGAAGCTAGACACCGAGAAGTTTGCCAAAATCTACAGCCTCATGAACTCAACCACTTACGATGGAGAACGAGAGGCCGCGAGGGACAGGGCTGAGGCGGTGGCGTGCGCAGCGGGGATGACCTTCGAGGAAGCGGTGGACGTCATTTCCGCGCCCGCCTCATCACCGTCCGACGCAGCCCCAACGATGCAAAACCCCTTCGCTGGTTTTGCCGACTACATGGAGAAGCACGAACCTGGATACAAAGCGCGAGCTGCCGAGGAGGCCCGTCAGCGGGAAGAAGCGCGGCTTAAGGAGCAAGCTGAACTTATTGACCGCTACGGCTCAGAGGATGCCGTCATGGCTCCCTGCGTCAAGGAAGCCATGCTGGAGAAGGCCTGCGCTCATTTGGCAGAAGTGGAGGAGGACGGCTACGTGTCCAACTTGGACGGATGGGGGCTTGTGTCCAAAAATGAAGACCTTCCCGATTCTGTCCGTCGGGCGGTATCCCAAGCCTACCCCTTGCCGACATCTGTCGTTGAGGCATGGGATGAGTGGCAATACTGGAGCCGCCGTTGGCACGAAAGGGTCACTCTAGAACCGTACCTTGAATTCAATCCTCTGCAAGTGAGTGCGCGTCTCGCGGTTTTGGAAGAACTGCTATTCTCATTGCCAGCCAAGGCATTGGAAGACGTCCTGGCGCGGCTCGATAGGTTCGAAGAGCTGTGCAATCAAGGCTTTTACGTTGAACACGAGGATCAAGACAGGTTCATCAAGCAATTCCGCAACGACATTGGCTTCCTGTCCAACTGCGTCCAAGTTGGACGGAAAGCTCCCTTCACCAACGCGAAGAAGAGGGACGCAGTCCTGGAGTACCTCAAGTGTCCCGAGCGGTCCCTGCTGTCAGACCGCGAGATCGCCCGCATTGTCGGGGTCTCGCCGCAAACCGTGAACAACTGGCGCAAGAGGCTCAACGTCCAATTTGGACGGACGCAATAGCGCCCGGCCAGAGGTTACTGCACCCCGTACCGCTGGAGCTTGGCGTGGAGCGTCTTCCGCGTGATGCCGAGCTTCCGGGCCGTTTCGCTCTTGTTCCCGCCAGCGCTCTCAAGGGCCTCCAGGATCGCCACCCGTTCGATCTCGTCAAGGGTCATGTCCTGGATGTTCACCCCGGCTGGCGAGGCTCCCGCGCCGCTCAGAACGATGGCTGAAGGCAAGTCCTGCTCGCGGATGTACTCGCCCGTGAGCAGCACCACGGCCCGCTCCACGCCGTTTTCCAGCTCCCGCACGTTCCCCGGCCAGGGGTACTTGAGCAGCCGATCCATGGCCTCAGGGGTGAATCCTTTGACCTGCTTGCCGTTCTTGGACGCGAACTTCTTCAGGAAATGCGTGGCGAGAAGCGGGATGTCCTCAACACGGTCACGGAGCGGCGGCAAGGACAGCGTGACCACGTTCAGCCGGTAATAGAGGTCTTGCCGAAAGCGCCCCAGCTCCACCTCGTGCATGAGGTCACGGTTCGTGGCGGCCAGGATGCGCACATCCACCTTGATGGCGTGGTCCCCGCCCACCCGCTGGACTTCCCGTTCCTGTATGGCCCGCAAAAGTTTGACCTGCATGGTCATGGAGATTTCACCGATCTCGTCGAGGAAGATCGTCCCCTTGTCCGCCATCTGGAACCGGCCGTCGCGCCGCCTCTCGGCCCCGGTGAAGGCCCCCTTCTCATGCCCGAAGAGTTCCGACTCCAGCAGGGTCTCGGTCAAGGCTGCGCAGTTGACGGCCACGTAGGGGCCATTCTTGCGGGAGCTGTTGGCGTGGATGGCCTTGGCGATGAGTTCCTTCCCCGTCCCGGACTCGCCGGTGATGAGCACGGTGGCCTCGGAGGGGGCGATGGTGGACAGCATGTCCAGGAGCTGGCGCATGGGGGGGCTTGAGCCGATGATGCCGCCCGGATCAAAGGAGGCAGCCAGGGTCACGCGCAAGGCCTTGTTCTCGTCGCGCAGGGACGTGTGGTCCAGGGCGCGCTCCAGGGTCAGCTTGAGTTCGTCGAAATCAAGGGGCTTGGTGAGGTAGTCGTAGGCTCCGGCCTTGATGGCCTCCACCGCAGACTCCACGTTGGAGTAGGCCGTCATGATCAGGATGGGGATGGCCGGGTTGTAGGCCTTGATCTCCTTGAGCGCCTCAATGCCGGACAGTCCGGCCATGCGCACGTCCATCAGGATCAGGTCGTAGGGGTGCTGATGGCACAGGGCCACTGCGGAATCGCCGTCCTCCGCACCTTCGACGCGGTAGCCCCAGTCGGCCAGGAGCGTGAGCAGCATGTTCCTGTGGCCGGAGTCATCATCGACAACGAGCAGCTTCGTCTTGGAGGGCTTCACCTTTCGATCTCCTATGCAGCCTGCCCTTCCAGGGGCAGCAGGATGGTGAACGTGGTCCCAGTGCCGGGCTGGCTTTCCACCTTGATCTCCCCGCCATGCCCCTCCACCACCCGATGGACGATGGCAAGGCCCAGCCCTGTGCCGGACGGCCTTGTGGTGAAATAGGGGTTGAAGATGTTGGCGATGACATCCGGGGAGATGCCCTTGCCCGTGTCGGCGATGCGCACGGCCAGTCGGCCAGGGCTGCCCTCGCGGCGCGCGGACACCTCCAGCACACCGTTTCGCTCCATGGCCTGGATGGCGTTGAGGAACAGGTTCAGCAGCGCCTGGGTCATCCGCTCCGCGTCCAGGGGGACCAGTGGCAGAGCTTCGTCCTTCTGGAAACGAACCTCCACGCCCTTGCCCGAGGCGTCCGACCCGCACAAGCGCAAGGCCCGCTCGATGACCGCGTTGACGTCCTCGTTCTTGAGAACAGGCTGTCCCGGCTTGGCGAACTCCAGCAGTTCGGAGACGACCCGGTTGAGCCGGTCCACTTCCTGAATCATGACCTTGGCAGCGTCCTTGTCCGGGCCTTCCGTCTTGATCTTCCCGGCCAGATACGTGGCGAAGCCCTTGATGGAACTAAGGGGGTTGCGGATTTCATGAGCGATGCCAGCGGCAAGGTTCCCCAAGGCCGAAAGGCGTTCATTGCGCCGCACCTGCTCCTGAAGACGCTTGATCTCGCCAAGGTCGCGCAGGATGAACAGGTGGCCCAGGAACAGGCCCTCCTCATTGACGATGCGGGACGCACTGAGGCTGACCGGGGTGCGCCTGCCCGACGCGTCCGTCAGTTCCGCCTCCCGCTCAAGAACAGACTCTCCCTGCGCCAGCTCCGAGGCATAGGACTCCCAGTCCAGGCCTCCGGTGTCGCGTAGCGGCGTCCCGGCCAGCTTCTCGGAGCCGACCCCGAGCAGTCCTGACGCCGTCTCGTTGGTCAGGGCGACACGCCCGTCAGGATCAGTGGTCAGCAGGCCCACGGGAAGGCTCGTCACGACTTCGGAGGCAAAGGCTCGCGCATCCTGAAGCAGCCGCCGGGAACGCCGGGAACTCTGCGCCCAGAACAGCGAGACGAAGCCGCCAAACCCTAGCAGCCCCACCAGCAGGGCGATGACCACAGTGTTCCGGAAGTCCTCTTCGAGGGCTGCCTCGAAGGGGCGCACGTCGAGGCCCACGAACAGCACCTGCTTCTCCTGTGAGAGAGGCTTGGCCATTCCGGGCATCGACCGCATGGAGGAGCCGGGATTCCACCACGAGCACTCGCCCATGGGTTCATGCCACATCTCCTGCCGGAAGCCGGGCTGCGGGGAGAAGGATTTATACACCTCGAAGACCTTGCCGACTTCCGGCGAATCAGTAATCCGCCATCTCTGGACATCCCCCGCACCGAGCGCAGCCAAGGTGTCGGCATCATAGCCGCGTGTCCCGATCTTCGACTTGTCGCTATGGGCCAGAATCAGGCCGGTCTGGTCCGTCACCATCATAAAGGTGATGCCGGGCTGCTTTCCCGTCTCCTCCAGGAGCGCTTGCAGGTTCTGGCTGCCGCGCATGCCCATCCAGGCCCGCGTCCCGGCCTCCAACGCCCAGATGAGGGACCCGGCCCTGTCCGAGAGGTTCTGGGACATGTGCAGCTTCTCCCGCTGGGTGTTGCGGGCGGCGAGCACGGCGATGGCGAGGCCGAAAATCACGGCCAGGCCGACCAGCAGCCATGGAGAGAGCCTCAAAAAGGAACTGCGCCGCAGGGCAGGGGCGGAATGTAAAGCCGTCATTTCAACATCCTCATGATCCGTTTGTCTGAAGGAGAGTGTATCCATTCTTCCCTTCATGTCCAGCAGCATGGATACTTTTTATCCGTAACAGGCCGCCCAGCTCACCCCGTCTGGCCTTCATAAAAAATTTATACAAACGATTCAAGCATGTTGAGCAGCAAATGGCATTCTGGCACGCGACTTGCCTTATCCGTCCCGTAACGAGTTGAGAAGAAGAGACGGAACCCAAGGGGCTGTAGCTGACAGCCCGACAAGCTCGGAAACCAAGGAGAAGACCATGTGGAACTGCGGCTACATCTCATCCATTGCCTTCGGGGGAATGGGCTTCGGAGGCGGGTTCGGAATGCTTGTCGGCCTGCTGCTCCTGCTCCTCCTGGTTTACCTGGCCGTGAAGGTGTTCGGCTCCAGGGGAGCGACCAGAGACCACGCCGCAGACCGGAGAGACTCCCTGGAGATTCTGAAGACCCGGCTGGCCAAGGGTGAGATCAACGTGGATGAGTTCAACACGCTCAAGAACGTGCTGTGATCTCGAAAGACGAAACGAAATCAAACCGCAAACCGGAGGATAGTGAAATGAAGATTTCATCGAAGAAAGGTTCCTTCATTGCCGCCATGGCTCTTGGCGCAGCCATCCTGGTCGGCTCGTCCCTGCCTTCCCAGGCGCAGACCACGGCCCAGCCGCAGGCCCCGGCCCAGTCCGCGCTGCCCTCGGGCACCGCTCCCGTTGGCTGGAATGGGCCGGGATACGGTCCGCCCATGGGCTACGGCTGCGGTTGCGGCTGGGGCTGGTAGCCCCTTGGCTGACATGGACAACAACTCGAAACCGAACATAACCAAGGAGAACACTATGAAGATTCGCATGCAGGCTCTGACCCTTTCCCTGGCTCTGGCGGC
>CAZCYB010000016.1:0-2875 GCA_964502805.1 uncultured Desulfocurvus sp.
CTGGGCGAAGGTGGGGTAGCGCCAGTTCTTCTTGATGGCCTGCTCCACGATGGCCCCGTACACGCTCATGAGGCCGGAGCCCGTGCCGCCCGCGCCGGTGCCCTTGCCGCCGCCCGCGCCGCCGGGGCCGGTGCCGCCGGTGGTGTAGATGTTGCCGCCCGCGCCCTTGCGCAGTTCGGCCAGCTCGCTGGCCACGGCGTCCTTCTTCGGGGCGGCATCCGCCTTCGGCTTGGCCTTGTCCGAGGCGGCCACGTCCTTCTTCACGTCCTTGAGGGCCTCCTTGAGCAGGTCCTCCTTGGACAGCTTCTTTTCCTCCGGCTTCTTTTCCGGCTCCTTCTTGGGGTCCGGCTTCTTCTTCTCGTCGACCTTCTTCTCGCTGATGGCCTTGGCGTCGTCCTTCACCGGCTCGGGCCTGGGCTTCTCGGCCTTCAGGTCCACGGGCTTGGCCTGGGCCTCCTCGGCCTGGGCGGCCTGCTGCTCCTCCTGGGCCGGGGGGCCCGCGGCGGGGTCGCCGGTCTCGCCCGCGGCCGGGTCCTCGGAGGGGTTCAGGGACACCAGGTTCACGGTGTACATGGGCTTGTCCATGTCCACCTTGAGCCGATCGCCCACGCCCACGATGGCCAGCGCAAGCAGCGCCGCGTGGAGCGACAGCGAAAGGAAGAAGCTGGTTGCCTGCCTTGTGTCCCGCACAAAAATCTCCGCCGCGCGGCCTACTGCTTGGGCTGCCCGGGCTGGGCGACCTGATCGGGCTGGGCCACAGCGGGGGCCTGCCCGGCCTTGGCCTTGTCGTCATCCGTACTCTCGGCCACGATGCCGAGCTTCTCGATGCCCACGCTCTTGATCTCGCCCATGACCTTGACCACCACGCCGTAGGCCACTTCCTTGTCCGCGCGCAGGTACAGCTGCTTGTTCTGGGCCACCACCAGGTTCTGCAGGTGGTTGCGCAGGTCCTCGAACCCCACGCCGTACTCGTCCAGGAAGATGGAGCCGTCCTTCTTCACCGTGAGCACCAGGTGGTCCGTGCCGGCGGGCAGGGTGCGCACGCTGCGGGTCTTGGGCAGGTCCACGTCCACGCCCTGGGTGAGCATGGGCGCGGTGACCATGAAGATGATGAGCAGCACCAGCATCACGTCCACGAAGGGCGTGACGTTGATCTCGCCCAGGTAGCCGCCGCCTTTGCCTACGGAAGCGCCCACGGCCCGCCCCTACTTCTTCGGCGCGGAGCCGGAGGCCCAGGACACCTCGCGCTCCACGCGGTTCAGGAAGGCCCCGGCGAAGTTCACCAGCTCGGCCTCCACCTCGCCCAGCATGGCCAGAAGCGAGTTGTAGGCGATGGTGGCCGGGATGGCGACCACCAGCCCGATGGCCGTGGTGACCAGGGCCTCGGAGATGCCGGGGGCCACGGTGGCCAGCGCGGCGGACTGGGACAGCCCGATGGAGTGGAAGGCGTGCATGATGCCCCACACCGTGCCGAACAGGCCGATGAAGGGCGCGGAATTGGCGCAGGTGGCCAAAAAGGACAGGGAGCTGCCCAGGCGCTTCATCTCCTCGGAGACGCCCTGGCGCAGCACGCGCCGCAGCGTGTCCTTCACCAGCGCGCGCTTGCGGTCGCGCTCGATGTCCGCCTTCTCCAGCTTGCGGAACTCGCCCACGGCCAGAAGCCCCACCTTGGACAGGGGGGAGTCGGCGTCGCGGCCCACGGCCTGCAGCCCCTCGGAGAGGTCCTCGGCGTCGTTGAACAGGGCGTAGCCCTGGGTGACCAGGCGCCGGGCGCGGCGGAACAGGAAGAACTTGTTGAGGATGATGGTCCAGCTCCACAGGCTCATGAGCACCAGGAACACCAGGACGATCTGCACGCCCAGGGTGGCCCCCAGCATCATGCCCAAGAATCCGGTTTCGGGTATCATTGCGGTGTGTCCTCCTTACAGGCGCGGGGTCGGCCCTCGGGCCGCCCGCCCCATGCTTCTCGAAATGTGCGTGCGGCTAGCGGATGGCCCGGCAGCGCTGCACGATCTCCCAGGCGTTGGCCTCGGCCTTGCGGTAGTCGTCCGCCGCCAGGCCCGCGCCGTAGGCCACCTTGCGCCGCAGCTCCTCGCCGATGAGGTCGCCGGGGGCGTGGGCGTCGTTGTCGATGACCAGCCGGGCCTTGTGCTTGCGCGCCAGGGCGGCCACATGGCCGTTGCAGTAGCTGTGGCCCCGCCGGGTGGTGATCTCCAGGGCCACGCCCTTCTCCGCCGCCAGCTTCACCTCCACCTCGGTGATGAGCCCCGGGTGGGCCAGCACGTCCACCCCGGCCTCTATGGCCGCCAGGTTGGTGCCCTGCTCCACGGGCTCCACCACGGTCTCGCCGTGCACCACGATGATCTGGGCCCCGGCCTCGCGGGCGCGGCTGGCGAATTCGCCGATGAGCGCGGGGGGCACGTGGGTCAGCTCCACCCCGGCCAGCACCTCCATGTCGTAGAAGTGCGCGAACTCCAGGGTCAGCCTGCGGATGTTGTCCAGGATCAGGCCCAGGTTGCTCACGTCGGCATGGTCGGTGATGGCCATGGCCTTGTACCCGGCTACCTTGGCCCGGCGGATGAGCTCCGAGGGGATAAGCTCGCCGTCGCTGAAGGTGGTGTGCATGTGCAGGTCGATCATGGCCGCCTCACATCTTGTATTTGATTTCGTCGTCGGAGAGGTTCTCGAGTTCTTCCGTCCACTTGTCGCGATCCGGCCCGCCGAACTCGGCCTTGGCGCTGTCCAGGCTGCGCGTCCCGGCCTCCTCCAGCACCTGGTCGGCCACGCGGATGGGCACCCCCGCGCGCACGGCCAGGGCGATGGCGTCCGAGGGGCGGCAGTCGATGCGCCGGATGACCCCGGTCTCCACCGGGCC
>CAZCYB010000016.1:2917-6294 GCA_964502805.1 uncultured Desulfocurvus sp.
TCTCCGCGTAGAAGGTGCCCTCCTTGAGCGACACCACCTCCACCGAGGCCAGCACCCCGCCCAGCTCGCGCACCACGCGAGCCAGCAGGTCGTGGGTCATGGGCCGGGGCGTGTCCACGTGGTTCAGGGCCAGCGAAATGGCCATGGCCTCCACCGGCCCGATCCAAATGGGCAGGGCCAGATCCCGGGCCTCGTCCTTGAGGATGAGCACCGGGGTCTGGGCCTTCTCGTCCACGGCCAGGCCGAAGACCTTCATCTCTACCATGGCAGGCCCACCCTTTCCCCAAGCAGGGAGTGGTTCTTGGCCTGGACGACGCGCACCCGGAGCATTTTCCCGGCCAGCGAGTCGCCCTGCGTTTCCTGCAGCGCGCCTGCGTCCACGCGCACGTTCACCACGCGCCCGCCGCCATCGCGCCCGCGCCAGAAGGGCTCCCCGGCGTCCTGCCTGCGGCTCTCGGCCTCAAGCAATACCAGGATTTCCGATCCTTCCAGCCTCTTTAGACTTTCTTTAGTAATCCCATTTTGCACGGACTGCAAGCGCAACAGCCTCTCCTGCGCAACCTCCTCCGGAACCTTGGGGTTCATGCGCACCGCGGCCACGCCGGGCCGGTCGGAGTAGCGGAAGGAGAAGCTGGACTCGAAGCCCACGCGCTCCATCATCTCCAGGGTTTGCAGAAAATCCTCCTCGCCCTCGCCGGGGAAGCCCACGATGAGGTCCGTGGTGAGCGCGATGTCCGGCCTGGCGGCGCGCAGGGCCTCCACGATGCCCAGGTAGCGCGCGCGGTCGTACTTGCGGCCCATGCGTTTCAGCACGGCGTCGCTGCCCGCCTGCAGGGGCAGGTGCAGGGCCGGGCAGAGGTTCTTCAGTTCCCCGAAGGCCCGGATGACCTCCGGGGCGATGTCCTTGGGGTGGGAGGTGGTGAAGCGCAGGCGCAGCAGGCCGGGAATGGCCGCCACCCGGCGCAGGAGCTCGGCGAAGCCCACGCCGCCGGTGGAATCGCCGCCGGAATCCAGGCCGTAGCTGTTCACGTTCTGGCCCAGCAGGGTGATCTCGCGTGCGCCCAGCTCCACGCGCTGGCGGCACTCGTCCAGCACGGCCTGGGGCGAGCGGGACTTCTGCCTGCCACGGGTGTAGGGCACGATGCAGTAGGCGCAGAAGTTGTCGCAGCCCTGCATGATGTTCACGAAGGCTTGCGCTGGTCCGGCCTCGGGCTCGCCCGCGTCGGCGTCGAAGGCCGGAGTGATGGCGGAAACGGCCTTGCCCGGCATGGGCCCCAGCAGCGCCGGCCGCTCCTGGTAGGTGGGGTCGAAATCGAGCAGGCTTGCGAGCTCGCCCGGCTCGTCGAAGAGCCTGTCCAGGGCCTCCGGGGCCCGGGCGATGCCGTCGGACCCGAACACCAGGCGCACGAAGGGGAAGCGCGCAAAAAAGCCCCGGCCGATCTGCTGGGCCACGCAGCCGCCCACGGCGGCCATGAGCCCCGGTTTCTTCCGGCCATGGGCGGCCAGCCGCCCCAGCTCGCTGTAGACCTTCTGCTCCGGCTTGTCGCGCACGCTGCAGGTGTTCAGCACAAAGAGCCAGGCCTCGTCCTCGGCCACCTGCCGCCAGCCCCGGCTCACCAGGGCGCGCGCCAGCCAGTCGGAATCGCCCACGTTCATCTGGCAGCCGAAGGTCACGATGTGAAAGGTCTTTTCCAAGCGTCGCTCCGAAGTGGTCTCCAGGGCCCCGCCACCCGGCGCAGGCCCCCCTCGCGGATGCGGGCATAGACCCCTTGGGGGAGAAGGTCAACGCTCCCCGGAGCCCTACGGGCGCGGGGCCTTTCCGGGCCTTGGCCACGGCAGGAACATGGGCGTGGCCCGCGCATACTCCTTCCAGCGCTCGCCCAGGGCCCAGGCCATGCGCCGTTCCTCCAGCAGGGAACCCACGATGATGTACAGGATGCCGAACACCGCGAAGCTGAGCGCGCCCAGGGTCATGCGCGGCTGAAAGGCCAAAAACAGGATGCCGCCCAGGTGCATGGGGTGGCGCACCAGGCCGTAGGCCCCGGTGGTGCGGAAGCTCTTCTCCGGGTCCGGCTCCAGGGGGATGCGCCGGGCCAGCAGCTGCCCCAGCTGGCGCAGGCCCAGGAAGGCCAGGCCGTCGACGGTGAAGGCCGCCCACACGAGCAGCCCCACGCCCGCGGCCTGCAGGCCGTGCATGAGGTACGCGGGCAGGCCCTCGACGAGCCAGACCAGCTGCGGCAGGTCGGGCTCCTTTTTCAGCACCAGCCAGAAGGTCCACAGGCTGACGACGGTGTACCCCAGGGGATAGAGCGGGAAGCGCACGGGGCCGAGCACCAGTTCGAAGGCGGCCTTGACCCGGCGCGAGGCCAGGATGCTGTGCAGCGCGCCCCAGCCGGTCCACAGGCCGAAGGCGTAGGCCGCGTCGGCGATATTCTCGGGCGTCAGGGTCATGCGCCCTCCTGCCCCGGCGCAGCGGGCGCCAGCCAGCGGTCCAGGAACTCCAGCACCAGGCGGGCGTTCTCCTCCACCGGGCGCAGGGCGTCCAGCACGCACTCGGCCCCGGGGTCCTCCTCAAAGGGCACGTCCACGCCCACCACCTGGCCCAGGCCGGGCACGGCCACGCCGGTCTGCCTGCGCAGCAGGGCCTTCTGGTACATGCCGGGCATGATGTAGCCCTTTGCCTTGCCATGCGCCGCCTCCATGGAGCGCACGGCCTCGCGGCGCATGGCCTCGGCCAGGGGGCAGCGCACGAAGACCTCGGCGAACCTGGGAATGAGCGCCCGGGCGGCCCTGCGCCAGTCCAGGCGGTAGGCCGTGGCGTCGATGATGACCCCGCGCCCCTGCCCGGCCAGCCCGGCGGCCTCGGCGGCGATGCGCGCGTAAGCCTCCTCGCGCTCCTGCGGGGTGTAGGCCGGGTGCGGAAAGTAGGCCCTGCGCCGCTCGTCCATGACCAGCATCTCCACATCCCGCCCGCGCGCCAGCAGGGCCAGGTGCGCGGCCCGGGCGATGGTGCTCTTGCCGCTGCCGGGCAGGCCCGTGAACCACAGGGCCCAGCCGGGCTGGTCGTCCCGGGCGTCCGGGCCGGATTGGCCGGATGTGACTGATGGGGCGGATCGGTCGGCGTCCACGGCGCTACTCCAGGTAGCGGTTCACGCCGCGCCAGTCGAACACGGGCTCTTCCAGCACGTTGACCAGAAACCGCGTGAGCGCGCGGCGCACGGGCTCCGGGTGGCCGGGGTACCACTCCGGCGAGGCGATGACCAGGGCGCGGAACACCAGGAACGGGGCCATGACCTCCAGGCACCCGGCGTCGCCGGTGCTCTCACGGTGCTGATCGAAAAAGGCGCGGCTGGCGGCCAGGTCAACAACTCGGTCGA
>CAZCYB010000016.1:6304-61493 GCA_964502805.1 uncultured Desulfocurvus sp.
CGAAAAAGGCCGCCTACAGAGCCTCGAAGGGCCCGGAGAGCCGCGCGGCCTCCGGGTTGGCCAAGAGGCCGAAGAGCAGGTAGTTGGCCGCCAGGGTGGCCACGTCGCCCGCGGCCTCGCCCCACTCGCCCCGGCTGCGGTCCAGCACGCTGAAGCCGCACTTCCCGTCGCCCTTGCCGTCCACCAGGATGTTCCAGGGGTGGAAGTCGCCGTGCACGGCGCAGAGCCTGTGGGCCCGGCCACGCAGCTTCCAGCGCCAGTCGATGAGCCGCTTCTCCAGGGCCTGGAACTCGGCGTCGGAAAAGAACGGGCAGGGGTGCGGGAAGGCCTCGTCGATGAGGCCCATGATGCACTCGCTGGCGCCCAGCAGGTTGCGCACGTGGCGGTAGTACAGGTCCGGGTCGTCCTTTTTGGTGGCGTGGATCTCCGCCAGCCAGCGGGCAAAGGCCCGGGCCTGCTCCACGTCCAAGGGCCGGAAGTCCCCCTGGCGGATGCGCTCCAGGTCCTGGAAGTAGTCGTAGCCCGTGAGCTTCTCGTTGACGATGAAGAATTCCTTGGGCGCGAACACGGGCACCAGGCGGTTGCGTCCGTCCACGTAGCCCAGGCCCAGGGGCCGCACGTGGCGCGGCAGCCGGGCGCTGGTCTCGTACTGGAACATGAGGATGGCCGCGCGGTCCCAGTAGAACTGGTGGCCGTACTTGTCGCCCTTCATCACCGAGAGCACGCCCTCGCGCAGCTTGCCGCCCTTGCGGTAGCGCACCAAGAGCGGCTTGCCGTAGCCGAAGCGCTTGATGCCCTGCTTGTCCAGGGTGCCGATGGCCCCCATGTCCACAAGCTCGGCGTCCTCGCCATAGGCCTCGCGCAGGTAGGCCTGCACGCTCTCGGGGGTCAGCTTGATCATGGCGCCCTCCTCCCTGTTTGCCGCAAGTCCCGGCTCGGCCCGGCCCGGATCGGCTCGGATCGGCTCGGCCCGGATCGGCCCGGCCCCGGCTGGTCGGCTGGTCGGGGGCTACAGCCCCCGGCCGTAGGTCGCGCGCATGCGCTCCGAGAGGCTCTCCAGGGTGAAGTGGTGCTCCTGGGTGCCCTTCTTCTCCACGCAGAAGGCCGCCGCCGCCGCGCCGATCATGGCCGCGTCGGCCAGGCTCCAGCCCAGGGAGAGGCCCTTCAAAAGGCCCGCGCGGTAGGAGTCGCCCGCGCCCGTGGGGTCCAGGGCCTTGTCCACCTTCACCGGGGCCACGCGCACTTCCTTGTCCCCTTCCGCGATGACGCTGCCCTGCTCGCCCAGGGTGGTGACCAGCGCGCCGGTCCTGGACAAAAGCTCGGCGCGGGTCAGGCCCGTGGCCTTCATGACCATCTCCAACTCGTAGTCGTTGGTGCACAGCGCAAAGGAGCCGTCGATGGCGCCCCTCATCTGCTCGCCGGTGAGCGCGGTGATCTGCTGGCCCGGATCGAAGATGTACGGGATGCCCGCCTTCTTGAAGTACTCGGGCAGCTCGATCATGTCGGAGACGTTGCCCGGGGAGATGATGCCCATGACCTTGCCGTCGTGGCTGGCCGGGAACTGGTAGCCGCAGCGCTCGCGCATGGCCCCGGGGTTGAAGCCGGTGATCTGGTTGTCGCTCTGGTCCGTGGTGATGTACGCCCCGGCGGTGAACTGGTCCGGCAACACGCGGATGCCCGCGCGGGACAGGCCCAGGTCATCCATGCGCTTGCCATAGGCGGCGAAGTCCTTGCCCACGCAGGCCAGCACCAGCGGCTTCTCGCCCAAGAGCGCCAGGTTGTAGGCGATGTTCCCCGCCGTGCCGCCGAAGTATTCGCACAGCCCGTCCACCAGGAAGCAGACGTTCAGGATGTGGATCTTGTCCGGCAGGATGTGGTCGGCGAACTTGCCGGGAAAGTTCATGATGCGGTCGAGCGCCAGGGAGCCGGAAACGTAGACGTGCATTGAGAATCCTCCAGGAATGCCGGAAACCGGCGGGAATTGGGGCGGGCCGGACGCTAGCGCGTCTCGTCCTCGATCCATTGCAGGAACGCGGGGTTGCCGGACTCGATGGCCAGGCTGACCACGCAGGGGCAGTCGTAGCTGTGGGCGTCGGTCAGGGCCTGGATGAGCACCTCCTCCAGAGCCTCGGTGGTCTTGAGGATGAGCACCACCTCCTCGGCGGTGTCCATCCTGCCCTGCCACCAGTACAGGGAGCGCATGCCCGGCAGGATGTTGGCGCAGGCGGCCAGGCGGCGCTCCACGGCCAGCCGGGCCAGGGCCTGGGCCTCCTCCTCGCTGGGCGCGGTGACGTAGACCAGGCGCGCGGCCACGCGGGGCCCCCTACTTGCCGCAGAGGGCCTTGGCCCCTGGCTTGGCCGTGGCGAGGTACTCGGCCACGCTGGCGGCCTCGGCGTCCGTGAGCTTGGCGCCGTTGGAGACCATGCGCTTCACCGTCTGCTGCCAGACCTCCGCCGAGCGGTTGCCCAGCTTCTCGCAGATGCGCGCGGTGCTGTGGCAGGCGGAGCAGCGCTCCCCCGCCAGCTTGGCCGCCCCGGCCTGGGCGTACACCAGGGAGGCGATCATGAGCAGGCTGTACAGGCCGACGACGATCAAGATGAGCTTTTTCAAGGTGTTCCTCGCTGTCGGTTGGTGGGTCCAGCCCGGCGGAAAACAGGAGCCGGACAGGGTTTTGAACCACACTTCCAGCCCCCTTGCAACCCGAAAAGCGCCCCCATCCCCCCGGCCCCCAAGGTGCGACGCCCCCGGCTTGCCTCGCGCCACGCCAGATGCTACCCACGGCCCAGGCAACAGCCACCCGAGACCAGAAGAGCAGGAGACCCCATGCCCCCGAAGCCCGGCACCGGAGAACAGGCCCAGGAGATTTTCGCCATCCTGGCCCGGCGCTACCCCAACCCGGCCCCGGCCCTGGACCACACCAGCGCCTGGGAGCTCCTGGTGGCCACGGTGCTGGCCGCCCAGTGCACGGACGCCCGGGTGAACCAGGTGACGCCCGTGCTCTTTGGCCGCTGGCCGGGCATCGCCGACCTTGCGGCGGCGGATGTGGCGGACATCGAGGAGGTGGTGCGCTCCACGGGCTTCTTCCGCAACAAGGCCAGGAACCTCAAGGCCGCCGCCACGCGCGTCATGGAGGTCTTCGGTGGCGAGGTGCCCCGCACCATGGCCGAGCTCGTCACCCTGCCCGGCGTGGCCCGCAAGACCGCCAACATCGTGCTGGGCAGCGCCTTCGGCATCAACGAGGGCATCGCCGTGGACACCCACGTCACGCGCATCGCCTTCCGCCTGGGCCTGACCAGGAGCGCCGACCCGGTGGTCATCGAGCGCGACATGATGCCGCTGTTTGACCGCTCCCAGTGGGCGGACATCAACCATTTCCTCGTGTACTTCGGCCGGGAGGTCTGCGCCGCGCGCAAGCCCAAGTGCGCCCCGCCGGGCGGCCCGGCCTGCCCCCTGTACGAACTCTGCCCCCGCAAAGGACTGCAATGACCAGACCCGACTCCACCCGTCCAGAACCCGCCCGTCCCGACAAGCAGGACATCGGGAAATTCACCGTCAGCGCCACGGACGGCCAGGCCCGCCGCGCCAGCCTGGTGACCAAGCACGGCGTCGTTGAGACGCCCATCTTCATGCCCGTGGGCACCCAGGGCAGCGTGAAGGCCCTGGCCCCCCACGACCTGACCGACGCGGGCGCGCAGATCATCCTGGGCAACACCTACCACCTGTACCTGCGCCCCGGCGACGAGCTTTTGGCCCGCCACGGCGGCCTGCACCAGTTCGCCAGCTGGAACCGGCCCATCCTCACGGACAGCGGCGGGTTCCAGGTCTTCAGCCTGAAGGAGATCCGCAAGATCACCGAGGAGGGCGTGGAGTTCCGCTCCCACCTGGACGGCGGCAAGCACTTCTTCTCGCCGGAAAAGGTCATGAGCATCCAGCAAAACATCGGCTCGGACATCATGATGGTGCTGGACGAGTGCGTGGCCTACGGCGCGGACTACGACTACACCGCCAAGTCCCTGGAGCTGACCACCCGCTGGGCCAGGCGCTGCCGCCAGGCCCACCCCAAGGGCGAAAACGGCCAGCTCCTGTTCGGCATCGTGCAGGGCGGGTTCTTCAAGGACCTGCGGGAGCGGAGCCTGGAGCAGCTGAGCGAGATCGACTTCGACGGCATGGCCATAGGCGGGCTCTCCGTGGGCGAAAGCATCCCGGAGATGTACGACATGCTGAACCACATCGCGCCCCTGCTGCCCGCGGACAAGCCCAGGTACCTCATGGGCGTGGGCACGCCCCTGGACATCCTGGAGGGCATCGGCGCCGGGGTGGACATGTTCGACTGCGTGCTGCCCACGCGCAACGCGCGCAACGGCACACTGTACACCAGCCACGGCAAGGTGAACATCCGCCGGGCCGAGTACCGCGAAGACGACCGGCCCCTGGACCCGGACTGCCCCTGCTACACCTGCCGCACCTTCAGCCGGGCCTACCTGCGCCACCTCTACGTGGCCCAGGAGCTCTTGAGCTACCGGCTCAACTCCCTGCACAACATCACCTTCTTCCTCACCCTGGCCAGAAAGGCCCGCGAGGCCATCGAGCAGGGCCGGTTCGCGGCGCTCAAGGCCCACTACCAGGAGGTCTTCGCGCCAACTAGGCCCGCCACGGCGAAGCACGCGCCCAAGGCGGGCAAGGCGAAATGAGGCGGGCCCTGGCCATCCTGCTCCAGCTCGCGGGGGCGCTCACGCTCCTGGCCGTGCTCGTGGGCGGCGGGCTGGTGCTCACGGCGGGGCTGTGGCTCAGGATGGACGAGCCGCCCAGGCCGGGCGCGGCCATCGTGGTATTGGCGGGAGACCTCCGCCGGGCCATCCACGCGGCGGACCTGTACCACCAGGGCCTGGCCCCGGTGGTCTACGTGGGGCGGCCCCACTACGATCCGCCGCAGGCCCTGTGCGACCTGGGCTTCGACTGCCCCCGGCAGGAGGACCAGATGCTGCGCGTGCTGGAGCGGAAGGGCGTGCCCCGTGAGGCCGTGCGGCTGTATGGCCAGGAGCTCATGAGCACCGTGCAGGAGGCCGAGGCCCTGAAGGCCGAGCTGGCCGCTTCCGCACTGGGGCCGGGGCTGCTTTTGGTGGTCACCTCGCCCTACCACTGCCGCCGGGCCAAGCTCATCCTCGCCGCCCGCGTGCGCGACCGCGAACTCGTCATGACGCCCACGCCCTACGAGCGCTTCGACGCCAGGTGGTGGGCGCACCAGGGCTCGGCGGGGGCGGTGGTCAGCGAGGTGGCGAAGCTTGTGTTCCACGCCCTGGGTACGCCCTTCCGGTCGGTACCCGCGGGGATGCGGTAGGCGGGGCTACTTCTTGCGGCAATCCGGGCACAGGCCGTAGAGGTCCATGCGGTGCCGGGAGAGGCTGAACCCGTACTTCGCGGCCAACTCTTCCTGGCGCTTCTCGATAACCGGGTCCATGATCTCGATGTTGCGTCCGCAGCCCTCGCAGATGAGGTGGTCGTGGTGCTCGGCCCCGAAGTTGGGCTCGTAGCGGGCGATGCCGTCGAAGTTCACCACCTCGGCCAGGCCGCACCCGGCCAGAAGCTTCAGGGTGCGGTACACCGTGGCCTGCCCGATGGACCCGTCGTGGCGCTTGACCTTGTCGTACAGCTCCTCGGAGGAGACGTGGCCCTGCTCGGCCAGGAAGATGTCCAGGATCAGCCTGCGCTGCGGGGTGATCTTCAGGCGGTTCTCGGCCAGGTAGCGGGAGAAGGCCTCATGCGGCGTGGACTTGGCGGGTTCGGTGGCGCACATTTGGGTTACGTAGGGCATGCCCCGGCCCGCTGTCAATCGGGCCCTGTCAATCGCCCCCCCTGCCTGCCAGGCTGCGGGCGGCCACTCCGGTCCACCGGAACCATTGACACAGCCCCCCCGGTGGGGTCTATTGGGCCCACCCGCCGCCTCCGTGGCGGCCACTTCAACGGAAAGGCTCTCGCGCGGCGTATGATCGAACTGTCCCTCTGGGTTCTCGGCTCGGTGCTGGTCATCGGCCTGGTGGCGGCGCGCCTGGCGCGCAGGCCCAGGAAGCAGCACGACATGGAGCTCCTGGAATTCGACTTCGACAAGAGCAAGTCCTACGAGAAGGACGGGCGCAAGTTCCCGTTCTCCTACTGATTTCCCGCGCCCAGGGCCTGACGGGCCTCCCGCTCCACCTCCGACCGCACCCGCTCCGCCTCCGGCCCGGCAAACTCCGCCAGGGTCTGGTTGGCCGCGCTTGAGCGCACCGCCAGGGCGAACTCGCCCAGCAGGGCCTCGGCCCGGTCCGCCTCGCCCAGCACCTCGGCGCAGGCCCGGGCATCGCCGCAGGCCAGCACCGCCTCGGCCACCTCGGCCATGCGGATGGTCTCGGGGGCCACGGCCAGGGTGTAGCCCGGCTCGTCGTCGCCGTTGGCAACGCGCACGGGCACGGCCAGCCCGGCGACGGAAAGGGCCTCCAGGGCGTCCTGCACGCCCTCCTCGGGCAGTTTCAGGGCCACGGCGGTCTCGCGCAGGGTCTGCGGCGGCGCCCCGGCCAGGAACCGCCCCGCCAGGTGGGTCATGGCCAGCAGGGCCACCTTCTGCCGGGCGCGCGGGCTCAGGGCGTCGGCCAGGCCCCGGCGCACGTGCCCGTCCAGGTGCTGCGCGGCGTAGGAGATCTCCGCGCCCAGCAGCACCAGGATCCAGCTGATGTACAGCCAGACCAGGAACAGCGGCAGCTGCGCGAAGCTGCCGTAAATGGCGTTGTACTTGGTGAAGCCGATCTGCCAGTTGATGTAGGCCCACTGGGCCGTCTGCCACAGGGTGCCGGCCACCACGCCGCCCGCCGCAGCCGCGCCCAGGCGCACCCGGGTGTTGGGGATGAAGGCGTAGGCGAAGGTGAAGCCCAGCCAGACCAGGGCCAGGGAGATGAACTTGAGCAGGAATTTCTCCAGGCTGTCGTAGGCCGGGTTCTTGAAGAAGAACTGCACCACGTCGAGCTTCTGCACCGCCACGGTGAAGCTGGCGGCCACCAGCACCACCACGGGGCAGATGACGATGATGGAGAAGAAGTCCGTGAACTTGCGCCAGCTGGTGCGGCCCTTCTTCACAGCCCAGATGGTGTTGAAGGCGCGCTCCACGTTGCCCACGGTGGTGAACACGGTGACCAGCAGCGTGGCCACGCCGATCCAGCCCAGGGTCTTCACGTTGGTGTTGCCGATGTACTGGAGGATTTTGTCCACCACCTCGGTGCGGCCAGCGGCAACGCCCATGAGGAAGTCGCGGAAGAACTCGGCGTTCTGCAGGCCGAAGCCCTTGGAGATGGAGAAGGCCACGGCCAGGAAGGGCACGATGGACAGGATGGTGATGAAGGTCAGCGCCGAGGCGCGGATGATGCAATGGTCGGCGATGAATCCGGTGAAGACCATGTACACCATGCGCGAGGCCGCCACCGCGCGCCGCCGCCACAGATCCAGGCCGTCCAGGTCCTTGGTCCAGATGTCCCGGCTGAAGTGCCGGGAGATCCTCCTGCCCACATTGTCCATCGCGCCTTTGGCCATGTATTCCTCCCCCGCTTCAGGGTCTGTTTCCAAAAGATGACTTTTGTTCTCTGGCGAGAAAAGAGGCGACCGAGGGCCAGGGATAGTACTCCTACCGTACAGCCCTGGACCTCGGTCGCCTCATGACGAAGTCCAGGGGGCAAAAGGCACTTTTCGGAACAGACCCTAGAAGAGCAGGTCCTTGAAGAACTTGATAGGCTTGAAGGGCAGGCCCAGCAGTTCCTTGATGGTGTTGTTGATGAGCACGCCCGGCGGGATGTCCATCTCCGGGTCGCGCAGCCTGCCGTGCACGCGGATGGGCACGTCGGGCAGGCCGGTCATCCTGGCCGTGAGGTTGAAGGCGATGGTCTCGTCGGGCAGGGAGAAGCCGCCCTTGCCCGTGGCCATGACCGTGGGCGCCTCCAGCCGGAAGTCGTCGCTGGCGAACACGCCCCGGTGCACCTTGAAGCGCGCCTCGGCCTGGTGGAAGGGCGTGCCGGGCTTGCCCTGGCCTCCCTGAGCGCTTGAAGAGCCCCCGCTCTGGCCTCCGCTCTGGCCCCCGCTCTGACCAGTAGCCGAGGGCGGCCTGCGCTGCCCCCCCTGCCCGGCCGCAGGCCTCTCCTGCGCGCCGGAGAGCACGTAGGAGCCGTCCAGCACCTTGAAGCTGGCCAAACCCTCCAGTGTGCGCAGCACCTCCTGGTCCGTGGCCCCGGAACCGCTCACGTCCACGAACAGGTCGGCCCTGCCCGTGGCGTATTCCTTGCCCGCCCAGCCGATCATGAACGGCGACAGCGCGAAATCCTTGGCCGCCAGGGCCAGCCTGGTCTGCACCGCGCGGCCCTGGGCCTGGGCCGTGAACTCGCCGCTGATGCTGCCGCCGTAGAACTCCCCGGCGGCGGGCCTCACGTTCAGGGTGCCGCCGTGGGCGGTGAGCGTGGCCTTGAAATTGCGCGCCACCAGCCCGGCGTACTTGAGCCCCCGGAACTGGAGCGTGCCCTCGGCGTCCAACTCGCGCAGGGCCTCCACGTCCAGGGGCTCCGGCGCGGGCCGGGGGTCGTTGGGCCCCCGCTTGGGCGCGTCGGGATAGTAGCGGTCCAGGTCCAGGAAGGTGCCCTGGAAGGCGAACCGCTGCTGCGGGTCGTCGAAATTGGTGAAGCCGTAGCTGCCGCGCACCTGGGTGTCGTCGAACTGGGCGGCCAGGTTGTTCAGCTGCAGCCCCTTGGAGGAGAGGAGCAGATCGGCCTCGCCGCTCATGCGCACCAGGGCCCGCTTGTCGGCGGTCTTGGGCGCGCGCAGGTCCAGGGCCGCCAGAAAGCGCCTGGGGTCGCTGTCCTGGCAGCGCACCCGGGCGGTGAGGGCCGCCTCGCGGCTGAACAGGCGCGTCACCGTGCCCGGACCCACCAGGTTCAGGCCCCAGCCCTGCACGCTGCTGGCGGTCAGCGTCAGCGTCTCGGCGCGGAAGTCCAGGGCGCCCCTGGCCGAGAAGACGGCCTCGTTCTCGCGGGCGGGCAGGAACCAGCCCTTGAGCCTGCCGGAGACCGAGGCGTTTGCCAGCTTGAGCCCCTGGGCCCGGTGGGCCGTGCGCACCTGGCCGGAGCCCTTGGCCTCCAGGGTCAGTGCGGGTTTTGTGCCCGTGGCGCTGAGGCCGAAGTCCGCCTGCCCGGCCCAGCCCTCGTCGCCCGCGGCGGGCCCCGGGGCCGGGGTGAGCTTGAGCTGCGCCGAGAGCGCGGAGAAGGCCATGCGCTGGGCCGGGGCCGCGCTCCTGCCCTGGGCGGTTATGGCCCGCTGGGGCCACTCCATCACCGCCTGGGGGATGCTGGCCTGGGCCTCGCCCGAGAGCTTGCGCAGCACCTGGCCGATGCGCGTCTGCGGCGCGATGGGCGTCTTGGGCAGTTCGGCCCTGGCGCGCAGGTCCGCCCGGCCCGTGAGCGTGAAATCCGGCGTGTTGGCCCAGGAGATCTGCCGCGCGGCCACGCCGTCCATGCGCACCGAGGCAGTGAGGCCAAGCACGGGGGCGGGCTCGCCGCCCTTTTTCCCGGATGGGCCCGGCTCGGCGAAGGTCACGCTGGCCTCGGCGGAGACGATGCCGCCCTCGCCCCGGGAGGGGCGCACCGTGAGCCTGTGCGTGCCCCCGCCCGCGCTCCAGTCCACCTCCGCGCCCTGGGCGGAAACACCGGCCAGCTTCAAAGCCTCCGCGCGCACCCGGCCCTGGCCCGAGACCTGGCCCAGGTAGGCCATGGGCATGTCGTCGCCCACCAGCGGGGCCTCGGTGGAGTTGGACTGCAAGGCCTGGGCGTAGGCGTCCACGTCCAGGCGGTCGGCCTTGAGGTCAAAATTCAGGGTCGGCCGCTCGTCGAAGCCCAGGTCCACCCGGCCCTGCACCCGCGCACCATCCACAACGGCGGAAAGGTTGGCGAATTCCAGGCCACCGGTGTGGGCCTTGATGTCCACCCGGCCCTCGGCCTGGCGCAGGGCTCCACGGTGCTGCGGGGACACGGCGTAAGGCCAGTAGGCGTTCAGCACGGCGGCCGGGTCGAAACGCTCCGCCGCGAGTTTCCCGCTCATGCGGAAGGTGTCCAGCACGTCCTGGAAGGTCAGCTCGCCGCTCACGTCCACGCCCAGGGCCTTCAGGCGCAGGTCAGTCAGCCTGAGGTGGCGGCCCTCCTCGAAGGCCAGGGCGGCGGTGAAGCCCGCGCGCGGGGCGCTTTTCGGCAGGAAGCGCCCGGTCACCTCGGCCACCACGCTGGCCTCGGTGAGCGGGACCTTGGCCCTGGCCGGGTCGGGGTCGAGCTTGCCGGTGAGCTGGATGCGGCCCGCAAGCCCAGGCCTGGGCCAATCCAGGTCGCAGTTCAGGGTGAAGGGCAGCGGCTGGCCGGACGCGATACGCCCGGTGCGCAGGGAGAGCTCAGTGAGCGCCAGCTCCTGGTTGTGCTTCTCGTCCTTGAGGCGCGCCGCGCCGCCGCTGATGGCCAGCCCGCGCACGCTGAAGGTGCGGAAATGCCCGCCGCCGTCCGCCAGGGCGGCCTCCTGGGCCTTGGCCCGGGTGAGCAGGGAATCCCAGTTGGCGCGGCCCTCGGCGTCCACGTAGAGCTCCAGGTTCGCGCCGATGAGCTCCACGGTGTCGAAGGCCAGCTCGCGGGACAAAAGGGGCAGCACCTTGATGCGCGCGGAGAGCGTCTTGGCCCGCAGCATGGGCCCGCCGGGAAAGCCCTCGGCGTTGCCCAGCACCAGCCCGTGGGCCGAGAAGCCCAGCCACGGAAACACGCTGACCTCCAGCTCGCCGTCCACGGCCACGGTGCGGCCCGTGGCCTGCTGGACCATGCGCGCCAACTCGTCCCGAAACTCGGGGGTGCGCAGGGTGCGCGCCACCCAGAGGATCCCGGCGGCGGAGGCCAGCGCCAGCGCGCCCAGAAGGGCCAGGACGACGAGGAGCCGGGTGCGGTTTTTCGGCGAAGGGCCTTGCATGCCTGGGGACATAACGCTTTCGGCGGGCATCAGCAAGGTCAGACGCCCAGGGGGACCGGAAGGTTACGAGGCTGAAACCGGGTCGGCTTCCAGCCCGCCTTCCAGGCCGACAATGGCGATGCCGCGCTTGTCGGCCAGGGCCACGGTGGACTCCAGGTCGAAGAACAGGCTCTTGCCCGCCTGCACGCCCAGGCAGGTGGCCCCGCCCTCGGCCATGCGGCGGATGGTGTCCAGGCCCACGCTGGGCAGGTCCACGCGCTCCTCCTGGCCGGGCTTGCACGCCTTCACCACCACACAGCCCGGCCCGCCAAGCGCACAGCCGCGCTGGATGGCCGCGTCCGTGCCCTCCAGGGCCTCCACGGCGGCCACGATGCCTTCGCGCAGCACCACGCACTGGCCGATGTCCAGGCGCCCGAGCTCGCGGGCCATGGCCAGGCCGCGCGCCAGGTCGGCCTGTTCGCGCTCGTCCGGGGAACGCCTGGTGAGCACCCCCGGCGGGGTCATGAGGCCCGGGGCGTAGGTCTGGGGCGGGATGACCTGCATGCCCGCGCCCTCCATGAGCTGGGTGAAGGCGCGCAGGATGGCGTCGTCGCCCTTGCCCTTGAGGGTGAGCAGGATGGACAGGGCCTTGCGGTCGAAGTGCCGCCAGTCCAGCACGCCGGGCTTGTTGATGGCCCCGGCCATCATGACCTGCTCCACGCCCTCGGCGGCGAAGAAGTCCAGCAGCTTGCCCAGCTGCCCGAGCTTCATCTCGCTGTGCGCGTGGGCCAGGGGGTAGACCTCGGCGTTGGTGTGGCCGGAGAAGCCCGCCACCACCAGGCGGTGCCCGGCCTCGCGCACGCCGCGCGCCACCAGCACCGGGAACTGGCGTCCCCCGGCGATGAGGCCGATGACCTTGGGCTTCGTGGCGGTCGAATCAGTCATGGGGCCACCTGTGCGGGCCGCTCCCGGCCCTGCCGGGCTGGTCGGCCTGGGCTCGTCGCCGGCCTAGTCGTCGCCGGCCTAATCGTCGGAGGAGGCGGAGCTGCGCCCGGCGTCGGCGGTGATGCCGCGCACCGTGCTGCGCACGAACTCCACCAGGCGCGCCACCTCGGGCACGTCCGGCTGGTCCTCCAGGGCCTTGGCCAGGGCCTCCTCGCGCATCAGCCCGGAGCGGAAGATGGTCCGGTAGGCCTTCTTGATGGCGCCGATGGTGGCGCTGGAGAAGCCCTTGCGCTTGAGCCCGATGAGGTTGGGGCCGTAAAGCTTGGCCCGGGTGCCCTGGGAGAGCATGTAGGGCGGCACGTCGTTGCTGTAGCCGGAGAGCCCGCCCAGGAAGGCGTACTCGCCGATGCGCGCGAACTGTTGGATGGCCGCCATGCCCGAGACGATGGCGTGGTCGCCGATGTCCACGTGCCCGGCCATGCTCACGGCGTTGGCCACGATGACATGGTCGCCGATGCGGCAGTCGTGGGCCACGTGGGCATAGGCCATGAACAGGCAGTGCGAGCCGATGGTCGTCTCCTTGTGGCCCTGGGGCGTGCCCCGGTGCACGGTGACGAACTCGCGGAAATGGTTCTCCCGCCCGATGCGCACCCAGGTCTCCTCGCCCTTGAAGCCCAGGTGCTGGGGGGCGTCGCCGATGCAGGCGTAGGAGTGGATGTGGTTGCCCGGGCCCATGGAGGTGTAGTTCTTGACCTGGGAGAAGGTGTCCAGGATGCAGCCGTCGCCGATCTCGACGATCTCCTCGATGACGCAGTAGGCGCCGATCTGGACATCGGCGCCGATCTTGGCGCCGGGATGGACCACTGCGGTGGGATGGATCACGGTGGGCACTACATCTTCCCCTTGTCCACGACGGCGGCGGAGAACACGCCCTCGGCAACCAGCTCGCCGTCAACGGTGGCGACCCCGCGCATCTTCCAGATGTTCATCTTGTGGCGCACCACGCTGGCCTCCAGCATCAGCTGGTCGCCGGGCACAACAGGGCGGCGGAACTTGGCCTCGTCGATGCCGGTGAACAGGAACAGCTTCTCGCCCGGGGCTATGCCCAGGCTCTTGATGACGAAGATGCCGCCGGTCTGGGCCAGGGCCTCCATGATGAGCACGCCGGGCATGATGGGCTGGCCCGGGAAGTGCCCCTGGAAGAAGTCCTCGTTGATGGTGACGTTCTTGTACGCCTTGATCTTCACGCCGCTCTCGAACTCCACCACCCGGTCCACGAGCAGGAAGGGAAAGCGGTGCGGGAGCATGTTCATGATGCTCTTGATGTCGTCCACGGTGACGCTAGCCATTGGCGTCCTCCTCGCCCGCGGAGCCGGTGAGCCGCTCCAGGGCCTTTTCCATGCGGCGCACGCGGCGCATCAGTTCAGGGAGCTTGGGCAGGGACATGCTCATCTTGAGGTAGGTGGGCCCGTCCATGCTGGGCGAACCGCCCGCGATGGCCCCGGCGGGCAGGTCCGTGCCCACTCCGGCCTGGGCCGCCACCTGGACGCCGTCGCCCAGGGTGATGTTGTCGCGCAGGCCCGCCTGCCCGGCCAGGACAACGCCGTTGCCCAGGACGGTGCTGCCCGCTATGCCCACCTGCGAGATGATCAGGCAGTGCCTGCCCGTCTGCACGTTGTGGGCTATCTGCACCAGGTTGTCGATCTTTGTGCCGTCGCCGATGCGCGTGGCGTCCAGGGCGGCGCGGTCGATGCAGGTGTTGGCGCCGATCTCCACGTCGTTGCCCACCACCACGTTGCCCAGCTGCGGAATCTTCACGTGCCCGGCCGGTCCCTGGGCGTAGCCGTAGCCGTCCGCGCCCAGCACAGCCCCGGCGTGGATGGTGACGTTCCCGCCCAGCACCGTGCCGCGCATGAGGCTCGCGTTGGGGTAGAGCGTGCAGCCCGGGCCAAGGACGCAGTCCTCGCCCACGTACACGCCCGGGAAGAGCGTGCAGCCCTCGCCCACCTTGGCCCGGGGGCCGACGAAGGCGAAGGGGTACACGGTGACGCCTTCGGCCAGCTCGGCCTCGGGGTGCACGAAGGCCTGGGGGCTCACGCCCGTCAGGCAGCCCTGGGGCTTGGCGAAGAGCGTGACCACGCGCGCCCAGTCGAGCTTGACGTTGCGGCTGGGGAGCAGCGCGCCGGCGTATTCCCCGGACAGGGAGGCGGCGAGCTTCTCCTCAACGAGCACCGCCCCGGCCCGCGTGGTGGCGAGCTGGGGCAGGTACTTCTTGCTCATCAAAGGCGCGATGTCGGTCGGCCCGGCCTTCTCCAGGGTGTTCACCCCGGTCACGTCAAGGTCGTGGCCGGCGAAGGCCAATCCGACCTTCCCGGCCACTTCGGACAAAAGCATGGGAACCTCTTAATCTTACTTCTTGGGACGCTTCTGCCAGGTCTTGTTCACCTCGAGGGTGATGGCCTTGGTCACGTCCGTGGAGGGCTCGGCGAAGTAGGTGATGCCAGGCACCTTGGCGATGAGCAGGGTGATGCCGTTCTTGGTGCAGAAGTCCCGCACCACCTCGTCCAGGACCTTGGAGATGTCGTTGAGCTTGGCGCTCTGCTCGCGGTTGGCCGAGTTCATGAACATGCGCTTGGCCTCGGCCAGCTCGAAGTCCTTGCGGCGCAGCTCGCGCTCCTTGTCCTGGCGGGCGTCCGGCCCGAGGGCGAAGGCCTGCTTCTGGAAGTCCTCGGTCATCTTGATGAAGTCCTTCTCCTGCTTCTCGATGCGGTCGCGCTCGGGCTTGAGCTTGGCTTCGATCTGCTTGATAGCCTCCGCCCCGGGCTCGGAATTCTTGAGCACGGCTTCCGGTTCGAACACGGCGATCTTCACCGGGCCGGAAGCAAAGGCCACGGACTGCATGAGCAGAAGAAAGAGGGCGAAGGCCAGGAACTTACGCATTGTGAGTACTCCTTTCACCAGTTGTTACGTCAGGAAATCGCACAGGGGGCCACGCGGCCTTGGGGCGCCCTGGCGGGCGCGCCGATTTGGCCTAGAAGGTCTGCCCCATGCCGAATTCTACCTTGTTGTTGCTGCTGTCGTACACCTTGTCCAGGCCATGGCCGAACTCTATGCGCAGCGGGCCCATTGGCGAGAACCAGCGGATGCCGACACCGACGCTCTTATACAACCCCATGGCCGGGGAGGCAAGCCTGCGGGTGGGCTGGCTGAAGAACGCCTCGCCCTCCTTCCAGGAGTTGCCGGCGTCGAAAAAGGTCGACAGGATCACGCCCATCTTCTTGCTGATGGGATAGAGCAGCTCCAGGTTGCCGATGAGCATCTTGTCGCCGCCGATGGCCTCGCCGGTGGCGGCGTCCAGCGGGGAGATCTTGCGGGGCGAGTAGCCGCGCACGCTGCCCATGCCGCCCAGGTAGAAGCGCTCGCCGATGGGAATGCGCTTGTCCCAGTTCTGGCCGATCATGGCCACCTGGCCCTTGGTGTGCAGCACCAGGTCGCCGAAGAGGCTCTGGAACCAGCTGTTCTCGTACACGCCCTTGACGAAGTTGTCGTCGCCGCCGATGACGCCGCCGCCGTAGGCCAGGCTCACGGTGTTCACCGTGCCCTCGGTGGGCATGCTCGTGGCGCCGCCGTTGGTGGTGTCGCGGATGAGGCTCGAGGAGACCACGCTGGCCAGGTGCTTGCCCTTGGAATCCTGGATGGCCTGGGCGGCATCGCTTGCCACGTCGTAGATGTGGTAGCGGTCCAGGCGGTAGTCCGTCACCAGGCTGGTGTACTCGCCGATGGGATAGATGAAGGAGATCTTACCGCCGATGGTGCCGCGCTGGTAGTCGGTCATGTCCTCCTGCCGGTTGTACAGCTGCAGGCCAACGCCGAGCTTGCTGTCGTCCCAGCGGGGGTTGAGGGCGGTGAAGGTGTAGCTGGTCTTTTTCTTGCTCCACTGGCCCGCCAGCGCCGCGCTCCAGCCCTTGCCGAAGAGGTTCTGCTCGTCCAGGGTGCCCGCGAAGTACACGCCGTCGTACGTGGAGTAGCCCACGCCGCCGCCGATCTTGCCGGTGTCCTTGTCCTTGACCTTGACCTTGAGGTCCATCTCCTCGGGGTTGCCCGTGGGCACGGGCTCGATGTCCACGGCGGAGAAGTAGCCCAGCTTGTCCAGGCGCTCGCTGGAGCGCTTGAGCTTTTCGCCGCTGAACTGGTCGCCGTCGGCCAGGCGCATTTCGCGCAGGATGACGTTGTCGCGGGTCTTGGTGTTGCCCTCCACCAGCACGCGGCGGATGTGCACCCGCTGCAGCTTGCGCATGACGTAGATGATGTCCACCGTCTTCTCTTCGGGGTGGTCGTTCATGCGCACGTTGGCCTCGGCGTAGGCGTAGCCGAAGTTGTTGTAGTAGTCGGTGAGGATCTTCAGGTCGTCGCGCACCTTGGAGCGGTCCAGGTAGTCCTTCTTCCCGGCCAGCTCATTGAGCTTGGTCAGTGCCAGGAGCTTCTGCTCGTCGGCGATGAGGTCGCCCTCGACGCGGACCTTCTCCACGCGGAAGCGGCTGCCCTCCTCCACCTTGAAGACCACGACGATGCCGTCCTCCTCGAACTTGAGCTCCGGGTTGCCCACCTTGGCGTCCATGAAGCCGCGGTTGTTGTAGTAGGCGGCCACGGCGGCGTTGTCGCGCTCCAGCTGGTCTTCCTTGAGCACCCCGGAGGAGGTGATCCAGGAGAACATGCCGCGCTCCTTGAGGGAAAGCTCGTCCTTCAGGTCGCCCTCGGAAATCTGCTTGGCGCCCTCGATGACGATCTTCTTGATGTAGAGCTTGTTGCCTTCCTCGATGACGAAGTTGAGCCGGGCCTGGCCCTGGCCCGCGCCCTCGATCTCGTGGGTGACCTTGGCGTTGTAGTAGCCGTCCTTGCGGTACAGCTCGCGGATGGCCCCGATGTCCTCGGAGAGCACCTTGGGGTTCAGGATGGCGCCCTTCTTGGAGTTGGCGGCCTTGAGGATGTCGTCGGACTTGAGTTCCTTGTTGCCCTTGACGCCCAGGGCCATGATGCGCGGCTTCTCCACCACCTGGATGACCAGCTTCTTGCCGCCGGAGGCGTCGCGCAGAAGCATCTTCACGTCGTCGAAGTAGCCCAGCTCGTAGATGGTCTTGAGGTCGGCGTTGATGCTCTTGGCGTCCAGGGCGTCGCCCTTCTTGGTGGCCAGGCGCATGAGCACCACTTCCTTGTCCAGGGCGTTGGTGCCTTCCACCTCGATGTCGGTGATGCGGTCCAGGCCGAGCAGGTCGCTCTTCATCTTGGTCACCAGCTCGTCCACGGCCGGCAGCAGGTTCATGAGCCCCTCGCGGGTGGCGAACACCGGCTTGGGGGGCTTCACGCCGAAGGGATCGTTGATGCGGGCGTCGATGGAGAGCACCTCGCCCAGCTGGTTGAAGCTGCCGGTGATGGCGTAGCCGGCGTTGTTCTGCAGGGCGGCCTCGCGGGCGGCCTGGGGATCGGTGGCCTTGAGCCCCTTGGCGGCCAGGGCCTTCTCCACGGCGGCCTTGTCCACCACGGTGAACCCGGCGTCGCGCAGGCGGTCGGAGAGCAGGTCGGGCAGGCCCTGGCGCAGGTAGGCCAGGTCGGGCCCGGCGTTCACCTCGAAGGGCATGACCACAACGGTCACCTCGCGGGGGGAGGTGACGGCGGTCTGGGACGGCCGCGGGCTGGCCAAAACGGCGAAGACCGCCGCAAGCACCGCCAGCGCCAGGAAAAATTTCGTCTGTCTACCCTTGGGCATAGAGCGCTCCCAATCGCAACTCCAACCGGCGTCCCATCACTCCGGCCAACTCTATGTTATGCGTAACCACGACAAATGTCATCCCCAGCTCCCTGTTCAAGGTCACCAGGAGCTCGCCGATCATCCTGCCCGTCTTTTCGTCCAGGTTCCCTGTGGGCTCATCGGCCAGCAGGGCCTTGGGCTTAAGCAGGATGGCCCGCGCGATGGCGGCCCGCTGGCGTTCTCCGCCCGAGAGGGTCGTCACCGGAAAATCCATGCGGCCGGACAGGCCCACCAGGCCCAGGGCCTGGCTGGCCAGCTCCAGGCATTCCGCCCGGGGCTTGCCCGCGATGATGCCGGGCATGGCCACGTTCTCCAGGGTGGTAAACTCCGGCAGCAGGTGGTGGAACTGGAACACGAAACCGATCTCCCTGTTCCTGAGCGCCGCCTTGCGCCGGGGATCAAGCCCCCCCAGATCGGCCCCGGAGAAGAAGATCCGGCCGCTGGTCGGCGCGTCCAGGGTGCCCAGCAGATGCAACAGGGTGGTCTTGCCCGACCCCGAGGCCCCCAGGATGGCGATGGACTCACCGGCGGCCACGGTCATGTCGATGCTGTCCAGCACCTTGACGCGCTCGCTGGGCCCAGCAAATTCCTTGCCAACGCCTTCCAGTTTGTACAGCGGCTCGCTATTCATAGCGCAACGCATCCGAGGGGTTGAGCGAGGCGGCCCGCCTGGCCGGGTAGATGGTGGACAAAAAGCACAGGGCCAGCGCGGCCACGCCGATGAGCGTCATGTCCAGCATCTCCAGACGCACGGGCAGGTAGTCCACGGGGTACACATCGCTGGGCAGCTTGATGAACTGGTACTTTTTCAGCAAGAGTGCCAGGGGGATGCCGATGCCGTAGCCCAGCACCGTGCCCACCACGCCGATGAAGCTGCCCTGGTACATGAAGATGCGCCCGATGCTGCGCGCGTCCGCCCCCAGGCTCATGAGCACGGCGATGTCCTTGGTCTTCTGCATCACCAGCATGACGAGCACGGTGACGATGCTGAAGGAGCCCACCAGCACGATCATGGCCAGGATGATGAACATGGCCGTTTTTTCCAGTTCCAGCGCGGCAAAGAGGTTGGCGTTCATCTCCTGCCAGTTGCGCACGTACACCGGGTGGTCGTGCAGCTTGGCGCGGATGGCCTCGCTGACCTCCCCGGCCTTGTACACGTCCGCCAGGCGCACCTCCAGGCCGGAGACGACATCCTCCTTGAATCCCAGGAGGTTGCGCGCAGCGTCCACGGTGACGTAGCCCAGCGTGGCGTCGTACTCGAACATGCCGGTGCGGAACACGCCCACCACCTTGAACAGCCGCACCTTGGGGGTGAAGCCCACCGCGCTCTGCGTGCCCGTGGGCGAGAGCAGGTTCACCGTGGCGCCCACGCCGAGCCCCAGGCGCTTGCTCATCTCCGCGCCGATGATGACGCCGGGGAACTCCTCTTCCTTGAGCAGATCCTTGACGCTGCCGGCCACCATGTCCTTGCTGATGCTCAAGACCTGGTCGGCGGTGTTCGGCTCGATGCCGCGCAGCACCACGCCCTTCACCCCGCCGGAGGAGGAGAGCATGACCTCGGAGTAGACGAAGGGGGTGACGCCGGTGACGCCGGGCACCTGCCTGCACAGCTCGGCCAGGGCCTGGTGCTCGCGGATGCCACCGGAGAAGGCGCTCACCAGCACGTGGGCGTTGACGCCCAAAATCTTGTCGCGCAGGTCCTTGGTGAACCCGTTCATCACCCCGATGACCACGATGAGCGCGGCCACGCCCAGGGCCACGCCGCACACGGCGAACAGCGAAATGATGGCGATGAACGACTGTTTGCGCAGCGCGAAGAGGTAGCGCAGGGCGACGAAGAACTCGAAGGTCATGCGGGCTCGACGGCGGGACCGGCGCCGTTGGATGAACCGCCGCCGGAGACGATCTCCGGACGCAGGAGCGGGAACAGGATGACCTCGCGGATGGAGGCCGAGTCCGTCAGAAGCATGACAAGGCGGTCGATGCCCACGCCCTGCCCGGCCGCCGGGGGCATGCCGTACTCCAGGGCGCGCACGTAGTCCTCGTCCATGTAGTGGGCCTCGTCGTCGCCCGCGGCCTTCTCCTTCACCTGGTCCTCGAAGCGGCCCCTCTGGTCCACGGGGTCGTTCAATTCGCTGAAGGCGTTGGCGATCTCCCGGCCCACCATGAACAGCTCGAAGCGGTCGGTGATGTCCGGGTTGTCCTCGTTGCGGCGCGAAAGGGGCGAAATGTCCGTGGGGTAGTGGTAGATGAAGTGCGGCTGGATGAGCTTGGGCTCCACGAAGATGTCGAAGAGCTTGGCCTGCAGCTTGCCCAGCTTCTCGCCCTTGACCACCTTCTCGCCGCTCTTGCGCACCAGCGCGGCGCAGCGGTCGTAGTCCCGGTAGTCCTCGGGGTCCACGCCGCCCACCCTGGTCAGCGACTCGTGGAAGGTCAGCCGCTCCCACTTGCCCGGGGTCAGGTCGATGTCGTTGCCCTGGTAGTGCACCACGGTGGTGCCGCACACCTCGCGGGCCACGGTGGCGAACAGGTCCTCGGTCAGGTCCATGAGGTCGCGGTAGTCGGCATAGGCCCAGTAGAACTCGAGCATGGTGAACTCGGGGTTGTGCCGGGTGCTGATGCCCTCGTTGCGGAAATTGCGGTTGATCTCGTAGACCTTCTCGAACCCGCCCACCAAGAGGCGCTTGAGGTACAGCTCCGGCGCGATGCGCATGAAGAGCTTCATGTCCAGGGCGTTGTGGTGCGTCTCGAAGGGGCGCGCCGTGGCTCCGCCGGGAATGGGCTGCATCATGGGCGTCTCGACCTCAAGGAAGCCCTTGGCGTCGAGGTAGTTGCGGATGGAGCGCACGATCAAGGTGCGCTTGCGGAAAATCTCGCTGGTGCGCGGGGTGACGATGAGGTCCACGTAGCGCTGGCGGTAGCGGGTCTCCATGTCCTTCAGGCCGTGGTACTTCTCCGGCAGGGGGCGCATGGACTTGGTGACCAGGGCGATGGTCTTGGCGCGCAGGGTCAGCTCGCCGGTCTTGGTGCGGAACAAGTCGCCGGTGATGCCCACGATGTCGCCGATGTCGTACTTCTTGAAGAGCTGGTAGTTCTCCTGGCCCAGCTCGTCGCGGGCCACGAAGACCTGGATGGACGCGTAGGACCCGGCGGCGTCGCAGCTGCCGTCCTGCACCTTGATGAAGGTGACCTTGCCGAAGGAGCGCAGGGAGACCACGCGCCCGGCCACGGCGAAGCGCGCGCCCGACTCGGACAGCGCGGCCAGGGCGGCCTCGTCCTTGTCCGAGTGCTCGGCCAGGATCTGCGCGATGTGCGTGTCCTTGCGGAAGGTGTTGGGGTAGAGATGGACGTTCTCGTCCAGCAGAACGCAGGCCTTGTCGATGCGGCCCTTCAACACGTCATTGAGTTCGTCGCGCGCGGCGAGGGCGTCCACAAGCGGCTTGAACCGCTCGGCATGCCTGGACCCGGCGCGGCAGGACTGCGCGCCGTCGCTGTTTTCGTTCTGGGCCAAACCGGATCTCTCCCTGGGGTGTGCGGAGTCTAGAGAATTTCTCAAGCTCCATGCGTGGAACGCAGAATGAATATGCCAAGCGCCCTTGGCAGTCAAGGCGGGAATACCTTCTGCCCCCTGGGAAGTCAAAGCAAAGATTCCGGCCCGATGCGGCATTTGGAAAAAAGTGCTTGACCCTTGGAGCTCGATTGGATTAGAGAGTCCTCCGCCGCAACGAGCGGCTGTTCCCCGGTAGCTCAATCGGCAGAGCGGGTGGCTGTTAACCACTAGGTTCGCGGTTCAAGTCCGTGCCGGGGAGCCAGATGACGACAAGGCCCGGAAGGCGCAAGCCCTCCGGGCTTTTTCGCGTGGTCCGCCGGGCGCTGGCCAAAGGGCCGCCCCTCCCTTGACCCCGCGCGGCGCATGGGGCATGGCAGCATCAGAGGAGCCCCTCCCGGGCAGCCCAGAGCTTCCAGCCGGGCGCGGCGCGCCCAAAGGAGCCAGCAGCCATGCCAAGCCAGCCCTCCCTTGCCGAACGCGTGGCCGGAGCCGCCCTGGGCGCCCTCATCGGCGATGCCCTGGGCCTGGGCCCGCACTGGTACTACGACCTGGACGAGCTGCGCCGCGACCACGGCCCGTGGATCAGCGGCTACACCGAGCCCCGGCCCGGTCGCTACCACGCGGGCATGAAGGCCGGGGAGCTTTCCCAGACCGGGCTCATCACCCTGGAGCTGCTGCGCTCGCTCACCAGCCGGGGCGGCTACGACCAGGCCGACTACACCGCCAGGCTGGACGCGAACTTCCTGGCGCGCATGGACGGCACGCCCTACTCCGGCCCCGGCGGCTACACCAACCAGGGCCTGCGCGACGCCTACCGCGCCCGCGTGGTGGAAGGCCGCCCCTGGGGCGACACAGGCGGCCACGCCGACACCACCGAGGCCGCCGAGCGCGCCGTGCTCATCGCCCTGCGCTATGCCCAGGAGCCCATGCGCGGGGCGCTGCTGGCGCGGGAGAACATCCTGCTCACCCACATCGACCCCTTCGTGGCGGCCTTAAGCCTGTCCTTCGACATCGTGGCCGCCGCCCTGGCCCGGGGCCTGCCCCTGGACGGCCAGCTGGGCGCCAGGCTCTACGCCATGGTGGAGCGCCGCGAGCTGCCCTTCACCCACGTGGTGCTGGCGGAAAAGACCGGCATCTTCACCGCCACGCCCCTGCCCACCTCGGCCACGCTCACCGCGCCCGACGGCCTGCTCTTCCCCTCGCACATCTGGCGCGCCGCCCACGACCCGGACGTGCGCATCGAACCGGCCTGGAAGGCCAGCCTGGTCTACGGCCTGCCGTGCAGCATCATCTGCCAGCTCCCGGCGGCCTACTACCTGGCCGCGCGCTTCGGCACGGACTTCGAGTCCGCGGTGCTGCACGCGGTGAACGGCGGCGGGCAGAACATGTCCAGGGCCATGCTCACGGGCATCCTGGCCGGGGCGGCCTGCGGCGTCTCGGGCATTCCCCGGCGCCTGCTGGAGGGCCTGGCCGACGCCGAGGAGGCGCTGGACCTGGCCCTGCAACTGGGCAGGCAGGCCCAGGGCAACGCCTGACCCCGGCCCCGCGCCGCGCACGGCCCGCGAGGCGTCCGCGCCCTCCGGGCCTTTTCGCGTGGTCCGGGCCGGGCAACGCCCGCCCTTGACTCCTCCACCCCGCCCCCCTACCCTGCGCCCACACTTTTGCCCGCGAGGTATCCCATGTCCTTCACCGTCAAAGACGTGCTGCGCCTGCAGGTGGCCCCGGCCCTGGGCTGCACCGAGCCCGTGGCCGTGGCCCTGGCCACCGCCGCAGCCGCCTCTCTGCTCTCCCCGGCCAGCGCCAGCCGCCAGATCGACCGCCTGGAGGTCTGGGTGGACCCCAACGTGTACAAGAACGGCCTGGCCGTCTCCATCCCCGGCACGGGCGGCCTCTCCGGCCTGGACACGGCGGCGGCCCTGGGCGCCCTGGGCGGCGATCCAGCCCTGGGCCTGGAGGTGCTGGACCCGCTGACCGACGTGGTGGTGGCGGCGGCCAGCGACATGCTCCGCCAGGGCCGGGTGAGCCTGAACCTGCTCGACCGCCGTGGCCTGCACATCCGCGCAGTGGCCCACGCCGATGGCCACAACGCCGAGGCCATCGTGGAGGGCCAGCACGACGCCATCGTCTCCCTGGCGCTGGACGGCGCGCCAGTGGAGTCGAGCCCGCTCATCAAGGGCGCGGGCCCGGGCGGCAAGAGCGACCTGGCCGAACTGGAGGACTGGCTGCGCGGGCTTTCCCTGGCCGACCTGCTGCGCCTGGTGGACGGCCTGGACGCCGAGGACCTGGCCTTTCTGGAGCAGGGCGTGGCGCACAACACCCGCCTGGCCGAGCACGGCCTGGCCACGGGCTGCGGCCTGGGCGTGGGCAAGACCTTCGAGCGCCTGGCCCGGCAGAAGCTCATGGCCCGCGACATGAGCCTGGCCGCGCGCATGCTCACCAGCGCCGCCGCCGACGCGCGCATGGACGGGGTGAAGCTCCCGGCCATGAGTTCCGCCGGCAGCGGCAACCACGGCCTCACCGCCGTGCTGCCCATCTGGGCGGTGAAGGACTTTCTGGAGTGCGGGCGCGAGGACGCCATCCGCGCCATCGGGCTCTCCCACATCGTCACCGCCTCGGTGAAGGCGCACACCGGCAGGCTCTCCGCCGTGTGCGGCTGCTCCGTGGCCGCCGGGGCCGGGGCCACGGCGGGCATCGCCGCGCTTCTGGGCGGCGACCTGCACCACATCGCCGGGGCCATCAAGATCCTCATCGAGGACCTGGCCGGGGTCATCTGCGACGGGGCCAAGGCCGGGTGCGCGCTCAAGCTGGCCACGGCGGCTGGCACGGCGGTGCAGGCGGCGCTGTTCAGCCTGCACGGCATGCGCGTGCGCGCCACCGACGGCATCATCGCCGAAAGCCCCGAGCAGACCATGCGCAACGTGGGCCAGCTCTCCACCCAGGGCATGGTGGAGACCGACCGCACCATCCTGGCCATCATGATCGACAAGAAGCTGGCCGGGTACGTGCAGGCCTAGGTCTTGGGCGGGCCCTCCAGGGGCACGGAGATGGTGAAGGTGGCGCCCTGGCCCGGGGTGCTGGCCACGAAGATGGTCCCGCCCAGGGTCTGCGTCACCAGGTTGTACACGATGGACAGCCCCAGGCCGCTGCCGCCCTTCTGGCGGTAGGTGGTGTAGAAGGGCTCGAAGATCTTGTCCAGGTGCTCCGGGGCGATGCCCTTGCCGTCGTCGGAGAAGGTGAAGCGCAGGCGGTCCTGCTCCGCCTTGAGCGTGATGCCGATGCGCCCGGCGCGGCAGGTCTCGGCGCTGTCGCAGTCAAAGCCATGCTGCAGCGAGTTCAGCACCAGGTTGGTCAGTATCTGCGAGAACACGCCCGGGTAGGAGAGGATGCTGAGCTCCGGGTCGCAGTCCAGGTCCACCACGATGGCCGTCTTCTTCAGCCGGGGCCGAAGCGACAGCAGCACCTGCTCCACGTACTCCCGCAGGCGGAAGCTGCGGCGCTCCTCGGTGGAGCGGTCCACGGCCACCTGCTTGAAGCTGCGGACGAGGTCCGAGGCCCGGCGCAGGTTGGTCAGGATGAGCTGCGCGCTCTCGCCGCAGGTGGCCAGGAACTGCTCCAGGGCCGAGCGCTTGAGCCCGCCCGCGGCCATCTCCTCGCGCACCTCCCGGGTCCTGTCGTCCAGGTGCGAGGCCGCCGTGACGCCGATGCCCACAGGCGTGTTGATCTCGTGCGCAACGCCCGCCACCAGCGCGCCCAGGGAGGCCATCTTCTCGGACTGCACCAGCTGCCTGTGCGCCTGGGAGAGCCGCTCCATGGCCTGGGTGAGCTCCTTGTTGGCCGCGCCCAGCTCCCGGGTGCGCTGCTCCACCCGCTCCTCCAGAAACTCGTTCAGGTGGCAGACCTCGTCCTCGAAGGCCTGGCGCTCGGCCTCGCGCTCCTGCAGGGCCACGGCCATGGCGTCGAAGGCCTGGCCCAGCCGCCCGATCTCGTCCCCGTCCGAAAGCCCCGCGCGGGCCTGCAGGTCGCCCTGGCCCACGCGCTCCGCCGCTCCCAGCAGGCCCTTGAGCCTGCGCACCACGGCCACCTCGGCCAACAGCCAGGCCAGCCCGGCGGAAAGGGCCACCGCGCCCAGCAGCAGGGCCAGGTTGCGGCGCACCGTGCCCCGGGCCTGGGCCAGGGCCTCGTCCAGGGGAATGCCCAGGCGGATCATGAGGTGCGCAAAGGGCGCGCCCTCGAAGCGCAGGCGCTTGTAGGCGTAGAGCCGCTGCACCCCGTCCACGCCCGTCTCGCGGAACACGCCCTCGCCCTGGGGCGCGCTCATGCGCTCGATCATGCGGGGCAGGTCCTGCACCCAGGTGTACTTGGCGGTTTCGGGAAAGCGCGTCAGCCGCATGCCCCCGGCGTCGGTCAGGGTGAACACCGAGCCCGGCGGCAGCCCGGCGGCCTCGAACAGCCCGCCGAAGTGGTTCAGGTCAAAGGCCGCCAGCAGCACGCCCCGGCCCTGGCCCTCCGCCTCGCGCACTCCCTGGGGCCCGCGCACCCCCTGGGCGAAGTGCAGCACCACGCGCCGGGCCTCGGGCAGGTGCACGTAGTCCCCGGTGGCGAAGCCGCCCCCGGCCAGCGCCGCGCGGAAGCACCCGGCCCCGGCCACGTCCGCCAGCCCGGCCACGCGGGGCTCCGGCGCCCCGGCCACCATGCGGCCCTCGGCGTCGGCCAGGGCCAGGGAGACATACACGGGGTTGCCCCGCTGCACGCCCTCCAGGAGCTCGCGGCAGGGCTCGGGGTCCAGGGCGCGCACCTCGGCGGTGCGGGCCAGGGCGGCCAGCAGCAGCCGGGCGTTCTCCACGATGCGCTCGTGGTGCGCGGCCATGCTGCGCACGTGCTGCAGCGCCCCGGCCTCGGCGGCGCGGACCACGCGCTCCTCGAGCTCGCGGCCGGTATGGGCCAGGAGCGCCACGGCGGGCAGGGCCGCGGCGAGCACCAGGGCGATCACGCGTGTGCGCAGGGAAACGGTCATGGGACACCCCGCCTGCTGTGGTCCAGGACCCTTGACGGAACGACTCATCCCCTTTTATGGCCAGTACATTCAGGCCCGGCGCCAGTCAAGGGCGCCAGTCATGCGGCGCCAGTCAAGGGCGCCAGTCATGCGGCGCTGGCCGGGCCCCACCCCTGGGCAACGCGCGGGAGGCCGCCATGCTCGATTCCCCCGACAATCCCGGCGGCCCCGGCGGCTACCCCCACCCCGAGCGCGCCGGGCAGACCGACTGGCCGGACCTTGTGGCGCTGTGGGAGGCCTCGGTGCGGGCCACGCACCTGTTCCTGCCCGAGACGGACATCGCCGAGCTGCGGCCCCTGCTGGAGGCGGAATATTTCCCCGCCGTGGAGCTGTGGGTGCTGCGCGGCGCCGGGGGCGGGGTCCAGGCCTTCCTGGGCGTATCCGGGGAGCGCGTGGAAATGCTCTTCGTGCACCCCCGGCACATGGGCCGGGGCCTGGGCACGCGGCTCTTGCGCCACGCCATCGAGGAACTGGGCGCGCAGGAGGTGGACGTGAACGAGCAGAACCCCAGGGCCCTGGACTTCTACCTGCGCCGGGGCTTCGCCGTGGCGGGCCGCTCGGAGCGCGACGGCCAGGGCCGCCCCTTTCCGCTGCTGCACCTGCGGCTCAAAACCCCGGCGGACTAGCTCAGATCTTCTCGCACACCGGCACCAGGGGCTCGAACTGCCCGGTCTCCGGCAGGTAGCTCAAGAGGTCCCCGCGCTCCATGTCGAAGTACCAGCCGTGCAGGGTCAGGGTGCCCGCCTCCACGCGCCGCCGGACAAAGGGGAAGGTCAGCAGGTTCTCCAGCGAGACCAGGATGGCCGCCTGCTCGCAGGCCATCTCCTGCATGTGCCGGGGCTTGTCCTTCAGCTCCTCCAGCACGCGCTCCCGGGCCTTGGTGGCGATCTGCACCCAGCGGGTGACGAAGGTGTCCTCCTCGCCGGGCTGCACGCCGTCCATGAGGCGGCTGATGCCCCCGCAGCGGCAGTGGCCCATGACGATGACGTGCTCCACCTCCAGGCTGCGCACGGCATACTCCAGCGCGGCGGAAACGCCGTGGTAGCTGTCGTCGTCCTCGAAGGGCGGCACCAGGTTGCCCACGTTGCGCACCACGAAGATCTCGCCCGGCGCGCAGTCGGTGAGGATGGCCGGATCCACGCGGGAGTCCGAGCAGCCGATCATGAGCACGCGGGGCTTCTGGGCGTTCTTCAGGTACTCGAACACCCCGGCCTCCTTGCAGAAGAAGTTCTGCTGGAAGCGCTGGAACCCCTTGATGAACTTGGCTATGTCACGCATGTCTCACTCCTTTCCGGTCTGTCCCGGGCCCGCGAGGAGCGCCTCCAGGCCCTCCAGCGGAACACAGGCGATGCCCATGCCCGCCATGTCGCGGATGTTGGCCCGGGCCGTTTCCTCGTCCTGGGCCGAGCAGGCGTCCGTCACCACCACCACGGCGTAGTCGCGGTACAGGGCGTCCGCCGCCGTGCCGCGCACGCAGTTGGGGTACTGGGTGCCCGCCAGCACCAGGGTCGAAATCCCCGCCCGGCGCAGCCTCTCGTCGAAATCCGTGCCGTAGAAGGCGCTGAAGCGCCGCTTCACCACGATGTCCTCGCCCGGCAGGGGCGCCAGCTCGGGCACGATGTCCGCGCCGGGCGTGCCCTCCACGCAGATGCCCCGGCCCTGGGCGTAGAGCGCGCGACGGAAGGCCTCGGCGTCGTGGCCATCCGCGGCGTGGCGGCGGATGACGTGGTACACGGCCCAGCCCCCGGCCCTTGCCCTTGCCAGCAGCCTGGCGATGACCGGCACCGTGGCCTGGGCCCCGGCCACGCGGGCGGGCGCGCCCGGCAGCACGAAGTCGTTCTGCATGTCGATGACGGCCAGGGCCGTGCCCGTTCCTTCACCCGCCACGAAAGCCTCCCCCCTACCGGCCCGTGATGTCCGGCAGGCCCCAGGCGGTCCGCAGCCGAACATACTCGTCCCTGGGCAGTTGCGCCAGCGCGGGCCTCTTGCCCGCGTCCAGCCAGCGCAGCAGGTCCAGCATGCGCTCCTGGGCCATGGCGGTGCAGCCGGAGGTCGGCGCGCCAGGGGCCTTCCAGACGTGCAGGAAGATGCAGGAGCCGCCGCCCGCGCGCACGGGGTCCATGTTGTGCCGCACCAGGGCGCCGAAGCGGTACTGGTGGTCCTTACGCAGCATGTCCTCCACGCTGTCCCAGTCGGCCTGGGTGGCGGCCTTGCGCACCAGGGCGTTGTAGTGGCGGCTCTTCACGTCGTCCACGCAGATGAGGTCCGCATCCGCCCGCAGGATGGGCAGCCTCGCCGCCCCGGCCTCCCCCGGCTCGTAGGCGAAGCCCTCGCCGATCAGGAACAACCCAGCCGGGGCCCGGCCGTCGCCCTCGCGCTTTGCACCCCCACCCACGGAGGCAGGATTGCCCCCGTGCAGGCCCGCGCCCCAGGCCAGGCCCGTGCGGCCCAGGCTCACAGGCACAGATCCCCCAAGCGGCCCGGCCACGGGCTTCCAGCCGGAGCCGTCGCGCTCGAAGGCGCGCAGCTCCCCGCTGGTGGCGTTCCAGTTCTCGGAGAGCACCAGCAGGAGCTGGCCCGATTCGGATAAGACAGGCCCGGCGCTTCCGGCCCCCGCCGCACCAGCGGACTTGGGGCAGGCGCAGGCGGCCAGGCCGGTGAGCACGGCCAGGAGCAGCAGAAGGCGGACGGTGCTGCGCATGGCCTACTCCGGCAGCACCAGGCCGCCCTGCGGGCCCAGGCCGAACTGCGGCACCCACACAGCCTCCCACAGGTGGCCGTCCAGGTCCTCGAAATATCCGGAATACCCGCCCCAGAAGGCGTCCTCGGCGGGCTTGGCCAGCCGCGCCCCGGCGGCCACGGCCCGGGCAAGAAGCGCGTCCACCTCGGCCTTGCCCGCGCAGTTGCAGGCCAGGGTCACCCCGTCGAACAGGGCCGGATCCCCCGCCTTGTCCGCGGGCAGCGCGGCGTCCTCGGCCAGGGCCGCGCGCGGGTACAGGGCCAGCACAGCCGGCCCGCAGGGGTAGAAGGCGATGTGCTCGTTGCTGGCGGAGGAGGGCTTGAGGCCCAGGCCCTGCTCGTAGAAGGCGCGGGCGCGCGGCAGGTCGGCCACGCCCAGGGTCACGGTGGTCAGGCGCAGGTTCATGCGGTCTCCTTCCTGGCTTCCAGGGCCAGTATGGCCAGGGCGTTGACGGCGCAGGCGGCCAGGGCCGAGCCGCCCTTGCGGCCTTCGATGGTAATGTAGGGGGCGAGGAAAGGGCTGTCTGCCTGGGCCAGGAGCAGGGCCTTGGATTCGGCGGCGTTGACGAAGCCCACGGGCATGCCGATGATGAGTGCCGGGTCGGTGCGCCCGGCCCGGACGTGCTCCAGCAGGCGGATGAGCGCCGTGGGCGCGTTGCCGATGGCCCAGATGGCGGGCCGCCCCTCCCGGACGAGGGTTTCCACGGCCAGGTCCACGGCGGCGCGGGCGCGGGTGCTGCCCTCGGCCTGGGCCCGGGCCAGCACGGCGGGGTCGGAGACCAGGCAGCGGGCCTCGCAGCCCAGGGGGTCGAGCCTGCGCCGGGGCATCCCGGCCCGGGCCATCTCCGTGTCCGTCACGATGAGGCAGCCCGCGCCAAGGGCCTCCAGCCCGGCCTCCACGGCCCGGGGGTGGAAGCGCACCAGGGAGAGCAGCTCGAAATCCGCCGTGGTGTGGATCATGCGCCGCACGATGGCCCACTCCGCGCCCTGGTAGGGCCGGGGCTCGGGCACCTCGGAGTCGATGATGCGCAGGCTCTCGGCCTCGATGTCCTCGCCGCGCGCGATGTCCTTCAGGGCGATGCTCACTTTTGGCCTCCGATGATGGAAACAGAAGCCGAGGTCCCGAGGCGGTCGGCCCCGGCGGCGATGAGGCGCAGGGCGTCCTCGCGGGTGCGGATGCCCCCGCTGGCCTTGACGCCGATGTTCGGCCGCAGAGCGTCCACCACCCGGCGCATGAGCTCCACATCCGCCACCGTGGCTCCTCCCGCGGCGAAGCCGTCCTTCGTCTTGAGGAAGGCAAATCCGGTGCTCGTCTTGACGAAGGCGGCCCCGGCCTCCACGGCCAGGCGGCAGGCCAGCTCCTTCTCGGCGTCGGCCAGAAGGCAGGTCTCCAGGATGACCTTCACGGGAATCCCGGCGCAGGCGGCCACCACCCCGGCGATGTCCGCGCGGACGAAAGCGGCGTCCCCGTCCTTCAGCGCGCCCACGTTCAGCACCATGTCCACCTCCCGCGCCCCGGCCTCCACGGCCAGGGCCGCCTCGCGGGCCTTGGCGGCCGGGTCGGAGGCGCCCAGCGGGAAGCCGCACACGGTGATGGGCAGCGGCCCCTTCCCGTCCGGCAGTCCTCGCAGGAGCTCCACCGCAAGCGGCAGGCGGCAGGGGTTCACGCACACGGCCTTGAAGCCGTGGGCCAGGGCCTCGGCGCAGAGCCGCTCAATGTCCGCGCGGGTGGCCCCGGGCGAAAGCAGGGTGTGGTCCATGCGCCCGGCCAGCGCCTGCGCATTGGGGTCATGCGGGGCGACAGGCGTATCGGGCGGGATGTTCATCACCGGCCCCGCGCCTGGTACCGCGAGAGGTGCTTCTCCATGCGGCGGCTGAAGGCCGTGAGCACGTAGCAGACCAGGAAGTACAGCACGGCGATGGCCAGGAAGATCTCCGCCGGGGCCACAACCTCGCGGTTGTTGATCTGCGTGGCGGCCTTGGTCAGTTCGTTCACGCCGATGATGTAGGCCAGGGAGGTGTCCTTGGTCAGGCTCACGAACTGGTTGACGAAGGACGGGATCATGTTGCGCAGTGCCTGGGGCAGGATGACGTAGCGCATGGCCTGCAGGCGGGTGAGCCCCGCGCCCCGGGCGGCCTCCATCTGGCCGCGCGGCAGGGCGTTCACCCCCGCGCGCACGATCTCGGCCACGTAGGCCCCGGTGAAGATGATGAAGGCGATGAGCGCGCTCTCGAACTCCGGCAGGGTGTAGTCGAAGAGCACCGGCCCCAGGAAGTAAAACCAGAAGATGAGCATCAAAAGCGGCGTGCCGCGCACCACCTCCACGTAGACCAGGGCGGTCCAGCGCAGGATGCGGCTCTGCGACAGGCGCATGAGCCCGAAGCCCAGGCCCAGCCAGAACGCGCCGAAGATGCCCAGCGCGGCCATGATGATGCTGGCGGCGATGCCGCCCAGCGGACCCTCGGGGTAGGCGCCCCACAGCAGGTAGTCCAGGTTGTCGAATACGATGTCCCAGCGCACGGCGTCCTTCCTAGTACCTGATCTGACGCAGGAAATGCTTGTTGTACATGGTGATGGCGAAGCTTACGGCCAGCGACACCGCCAGGTACACCAGGGTGGCCACGGTGAAGGACTCGAAGCCGTGGAAGGTGAAGCTCTCCACCTGCCTGGCCTGGTAGGTCAGCTCCATGACGCCGATGGTCATGACCAGCGAGGAGTTCTTGAGCAGGTTCAGGAACTGGGAGATGAGCGGCGGAATGACGATGCGGAAGGCCTGGGGCAGGATGACGAAGCGGTAGGCCTGCAGGAAGGTCAGGCCCGTCGCCCGGCTGGCCTCCAGCTGGTTCTTGGGGATGGAGAACACTCCCGCGCGCAGTTCCTCGGCGATGAAGGCCGCCGAGTACACCGTGAGCGCGATGGTGCCCGCGGCGAACTCGAAGTCGTGCTCGTAGAGCCACTCGTTCCAGCTCTGGGGCAATATGGCCTCGCTGCCGAAGTACCAGAAGAAGATCTGCACCAGAAGCGGCGTGTTGCGGAAGAACTCCGTGAAGGCCAGGCTGAACCACTCCAGGGGCCTGACGCGGGAAAGCCGCATCACCGCCACCAGGGTGCCCAGCACCAGCGCGCAGGCGCTGGCCACTGCGGAAATCTTGAGCGTCAGGACAAAGCCGTCGATGAGCCAGTCCTTGTACTCCCCGGTGAGTACGATGCTCCAGTCGAATTGATAGGCCACAAATGCTCCGGATTCATGAAGCGGGGCGCGGCCAGGCCGCGCCCCGCGGGGTGCAACGCAGTCTTGTGCGACGAATCACCCGGCCTAGGGCCAGATGTCCATCTTCCAGCGCAGGGGGATGTGGTACTTGGTCTTGGGACCCATCCACTTGTCGTAGATCTTGGCGTACTCGCCGCTGCGCCACAGCTCGATGAGCACGCTGTTGACGAAGTTGCGGAACTTGGAATCGTTCTGGGGCACGCCGAAGGCGTAGGGCTCCTCGGTGAAGACGCCGCCAACGATCTCCCAGGCCTCGGGCTTCTCGTCCTTGTTCTTCAGGCCCACCAGGATGGAGGAGTCGGTGGTGACGGCCACGACCTTGCCCTGCTTCAGCGCCAGGAAGGCGGGCGGGTAGTCCTCGAAGGAGAGGACCTGGGCGCGCTTGTTGGCCTGCATGACGTTCTTCTCGGAGGTGGAGCCCTTGGCGGTGCCCACCTTCTTGCCGGAAAGGTCGGCCACGCTCTTCACCGGGCTGCCCTTCTTCACCAGCAGGGACTGTCCGTCCATGAAGTAGGTGATGGAGAAGTCCACCTGGCTCTCGCGCTCGATCTTGTGGGTCATGGTGGCGCCGATGATGTCGATGGAGCCCTGGGTGAGCATGGGGATGCGCGTGGCCGAGGTCACGGGCTTGAGCTCCAGCTTCACGCCCATCTTGGCGGCCACGGCCTTCAGGAGGTCAACCTCGAAGCCGACCAGCTGCTTGCTGTCGTCCACGAAGCCGAAGGGCGGGGTGGCGTCCTTCACGCCGGCGATGAGCACGCCGCGTTTCTTGATCTCGTCGTACTTGCTGGCCGCCTGGGCGGTGCCGATGCCCACGGCCAGGGCCAGGACCAGGGCCAGGAGAATGCTGAGTCTCTTCACTGGGATCTCCTTGCGTTGGGGGTTGCTTCGCTGCTTTCGTCCTACAGGATTTCCTTCAGGAACATCCTGGCTCGTTCGTGCCTGGGATTGGTGAAGAACTCCGCGGGCGGGGCCTGCTCCAGCACCTCGCCGCCGTCCATGAACAGCACGCGGTCGGCCACCTCGCGGGCAAAGCCCATCTCGTGCGTCACGCAGAGCATGGTCATGCCGTCGCGGGCCAGGTCCTTCATGACGTTCAGCACCTCGTTGATCATCTCCGGGTCCAGCGCGCTGGTGGGCTCGTCGAAGAGCATGACCTTGGGCTTCATGGCCAGGGCGCGGGCGATGGCCACGCGCTGCTGCTGCCCGCCGGAGAGCTCCGCCGGGTACTTGTGGGCCTGGTCGTGGATGCCCACGCGCTCCAGCAGGGCCAGGGCTGTCTCCGTGGCCTCCCCCTTGGGCACCCCGCGCACCTTGGTGGGCGCCAGGAGGATGTTCTTGAGCACCGTGAGGTGGGGATAGAGGTGGAACTGCTGGAACACGATGCCGATCTCCGCGCGCAGGCTGTTCACGTCCAGGCCGGGCTCGTGGATGTCCCGGCCGTCGAAGTGGATGGTGCCCTTCTGGTACTCCTCCAGCCTGTTGACGCAGCGGATGAGCGTGCTCTTGCCCGAGCCGCTGGGGCCGCAGATGACGAGCACCTCGCCCTTCTCCACGCTCTCGTTGATTCCCTTCAGCACATGGAAGCTGCCGAACCACTTGTGCAGTCCCTTGATCTCGATGAATGACATGCGGGCTCCAGAATCGCCCCGCGGACAAACGCCGGTCCGGGGCTCAAGATGTCGCCGGGCTGGCCCGGCGCGATTTGCTCCCACCTATTAGACTTACACCCAAGACCGGGTCAAGACCGGTGTAGCGCATATCCCGGCGCCTGTGCGGGCGCTTGCCATGGCTGGCGGCCCATGTTAAACGCACGTTTAAATCGTTGTTGCGAGGGCGAACCGGAATGCGCAAGGCACTGACTTCATTCATTGTTATCGCGATCCTGGGCTGCGGCCTGGCCCTTGCGGGCTGCGGGCGCGACAAGAAGACCCAGCGCCCGGCCCCGGTGGTCACGGCCACGGCGGAGGTGGCGGACGCCCCCTACGTGCTCTCCACCGTGGGCACCATCAAGGCCTCGGTTTCGGTGAACATCAAGAGCAAGTACGCCGCCAACATCAAGAAGGTCCACTTCACCGAGGGCAGCCTGGTCAAGGCCGGAGACGTGCTGTTCACCATCGACCCGGCGGTGAACGCGCTCACCGAGCAGCAGGCCGGGGCCACCTACCAGCGCGACCGCGCCGACTACGAGCAGCTGGAGCGCGACCTGGGCCGGTACAAGACCCTGGCCGACCAGGGCGTCATCAGCCGCGAGCAGTACGAGGAAAAGGCCACGGCCACCGTGCGCGCGAGAAACGCCATGCGCGCCAGCGGCGCCGGGGCCTCCATCGCCCGCCAGAACCTCTCCTACAACACCATCACCGCGCCCATAGACGGCCGCATCGGCGCCGCCCTGTTCGACGAGGGCAGCTTCGTCAAGGACAAGGACGACATCCTGGCCGTGGTGAACACCACCACGCCCCTGGACGTGACCTTCGCCCTGCCCGAGCGCTACCTGCAGGAGATCCGCAAGGAGCTCCAGAAGGGCCCGCTCACCGTTCAGGCAGCGGCCCCCGGCATGGAGGACCGCCCGGAGAAGGGCCTGCTCACCTTCATCGACAACCAGGTGGAGGCCGGCACCGGCACCGTGCGCATGAAGGCCCGGTTCGAGAACCCGGACGCCCGGCTCTGGCCCGGCCAGTTCGTCACCGTGGGCCTGGTGCTCAAGACCGTTCCCGGCTGCGTGCTGGTGCCCGCCCGCGCGGTGCAGACGGGCCCGCAGGGCACCTTCGTCTTCGCCATCGTGGACGGCAAGGCCGAGATGCGCCCCGTGACCACGGCCTTCCGCGTGCGCGACATGTTCGTCATCGAGAAGGGCGTGGCCAAGGGCGACGTGGTGGTCACCGAGGGCCACCTGCGCCTGTTCCCGGGCGCGCCCGTGGCCCCCCAGAGCCCCGACGGCAAGGGCGGAGAGGGGAAGAAGCCCGACGGCAAGCAGCCCCAGGCCGCCGCGCCCGCCCCGGCGGGCAACGAGAGCCGCAAGGACGAGGGCAAATGAACACCAGGCTCTTCATCACCCGCCCGGTGATGACCACCCTGGTCATGCTGGGCCTGCTCTTCTTCGGCATCGCCAGCTACGTGAACCTGCCCGTGAGCTACCTGCCCGCGGTGGACTTTCCCGTCATCCTGGTCAAGGCCACCCTGCCCGGCGCCAGCCCCAAGACCATGGCCTCCTCCGTGGCCGCGCCGCTGGAGCGCCAGTTCTCCGCCATCGCCGGGCTGGAGTCCATGAGCTCCACATCGAGCCAGGGGCTCACCCAGGTCACGCTCATGTTCGAGCTGGGCAAGGACATCGACAAGGCCGCCATGGACGTGCAGGCCGCCATCACCAAGGCGCGGGGCAACCTGCCCAACACCATGACCGACGAGCCCACCTTCGAGAAGGTGAACCCGGCGGACTCGCCCATCCTCTGGATGGCCATCAGCTCCAAGTCCCTGCCGCTTTCCACGGTGAACGACTACGCCACCACCTTCGTCACCCAGACCATCTCCATGATCCCGGGCGTGGCCCAGGTGGCCATCTACGGCGAGCAGAAGTACGCCGTGCGCATCCAGGTGGACCCGCGCAGGCTGGCCACCATGGGCCTGGGGCTGGACGAGGTGGCCAGCGCCGTGAGCGCGGAGAACGTGAACCTGCCCATGGGCACCCTGGACGGGCCCAACGTCTCCACCATGCTCGACGCCGACGGGCAGCTCAAGCGCGCGGAGAAATACAACCCCATCATCGTGGCCTACCGGGGCGGCATGCCCGTGCGCCTGGAGGACATCGGCAAGGTGGTGCCCAGCGCCGCCAGCGTCAAGACCGGCTCCTGGCTCAACCACGACCAGACCATCTTCCTGGCCATCAAGCGCCAGCCCGGCAGCAACACCATCGAGGTGGTGGACAAGATCAAGGCCCAGCTGCCCATGATCCGCAGGCAGCTGCCCGCCGCCATCGACCTGAAGATCACCTTCGACATGAGCAAGCCCATCCACGAGAGCGTGGAGGACGTGAAGTTCACCCTGGCCCTGGCCGTGGCCCTGGTGGTCATGGTGGTGTTCCTGTTCCTCAGGAACGTCCCGGGCACGGTGATCTCGGGCATCGCCATCCCCTTCTCCATCGTGGCCACCTTCGCGGTGATGTGGTTCATGCGCTTCACCCTGGACAACTTCTCGCTCATGGCGCTCACCCTGGCCGTGGGCTTCGTGGTGGACGACGCCATCGTCATGCTGGAGAACGTGGTCCGGCACATGGAAATGGGCAAGTCTCCCATGGAGGCGGCCCTGGACGGCGCCAAGGAGATCGGGCCCACCATCATCTCCATGACCGTGTCCCTGGCCGTGGTCTTCGTGCCCATCCTGTTCATGCCCGGCATCATCGGCCGCATACTGAACGAGTTCGCCGTCACCATCACCGCCGCCATCCTGGTCTCGGGCGTGGTATCCCTGACCTTGACCCCCATGCTCTGCTCGCGCTGGCTCAAGCCCGGCAGCCACCTGGAGCACTCCGACCCGCTCTACGAGAAGGTGCTGACCTGGTACCGCAAGACCCTGCACTACGCCCTGGACCACCGGCGCAAGACCATGATCGCCTCGGGCGTGCTGTTTCTGCTCACCATCGTGCTCTTCGTGGTGGTGCCCAAGGGCTTTCTGCCCTCCGACGACATGGGCTACCTCTTCGGCATCGTGGAGGGCCCGCAGGGGGTCAGCTTCGACGACCAGGCCAAGGCCCAGAAATCCCTGACGCCCAAGATCCTGGCCGACAAGGACGTGCGCGACGTGATCCAGGTGGTGGGCACGGGCACCACCAACCAGGGCTACACGGTGGTCTTCCTCAAGGACAAGCGCAAGAGCACGGCGGACGAGGTGCTGGCCCGGCTGCAGCCCAAGCTCCAGTCCTCGCCTGGCCTGCTCGCCTTCGTGCAGAACCCGCCCATGATCCGCATGAGCGGCAAGCCCACCAAGGGCCTGTACCAGTTCACCCTGCTCTCCCCGGACACGGAGGTGCTCTACCGCGCCACGGGCGAGCTGGTGAACGCCCTGTCCAAGGTGCAGGGCCTGGCCAACGTCTCCACGGACCTGCAGGTCAACGCGCCCCAGGTGGACCTGAAGATCAACCGCGACCTGGCCGCCACCCTGGGCGTCACGGCGGAGGCCATCGAGATGGCCATGTACAGCGCCTACGGCTCGCGCCAGGTCAGCACCATCTATTCCGAGAACGACACCTACAAGGTCATCCTGGAGCTTCTGCCCGAGTTCCGCCAGGACCCGCTGGCCCTGTCCATGCTCTATGTGCGCAGCAAGGGCGGCAAGCTGGTGCGCCTGGACGCCCTGGTGGACGTCACCGAGACCACCGGGCCCATCACCGTGAACCACTCCGGCCAGCTGCCCTCGGTGACCATTTCGTTCGACCTGGCGCCGGGCACCAGCCTGGGCGAGGCCATGACCCGCGTGCAGGACACCGCCCACAAGACCCTGCCGGACACGGTGAACGCCAACTTCGAGGGCTCGGCCAGCTCCTTCAAGGGCTCCATGGGCACGGCGGGCTTCCTGCTCATCGTGGCCATCGTGGTCATCTACATCATCCTGGGCTGTCTGTACGAAAGCTTCATCCACCCCATCACCATCCTCTCCGGCCTGCCCAGCGCGGCCATGGGCGGCCTGCTCTCGCTCTTGGCCTTCCGGGCGGAGCTGAACCTCTACGGCTTCGTGGGCATCATCATGCTCATCGGCATCGTGAAGAAGAACGCCATCATGGTGGTGGACTTCGCCATCGAGGCGGAAAAGCGCGGCATGACCCCGGCGGAGGCGGCCTTCGAGGGTTCGCTGGTGCGCTTTAGGCCCATCATGATGACCACCATGGCCGCCATCATGGGCGCCATGCCCATCGCCCTGGGCTTCGGCGCGGGGGCGCAGGCGCGCAGGCCCCTGGGACTGGTGGTGGTGGGCGGGCTGGTGCTCTCCCAGGTGGTCACGCTGTACCTGACCCCGGTCTTCTACACCTACATGGACGACTTCAGTAAGTTCATGGACAAGAACGGCTGGCGCGGTGTGGTGCGCCACGTGCGCGAGCACCCCAGGCTGGCCTGGGCCCTGGGCCTGCTGGAGACGGGCCTGGCCCGCGCCCACGGGTCCTTAAGCCGCCGGCCCTGGTACCTGCGCCTGGTGGCGGGCCTGCATACCCGCCATGAGCGCGCCTGCGAGCGCCTGGCCCGCGCGCGGGACTTCCTGCGCCGGGTGCTGGGGCTCATCCGCACCGGCGAGTTCGAGTCCAAGGTGGACCTGCGCCAGGGCCTGCGGGACCTGGTGCGCAAGCCGGAAGGCAAGCCCGAGACCCAGGCCGCAGTGCCGGGGCCGGAGGACGCCAAACCAGGCGCAAAGCCCGCTGATATGACCGACGACGTGGCCGCGACGCCCGTGAAAACACCGGATGCCGCCGCGGACGAGGCGCCGAGCACCCAGGCGGACAAGGCGTCCGACCCCCAGGCGGAGAACCCGGTCGACAAGAAATCGGACAAGCCCGGATAGGCTCGCCCTGAAAATCAAAAAGCCCCCGGCTCCCTTGCGGAACCGGGGGCTTTTTCTCACCGTGCAGGACGGAGCCGCGCCGCGCCCCGGCGCGCAGTTCGTTTGTTCCTGCACGCGAAACGGTCGAAACACCGACGAAAGCGCTCGTCAAATCCCCAGCCATTCCAATTCGGCAGGCAGCGTTCCGGTTTGCCCCGGGCGCGCCCCGGGTTTGCCCTGCGCTTGCCTTTCGTTCGCCCTTCGCTCGCCTTGCGCATGCCTTTGGTTCGCCCCCGGTATGCCCTCGGTATGCCCCTTGCTCGCTCCGGGCGTGCCCCTGGCTCGTCCCGAGTCCGTCCTCGATGCTCCCTGGCCTGGCTTTGGCTTGCCCCGGCGCGCCATCAGCGTATCCCGTTGCCGCCGCCCTCCCCAACCAGCCAAAACGAGAGAGCCCGGCTTGTGACCGGGCTCCACTCGTCACCGGGTCGCCAGCGGTGCGCCAGGCTACTTGCCCTTACACTCGTTGCACTGCTCCTTCCCGGTGGGCTTGTCGTAGGTCTTGTGCCATCCCGAGTCCGGGTAGTGGTTCTTGGAGCACTTGGGCTCCCAGTGGTACACGTCGGACCCATCCTTGTAGTAATACGGAGCAGACGGACTGGACATTCGGCCTCCATGGTTGGGTGTGTGACTAACACATTCGATACGCGCAAAGCTATCAAATAGAATGTCGAATGTCAATTGTTCTGTTGATGGCCACAAAAAAGAGCCCGACCTTGCGGCCGGGCTCCGGGAAACCAGTGAGGCTAGAGGCTACTTGTTGAGCGCCTTCTCCTGGGGGAAGACGGGCAGGTAGCGGTAGGACAGGCTCATGACCAGGAAGCCGTAGGCCACGATCATGCCGCTGGTGGCCCACTCCGCCCAGTTGGGGGCGTAGGTCTGCCAGCTGTCGAAGGGCATCACCGGGATGGCGATGGCCTGGACGGTGAACAGGTAGCGGTTCAGGGTCACGCCGATGCAATCGAGGATGCCCGCGGTGTACAGCAGCGTGGGGTTGTTGCGGATGCTCGGGGTGATGAGCATGATGGCGGGCACGACGCCGCACAGGACGATCTCGGTGAACATCAGCCACTTGCCGTAGATGACGCCGTAGAACATCTGGTCGAAGGTCATGCCGATGCTGGGCAGGTAGTTGTTGGCCCAGGCCCAGGTGTCCAGGATCTTGAAGATGATGTACACGGTGAGCATGGTGCCGGCGATCTTGCCCATGAGGGCCTTGGTCTTGAAGTCCACCAGCTTGCGGCCGGTGAGCTTCTCCATGAACGTGCAGCACAGCACCGTGAAGATGGGGCCGCAGCCCACGGCGGAGAGCACGAACAGGAAGAAGGTCCAGGGCCAGATGAAGAAGCCCTCGCGGAAGGCGTACGGGCGGCCGATGAGCACGCCGTACATGCCGCCCAGGGAGCCCTGGTGGAAGGTGGACAGGAAGGCGCCGATGCCCGCGAACAGGGCCATGTTCACGTGCATGTTGTGCGCCAGGTGGTGCAGGAAGGGGATCTGGTTCAGCTGCTTCTGCTCGAACACCAGCGGCAGGAACTCGATGACGAGCACCAGGCAGTAGCAGGTGATGCAGAAGATGACTTCGGTGAGCATGGAGTGGACATTGGGGTGCCAGTAGCCGAACCAGGCCCGGATCGGCTGGCCGATGTCCATGGTGAGCACGAGCATGGCGCCCGAGTAGCAGATGAACCCGACGATGACCGTCAGGTTGATGATGTTTTCAAGCTGCTTGATCTTGAGGATGTACTTCAAAAAGCCGGTGAAGAACGCCCCCGCGCCCAGCGCGATGACCGCCAGGTCGAAGGTGATCCACAGGCCGAATCCGAAGTAGTTGTCCAGGCCGGTGACCACGATGCCCTTGTAGAAAATGAGCAGCATGGCGTACAGGCCGAAGAGGAAGAAGGCCGTGATGAAACCCATCCACAGCGCGAATTTGCCGAAGGAGCAGCGCTCCAGACCATCAGGGAAGAGTGCTCTATCCATTTGCGCCCCCTAGGAATGCTTCTTGGCGGCACCGGGCTTGCCGGTGGCGGCGTAGTTGTCGCCGAGCTTGCGCACCCACTCGCGCTTGCTCATGTAGTAGACCTGAGGAGCCAGACCGAGCTTCTCGAGCAGGCGGAAGGCATGCTCGCTCTTGTGCAGCTCGTGCACCTTGTGCTCCGGATTCTTCAGATCGCCGAAGGTGATGGCGCCCGTGGGGCAGATCTCGGCGCAGGCGGGCATGTACGCGCCGTCGGCCAGACCTTCCGGGTTGCCGCCTTCCTGGCGGGCCTTGTCCTTGGCCTTCATCAGCCTGGTGTGGCAGAAGTTGCACTTCTCGACCACGCCGCGGGGACGGGTGCTGGTGTTGGGCGACAGCGCCTTCTCCATGCCCTTCGGGAAAACGGGGTCTTCCCAGTTGAAGTAGCGGGCATGGTAGGGGCAGGCGGCCATGCAGTACCGGCAGCCGATGCACCGGGGGTAGATCTGGCTGACGATGCCGCCCTCCTCGTTCTTGTCCGTGGCGATGACCGGGCACACGGGCACGCAGGCGGGGTTGCCGCACTGCATGCAGGGACGGGGAAGGTAGGCGATCTCGGCCTCGGGGGCCGGCTTCTTGTTGGACAGTTCGTACACGTACATCCAGCTCAAGGTGCGCAGCTTGTTGGAAGCGTCGACCATGGGCGCGATGTTGTTCTCGACCTGGCAGCCGGTCATGCACGCGCCGCAGCCCGTGCACTTGTCCAGGTCAATGACCATGCCCCACGTGATTTTGAATTCTTTGGCTTGCATCGTTGGCCCCCTAGACCTTGGCCACGGCGACGGTGGAGCCAGCCCACACCTTCATGCCCGTGCCAGCTTCCTCGCTCGCGGTGAGGATCTTGTAGACGTTCTCGCCCTTGCCCTTGGTGAACTCGTCCCAGGCGCTGCGGCCGAAGCCCATGGGCACGGCCACGGTTCCGGCGGCGACGCTCTCGCTCACGTTCAGGCGGGCCTTGATCTCCGCGCTGCCCGCGGTGAGCTTCACCTTGGCGCCCTGGGCCAGGCCGGCGGCCTTGGCCGTGGCGGCGTTCATCTGCACGATGAGGTCCTTGCCGGAGAGCTCGGTGTCGCGCACGATGAGCAGGTTGGCGGGAGGGGTGGCCAGGGTGCCGGTGCCGAAGGCCAGGCGGCCCACAGGGGCCACGGCCAGGGCCTTGGCGTCGGCGGCGGCCGGGGCCACCTTGGCCAGGGCGCTCGCGCCCAGGCTCAGGTTTCCGCCCTTGGCCTCGCTGGTCCACACCCCACCGGCGGTGAGGGCGTCCAGGTCGGCGCCCAGGGCGCTGGCCTTGGCCTTGATCACGTCGGCGTAGGTCTCGAACCCGAGGCTCACGCCGACCTTGCCCGCGGCGGCCAGGAGCACGTCCACGGAATCCTTGCAGTCAAACGCGGGCTTCTTCACCACCGGCTTGCCCGCCAGGTAGGTGGGCTTGGCCACGCCGTAGGGATTGAGCGCGTCGTCGTTGCGCTCGTACGGGTGCGGCGCGGGCAGGATGAGGTCGGCCAGGGAGGCCGTCTCGTCCATGTAGGTGGCAAAGGAGACCTTGAAGGCGATGTTGCCCAGGGCCTTGGCCATGTCCGCGGCCTGCGGCAGGGCGTAGGCCGGGTTGGCGTCGTACACCAGCAGGGCGGCGGGAGCAGCCTTGCCCGTGGCCACCTGCGCCAGGAAGCTCGCGGCGTCCTTGGCGGACTCGCGGCCCACGGCCGAGGCGATGGCCTTGGGGGCGGCGGGCAGCACGGTCATGCCGCCAGCCACGTTCACGCGGCCCAGCAGCACGTTGAGCGAGGCGGCGGCCACGAAGTCCACCGCGCCGTTCGCCTGGCCCACGCCGGCGCCGGCAACAACCACCGGGGCCTTGGCGGCCTTGAGCTTGGCGGCGATGTCCTTCAGCACGTCGGCCTTGACACCCGTGGCGGCCTCCACGGCCTCCGGGGTGAACTTGGCGGCCAGGGCCTTGTAGTCGGCGAAGTCCGGGGCGGAAGACACGGCCCCGGCGGCGATGAGCTGGTTGGCCAGGCCCAGGGAGAAGGCGGCCAGGCCGGAGGCGTTGACGGTGACGACCTTGTCGCACACGGAGGCGGTGTTGTTCAGCACCGGGCCGGCGTACAGGTAGCTGGTGGCGGGCCGGGTGGCGGCGAAGGCCTTCTGGTTGGCCACGCTGGTGCCCCAGCCGTCCAGGGCGTCGGCGCCGATCATGAGCACGAGGTCCGCGCCCGCCAGGTCGAAGCCGGGCTGGCCGTTGCCGCCCATGAGCTTCACGCCCTTGGTGGCGGTGTACATCTCGCTGGGCATCAGGCAGTAGCCGCCGCCCATGCCAGCGGCGAAGGCGCTGAACACGTCGCCCGCGCTGCCGGTCTCATCGCCGCAGATCACGGCGAGCTTGCCTTCCTGGCCCTTGAGCGGGGTCAGCTTCTCGACCAGCATGGCCTCGGCGTCTTCCCACTTGATGGCCTCGTACTTGCCCTCGCCCACCTTTTTCATGGGGGACTTGACCCGGGCCGGGCTGAACATGAGCTGGACGCCGCCGGCGCAAACCGGGCAGATGCCGCCCTTGCTCATGGGGTTGGCGGTATTACCAATGGCGGCGTAAGGCTGGCCACCCACGGTCTTCACCTTCACGGCGCAACCGGCGGAGCACAGCTTGCTCAGCGCGGCCTTGGACTTCACTTCGCCCGTGGGAACACGGGGAATCCAGGGCCAGTTCTGAGACCATATGGACACATCGTCCAGGCTCTGCCAGATGACAGGCGTGAACAGGGTGCCCGCGACGCCACCCACGACGAATTTGACGAATCCTCTACGATCCAAACCCATCTTACGCACCCCTCTTTTACTTGTGGCAGACGTGACAGGCGTTGCTGACGCCGTTCTCGGCATGGCAGCGTTCACACTGCCACATCTTCATGGTCTGCTTGCTGTACCCGGACAGCCTGTTTTCATAGTAGACCGGCGGAGTGTCGGTCTTGCCCACTTCGGGGTGGCAGGACTTGCACTCGAAAGACTCGTGCGCCTTGTGGCTGAAGATCACGTTGTCGGGCTGGTACTGGTAGACAAGCCAGGGAACTTCCTTGCCCGTCTTGGCGTACTGCTCGACGTACTTCACCTCGTCCGGATCGCTGCCAATCACGTCGGCATGGCACTCCATGCACTTCTCGTTGTTGGGCAGGCCCGCGTAGGAGCCGTCGTCACGGAACGCGTGACAGCTGGAACACTCCATGCCCTGCTCCTGATGGACCTTGTGGCTGAAGCGGATGGGTTGAACCTTCTTGCTGTAGAGCAAGTCAGGGAAGAGCACCCAGCCCGCGATCACCGCGGCCACGAAGCCGATCACGAAGGGAAGAGCCCCTCCACACCCCTTGCACTGTTTCTTTTCCTCCATAACCTCGCCCCATCACTCCTGAGTTTTTGATCCACATTTTGCCACGGAAAACTGCGTTTTCATAAAGGACAGAGTTTTCCCGTGTCAAGCGCTTACGAAAAAATTCACGAGTTCTCTTCCTTTATTCTTCCATAGACATCCTCAAAGCGAACGATATCATCCTCTTCCAGGTAGGGCCCGCTTTGAATCTCAATAATTTCAAGGGCTACCTTGCCAGGATTGGCCAGACGGTGGGTGGTGGCCTTGCCGATATCCACGGCCTGATTCTCCACCAGAAGCCGCTCCTCGCCCCCTATCTCCACCAGGGCCGTGCCCGAAACCACCACCCAGTGCTCGCTGCGGTGGTGGTGCATCTGCAGCGAGAGCCGCGCCCCGGGCAGCACCTCGATGCGCTTGATCTTGTAATGGGGCCCCTCCTCCAGCACGGAGTAGCTGCCCCAGGGCCGCTTCACCGTCAGGTGGCTCTCCACCAGCTGGCTGCCCTCGGCCTTCAGGAGGGCCACGATCTCCTTGACGCGCTGGACCTCGGTCAAGGGGCAGGTCAGGGTGGCGTCGCGGGTCTGGATCATTATCATGCCCGTCAGGCCCACCACGGCCAGCTTGCCGCCCTTGCTCATGAGCAGGCAGCCCTTGCAGTCCATGGCCAGCACGTCGCCCTGGATGACGTTGCCGTGCTCGTCCTTCTGGCCCAGGCGGTAGATGGCCTCCCAGTTGCCCAGGTCGTCCCAGTCGAAGCGGGCCTCCACCACGGCGATGTTGCCTATCTTCTCCACTATGCCGTAGTCCACCGAAATATTGGGGATCTTCCCATAGCCCTGGACCAGGGGGGTCGCCTCCCGCTCCTGCCACCAGGCCCACAGCTCCGGGGCGTGGCAGGCCACGGCGGAGAGGAACTCCCGGGCGCGGAACACGAACATGCCGCTGTTCCAGTAGTGGCGGCCGCCGCGCACGAACTCCAGGGCCTTGGCCAGCTGGGGCTTCTCGATGAACGCCTCGGCCTTGTAGGCCCCGCCGCCCAGGTCCGCGCCGCGCGCGATGTAGCCGTAGCCGGTCTCGGGCTTGCGCGGGGTGACGCCGAAGGTGACGAAGCGGCCCTGGGCCGCCAGGTCCATGCCCTGCTCCAGGGTGGCCGCCCAGCCCTCCAGGTTGTCCACCAGGTGGTCCGAGGGGAACACCGCCACCAGCTCCGCCCCGGTGTCGGCGATCTTGTCCAGGGCCAGCAGGATGGCGGGCAGGGTGTTGCGCCCCTGGGGCTCGGCCAGCACCTGGGCGTCCAGGTCGGGGTTGAGCGCGCGCAGTTGGCTGCGCACCTCGAAGACATGCTCCTCGCCGGTGACCACCCAGAGGTTCTTGGGGCCGAAGGCGGCCAGGATGCGCGCGGCGGTCTGCTGCAGCAGGGTCTGGTGGCCGTCCAGGGCCAAAAGCTGCTTGGGGAACAGGTTGCGCGAGAGCGGCCAGAGCCGGGTGCCGGAGCCCCCGGCCAGGATCACGGCGTGGCGCTGGGGCTTGGGCGCGGGCTGCTGCCCCGAAGGGGCGTTGCGGGTGTCGGGCATGGCGCTGTCTGTTTCCTTGGCTCTGTCTGGCGGCTCAGCCCGCCGCCGGGGCCTCGAACACGAAAGGCGAGACGAAATCCTTGAAGCGCGGCAGGGCCGCGTCCTTGGCCGAAAGCACGGGCGCCCCCGGGGGCATGGCCGGCCAGGGGATGGCCAGGTCCGGGTCGTTCCAGATGAGCCCGGCGTCGTGCTCCGGGCTGTAGGGCGCGTCCACCTTGTACTGGAACTCCGTGTCAGGCGTAAGCGTCAGGTAGGCGTGGGCGAAACCCCGGGGCACGAACAGGCGCAGGAAATTCTCGGCGGAGAGCTCCGCGCAGAAGCTCCGTCCATAGGTGGGCGAGCCCGCGCGCAGGTCCACGGCCACGTCCAGCACGGCCCCGCGCGTGACCCAGACCAGCTTGGCCTGGGCCCTGGGCGGGCGCTGGAAGTGCAGGCCGCGCAGCACCCCGGCCTGGCCGGCGCGGGCGTGGTTGTCCTGCACGAAGTCCGCGTGGATTCCCAGCGCCGCGAAGGTGTCGCGGTGCCAGCTCTCCAGAAAAAAGCCGCGCTCGTCCTGGAACACCTTGGGCTCCAGGAGCAGAAGCCCCGGCAGCCCCGTCTCGGTGACACGCATTCTTCCCAAGCCCCCCATGAAGCGGATAACCCGGCCATCCGTATCCCAAAAGGCCGCCCAGCACAACCGCCGCGCGCGCCCCGGGCGGGACTGCCCCACACCCTTCCCTTTCCCCGCGCCCTCTGCTACCTAGATCTCCAGACAAAGCGGGCCGCGACGCGCGGGCAACGGGGCAGCATGAACTCGCTGGACATCATCATCATCGCCATCATCCTCCTGGTGGGCTTCCGGGGCTTTTGCCGCGGGCTGGTGCATGAGGCCGTGTCCCTGTGCTCCGTGCTCATCGGCATCTTCTGCGCGGCCAAGCTGCACGGCATCTTCGTGCCGCACCTCAGGGTGTACATCCAAAGCCCCGGCACGGTGCAGGCCCTGTCCTACCTCATCACCTTCCTGCTCACCATGATCGGCCTGTTCTTCCTGGTGCGCTTCCTCAAGGGCGTGCTCAAGATCGCCATGCTCACCACGGTGGACAAGGCCGCCGGGGCCGCCTTCGGGTGCCTGGAGGGCCTGCTCTTCTCCCTGGTGCTGCTGCTGCTCATGAAGGCCGTCATGCCCGGCGCGCCCATCCTGCGCCAGTCCGTGTTCGCCAAGCACACCGACCCGGCCCTGGTGCTCCTGTCCAACTTCACCCCCGAGCCGGTGCGCCAGACGCTGGAGGAAGGCGGCCTGGCCCTGCCCAAGCCCCTGGAGATGCCCAAGGCCAGGCCCCAGGACCAGCCCAAGGACCAGCCCAGGGGCAAGCTGCCGCCGCCGCCCATCCAGCATGGCCAGCCCGGCAAAAAGGGCCAGCAGACCATCTAGGGGCTGTTGCAAAAAGCGTCTTTTGCCCCCTGAACTCCGTCATGAGGCGGAGGTCCGGGGCTGTACCGCAAGCGTGCCCTCCCTGGCCCCCGGTCGCGTCTCCCCCTCGCCAGGGCCTTTCCAGGAAACAGAAGCCCTCATCCGAAAAAGCTTTTTTACATCTACCACGCATGTTCAAGGAGATAATCCACGTGAGCACGGATCCCCTTTCCCTGGCCCGCATGCAGCAGGTCATCGACGCCCTGCTGGGCCCCGGCGGCTGCCCCTGGGACCAGAAGCAGACCCCGGAGACCCTCTGCGACTATGTCATCGAGGAAGCCCACGAGCTGGTGGCGGCCATCCGCTCCGGCGATGTGGCCGAGACCGCCGAGGAACTGGGCGACGTGCTGTTCCTGCTCCTGTTCATCGCCACCCTGCACGCGAAAAGGGGCGACTTCACCCTGGCAGAGGCCGTGGAGACCAACGCCGCCAAGATGATCGGGCGGCACCCCCACGTTTTCGGCGACACGGTGGTGAAGGACCAGGAGGAGCTTCTGCGCAACTGGGAGCGCATCAAGCGCTCGGAAAAGAAGGGCAAGAAGGGCAAGACCGGCGAGAACGGAAAGCCCGCCGGGGCCTTCGCCTCCCTTCCCAAGGGCCTGCCCGCCCTGCTCAAGGCCTACCGGCTGCACGCCAAGAGCGCGCGCCTGGGCTTCACCTGGGCTTCCGACGAGGACGCCCGCGCCCAGTTCGACGCCGAGTGGCGGGAATGGGAGCAGGCCAAGGAGTCCGGCGACCAGCAGCGCATGGAGGAGGAGTTCGGCGACGCCCTGTTCTGCCTGGTGGAGCTGGGCAGGCGGGGGGGCGTCAAGGCCAACGCCGCCCTGGACGCCGCCAACGCCAAGTTCCTGGCCCGCTACGAGCGCATGGAGGAGCTGGCCCGCCAGCGCGGGCTGGACCTGCCGGAGCTGCCCATGGCGGAGAAGGACAAGCTCTGGGCCGAGGCCAAGGCGCAGTTGGGAGCGGAAGGCCAGCTTCAGCCCGAGTAAGGATCTTCGGAGGGGCCGCCTCCAAACGATGCGGTTTGGTTCCTGGCAAGGAAAGACCCGGCCAGCAGCCGGGGACAGTACTTTTGCGGTACGGCCCCGGCTGCTGGCCGGGTCTTGACGATGCCCAGGGGGCAAAAGGCGCGTTTCGAGGCGGCCCCCTACTCGAAGGCCACAGTGGAGAAGGCGCGCTGGGCCTTGTCCGGCGCCCACATGCTGGGCGCGGGTGGAATCTCGCCCCGGCTGCGCACCGTGAGGCCGTAGCCCGGCTTCACGATCTCGCTGACGCCTGCGTCCGTGCGCAGGTACACGCCCTTGCCGGAGATGAGCAGCAGGTTGATCTCGCCGCCGTCCAGGCTGCCGCCCCAGAAGTCCGTGCCGCGTATGCCGATGGTGGCCAGGGGCGTGGAGACCTCGAAGGGCCCGCCGCGCAGGGCGTCGAGCTTGCCCGTCACCGCGCGGAAGGCGCCCTTGGTGAGCCTGATCAGCACAGCGCCCTCGCCGCGCTGGCGGCCCAGGTCGTAGCGCTCCAGGTCGAACACCGTGTCCGCGCCCAGGGTCAGTTTCGTCTCGTCAAGCATGGTCAGCTCCACGCGGGCCTTGGGGCCGGTGCGGACGCTCTCCCCGCGCAGCACGGGCGCGCCCACCACCACGTCGCGCAGCTGCTGGCCGCGCGCGATGAACGAGGTGCCCTGCACCCGGCTCACGTGGCCGATGGCCGTGGCGCCTTCCGCTCCCGAAGGGCCGGGTTCCGCAGCCAGGGCCAGCGGGGCCAGCACCAGCGTGGCGAACAGCAGGGCCAGGGACAGGGTCAGGGTGCGTGCTGCGGACATGGGAAAACCTCCGGGCGGCTTGCGGTGCGTTGGTCCAGTATGCTCCAACATAGCCGCGCGCGTCGCGTTTGTCACCTCCCCCCGGCTTCCCCCTTGCCGCCCTATTGCCGCCCTATTGCCGCCCTATTGCCGTCGGGCCAGACGCGGGGTAAGGTCCATAATCGCACACCCAAGCTTTCGGAGGCGCAGCCCATGGGCGACGGACGGAAAATCTGCATCCACGGCCACTTCTACCAGCCCCCGCGCGAAGACCCCTGGATGGACACCATCTTCCCGGAGGGCAGCGCCGCGCCCGCCCTGCACTGGAACCAGCGCATCTGCGCCGAGAGCTACGACCCCCTGGCCTGGGCCCGCAGGCTGGACGGCCAGGGCCGCATCACCGAGCTCATGAACTGCTACGAGTGGATGAGCTTCAACTTCGGGCCCACCCTGCTCACCTGGATGGAGCACCACGCGCCCTCCACCTACGCGCGCATCCTGGAGGGCGACGCCGCCAGCCTGGCCCGCCTGGGCCACGGCAACGCCATCGCCCAGATCTACCACCACGTCATCATGCCCCTGGCCACGGATCTGGAGCGCCGGGCCGAGATCGCCTGGGCCCTGGCCGACTTCCAGGCGCGCTTCAAACGGCCCGCCGAGGGCATGTGGCTCTCCGAGGCCGCCGTGGACACCCGCACCCTGGACCTGCTGGCCCAGGCCGGGGTCAAGTTCACCATCCTGGCGCCGCGCCAGGCCCGCGAGGTCGCCGAGCTTGGCCCGGATGCGCATGGACAGGCAAACTGGGCCCCGGCCCACGAGGGCAACCTGGACATCCGCGAGCCCTACCTGGTGGAGCTGCCGGAGGGCCGCAGCATCGCGGTGTACTTCTATAACGGGCCGCTGTCGCAGGCCGTGGCCTTCGAGGGCGTGCTCTCCCACGGCGACCGCTTCTGGAGCTGGCTCTCCGGCCTGGCGGGGCAGGGCCTGCTGGCCCTTGCGACCGACGGGGAGACCTACGGCCACCACTTCAAGTTCGGCGAGATGGCCCTGGCCCACGCCCTGGCCCAGGGCCGCGCCGGGGTGGACGGGGTGGAGCTGTTCAACTACGGGGCCTACCTGGCCCTGCACCCGCCCAAGAGGCGCGCGCGCATCCACGAGGACAGCTCCTGGAGCTGCGCCCACGGCGTGGAGCGCTGGAGGGCGGACTGCGGCTGCGCCACGGAGCACAAGCCCGGCTGGAACCAGCGCTGGCGCAAGCCCCTGCGCGAGGGCCTGCGCGCCGTGAAGGAGCACATGGACGCCCACTACCAGGCCCTGGGCGGAAGCCTGTTCCGGGACCCGGAGCAGGCGCTGGTGGACTACGGCCGCGTGCTCTCCGGCCTCGAGGGCGACCGGGACTTCGCCGCCCGGCACCTGGCCAAGGGCCTGCCCCCGGCCAAGGTGGACACGGCCTGGAAGCTTCTCACCATGCAGAAGTGGGCCCTGTCCTCCTTTGCCAGCTGCGCCTGGTTCTTCGACGACCTGGGGCGCATCGAGCCCCTGAACGCCCTGACCTACGCCCTGCGCGCCATGGGCCTGGCCAAACGCACCGGCTGCGAGGACCTGGAGCCGCTTCTGCTGGCGCACATCGGCCAGGCCAGCTCCAACGACCCGGCCCTGGGCAGCGGCCTGGACCTGTGGAACCGCGAGGTGCGCCTGCGCAGGGAGAGCGAGGAGAGCCTCATCTCCCAGGGGCTCTTGACCCTTTGGGCCGAGGGGCGGCTGCCCGGGCCCGGGGGCTCCGCCGTGGCGCGGTGGCACGGCCTGGCCGTGGAGATCCGCGTCGCCGGGCGGGACGGGCCGGCGCACGACGGAGCCGGGGCCCTGCACGGCTCGGCCACCATCACCTGGGCCCGGGAGAGCGGCGGCGACGTGTGCCAGTGGAAGTGGGAGCGCCCGGAGTGCGGCGGCCCCTTCGCGGGCTGCGTGCAGGTGGAGGGCAAGGGCGGCCGGAACGCCAAGTGCGTGCCCGCCTCGTACCTGCCCTGGGGCAAGCGCCAGGCCATCGCCCTGGCCTGGGTGGACCGCGCCGAGGCCGCCTGCTGGCGCGCCCAGTGCGCCGAGACCGGGGAGGGCGCGCACCTGTTCCAGAGCTACCGCGAGGCCCAGACCACCCAGAGCCACGCCGAGCGCTGGGCCAGGCTGTGGTCTGCCCTGTGCTGGCAGTGGGTGCAGGGCGAGGTGGAGCCCGCGGGAGACTTCCTGCGCTTTCTGGAGAGCGTGGGCGCGGGCCACCCGGAGCGCGGCCTGCTGGCGCAGCGCGTGGGCGAACGCGTGCTGGAGCTGCTGGGCGGCAGGGAGCCGGACTTCGCGGCGGTGCGGGGCATGGTGGAGCGCGCCAGGGCCGCCGGGCTCGAGCTGGACCTGCGCGCGGCGCAGAACCACTACTGGGCGCGCCTGCGCGGCCTGCCCGCCGCCAGGGAGGCCGGGACCGCCCTGGGCTTCGCCTAGGGGCCGGCGGGTCCACCCGCCCCCTTGCCCGGCGGGCCGCCACAGGGTAAGGGCTGCTGACGCATCGTCCGCAGCCCCCCTGGAGGTCCTGTTTGCTCACCGAGCTCATTTCCAACTTCGCCATCACCGTGCTGGAGACCACCGGCTACGCCGGGGCGGCCTTCCTCATGGCCCTGGAGAGCATGATCTTCCCCGTGCCCAGCGAGGCCGTCATGCCCTTCGTGGGCTTCCTGGTGGCCGACGGCAAGTGGGGCATGGCCCAGGCCGTGCTGGCCACGAGCCTCGGCTCCTTCATCGGCTCCTGGCTGTCCTACCTCATGGGCTACTACGGGGGCAGGCCCTTCGTGCTCAAGGTGGGCCGCTACCTGCTGCTGGACGTGCACGACCTGGAGCGCACGGAGCGCTTCTTCCAGGGCCACAGGAGCAGCTGGACCCTGTTCCTGTGCCGGTTCGTCCCGGTGGTCCGCCACCTGGTGAGCATTCCGGCGGGCATCGGCAAGATGCGCTTCTGGCCCTTCGCCATCGCCACCACCGCGGGCGCGACCCTGTGGAACGGGTTCCTGCTCTACTGCGGGTTCGTGCTGCGCGAGAACTGGACCCTGGTGCACAAGTACCGCCACGAGTTCGACGCGCTCATCATCGCCATGCTGGTGGCCAGCATAGCCTGGTACGTGTGGTACAAACTGAAGCGCCGGAAAGAGGACCAGAAGGCCGGATAAGGGGCGGGAGGGTGCCTCCGGCGGCCGGGGGCAAGCCCCCGGACCCCTTGTTTGGGAAAGACACCCTCAATGAAACGGGCCGGGCCCGCAGGCTTTTACCGCGCGCCGCTGGCCTGGGCCGTCTCCCGAAAGATGGATTGCGTTCCCTGGCAAGGAAGGAGCCGATCCGGGGCCGGGGATAGTACTCTTCGGTACAGCCCCGGCCCCGGATCGGCTCATGACGATGCCCAGGGGGCGCAAGACGCTTTTGGGAGACGGCCCTACCGGAACAGGATCTCGGCCCTGGCGGTCTCGGGATCCTGCACCTGCACGGTGATGCTCACCGGGGTCTTGAAGAACTCCGAGGCGCCCAGCAGGATGCCCTCGAAGTAGTGGTGGTAGCCCCGGCGCGACTTGTAGATCATGGTCAGCTTGTCGCCGCGGTCCTCGTAGCTGAACCTGGGCGGAACGATGCCCGGGTTGGCCTTGGTGAGCGCGGCGTGGGTGTCGTTCATGGTCAGGTAGAATTCCTTCAGGTTCGCGGCCTTGAAGTACGGCCTGTACATCTTGTGGAACTGGCCGATGGTGTACTTGCCCAGGTCCACGAACACCTGGCGCAGGTCCTGGCCTTTTTCGCGGCCGATGATCTCGGCCATCTGCCTGAGCACCTGGTCCGGGTAGCTCTGGGCGGGCAGGAACACCGGGTTGCCCAGCTCCTCGGAGACCTTGGCGTGCAGGGCGTCGCCGTGGCGCACCTTCACGTAGTCGAGCATGAGCTTGGGCAGGATGCCCTTCATCTGGCCCGAGGAGGCGCGCATCTTGCTGGCGTCGGACTTGGTCACGCTGAAGCTCATGGACATCTGCAACAGCTTCTGGGCCAGCTCCGCCAGCTCGCGCGTGGCGCTGGCGGCCTGCCCGGCGCCCTCCTCGGCCTCCTTGGCGATGCCCGCGATGTCCTCGATGTTCTTGTTGATCTCCTCGGCCGCGGCGGACTGCTCCTCGGCGGCGGTGGCGATCTGGCTGACGCGCATGTTCACGTCCTCGATGCGGTGCATGATCTCTTCCAGGGCCTGGCCGGTGCGGTTGGAAAGGTCCGTGCTCACCTCCACCTGGCGCTCGGTCTCGCGCATGGTGGCCACGGCGTTCTGGCTGCGCTCCTGGATCTCGCGGATGGAGTTCTCGACCTCCTTGGTGGCGGTCATGGTCTTCTCGGCCAGCTTGCGCACCTCGTCGGCCACCACGGCGAAGCCGCGCCCGGCGTCGCCCGCGCGGGCGGCCTCGATGGCGGCGTTCAGGGCCAGCAGGTTGGTCTGGTCGGCGATGTCGTTGATGACGTTGATGATGCGGTCGATCTCCGCCGCCTGGCTGTCCAGCTGACCCAGCACCTGCGCCAGCTTGCGCGAGGAGTCGGCCACCTGGTTGATGCCGGTGACGCTCTGGCGCACCAGTTGCACGCCGTCGCTGGCGGCGCCGCTGGCGGTGTTGGCCGCGTCGGAGGACTGGGTGGCGTTCTGGGCCACCTCCAGCACAGTGGCGGTCATCTCCTCCATGGCGGTGGAGACGGACTCGGTCTGGGCCTTCTGGCGGTTGGCGCCCCGGGCCTGCTCGTCCGCGCTGGCGGAAAGTTCCTCGCTGGCGCTGGCCACGCGCTGGGCCAGGTCGTTGATGGCGTTGCCCACCTGCACCAGCTGGGCCTGCTGGGCCTCCAGGGCCTTCTGCTGCTCCTTGGCCTGGGTCAGGTCGGCCAGGCACAGCACCGCGCCCGCCACCTTGCCGTTCACGTCCAGGATGCAGTTGACGTAGATGAACGCGTCCATGGCGCGGCCGTCCCAGAACTTCAGGGCGTGCTCCTCGGACAGGTTGCAGGAGCTGGTCATGCATTTCTCGGTGAAGGAGTGGCCCTTCTCGCCGTAGAAGGCCTCGGACACGGTCTTGCCCACCACGTCCTTCTCGCCCTTCTTGAGCATGGCCAGCAGGGTGCCGCTCACGTGGGTGATGGCCCCGGTGGCGTCGCAGAGCAGGAACGGCGTGCCCACGCCGTGCACAGCGCCCCGGTAGTATTCGCGGCGGTGCATGTTGTATTCGACCAGTTCGGAGACCATGGCGGGGATCTCGCCCAGGTTCTTCCAGGAGCGCACCTCGTCGAAGAGAAATTCGCGTTTCGCGGCGATGACCTTGGCCAGCCCGGCCTTGAGGGGCTCCAGCCCGCCGCCCACGGCGCTGGCGAAGTAGGCGGCCAGGCCCAGCAGGACCACGGCGCAGCCGACGGCGACCCAGAGGTTGCCCGAGAAATGCACGCCCAGCACCACCAGCGCGGCCAGGCCGCCCACACTCCAAAGACCCGCGGCGGCGCTCACGCCCTTGCCCTGTCCATTCATCAGCATTCTCCTTGGCGCTGGTTCATGCCGTGCCCCCCGGGGGGCTGTGCAGCAGCTTGGAGGCGGCGCACCGCATCCGTCCGAAACTACGTATCGTCGCAACAGGGACTTTTCTTAATTGGCATTGCAACAAATTGCCGGGAAAAATGCAACAGCCAAGCTGTGTGGCGAGTGCCCACTACGCAGCTCGGCAAAACCCGCCCTCCCGCTGGCGGCGGCGGGCCGATTGACTTGCCCGCCCGCTTTTGGCAGGTTCCGCGCACCAGCGGGGGCATGCCCCCCTGCGCGGAGGGGTGGCCGAGCGGTTTAAGGCGGTGGTCTTGAAAACCACTGGCGGGGCAACCTGTCCGGGGGTTCAAATCCCTCCCCCTCCGCCACTCAAAGCAATATCAGCATGTTAGCAATTGCGGTTCGCCGAGTGAGACAACCCGGTGAGACACGTTAGAGTCCACGGACGTGGTGTAAATTCTGAGGTTGGCCAGGGGGAGAGGG
>CAZCYB010000017.1:0-59454 GCA_964502805.1 uncultured Desulfocurvus sp.
CCTATACCCGCATTCTCACGTTGTAGACCTGCCCGCCGCGCATGACGCTCAAGATGAGCGCGTTGTGCATCTGGTAGCGGAAGAAGGCGGTGACGAGGTCGTCGGCGGTCTTGATGCGCGTGTTGCCGATCTGCAGGATGACATCGCCGGGCTTGAGGCCCAGGCGCGTGGAGGGCGAGTTGGCCTTGAGATCGCTGACCTGGACGCCCCCGGCGATTTCCTGCCCGGGCAGGAAGCCCCAGCGCGAACTGAGCAGGCTCAGGCCCGCCGCGCGGTCCAGCACCTGGGGCTTGAGCTGCACGGTGAAGGGATCGCGCCCGCGCCGGAGTTGGATGGCGAGGGTATCGCCCTTGGAGTAGTTCAGCAGCAGGCCCAGGAAGTGGCCCTTGTCGCGCACCTCGGTGCCGCCAAGCGTGATGAGCGCGTCGCCGGGCTTGATGCCCGCGGCCTCGGCCGGGGTGCCGGGGAACACGTCGGTGACGATCATGCCGCAGGGCTTGTCCAGGCCGCAGTAGGCCGCCTGGGCCTGGTCCATGTTCTCGCCCAGCAGGCCCAGCCAGATGTGGGCCACCTTGCCGGTGGCGATGAGCTCCTCGAGCACGCGGCGGGCCTTGTTGATGGGGATGGCGAAGCCGATGCCCTCGCCCTGGGCGTGCACGGCGGCGTTGATGCCGATGACCTGGCCCAGGATGTTCAAAAGCGGCCCGCCGGAGTTGCCGGGGTTGATGGCGGCGTCGGTCTGGATGAGCCCGGTAACCGAGGCCTGGTCGGTGCTGATGGAGCGCTCGATGGCCGAGACGATGCCGCTGGTGACGGTGTGGCTGAAGCCGTAGGGGTTGCCGATGGCCACCACGGGCTCGCCGGGCATGAGGGTGGCGGAATCGCCCATGCGGGCCTGGGGCAGGGGCTGGCCGTTCTTGGGCACGTCCAGGCGCAGCACGGCCAGGTCCACGTCCTCGTCCGCGCCCATGAGACTGGCCTTGAACTCGCGGCCATCGCGCAGGCGCACGGTGATCTGCGCGCCGCCCGCGATGACGTGGGCGTTGGTGAGCACCAGGCCCCGCGCGCCGTCCACGATGACGCCGGAACCCAGGCTTTGCGCCGTGCGCGGCCTGGGCTGGGCGCCCTGGCGGCGGTTCAGCTCGTCGAAGAAGCGCTGGAAGGGGTTGCCCATGGCGAAGGGGCTCTGCTCCACCTGCCGGGCGCTGACGATGCTGACCACGGCGGGCCCGGCCTCCTGGGCCACGCGCACCACCGGGGTGAGGCGCGGATTGGCGGCCTGGGCGGCGGCCTGGGAGGGAGACTGGGAGGAGGCGGGCGCGGCGGCCTGTGCGCCGCCAGCCAGCAGGAGGCAGAGGGCCAGGCCGGACATCATACCGGACATCAGACCGGACATCAGGCCGGACGGAAGGGCGCGCAGGGCGTTCACGCTAGCGCCTCGCCGCCAGCTCGCGCAGCCGGGCGATGCGCTCCGGGATGGGCGGGTGGGTGCTGAACAGGCTGGCCAGGCTGGCCCCGGCGAAGGGGTTGACGATGAACAGGTTCTCGGCCACGGGGCTGCCCTCCAGGGGAATCTGGCGCGAGGCGGCGTCGAGCCTGCCCAGGGCGCTGGCCAGGTCCAGCGGCCTGCCGGAGATGCGCGCGCCGGTCTCGTCGGCCAGAAACTCGCGGGAGCGCGAGATGGCCATCTGGATGAGCATGGCCGCGATGGGCGCGATGATGGCCATGGCGATGGCGCCCAGCGCGCCGCCCCCGCCGCCGCCCTCCTCGTCGGAGGAGCTGCGGCCCAGGCCGAACATGGCGCCCCACTGGAGCATGTTGGCGATGCTCATGATGGCCGCGCCCAGCACGGCGGCGATGCTCTGGATGAGGATGTCGCGGTTGGCGATGTGGGCGATCTCGTGGGCCAGCACGCCTTTGAGCTCCTCGGGCGAGAGCACGCGCATGATGCCCTGGGTGACGGCCACCACGGCGTTTTCCGGGTTGCGGCCGGTGGCGAAGGCGTTGGGCGAGTCCTGGGGGATGACGCAGATGCGCGGCTTGGGGATGCCCGCGTTCCGGGCCAGTTCCTCCACCATCTGGTGCAGCCAGGGGGCGTCCGTGGCCGAGACCGGCTGGGCCTGGTACATGCGCAGCACGATCTTGTCCGAGTACCAGTAGCTGACGAAGTTCATGACCAGGGCCAGGATGAGCGCGATGATGAGGCCGGCCCGGCCCCCGGCGGCCTGGCCGATGAGGAGCAGCAGGCCCGTGAGCAGGGACAGCAGCAGCAGGGTTTTCAGTTGGCTCGTCATGGGGGTGTCTCCTTGGCGCGGCGGAGGTTGGAGAGCGTGGCCGCGCGCCGGGGATAGATAAGTCCTCGGCGCCACGGGTCAAGACGCGGGCGGATCACGTCCGCCCGGGGCCCGCCTGGGACCGTCTGTCGAGAGGGCGGCGGGGAGCCCGGGCCTAGCCCACCGTGATGCGGCGCGCGCCGGGCCGGGGCCGGGGGCGCTTGGGCACGGTGACGGTGAGCACGCCCTCGGCCAGCACGGCGGTGATGGCCGAAGGGTCGGCATCCTGCGGCAGGGGGAAGCGCCGGGCAAAGGGCCCGTGGCTGCGCTCCATGAGGTGGTAGGCCGAGTCCTGGGCCTCGGCGTCCAGGGGGCGCTCGCCGCGCACCACCAGCTCGCCGTCGGCGGCCTCCACCACCAGGCTTTCAGAGGAGACGCCCGGCAGCTCCACCCGGGCCACCAGGGCCGTGGCGGTCTCGAACACGTCGGCCAGGGGCACCCAGACGAAGCCGGGGCCGGAGGGCATCTCGCTGACCATGTCGCGCATGGCCTCCTCCAGCAACCTGTCCATGCGTTCCCGGAACTCGCCCACGCCGCGCCACCTGTCCCACTGGCTCTTGCCCATGCCCGCCTCCGCGATTCTTGGTGCCTCCTCCATAGCCAAGGCGGCCCGGCCCCGCAAGGGCGCGCGCAAAAAGAACCACGACGCCTTGCAAAAAAGTCGGCCTTTGGTACAAGGAAGCTATTGCGTTTTCTGAGCATCTCACCTATCAGGAATTATTCCTGGTTAAAATGCTCACAATTGAGGGGGAGTCGTATGGACGTATTGATGCTCTCGCGGCTGCAGTTCGCCGCCGCCACCATGTTCCACTTCCTGTTCGTGCCGCTGACGCTGGGCATCTCCGTGCTCATCGCCTGCATGGAGACGGCCTACGCGTACACGGGCGACGAGGTGTACAAACGCATGGCCAAGTTCTGGGGCAAGCTGTTCCTCATCAACTTCAGCCTGGGCGTGGTCACGGGCATCACCCTGGAGTTCCAGTTCGGCACCAACTGGTCGCGCTACTCCGCCTACGTGGGCGACATCTTCGGGTCGCTCCTGGCCATCGAGGCCACGGCGGCCTTCTTCCTGGAGTCCACGTTCATCGGCGTGTGGCACTTCGGCTGGGACAAGCTCTCGCCCAAGGCCCACGCGGCTGTGGCCTGGCTGGTGGGCATCGGCAGCAATCTTTCCGCGGTGTGGATCCTCATCGCCAACGGGTTCATGCAGAACCCCCGCGGCTTTGAGATCCGCAACGGCCGCGCCGAGCTGGTGGACTTCGTCTCGGTCATCACCAACCCCTACGCCTGGGGCGAGTTCGCGCACACCATCTCCGGGGCCTTCGCCGTGGCGGCCTTCTTCATGGCCGGCATCAGCGCCTGGCACCTGCTGCGCAAGAACGAGGTGGACTTCTTCGGCCGCTCCATGAAGCTGGCCCTGGGCGTCGGCCTCGCGGCCTCGGTCACCGTGGCCGTTGCCGGGCACTACCAGGGCAACCTGGTGGCCAAGATCCAGCCCGCAAAGCTGGCGGCCATGGAGTCGCACTGGGAGACCAGGACCAACGCGCCCATGTACCTGCTGCAGATTCCCGACGAGAAGAACGAGAAGAACCTGGTGGAGGCCCTGCCCGTGCCGTCGCTCTTAAGCCTGCTGGCCTTCAACGACCCCGGCGCCGAGGTCAAGGGCCTGAAGGACATCCCCAAGGAGGACCGCCCACCGGTGGGCATCACCTTCCTGGCCTTCCGCATCATGGTGGGCATCGGCACCCTCATGCCGCTTCTGATGCTCTTCGGCTGGATCAAGCGCGAGGAGCTCACGAACTACCCGCTGTACCTCAAGGGCCTGATCCTGGCCATCCCGCTGCCGTACCTCGCCATGGAGGTGGGCTGGACCGTGGCCGAGGTGGGCCGCCAGCCCTGGATCGTGTACGGGCTCATGCGCACCTCCGACGCCGTGTCGCCCATCGTCACCGGGCAGGTGGCGGCCTCGCTGGTGGCCATGGTGCTGCTGTACACCCTCCTGGGCGCCGCCGGGGCCTACCTGATGTTCACCAAGGCCCGCAGCGGCCCGGACGCCTAGAGCCCCCGGGGCATACGGCGCAACAACACGGACAACGCCAAGGAGGCGACGATGCTTGAGACCATCTGGTTTTTGCTGTGGGGAGTGCTCTGGGCAGGCTACTTCGTGCTGGACGGCTTCGACCTGGGCATGGGCACGCTCATGCCCTTCCTGGCCAAGGACGAGTTCGACAAACGCACCATCTACAACGCCGCCGGGCCCTTCTGGGACGGCAACGAGGTCTGGCTCATCAGCGCGGGCGGCGTGACCTTCGCGGCCTTCCCCCAGGCCTACGCCACCATGTTCAGCGGCCTGTACTCCGCGCTCATGCTCCTGCTCTTCGCGCTCATCCTGCGCGGGGTGTCGTTTGAGTTCCGCGGCAAGGTGGAGAGCGTGGCCTGGAAGAGCCTGTGGGACGCCTGCCAGACCGTGGGCAGCTTCTTGCCCGCCCTGCTTCTGGGCGTGGCCTTCGCCAACATCTTCAAGGGCCTGCCCATCAACGAGGCCCACGTGAACACCGGCGGCCTGCTGGACCTGCTGAACCCCTACGGCCTGCTGGGCGGCGTGCTCTTCGTGGCCATGTTCTGCATGCACGGGGCCCTGTGGCTGAACATCCGCGCCACCGGCGAGATGAAGGACCGCGCGGCCCGCGCGGCCTGCCGCCTGTGGCCCGCCGTGCTGGTGCTGGTGCTGGCCTTCCTGGCCTACACCCTCGTGGCCACGCAGCTCTTCGGCAACTACTTCAAGAACCCGCACCTGTTCCTGATCCTGGCCGGGGCCGTGGCGGGCCTGCTGTACTGCCGCTTCCAGCTGGGCGCGGGCAAGGCCGTGCACGCCTGGGCGGGCAGCGCCGTGTTCATCGCCTGCACCACGCTCTTCGGCGTGGTGGGCCTGTTCCCGGCCATCATCCCCAGCTCGCTCAACCCGGCCTGGAGCCTGACCATCATGAACGCCTCCTCCAGCCAGCTCACGCTCAAGATCATGCTGGGGGTGGCTCTGGTCTTCGTGCCCGTGGTCATCGCCTACCAGTTCTGGGTGTACCGCACCTTCGCCCAGCCCATCGCCCAGGAGGGCGACCTGCACTACTAGCCCCGAAGCGGATCGCGCAAAAAAGCCCCCGCCGGAGTCGCTTCCGGCGGGGGCTTCGTTTTTTTGTGTGCGGAGGGGCTGGGCTAGCCCTGCTCCTTGGCCGTGGGCCGCAGCTCCACCTTGCGGATGGCCTCGCGCAGCTCGCGGACGATCTCCTCGTCCTTGACGCTCTCGCGCATGACGATGGACCCCTGCTGGGCGTAGCGCGGGCTCAGGTTGTTCAGGGTCAGGGCGTAGATGTCCTGGATGTCCAGGTAGTCGGGCTTGTAGTCCAGGTGCTCGGCCAGCACCTGGGGCATGAGCTTGATGACCCGCAGCTCGTTGCGGTTGCGCACGTTGTCCAGGGGGACGCCGTTCACCTCGTACTTCTTGTGGGCCATGAGGCTCCTCCTGCCCTTTGGGCGGTGGGGGGTGCTGACCGTGCCGGAGCATACAACACGGGCCGGAGCCCTGCAAGCCCCGGCCCGGAAATGTCGGCAGCCTGGGGGGTTAGGCCCCGGTGCTGATAAAGCTGGCCGGGAACTCCTGCTTCAGGGTGCGCAGGGCCTCCTCGGCGCGCTCCTTGTGCTCATACGAGCCGGCCTGGACCACGGAGAGGACCTTGCCCGCGCGCTCGGTGCGGGTGACCTTGGCGCCGCGGAAGCCCGCCTGCACCAGCTTGTCCTTCACGCGGCGGGCGTTGTCCTCCTGGCTGAAGGCGCCCACCTGCACGGCGTACTTTCCACCGGGCTGGCTGGCCGGAGCCTGGACCGAGGCCTGCTGGCCCACGGAGGCGGAAGGCTTGGCGGCCTTGGCCTCGGCCAGCTGGGCCGGGCGTGAGGCCGAAGCCTTGGCCGGGGCGTTGGACGGCCTGGCCGAGGCCTGCACCGCGCCGGTGTGCATGGGCTCGTCCACGATGCTGCGCTCGGTGTACGTGGGCGGGGCCGGGCGCTTCACCTGGTCGGGACGGGCGGCCTGCATCATCTTCTGGCTGGCGCCCGCCAGGACGGGGTTCTCCTCCAGCCCTTCCACGCGGACGCGGGCCAGGCCGTTGTCGGCCATGCCCAGCAGCCGCGCCGAGGCGTAGGAAAGGTCGATGACGCGGCCGTCCACGAAGGGGCCGCGGTCGTTGATGACCAGGTCCAGGGTGCGGCCGTTCTCCAGGTTGTGCACGCGCACCTTGGTGCCCAGGGGCAGGGTCTTGTGCGCGGCGGAGACGCCGAACATGTCGTACACCTCGCCGGTGGCGGTCTTCTTGCCGTGGAAGTCGATGCCGTACCAGGAGGCGAAGCCCTCCTCGCGGAAGCCCAGGGCGGTCTGCACCGGCCAGTAGGTCTTGCCCATCACCGAGTAGGGCTGGATCTTGGGGTCCACCATGCCGGGGCCGCGCTTGAAGGTCACCTGCGGGCGGTTCCTGTTCTCGCCGCCGGGCATGGCCTTGGCGTTGGCCGGGGGATCGGACGGGATGCCCTGCTGGGTGCCGTACATGGGCATGTAGGCGCAGCCAGCCAGGGAAACCAGGGACGCCAGGGCGATGAGCTTGAGAAGATGCATGCAGGCCTCCGGTGCGAACGTTTGTGCGCGGCGCTCCCCGTTACTGGCCGGACCGTCGGCCTTGGCCCGCGTGCGGGCCGGGAGCGGCGCGAAGCGTATGCATCCTAGAGCAAGCATGGTTCCAAGGGAAAAAATTGCCGGATGGGCCAATTTCGCTTGACATGGCCCGGGAGGTGACTAAAAGCTGGGTCTCACTTGCCGTAAGGTCGGGGCAGTGTTGCCCCGGTCGCCCTGCGGCGCAACTCTCATCTCTTTTCAGGAGCTTTGATTTTTATGCCTAAGTCCATTTATGTCGGCAACATTCCCTTCAGCGCCACCGAGGACGACCTGCGCAACATGTTCGGCCAGTACGGCGAGGTCACTTCCGTGAAGTTCATCATGGACCGCGAGACCGGCCGCTTCCGCGGCTTCGGCTTCGTGGAGATGGACGACGCCTCCGCCAAGCAGGCCATCGACGCCCTCAACGGCAAAGAAGTCGGCGGTCGCGCCCTCCGGGTCAACGAGGCCCAGGAGCGCCAGCCCCGCCCCCGTCGCGACTACTAGTCGCCTCGGCTCGCCGGCATCCAGCTCACCGGCCCACACGCCCCGTCCCGCCACCGCGGGACGGGGTTTTTCCTTTCCGCCCCGTCCCGCTTTCCATCTCCCGCAACGCACCGAAGCAAACACCCGCCCAGAAGGACCGCACCGCAATGAAGACCACCGCCCGCAATGAAAACCTGCGCAATATCGCCATCATCGCCCACGTCGACCACGGCAAGACCACCCTGGTGGACGGCCTGTTCCGCCAGTCCGGCGTGTTCCGCGAAAACCAGCAGGTCAGCGAGCGCGTCATGGACAACATGGACCTGGAGCGCGAGCGCGGCATCACCATCGCGGCCAAGAACTGCTCCGTGCGCTGGAAAGGGGTCAAGATCAACATCATCGACACCCCGGGCCACGCCGATTTCGGCGGCGAGGTTGAGCGCAGCCTGGCCATGGCCAACGGCGCCATCCTGCTGGTGGACGCCAGCGAAGGCCCCCTGCCCCAGACCCGCTTCGTGCTCAAGAAGGCCCTGGACGGCGGCCTGCCGGTCATCGTCATCGTGAACAAGATCGACCGCGCCGACGCCCGCCCCGAGGAAGTGCTGAACGAGGTCTACGACCTGTTCATCGACCTCGGCGCCGACGAGCACCAGCTCGAATTTCCGGTTCTCTACGCCATCGGGCGCGAGGGCATCGCCCAGACCACCCTGGCCGAGCGCGGCGAGAACCTGCACCCGGTGTTCGACTGCATCCTGGAGAACATCCCCGCCCCGGCCTACGACGCCTCCGCGCCCTTCCAGATGATCGTGTGCGACCTGGGCTACAGCGACTACCTGGGCAGGCTGGCCATCGGCACCGTGGTCAACGGCGCGGTGAAGTCCAGCGACCAGCTGGTCTGCATCGGCGAGGAGGGCACGCCCAAGACCCTCAAGGTCAGCAAGCTGCAGGTGTACGACGGCGTGCAGCTGGCCGCAGTGGACGAGGTCCAGGCCGGCGACATCGCCGTGCTCGCGGGCATCGATGACGTGCACATCGGCGACACCATCTGCACCAAGGAATTTCCCCAGGCCCTGCCGCGCATCACCGTGGACGAGCCCACCGTGTCCATGCGCTTCGGCATCAACACCTCGCCCCTGGCCGGGCGCGAGGGCAAGCTGGTGCAGAGCAACAAGATCCGCGAGCGGCTGCTCAAGGAAGCCCTGCAGAACGTGGCCATCCGCATCGAGGAGGCCGAGGACCGCGACAGCTTCATCGTCAAGGGCCGCGGCGAGTTCCAGATGGCCATCATCATCGAGACCATGCGCCGCGAGGGCTTCGAGCTCACCGTGGGCAGGCCCGAGGTCATCTACAAGAAGGACGCCCAGGGCCGCCTCACCGAGCCCATCGAGCGCGTGTACGTGGACTGCGACGAGACCTTCATGGGCATCGTCACCGAGAAGCTGTCCATCCGCAAGGGCCGCATGGTCAACCTGGTGAACAACGGCAAGGGCCGCGTGCGCATCGAGTTCAGCGTGCCCAGCCGCGGGCTCATCGGCTACCGCGACGAGTTCCTCACCGACACCAAGGGCACCGGCATCATGAACTCGTACCTGGAGGGCTACGGCGAGTACCGGGGCGACTTCCCCACCCGCTTCACCGGGTCCATCGTGGCCGACCGCTCCGGCGTGGGCGTGACCTACGGCATCTTCAACCTGGAGCCGCGCGGCCAGATGTTCATCACCGCCGGCGACCCCATCTATGAAGGCATGATCGTGGGCGAGCACAGCCGCGAGAACGACATCAACGTGAACCCGGCCAAGGAAAAGAAGCTCACCAACATGCGCGCCAGCGGCAAGGACGAGGCCTGCACCCTGACCCCGGTGAAGCCCATGACCCTGGAGCGGGCCATCCACTTCATCCGCGAGGACGAACTGGTGGAGGTGACCCCGCTGTCCATCCGCCTGCGCAAGACCGTGCTTTCCGCCACCAAGCGCCACACCATGCGCGGCGCGCTGAAGGCCGAGAACGAGAAGTAGAAGACCCGCAAGGGGGGCTGGCATGAATCCGCTCAGACTGCTCCTGAAACCCTCGGCCCGCGCCTTCTTCGAGGAGGCCGACGCCCTGGGCTTCTCCACCGGGGCCAAGCTGCACGGGTATCTCTATCTGCGCTGGCCCTACTTCTACATCGGCATGGCCACGGGCGAGCACTGGCTTGCCCGGGCCATGTACCGATTGAGCCGCGCCCTGGACCGCGCCTTCCCCGCCCGCGTGGAGGCCCGGCGCAAGGCCAGGAAAGCCCTCAAGCACTCGCACGGCGTGCGCTTCGCCGACACCTACCACGGCAAGGTCATCCCGCTGGAGGAGGCCACGCGCCTGGTCAAGATCGGCCGGGAGGTGCGCGTGAGCGCGCCGGAGAGCGTGGTGCCCTACAAGCTGGCGCGCGACATCATCCTGAAAAACCCGGACCACATCGTGGTCTTCGACTGCCCCTGCCGGGCCTCGCGCAAGAATCCCTGCACGCCCATGGACGTGTGCCTGATCATGGGCGAACCCTTCGCCAGCATGGTGCTGGAGCACCAGAGCAAGCGGGCCCGGCGCATCAGCCCCGACGAGGCCGTGGGCATCCTGAAGGCCGAGCACGCGCGCGGGCACGTGCACCACGCCTTCTTCAAGGACGTGGCCCTGGGCCGGTTCTACGCCATCTGCAACTGCTGCTCCTGCTGCTGCGGGGCCATGGCCGCACAGAGAAACGGGGTGGAGATGCTGGCCAGCTCCGGCTACGTGGCGCGCGTGGACGCCGAGAAGTGCGTGGGCTGCGGCAACTGCGCGCAGTTCTGCCAGTTCGGCGCGCTCAAGGCCCGCGACCGCAGCCTGCAAATCAAGGCCGCCCGCTGCATGGGCTGCGGGGCCTGCGTGTCCAAGTGCCCCAAGCAGGCGCTGACCCTTGAGGCCGACCCCTGCCGGGGCATGCCGCTGCTGGTGGAGGAGCTGGCGGCCCAGGCCGGAACCCACAAGCCCTCCGCCTGATTCAAACATACGTTTGACACAATCGCCGCCAGGGGTGTAGAAAGCGGCATGGACAACCCGCTCAACCTGCTGCAACGCATTCCGCCCAGGGTCCGGCTGCTGCTGGCCGGGGCGGCCCTGCTGCTGCTGGCCGTGTCCGTGGTCCGGGTGCTGCTGCCCGGCCCCCAGGTGTACCAGGGCTACGTGGAGGCCGAGTACGTGCACGTGGCCGCGCCCGTGGCCGGGGCCCTGGCCGAGCTGCGCGTGCGCCGGGGCCAGGAGGTGTCGGCGGGCGCGCCCCTGTTCATCCTGGAGCAGGACTACGAACGCGCGGCCCTGGCCGTGGCCAGCCACGGGCTCAAGCAGGCCATGGACAAGCTGGCAAATCTGCAGAAGGGCCAGCGCCCCACCGAAGTCACGGCCATCCGCGCCAGGCTGGGCCAGGCCGACACGGCCCTCAGGCTCGCCCAGGCCGAGTTCGAGCGCCGCAAGAAGCTCTACGCCGAGCGCACCATCAGCGCCGAGGAGATGGACAAGGCCCGCACCGAGTATGAGCTCAAGACCCACCAGGTGCGCGAGGCCGCGGCCAACCTGACCACCGCCAACCTGGGCGCCCGCACCGACGAGGTGGCCGCCGCCCAGGCCGAGGTGGAGGCCGCCAAGGGCCGCGTGGAGCAGGCCGCCTGGACCCTGAACCAGAAAACCCAGGCCGCGCCGGCCACTGCCCTGGTCTTCGACACGCTCTACTCCCAGGGCGAATGGGTGCCCGCCGGGCGGCCCGTGGCCGTGCTGCTGCCGCCGGAGGGCCTCAAGGTGCGCTTCTTCGTGCCCGAGAAGGCCGTGGGCGCGCTCAAGGTGGGCCAGGAGGCCCAGGTCTCCTTCGACGGCGGCAAGGACCCCGTGCCCGTGCGCCTGTCCTACATCTCGCAGCAGGCCGAGTACACGCCGCCGGTGCTCTTCTCCAGCGACAGCCGGGCCAAGCTGGTGTTCCTGGTGGAGGCGCTGCCCGCCACGCCCGAAGCCGCCAAGGCCCTGCATCCCGGCCAGCCCGTGGACATCCGCGTGGCCCCCGCCGCCAGGAAGTAGCCCCATGAACGGCCAGCCGGACGGATCGCCGGGCGAGTACGTCATCGACGTCACGGGCCTGACCAAGCGCTTCGGCGACAAGACCGTGGTCAACGGCCTGGACATGAAGGTCCGCCGGGGCGAGATCTACGGCTTCCTGGGCCCCAACGGCTCGGGCAAGACCACCTTCATCCGCATGCTCTGCGGGCTGCTTAAGCCCGATGCGGGCTCCGGCACCTGCCTGGGCCTGGACATCCTGACCCGGGCCGACGACATCAAGCCCCAGGTGGGCTACATGGCCCAGCGCTTCAGCCTGTACGAGGACCTGACCGTGCGCGAGAACCTGGACTTCACCGCGCGCATGTACGGGCTGGAAGACCGCGCCGCCGCAGTGGACCAGTGCCTGGAGCGCATGGGGCTGGGCCGCTTCGAGCACCAGCTGGCGGGCAGCCTCTCCGGCGGGTGGAAGCAGCGCCTGGCCCTGGGCTCCTGCACCCTGCACAAGCCCCGCCTGCTGCTGCTGGACGAGCCCACAGCGGGCGTGGACCCCGGCGCCCGGCGCGACTTCTGGGACGAGGTGCACAAGCTCTCGGCCCAGGGCGTCACCTCGCTCATCAGCACCCACTACATGGACGAGGCCGAGCGCTGCCACCGCCTGGCCTACATCGCCTACGGCGACCTGCTGGCCGCGGACACGGTGGAGGGCCTGGTGGCCAACTCCGGCCTGGCCACCTGGGCCGTTTCCGGCCCGGGACTGCACGAGCTCTCCGAAGCCCTGCGCCCCAGGCCCGGCGCGCCAGCCAGCGGCATCGACCAGGTGGTGGCCTTCGGCAACACCCTGCACATCAGCGGGCAGGACGAGGACGCGCTGGAGGCGGCCCTCTCCCCGCACCGCGAGACCCTTTTCCAGGGCGAAGGCCGCGACTGGAAGCGCATCCCCACCAGCCTGGAGGAGGTGTTCATCCACCTGATGCAGAACGCCGCCAGGGGGAACGGAAAGCCATGAGCGCGGACAGCTCCGTGTTCTGCCTGCGGCGCTTCTACGCCATGGTCTACAAGGAGTTCATCCAGATGCGGCGCGACCGCGTCACCTTCGCCATGATGATCGGCATCCCGCTCATGCAGCTCATCCTCTTCGGCTACGCCATCAACTCCGACCCGCGCAACCTGCCCACCGCGGTGCTCTCCGCCGACAACTCGCCCTACGCCCGGTCCATCGTGGCCGGAATGCAGACCAGCACCTACTTCCGCATCACCGAGCACCTGGAGAGCCGCGCCCAGGCCGACGAGGCCCTGCGCCAGGGCCGGGCGCAGTTCGTGCTCACCATCCCGGCGGACTTCTCGCGCCAGCTGTTGCGCGGGGAAAAACCCGTGCTGCTGCTGGAGGCCGACGCCACGGACCCGGCGGCAACCAGCGGGGCGCTCTCGGCCATGCGCGAGGTGGTCTCCCAGGTCCTTGCCCGCGACCTGCCCGACGCCTCCGGGTACTCCCCCGCCGAATCGCCCGTGACCCTGCGCGTGCACGCCGAGTACAACCCCGAGGCCGTGACCCAGTACAACATCGTGCCCGGCCTCATGGGCGTCATCCTCACCCTCACGCTGACCATGATCACCTCGCTGGCCATCACCCGCGAGCGAGAGCGCGGCACCATGGAGAACCTGCTCTCCACCCCGGTGCGGCCGCTCGAGGTCATGGTGGGCAAGATCATTCCTTATATCATGGTCGGCTACATCCAGATGTTCCTCATCATCCTGGCCGCGCGCTTCCTCTTCGGCGTGCCCCTGCGCGGCAGCCTGCCCCCGGTGTTCGTGCTCTCCCTGGTGTTCATCGCCGCCAACTTAAGCGTCGGCGTCACCCTGTCCACCATCGCCAAGAACCAGCTCCAGGCCGTGCAGATGAGCGTGTTCTTCTTCCTGCCCTCGCTCTTGCTCTCCGGCTTCATGTTCCCCTTCCGGGGCATGCCGGGCTGGGCCCAGGCCATCGGCTCCATCCTGCCCCTGACCCACTACCTGCGGCTGGTGCGCGGCATCCTGCTCAAGGGCAACGGCCCGCTGGAATCCCTCACCCACGTCTGGCCCATCGCCCTGTTCCTCTGCGCCGTCATCGCCATCGGCATGCGCAGATACAGGAAAACCCTGGACTAGCCGTTCAGTTGGGCGCGTATGCGCTCGGCCAAGCCAGGCCCGATCCCGCGCACCTGGGCGATCTCCTCGACGCTGGCCTTTTTCAGCGCGCCCACGGAGCCGAAGGCGTCGAAGAGGCGCTTGGCCAGGGCCGGGCCCAGGCCGGGTATGGCGGTGAGGGTGCCGGAGAGCGCGGACTTGCGGGTGGCGGCGCGGCCCTTGCCGATGACGAAGCGGTGGGCGGCGTCGCGCACGCGCTGCAGAAAGAGCAGCTCCTGGCTGCCGGGCCGCAGGGTGACGGGGTTCTTGCGCCCGGGGCGGAAGACGCGGTCCTCGAGTTCCCCGGCGCGGCGGGTGGGCCCCTTGGCGATGGCGGCGAGTTCGAAGAGGCCGGACTGCCCGGCGTCGGCCAGGGCGCGCTCCACGGCGGCGAGCTGCCCCCGGCCACCATCTATAAGAAGGAGGTCCGGCCAGGGCGGACCGGAGGCCAGACGGCGCTCCAGGAAGCGGGCCAGGGCGGCGTAGTCGTCCGCGCTGCCCTCCAGCTCCGGCAAGGCATACACGCGGGAGTGCTCCTTGCTTCTGGCGCCCTCCTCGTAGGCCACCAGCCCGGCGCGCACGCCCTTGCCGCCGTGGTGGGTGATGTCCACGCACTCCACGCGGCTGGCCGGGCGCGGCAGGTTCAGGGCGCGCTCCAGCAGGGCGGGGAGGTCCGGGGCGTCGGGCCTGCGGTGGGCGGTGAGGGCGAGGTCGCGGGCCATCTCCAGCAGGCGGCGCTCGTCGTCGCCCCGGGGGGTGCCCAGGCGCACGGGCCCGCCCCGGCGCTCGGCCAGGATCTCGGCCAGGCTGTGGGAGGAAAGGGTTTCGGACACGACCACGCGCGCCGGGATGAGCCGGTCGTCGGAGTAGAACTGGGCCAGGAAGCTCTCCAGGGATTCCGGGGCCTCGGCCGCGCCCAGGCCGTCCCAGTGCTCGGTCTTCTGCTCCAGCATGAGCCCGGCGCGCAAAAACAGCATGCCCACACCCAGGCCCTCGCTGGTGGGCACCACGGCGATGACGTCGCGGTCCAGGGCGTCGTGCAGCACGGCGGCCTGGCTCTCCAGGGTCTGCTCGATGGCCGCGAGCTGGTCGCGCAGCACGGCGGCGCGCTCGAACTGCAGGGCTTCGGAGGCGGCGAGCATCTCCGCGCGCAGGGTCTTGGCAAGCGATCTGGACTTGCCCGAGAGGAACAGCTCCGTCTGACGCACGAGCTCGGCGTAGCGCTCCCGGTCCGCCAGGCCCACGCAGGGCGCCAGGCACTGCCTGAGTTGGTGGTACAGGCAGGGCCGCACGCGGTTCTTGAACACATGCTCCGCGCACTTGCGCAGGGGAAAGATGGAGGCCAGGAGCTTCTGCGTCTGGCGCGCGGCCAGGGCCGAGGTGAAGGGCCCGAAGTACACCGAGCCGTCGCGCACCACGCGGCGGGTCAGGGTCAGCCGGGGGTAGTCGGAGCGCTTGTCCAGGCGGAAGAGCAGGGAGCGCTTGTCGTCGCGCAGCACGATGTTGTAGCGCGGCCGGTGCTTCTTGATGAGGCTCTCTTCCAGGAGCAGGGCCTCCTTCTCCGTGCCAACCAGCAGCACGTCGATGCTGCGGATGCGGGCAACCAGGGCCAGGGTCTTGGGCGAGTGGGCCGCGCCGGAGCGGAAGTAGGAGGCCAGGCGCTTGCGCAGGCTGATGGCCTTTCCCACATAGAGGATGCGCCCGGCCTCGTCCTTCATGAGGTAGACGCCGGGGGTCTCGGGATAGTCCGCTGGCTGGAACGGGAACGCGCTCATGGCTGCCTTGGGTATCGGTGGCGGGTGTGTCTGGCTGGTGGCCCCTTGGTGACACTTTCTTTAGCGCCCGGCTCAAGGAATCAAAAGAAAAATATTTGCACAGTAAAAAAATTTTGATTTTTTGCCGAAAATACAGGCTCAGGGCCTTGCAAACATCACGAAATGGCAGTAAATTGCCTTTCGTAAAGTGGCAAAAAGCTCGTGATTTCAACTCTTAAGCAAAGGAAGGAAACATGAACAAGAAGTTCGCTCTGCTTCTGGTGCTCCTGGCCGCCATGGTCATGGGCTCCGTGGCCAGCGCTTCCGCCGCCGAAGTGAAAGCCACCGGCAGCTGGACCATCAGCGCTGAATGGACCGACCGCAACAACTTCAGCGAAGTCGAGTCCAACACCTTCGCCATCAACCAGCGCGCCCGCACCGCGTTCCACTTCGTCGCCAACGAGAACCTGAAAGCGGTCCTCAACACTCAGATCGGCACCGCCCACTGGGGTTCCGGCCTCTTCAGCGTGGGTGCTGGCCGCAGCGCCGCCACCACCGGTGGCGCCGCCAGCGCTGGCGCCGGCAACATCATGCTGCGTGAAGGCTATGTGAAGTTCACCGTTCCCAGCACCAAGGCTGCTGTGATCGCTGGCTTCCAGGGCCTCAGCCTGCCCTCCGCCGTTGGCGGCGGCAGCGCCATCTTCGACGACCAGGTCGGCGCCGTGGCCGCCGTGGTCCCCGTCATGGACAGCCTGACCCTGGTCGGCGGTTACGGTCGCGCTCTTGAAGCCGCCGCCACCACCGGCTCCAAGACCTCCTTCGACGTGGCCTTCGCCTACGCCGACGTGAAGCTCAACGGCTTCAACCTGCAGCCGTTCCTCGCCTACGGTTACTCCGGCGCCAAGTCCGGCGCTGACGCCCTGGCCGGTTTCTCCACCGCCAACGGCTCCATCAGCTCCGGCACCCGCGCCTACTTCGGCGGCATCGCTGCTACCATCGACGCCTTCAATCCCATCAAGATCATGGCCGACTTCAACTACGGCAAGGCCACCAAGGGCGCTGGCGTCGCCAATGCTCCCTCCCAGACCCGCTCCGGCTGGCTGTTCGACATGCAGATCGACTACACCGGTCTGTCCATGATGACCCCCAGCTTGGTGTTCTCCTACACCTCCGGTGAGAAGGATCCCAACGGCAACTCCTCCCAGGCCAATCGCAACTCCAACCGCATGCCCGTCATCAGCGCCCAGAACTACGCCATCGGCTCCTTCTGGATGCAGGGCTCCAACAGCCTGAACGCCGACGGTCTCGGCGGCACCTCCGCCAACAACCTGGGCTACTGGCTCCTTGGCCTGCAGCTGAAGGACATCAAGTTCATCGACAAGCTGACCCACACCGTGAATGTCCTGTACTTCAAGGGCACCAACGACGATCAGTTTGTTGTCAAGCAGGGCCGCGCCGCCGCCCTGACCTACGGCCAGTTCCTGACCGACAAGGACAGCCTGTGGGAAGTTGACGTGAACACCAAGTACCAGGTTTACTCCGAACTCGCCGCTCACCTGGAACTGGGCTACATCAACCCCAGCTTCAACAAGACCACCTGGAATGGCAACGCTCTGAACGGTCAGGGCAACAAGGACGCTTACAAGGTCGCCGCCATCCTGAACTACAGCTTCTAAGCCTCACTCTTACGAGCCAATGCCACGGGGCCGACGCGCAAGCGTCGGCCCTTTTCATTTCTTCTACCGGCAGCGGTACAAATTTTTCACGAGTAAAAAAAATTGGACATTCTGCTCGATTTGTCTTGCCCAGGGCTTGATTATTCAATATGGTAGAGACAAGTTAATGGTCAGGAAGGTCATTTCTAAACCGCAAAAGAGGGAAGGAAACCATGAAAAAGCTGAGCATGTTCGCCATGTTGGCTGTGCTTGTGCTGGGCCTCGCCGCCGCCGCCCAGGCCGCCGACATCAAGGTCAGCGGCAAGTGGCAGATCGAAGCCCAGTCCCGCACCAACTGGGACTACACCGGCCATGATGAAGAGAATCGGTTCTGGATTGAGCAGCGCATGCGCACTGCGTTCCACTTCATCGCCAACGAGAACCTGAAAGCCGTCCTCGACACCCAGATCGGTTCCACGAACTGGGGCCAGGGCGTGTACAGTGTTGGCGCGGGCCGCAGTGCCGCCACCACCGGCGGCGCCGCCAGCGCTGGCGCCGGCAACATCATGCTGCGCCAGGGCTACATTGACTTCAAGCTGCCTGGTACCCAGATCCAGACCAAGGCCGGCTTCCAGACCGTGAGCCTGCCCGCGGCCTTCGGCGGCGGTAGCGCGATCTTCGACAACCAGGTTGCCTCCCTTGTGGTGAGCAGCCCGATCATGGACGGCCTGGCTGTCACCGCCGGCTACATGCGCGCCCTTGAAAGCGCCACGAATTCCCCGGCTTCCAGCAGCTCTTATGACGCCGTGTTCGCCGCTCTGCCCATCACCCCGAAGGGCTTCAACATCACCCCGTTCGCGGCCTTCGCGTACGTTGGCGCCGGTTCCGGCGGCCTGGCCACTGGCACCAACGGCTTCGCCACCGCCAACAGCTCCGCCGCCAACGGCGTACGCGCTTACTGGGGCGGCGTGTCGTTCACCATGGACGCCTTCTCTCCCTTCAAGGTCATGTCTGACTTCAATTACGGCAAGGCCACTTACAACAACAACACCACCGGCCCCAAGGGCGGTCGCTCTGGCTGGCTGTTCGACCTCGCCGTCGACTACACCGGCTTGTCCATGATGACCCCCAGCGCCTTCTTCGTGTACACCTCCGGTGAGAAGGATCCCGGCAGCAACGGTTCCCAGGCCATTCACGGTGGCGGCGGCCGCATGCCGGTGATCGCCAACCCCCAGACCTGGACCGTTGGCTCCTTCTTCTTCGGCGACAAGGACTTCATCACCCGCGGCAACACCGCTGCTGACTCCACCCACGAGAACCTGGGCTTCTGGGCCCTGGGCCTCAGCCTGAAGGACATCAAGCTCATCGACAAGGTCAGCCACACCGCCACCGTCATGTACGCCAAGGGCACCAACCACAAGAATTACGTGATCAATCGCAACAATGGCGCCGTCTACGGCGCCATGCTGACCACCAAGGACTCCATCTGGGAAGTTGACTTCAACACCAAGTACCAGATGTACAACGAGCTGGCCCTGCTGCTCGACCTTGGCTACGTCAACGCCAGCTTCGACAAGGACGTGTGGCGCAACGTGAGCGCCCGCTACAACACCGATGCGAAGGACGCTTACAAGGCCGCCGTCAGCCTGACCTACGCCTTCTAGACCACACTGACCTCTCCTGACTGCCAAAGGGCCGGGGCGAAAGCTCCGGCCCTCCTTTTTTGTTTTTTTGCTTGATTTTGATTGGTATTTTAGGTAGCGAGTGTTTACTTACATGGACGCTACGTCTTTCAGGAGGAGCTTGGGATGAAACGCATTCTTTCTTTGGCTTGTATTGTCGGCATGTTGCTGATGTCCGTTGCCAGCGCCTCGGCTGCCGACCTCACGGTTCGCGGCTACTGGTGGCTTGAGGCAGTGAACCAGGGCAACTGGGACTTCTTGAAGAGCGGCGCCCCCAACGGCGAGGACAACAAGTTCCACATCGAGCAGAAGATGCGGACCGCCTTCTACTTCACAGCCAACGAGAACCTGCGCGCCATCCTGGATACGCAGATCGGCACCCAGAACTGGGGCCAAGGCTTATACAGTGTAGGTGCAGGCCGTAGCGCCACCACCGCCGCTGGCGCCAACAGCGCAGGGGCCGGCAATATCATGCTCCGCAAGGCCTACATCGAGTTCAAGGTGCCCAACACCAAGGTCAACACCTCGGTGGGCTTCCAGACCGTGACCCTGCCCGCGGCCTTTGGCGGCGGCAGCGCCATCTTCGACGACCAGGTGGCCTCCGCCGTGGTCAGCGCTCCCATCACCGAGAACGTGAGCCTCACCGGCGGCTACGGCCGTGCCGTGGAGGGCACCAACGCCCCCAACAGCAACGGCGCCTTCGACGTGGCCTTCCTGGCCGCGCCGATCACCTTCACGGGCTTCAAGATCCAGCCCTTTGCCGCCTACGGCCACGCCGGCGCCAGCTCCGGCGCCTTCACCGCCACCAGCGGCTTCGTCGGCCCCAACAGCTCCCTGGGCAACGGCCTCAACGGCTACTGGGGCGGCGTGGCCTTCAACATGGACATCCTCTCCCCCTTCAAGGTCATGGCCGACTTCAACTACGGCAAGGCCACCTACAACAACAACGCCAACGCCGGCACCAAGGGCAACCGCAGCGGCTGGCTGTTCGACGTGGCCGTGGACTACACCGGCCTGTCCTGGATGACCCCGCAGGTGTTCTTCACCTACTCCAGCGGTGAAAACGGCAACAGCTCCAAGAACGACGGCTCCGAGCGCATGCCCGTCATCGGCACCCCGCAGAACTGGACCGTCGGCTCCTTCTTCTTCGGCGAGCGCCTCGAACTGGCCGGCTCCATCAACACCACCGCCGGCTACACCAAGAACACCCTGGGCTTCTGGGCCGCCGGCATCGCGCTGAAGAACATCACCTTCATGGACAAGCTGACCCACGACTTCAACCTGCTGTACGCCAAGGGCACCAACAACAAGGACTTCGTCAAGGAGTCCGGCGGCACCGTGCGCGGCAACTACGGCGGCATGCTCACCACCAAGGACTCCCTGGTGGAAGTTGACCTGAACACCCGCTACAAGTTCTACGACGAGCTCACCGGCTACGTGTACCTCGGCTACATCTTCGCGGACTTCGACAAGGAAGTGTGGGGCACCTCCTCCCTCACCAACGCCGCCGAGATCCGCCAGTACGGCAGCGCCAACGCCTACAAGATCGGCGTGGGCCTGAACTACTTCTTCTAGTCCGGCCTTCGCCAGACCAGAACGACGAGCACACAGGGCCGGGGCGCAAGTCCCGGCCCTTTTTCATGCCGTTTTCACCCTGTTTTCAGCCGGTGCCCGGCCTCGACTTTTCGCACCCCTTGGCGTAGATTCCAGCCCACGCCGCACGGCCACGCGGGGGCCTTGAACACCCGCCACAAGCCCGCCCAGAGGACGCCATGACCTGCCGCACCATCCGTTTTCCCCGTGACATGGACACCCCGCGCCTGCTGGCCTGGCTGGACGGCCGCAAGGACCCGGACGACGCCGTGGTGGGCCGCGTGCGCGCCATCCTGGCCGACGTGAAGAGGCGTGGCGACGTGGCCGTGCGCGAGTACAGCCGCCGCTTCGACGCCCCGGACCTGCCCGCGCGCTACGCCGTGAGCCCGCGCGAGTTCGCCGCCGCCCTGAAGGCCGTGCCCGCCTCGGACGTGGACATCCTGCGCGAGGCCATCGCCAACGTGCGCGCCTTCCACCAGCGCCAGGTGGAGCAGTCCTGGTTCACCACCGCGCCCGATGGCACCATCCTGGGCCAGATGGTGCGCCCGGTGGACCGCGTGGGCCTGTACGTGCCCGGCGGCCAGGGCGGGGAGACCCCGCTCATCTCCAGCCTGATCATGAACGCCGTGCCCGCCCAGGTGGCCGGGGTCACGGACATCGCCGTGGTCTCTCCCCCGCGCAGGGACGGCAGCCTCAACCCCTATATTTTAGCCACGGCCTCACTCTTGGGCATCACCGAAATCCACCGCGCTGGCAGCGCCTGGGCCATCGCCGCCCTGGCCTACGGCACCAAGAGCATCCGCCCGGTGGATGTCATCGCGGGGCCGGGCAACATCTACGTGGCCACGGGCAAGGCACTGCTGGTGGGCGAGGTGGGCATCGACATGATCGCGGGCCCAAGCGAGATCCTCATCCTGGCCGACGAGAGCGCCGACCCGGCCTGGATCGCGGCGGACATGCTCTCCCAGGCCGAGCACGACCCCCTGGCCGGGGCCCTGTGCATCACCACAACCGAGAAGCTGGGCAGGAAGATCGTGGCCGCGCTGAAGGACCAGCTGCCCCGGCTCTCCCGCCACGAGCTAGCCCGCAAGTCCCTGGCGGACTGGGGCGCGGTGATCCTGGTGGACGGCGAGCAGGACGGCATCGACCTGGTGAACGCCCTGGCCCCGGAGCACCTGGAACTGGCCGTGGCCGAGCCTTTCGCCCTGCTTGGCCGCATCAAGAACGCCGGGGCGATCTTCCTGGGCCACCACTGCCCGGAGGCCGTGGGCGACTACTTCGCCGGGCCCAACCACGTGCTGCCCACCCTGCGCACGGCTCGGTTCTCCTCGGCCCTTTCCGTGCAGAGCTTTGTCAAAAAATCCAGCATTATCGCCGCATCGGGCGCCTTTGTCGCCGCCCACGGCGAAAAGATCGCGCGGCTGGCCCGCCTGGAGGGCCTGGAAGCCCACGCCAGGAGCGTGGAGTGCCGCCTGCCCAAGAAATAACCAGCAGACACGGAGAGATTCCCATGCAATGCGTCACCAGCACCAGCTTGACCGAGTACCCCCTGCTCTCGCGCGGGAAGGTGCGCGACATCTACGAGACCGGGCCGGACAGCCTGCTCATCGTCACCACCGACCGCATCTCGGCCTTTGACGTCATCATGGACGACCCCATTCCGCACAAGGGCGTGGTCTTGAACCAGATCACCCTGTTCTGGATGGAAAAATTCGCCGACCTCATCCCCAACCACCTGCTGGCCACGGACGTGCGCGACTTCCCGGCGCCGCTGAAGGCCCACGCGGACATGCTCGAGGGCCGCGCCGTGCTGGTGCGCCGGGCCAAGCCCCTGCCCATCGAGTGCATCGTGCGCGGGTACATCACCGGCAGCGGCTGGAAGGACTACCTGAAGACCGGCGCGGTGTGCGGCCACACGCTGCCCACGGGCCTGCGCGAGAGCGACAAGCTCGAGAAGCCGCTGTTCACGCCCTCCACCAAGGCGGAGCTTGGCGCGCACGACGAGAACATCAGCGTCGAGGAAGCCATGCGCATTACCGGGTCGGACCTGGCCGGCCAGGCCCAGGACGCGGCCCTGGCCATCTACTCCGCCGCGCGCGACTACGCCGGTGAGCGCGGCATCATCATCGCGGACACCAAGTTCGAGTTCGGCACCGTGGACGAGGGCGGGGCGAAGAAGCTCATCCTCATCGACGAGGTGCTGACCCCGGATTCCTCGCGCTTCTGGCCCATGAGCGACTACGCGCCGGGCCGGGGCCAGATGAGCTTCGACAAGCAGTTCCTGCGCGACTGGCTGGAGGAGATAGGGTTTTCCAAGAAGCCGCCCGCGCCCAAGATCCCGCAGCACATCATCGACCAGACCCGCGCCAAGTACCTGGAGGCGTACCGCCTGCTCACCGGGCGCGACCTGGGCGTGTAAAGGAGCGGACATGGACGGAGCCATCGGAATCCTGCTGGCCGTGGTGGTGGCCTGGGTGATCTTCTCGCGGTTCGCCCCCGGCGGGGGCTGAGGCCCCAAGAAGTCGTGCGGCTGGACGCCGCCGACACCGCCCAAGGACCAGGGCCCGGACTCCAAGGACCAGAAGCAGTAGCCGGGCCGCAGGCCCGGGAGGCCCCCATGTGGGGCAACATCCTGTTCCTCTTGACCGTTGCCGCCGTGGGCTGGGTGTACATCGCCCTTGTGCTGCCCAGGTTCGGCATGCGGGGCTGAATGCCCAGGACCCCCGACCTCTGAAAGAGGCCGAAGAACGACAAGGGCTGCGGGGATGCTTGACACGCACCCGCCAAGCACGTAAGAGCACCCCTCTACCTTGCTCTTCCCACGTACGGGGAGGGCCATAGACCAAAAGGAGAAGCACATGCTCAACAACTACGAGACTCTGATGCTCATGAGTCCGGAACTGGCGGAGGAGAATCGCAAGGAGATTCTCGCCAACCTGTCCGGCATCATCGAGCGCGACGGCCGCCTCCTGCCCCCCGTCGACGACTGGCGCGCTCGCACCCTGGCCTACCCGGTGCGCAAAATGACCCGCGGCCATTACGTGCGCCTGGTGTACAGCGCCCCCGGCGCGGCTGTGGCCGAGCTGGAGCGCAACATCCGCATCACCGACGGCATCTTCAAGTTCGTCACCGTTCGCCTTGACGATGTCAAAGCCGGCGAAGCGGCCAAGACCGAGGAGGCGTAACCCATGGCTTTCCGCAAGAAATTCACTCCCAAGCGTAAGTTCTGCCGCTTCTGCGCGGACAAGAATCTGCCCCTGGACTACAAGCGCCCGGACATCCTGCGCGACTACATCACCGAGCGCGGCAAGATCATCGCCCGCCGCATCACCGGTACCTGCGCCAAGCATCAGCGCAGCCTGACCACCGAGATCAAGCGCGCGCGCCAGATGGCCCTGCTGTACTACACCACCGTGCACAGCACGGACGTGAAGAAGAAGACCCTGTAGGAGGCCTGACCATGAAACTCATCCTGAGAGCAGACGTGGACGCCCTGGGCCGCCTGGGCGACATCGTCACGGTCAAGCCCGGCTTTGGCCGCAACTTCCTGGTCCCCCAGGGCCTGGCCATGCCCGCCACCGAGGCGAACCTGAAGCAGTTCGAGCTGGAGCGCAAGAAGCTGGCCGCCCAGGCCGACGGCCTGCGCGCCGAGGCCAATGACCTGGCCGCCAAGATCGCCGCCGCCGTGATCACCATCGAGGTGCGCGTGGGCGAGGGCGAGAAGATGTACGGCTCCGTCACCGCCGCCAACATCGCCGATGCGCTGCTCGAGCAGGGCATCGACATCGACCGCCGCAAGATCGACATGCCCGACGCCATCCGCGCCCTGGGCGAGTACGAGGTGGAAATCCGCCTGCACCCCGACGTGCGCGGCGAACTGAAGCTGCGTGTGGTCAAGCATGGCCAGCCCGACAAAGAACCCGAAGTCGAGCCCGAGGCGTAGGCCCCAGGGCGACAAGCGCGAAGAAGGCGCGGAGGCCCTGGAAAGGGCCTCCGCCGCACTGCTGCGCAACACACCCCCGCAGAACCTTGAGGCCGAGCAGGCCGTTCTGGGGGGTGTTTTTTTGCGCAATTCCCTGTTCCACTCCCTGGTGGACATCGTCTGCGCCGACGACTTCTACTCCCCCGCCCACCGCCTCATCTTCAAGGGCTTCGAGGACCTCTACGCCCAGAACGCCCCCATCGACCTCATCACCGTCACCGAGCACCTGACCAAGAACCAGACCCTGGAAGGGGTGGGCGGCGCGGTGTACCTGGCCGAACTGGCCGACAGCCCCGTGAGCGCGGCCAACGCCCTGCACCACGCCACCATCGTGCGCGACAAGGCCGTGGCCCGAAAGCTCATCGAGGTCGCCAGCGACATCATCGGCGACTGCTACGACGCCCAGGACACCGAAGGGCTGCTGGACAAGAGCGAGCAGGCCATCTTCCAGATCTCCGACGTGCGCAGCAAGACCACCATCTACTCCGGCAAGCAGGTGGTGGAGCGGGTGTTCAAGGACCTGGAGAAGCGCGTGGGCAGGCAGGCCCTGGTCACGGGCATCTCCACCGGCTACACCAAGCTCGACGAGATGACCGCGGGCCTCCAGGACTCCGACCTGGTCATCATCGCGGCGCGCCCCAGCATGGGCAAGACCGCCTTCGCGCTCAACCTGGCGCTCAACGCCGTGACCATGGGCGAGGGCCCCACCCCCACGGCGGTGTTCTCCCTGGAAATGAGCATGGACCAGCTCATGATGCGCCTGCTGTGCTGCCAGGGCAAGGTGGACCTGGGCAGCCTGCGCCGGGGCTTTTTGGACGACACCGACTGGGCCAAGCTCTACGGCGCCGCCGAGATCCTCTCCAAGGCCCCGCTGTTCATCGACGACACGGCGGCCCTCTCCACCATGGAGTTGCGTGCCCGCTGCCGCCGCCTGAAGAGCGAGCACAACCTGGGGCTCATCGTGGTGGACTACCTGCAGCTCATGCGCGCCAGCCGCGACATCGACTCCCGCGAGCAGGAGATCTCGGACATCTCCAGAAATTTGAAGGCCCTGGCCAAGGAGCTTCACGTTCCGGTCATCGCCCTGTCGCAGCTCAACCGCAAGGTGGAAGAGCGCGCGGACAAGCGGCCCATGCTCTCGGACCTGCGCGAATCCGGCGCCATCGAGCAGGACGCCGACGTCATCATGTTCATCTACCGCGACGAGGTCTACAACAAGAAGGAAGGCAACCCTAAGGCGGGCACGGCCGAAATCATCATCGGCAAGCAGCGCAACGGCCCCGTGGGCGATGTGGAACTCTTCTTCCACAAACACTGGAGCCGCTTTGACAATCTGACCGCCACGCCGTATCCTTCGGAGTTCTTCCAGTCCAGCTAATCCAATCATTCCGCCGCAGGGGGAGAGAGATGTTCTACGAAGCCGCCGAGGGCTTGAGCCGCGACGCCCTGGACAGACTGCAGACCGAACGCCTGAAGCGCACCATCGCCACCTGCCTCAAGTCCCCCCACTACAGCGGCGTGCTGGGCAATCTCGGCATCACGCCCGACAGCGTGAGCCACCCCCGCGACATCGAGAAGCTTCCCTTCACCACCAAGCAGGATCTGCGGGCCTCGTACCCGTACGGCATGCTCTGCCAGCCCAATGACCGCTACGTGCGCCTGCATGCCTCCAGCGGCACCACGGGAACGCCCACGGCCATCTTCTACACCCAGAACGACATCGACTCCTGGGCCTCGCTTGTGGCGCGCTGCATGTACGCCGTGGGCCTGCGCCGGGGCGACGTGTTCCAGAACATGAGCGGCTACGGCCTGTTCACCGGCGGCCTGGGCATCCACTACGGGGCCGAGCGCCTGGGCATGCTCACCGTGCCCGCGGGCGCGGGCAACTCCAAGCGGCAGCTCAAGCTCCTGCGCGACTTCCGGGTCGACGGGGTGCACATCATCCCCTCCTACGCCCTGCACTTCGCCAGCTTCCTCAAGGACGAGGGCGTGGATCCCAGGAGCCTCAACTGGCGTTTCGCCTTGATCGGCGCGGAGCCGCACACCGAGGAGGCCCGCCAGCGCATCCAGGAGCTCCTGGGCCTCAAGGCCTTCAACTCCTACGGCCTGACCGAGATGAACGGCCCGGGCGTGGCGTTTGAGTGCGAGAAGCAGACCGGGATGCACCTCTGGGAAGACGCGTACATCGCCGAGATCATCAATCCCGAGACCGGCGAGCACGTGGCCGAGGGCGAGGTGGGCGAACTGGTGATGACCACGCTGTGCCGCGAGGGCATGCCGCTCATCCGCTACCGCACCCGCGACCTGACCCGGTTCATCCCCGGCGACTGCCCCTGCGGCCGCACCCACGTGCGCATCGACCGCATCACCGGCCGCGCCGACGACATGCTCATCATCAAGGGCTGCAACATCTACCCCATGCAGATCGAGCAGGCCCTCATGAGCATGCCCGAGGTGGCGCAGAACTACGTCATCGAGCTCTTCAAGGAGGGCGAGATGGACCAGCTGCGCGTGAAGGTGGAGATCAAGGACGAGTATTTCGTGGAGGACATGCGCGCGCTCACCGGCCTGCAGAAGAAGGTGGCCGCCAGGCTGCGCGACGAGATCCTGGTGACCCCGCGCGTGGAGCTGGTGCAGCACGACTCCATTCCCAAGAGCGAGGGCAAGGCCGTGCGCGTGGTGGACCTGCGCGAGAAGCCGTGAGCCTGATCTGGGGGCTGGGCGTCGGCCTGGTCCTGTTCCTGCTGCTCTGGCTCAACCTGCTCTCCCTGCCGGGCAACTGGCTCATGCTGGGCGTGCTCTGCCTGGCCGCCTGGGCCGGGCCGGAGGGCGCCGTCACCTGGGCCTTCGTGGGCTGGATGGCGCTCATCGCCGCCGCCGGGGAGGTCTTCGAGTTCCTGGCGCAGCTGCGCGGCGGAACCAAGGGCGGGGCCAGCCGGGGCGGCAACGCGGCGGGCGTGGTCGGCAGCATCCTGGGAGCAATTTTCGGCGCGCCCTTCGGCCTGGGCCTGGGCAGCCTCATGGGCGCGCTGGCCGGGGCGTGGCTTGGCTGCTACGCCTGGGAGCGCCTGACCAGCAGGGGCGGCGAGGAAGCCGCCCGCGCGGCCTGGGGGGCCTTCTGGGGCCGCACCCTGGGCCTGGTGGGCAAGTCCGCCGCCGGGGCCACGGTCATAGTCCTGACCGTTTCGAGATTCTTCAGCCACGCCGGGGCGTTCTAGCCCGGGCCAGCATCAGCAAGGAGTTCCACCCATGTCCGCCAAACATCCCTTCCCCACCTATCGCGGGCAGATGCAGTACGTCTGCCTGGGCTGCGGCGCCACCTACGACATCGGCGAGCTGCACTACACCTGCCCCAAGTGCTCCGGCGTGTTCCTGCTGGAGGATACCCGCTTCGCCGAGCTGAAGAAGACCCCGGCCACGGAGTGGCGCAGGATCTTCGACGAGCGCGCGGCCACCAAGAACCCGGCCCTGCGCGGCGTGTTCCGCTTCTACGAGCTCATGGCCCCGGTGCTGGAGGAGGAGGACATCCTGTACCTGGGCGAGGGCAACACGCCCATCGTGGACTCGCCCCCGGCCCTGCGTGCCGACCTGGGCATCAAGACCGCCTACAAGAACGACGGCCAGAACCCCAGCGCGTCCTTCAAGGACCGGGGCATGGCCTGCGCCTTCAGCTTTTTGAAGAGCCTCATCCGCACCAAGGGCTGGACCGAGGTGCTGGCCATCTGCGCCAGCACGGGCGACACCAGCGCCGCCGCCGCGCTGTACGCCTCCTATGTGGGCGGCGCGGTGAAAAGCGCGGTGATCCTGCCCGCCGGAAAAGTCACCCCGCAGCAGCTGGCCCAGCCCCTGGGCAGCGGAGCGGTTGTGCTGGAGGTTCCCGGCGTGTTCGACGACTGCATGAAGGTGGTGGAGTTTCTCGCCGACAACTACCGCGTGGCCCTCTTGAACTCCAAGAACGCCTGGCGCATCCTGGGCCAGGAGAGCTACGCCTTCGAGACCGCGCAGTGGTACGACTGGGACATGCGCGGGGTCTGCGTGTTCGTGCCCATCGGCAACGCGGGCAACATCACCGCCATCATGGGCGGCTTCCTCAAGCTCTACGAACTGGGCGTCATCGAGACGCTGCCGCGCATCTTCGGCGTGCAGTCGCACCACGCGGACCCGGTGTACCGCTACTACGCCGCCGAGCCGGCGGACCGGAAGTTCGCCGCCGTGCCCGTGACCCCCAGCGTGGCCCAGGCGGCCATGATCGGCAACCCGGTCTCCTTCCCGCGCGTGAAGCACTTTGCCGAGCGCTACGAGAAGATCGGCGGGGCGGGCAGCTTCCAGGTCATCCAGGTGACGGAGCAGCAGATCATGGACGCCATGATCCAGGCCAACCGCCACGGGCACATCGCCTGCACCCAGGGCGGCGAGTGCCTGGCCGGGGCCAAGCGCGCCAAGGAGCTGGGCCTTGTCTCCACCAGCGAAACCCTGGTGCTGGACGCCACGGCCCACCACCTCAAATTCATCGGCTTCCAGGAGATGTACTTCCAGGACAGCTTCCCGCCCGAGTTCGGCGTGACGCCGAAGAAGGAGCTGGCCAACAGGCCGGAGCTGGTCATCACCCAGGGCGAGAAGACCGCCCTCTCCGAGGCCGACTACGTGGCCAAGGCCGCCGGGAACGTGGTGGCGCGGCTGGGCCTGGCCAGGAAGTAGGCGAAGGCCCGTGACCCGCAGGTCTGCCGAGAGGCCCGGCGCCCCCATGAAAGCCGCGAAGCGGGCCCGCGCCGACCTCTTGATGTTCGAGCAGGGGCTGGCCGAGTCCCAGGACGCCGCCCTGCGCCTGATCATGGCCGGGGCGGCGCACCATTTCCTGCCCAACGGCGAGAAGGTTCCCGTGGCCTCGCCGGGCCAGCAGCTGCCCGTGGACACGGAGTTCGCCCTGCGCGGCCAGGACCGCTTCGTGAGCCGTGGGGGATACAAGCTCCTCACCGCCATCGAGAAGCTGGGGTTCGACCCTTCCGGCAAGGCCTGCCTGGATGCCGGGGCCTCCACCGGGGGCTTCACCGACTGCCTGCTGCAGCACGGCGCAACGCGCGTGTACGCGGCGGACGTAGGCTACGGCCAGCTGCACTGGAAGCTCAGGCAGGATCCGCGCGTGGTCTGCCTGGAGCGGGTCAATCTGCGCCAGCCCCCGCCCGTGGACCCGGCAGGGCTCTTCCCCGAACCGCTGGACGTGCTCACCGCCGACGTGTCCTTCATCTCGCTCACGGCCATCCTGCCCGGCTGCCTGGCCCTGCTGAAGCCTGCCTGCGAGCTGGTGCTGCTCGTCAAGCCGCAGTTCGAACTGCCCGAGGGCCGCACGGACAAGGGCGTGGTGCGCGACGAGGCCGACCGCCAGGAGGCCGTGGACAGCGTGGTGGGCTTCTGCACGTCCACGCTGGGCCTGAGGCTTGTTGGCGTCGCGCCCTCCGCCCTGCTGGGGCCCAAGGGCAACCAGGAGTACCTGGCGTACTTGAAGCGGGGATGAACGCCGGGGCCCCACCCCTGCCCCGCCATGGACCCGGAGGGCGGGGAGACTTGCTTCAACACGCTGCACCGTCCTCTCCCCTTCAAATAATCGTGGCTGGGTGACGAGAGCCTGCCAGGGCCCCGGAGCGTCTCCGCCCTGCCCTCCCAGAGGGAAGGAATAGTCTGCCGCCACGATCACGCGGATGCTTGACCTTTTGGCGCATTGGCGTAGCAAGGGTACAGGCTCCGGTCCAAGGACCGCCGCGCCGGGCATCCCGCCACGCCACAGCCAAACCCAAGGAGCAGCATATGTTGAAGAGACTCAGCGCCCTCGCCGTTGTCCTCGCCATTGTGCTCATGGCCCTTCCCGCCCAGGCCGACCACCACAAGACCAAGATCATGGCCAAGGAGGGGGTGGGCTCGTACCTGGCCGATGCCAAGGGCATGACCCTGTACTACTTCACCAAGGATTCCGCAGGGAAATCCGCCTGCGCCGGGGACTGCCTGGAGAAGTGGCCCGCCTACACGGCAGAGAAGGTGGAGCCCCAGGCCGGACTGAACGCCAAGGACTTCGGCGTGCTCAAGCGCGAGGGCGGCAAGCCCCAGGTGACCTTCAGGGGATTCCCGCTGTACTACTTCTTCAAGGACCAGAAGCCCGGCGACACCAGCGGCCAGGGCGTGAACAGCGTCTGGTACGTGGTGGACCCGGCCAACTTCCCGCCCAAGAAGTAGCCCCCGGCACGCACAAATGCGAAGGGCCTCCCCGGAATCCACCGGAGAGGCCCTTTTCGTTCAGGGCAGGATAAACGCGCCTAGGCCACCTTGCCGCCGTCGTCCACCGGGCCGGAGGGGCCCAGCAGGCGCGTGACCTCGGCGTCCTTGGCCACCAGGATCATGCCCTGGCTCATCAGCCCGCGCAGCTTGCGCGGGGCCAGGTTGGCCACCACCACGACCTGCTTGCCGGTGAGTTCCTCGGGCGTGAAGCGGTCGGCCAGGCCGGCCACGATCTGCCTCGGCTGGTCTTCGCCGAGGTTCACCTGCGCAACCAGCAGCTTCTCGGCGTCCGGGTGCTTGGCGCAGGAGACCACGGTGCCCACGCGCAGGTCCAGCTTCTGGAAATCCGCGAACTCGATGTTCTCCGCCGGGCCAGCCGGGCCGACAGGGGCGGCGGGGGCCTTGGCTTCCGCCTGGGCCTGGGCGGCCTTGGGCTCCTTCTTCTTGGCCTCTGCCTTGGCGCCCTTCGGCTCCGGGGCCACGGGAGGCTCGGGCAGCTCCACGCGCGGGAACAGGGTGGAGGTCAGGGCCACCTCGACCCCGGACTCCAGCAGGCCCCAGACCTCGGGCTCCTTGGCCAGGGCGATCTTGTCCAGGTCGAAGGCGATGCCCAACTGGGCCAGCATCTTCACGCTGGCCTCGGGCATCACGGGCCACAGGTGCACGGCCACCTTGCGCATGTGCTCCAGCACCATGTACATCACCGTGCCCAGCCGGGCGGTGTTCTTGTTCTTGTACAGGGTCCAGGGCGCGGACTGGTCGATGTACTTGTTCAGCGCGCGCACCAGCTCCCACAGGCTCTCCAGGGCGCGGGCGGTGCGGAACTCGGCGAAGTGGTCCTGGAAGGCGCGCATGGCGTCGCGGCCAAGGCGCTTGAGCTCGGCGTCCTCCAGGCTCTCGTCGCCGGGGCTGGGCACCTTGCCGCCGAAGTACTTGTGCGTCATGGACAGGGCGCGGTTGTACAGGTTGCCCAGGTCGTTGGCCAGGTCGGCGTTGAGCCGTCCCACAAGCGCCTCCTCGGTGAACGAGGCGTCGCTCCCGAAGGCCATCTCGCGCAGCAGGAAGTAGCGGAAGGCGGATGCGCCGTAGGCGTCCACCATCTTCTGGGGCTCCACCACGTTGCCCAGGGACTTGCTCATCTTGGTGTCGCGCACAAGCCAGTAGCCGTGCACGTTGAGGGACTGGTAGGGGGCCATGCCCGCGGCCTTGAGCATGGTGGGCCAGAACACGGCGTGGGGCTTCAGGATGTCCTTGGCCACGATGTGGTTGGCGGGCCAGAACTTCTTGAACTTTTCCCCGCGCGGGTAGCCCAGGGCGCTGACGTAGTTCAAGAGCGCGTCGAACCAGACGTAGCAGACGAAGTCCGGGTCGAAGGGCAGCTCGATGCCCCAGGTGAGGCGGCTCTTGGGCCGGGAGATGCACAAATCCTCCAGCGCGCCGGATTCGAGCAGGCTCAACACCTCGTTGCGGTAGCGCGCGGGGCGGATGAAGTCCGGGTTCTGGTTGATGTGCTCGATGAGCCAGCCCTGGTACTTGCTCATGCGGAAGAAGTAGTTCTTCTCGGCGATGTACTCCGGCCTGGTCTTGTGGTCCGGGCACATGCCGTCCACCAGCTCCTTCTCGGTGTAGAAGCGCTCGCAGCCGAAGCAGTAGTGCCCGCCGTACTCGCCGAAGTAGATGTCCCCGGCCTCGTAGACCTTCTGCAGCACCTTCTGCACGCACTTGATGTGCTCGGGGTCCGTGGTGCGGATGAACTGGTTGGGCTTGGCCCCCAGGGCGGGGGCCAGGGCGCGGAACAGCGCGCTGATCTGGTCGGCGTATTCCTTGGGCGACTGCCCGGCCTCCTCGCTGGCCTTGGCGATCTTGTCGCCGTGCTCGTCCGTGCCGGTGAGGAAGTACGCCTCCTGGCCCATGAGCTGGTGGAAGCGCGTCACGCTGTCGGCCAGGATGGTGGTGTACGCGTGGCCCAGGTGCGGCTTGGCGTTGACGTAGAAGATGGGTGTGGTGACGAAAAAGCGGCTCAACGCGGTTCTCCTGCTCCGGGCCTGGCCGTGCGTGGGCGCGGACCCGGACTGTGGTGTCTAGTTTTCGGGCTTGGGGCCGCGGGGCTTGCGGCGCTTGCGGCGCGGGCGGCTGCGCTCGCGCTGGGCCTCGCCTGACTGGGCGTCCTGCGGGGCGGGCTGGCCGGACTGCTGGGGGGCCTGGCTCGCCTGCTCGGAGGCCTGGGCCTGCTGGGGCTGGCGGGGACCCCGGCCGCGCTCGGGCCTCTCGGACCTTTCGGGACGTTCGGCCCTTTCCGGACGCTCGCCGCGCTCCGGACGCTCGCCGCGTTCGGGCCTCTCGGGCCTTTCGGGGCGTTCGGACCTGTCGGACTTCTCGGGCCTGTCGCCACGGGGGCCGCGCTCGGAGCGCCTCTCGCCCCTGCCGCCCCTGTCGCCCCTGTCGCCTCGGTCGCCGCCGCGCTCGCGGGCCTGGGACTGGCCGCCCTGGCCGCCCGGCTGGCCGTTTTGGGCGGCGGGCTGGCCCTCGGCGGGACGGTCGCCGGGCTGGCGGTTCACCAGCTCGCGCCATTCCTCCAGGGTGAACTCGCGCTCCCCGCCCTCTTCCATCCAAACGCTAATGGACTTCTTGAAGAAATTGGCGCGCAGCACCTTGAGGCTGCCCAGCACGGTCTGCACCCGCTTGCCGATCTTCGGGCACTGCTTGTGGAATTCCTCGTAGCCCTTCTGCTCGTAGCTCAGGCAGCACAGAAGCCGCCCGCAGATGCCGGAGATCTTGGCCGGGTTGAGGAACAGGTTCTGCTCCTTGGCCATCTTGATGGTGACGGGCGCGAACTTGCGCAGGAACCGGCGGCAGCAACACACCTGGCCGCAGTTGCCGATGGCGCCGAGCATCTGGGTCTCGTGGCGCACGCCGATCTGCCTGAGCTCGATGCGCGTGTGGAACTCGCGCACCAGGCTCTTGATGAGCTCGCGAAAGTCGATGCGGCCCGGGGCGGTGAAGAAGAAGATCATCTTGCCCCGGTCGTGGAGCACTTCCACGTCCACCAGCTTCATGTCCAGCTTCTGCTCGTTGATGCAGCCCCGGCAGTAGGCGTGGGCGCGGCGGGCCAGGCGGCGGTTCTCGGCCTCGGCCTCCAGGTCCTCGTCGCGCGCGAGGCGCAGAATGCTCATGAGGCCCTTGAGGTTTTTGGGCCTGGGCTGGGGCTGGGTGCAGTCCATGACCACGGCGTGCTCGCCGTCGCCGCCGATGTGGCCCTGGGGCTCGGGCTGGGTGGCCTTGGGCGCCGGGGCCTCGGCGGGCGTTTCTGCGCAAGCCTCGGCGGTGGCCTCCCAGTCCGCGCCGGAAAAGGTCTCCTCAAAGGGCGCAAAGGGCGCGGCGCCATCGGGGGCCGGGGCCGGGGCGGCCTCCACCACGCGGGGAGGGGCGGAGCTGGCCGTCTCGGCGCCCTCGGGCGCGGAGATGGTGGCCACGCGGCCCAGGGCCAGGCCCTGGTCGGTCTCCACCAGCACGGCCTGCCCCTTTTGCACCACGAACTGGCCGGAGGAGAAATAGCACACCGGGCCGTGGTCGGAAAGCTTGATCCCGAGAATCTGAGTCATGTGTATATCCTGCCGGGCGCGGCCCCGAAGGCGGCGCACCGGGCGCGGCACCATTTAGCCGACTTGCCCGTGGTGTTCAATGGGTCCGGGGAGCCGGTTCCTCAGGGCACCAGCCCCAGGTTCCTCAGCTCGGCCATGAGCCGGGCCTCGTCGATGGGCTTGACCAGGAAGGAGTCCGCCCCGCCCAGGAAGAAGGCGTCGTTGGTCTCCTTGGAGTCCTCCACCATGCTCACCACGATGACCTTGGTGCGGTCCTCGTCGGCCAGGCCGAGGCTGTCCTCGATGCCGCGCAGCTCCTGCAGGGCCTGCTGGCCGTCCATCTCCGGCATCACCAGGTCCATGCAGACCAGGTCGTAGCGGCGTCCGTCGTCCATGGCCTTCTGGAAGGCCCCCACGGCCTCTTCGCCGTTGACGGCGATGTGGCACTCCGCCACGGGACGGAGCATGTCGTGCAGAACGATTCGACTGTAGAAATCATCATCCACAATGAGAACGCGCACTTCACCCCTCCTTGCCGAAGTCCCCCGCCGCCTTGCTGGCGGCAGTGGAAGGTGTGTCACGTCCGGGGCAAGAAATCAAGTGCCGCCGGGGCCTGCGACCCCGCCGGACGGCCCGGCGGACGGCCCGGCGGAAACGCGCTGCGCGGGGGGCCCGGCTGTGGGCCCTAGAGGTCGAATTCGGAGGTCTGGGTCAGGGCCAGGCAGTGGCAGGCGCCGCCCAGCTGGGCCCGGCAGTCCGCCACCATGCGGTCGAGCTCGTCGTCGGTGCGGTCCTGGTTGTGGTGGTACAGGCCCAGGGTGCCAACTCCGGCCTCGCGCGCCAGCCGCACGGCATCGCCCACGTGGGAATGGCCCCAGCCCTTCTTCTCCGGGTATTCCTCGGGCAGGTACTCGGCGTCGTGGATGAGCAGGTCCGCTCCCTTGCAGAAGGCCACGTACTCCTCAAAGGTCCGCCCGCCCCGGTGGTGGTGCGCAAGCTCGTTGTCCGTGAGGAAGACCACGCTCTTGCCCCCCTCCTCGAAGCGGTAGCCCGCGCCCAGGTTGGGGTGCGAAAGGGCGATGCGCGTGACGCGGATGGTGTCGGCCATGTACTGCTCGCCGCACCAGCTGAAGCTCTCGATGCGGGCGGAAAGCTCCTGGAACGGAACCGGGAACAGGGGCGGATGCATGGCTGCGGCCAGGATCTTGGCCACCTCGCCCTGGAACCCCGGGCAGCCGCCCAGGGCGATGTGGGCATTGGCGTCGTAGATGGGCTTGAAGAAAGGAAAACCGACGATGTGGTCCCAGTGGGTATGCGTGAAGAACATGGTCAGCCTGTTGCGGCCCTGTTGCTGCAACAGGTTGCCAAGCCGACGGATTCCGGAGCCCGCATCGACCACGACGATCTCGTCTCCGGCGGAACGCAACTCAATGCAGGGGGTATCCCCTCCATATCGCAGGTATTCCGGACCAGAGACGGCAATGGAGCCGCGCGCGCCCCAGCAACGAACCTTCACAGCGCCTCCACAACGCGGCTGATCCAGTGACCAAGAGAATACACCATCGTTTTGGGTCTATACCTGGGAGCCCACAGGTTGGCAAGTGCCGCGTCCGAGGAGGCGAGCCCCGGAGCGGGCGGGCGAGCGCGCGCATTCCGGCCCTGGCCGCCGCCCGCGGGCCCCTTGCTTCCCTTCGCGGATGCGTTATTCTCTCGCCGCGAGCGCATGCTCGCCACATTCCGCCAAGGAGTCCCCAACCGTGAAGCACACCATCTCCGCCCTCGTGGCCAACCGCTCCGGCGTGCTGGCCGACATGGCCGAGGAATTCAAGAAGTACAACCTGAACATCCAGAGCATCTCCTGCGGGCAGACCGAGAACCCCGAGGTCTCGCGCATGGTCATCTGCCTGGACGCGCCCGACGGGGCCATGGACGAGATCACCGCCGCCGTGGCCGCCATGGACTTCGTCATCCAGGTGGACGACCTGGCCCGCAAGGAGTTCGTGGACCGCGAGCTGGTGCTCATGAAGGTGCAGCGCACCGGCGCGGGGCTCTCCCAGCTCATGCAGATCCTGGAGGTCTTCCGGGCCAGCGTGGTGGGCATGGGCGAGCAGAGCATCACCGTGGAGCTCTCCGGCGACTCCGAGCGCGTGGAGGGGCTCATCAAGATGCTCGCGCCCTTCGGCATCCTCTCCATGGCCCGCACGGGCAAGATCGCCCTGAAGCGAGGCGACGAGTAGCCCATGCCCACGCTACGACGTTTGGACGATCTGGTCAGCGCCGTGAAGGGCGCGGGAACCAAGCCCAGGGTGGCAATCGCCCCCTGCGCCGAGGGCTTTGTGCTGCGCGCGGGGCTTGAGGCCGCCCAGCAGGGCCTGGCAGAGCCCGTGTTCATCGGCGACAGGGCCAAGGCTCAGGCGCTGGCCAAGGCGCGCGGCCTGGACCTCTCGGCCCACGAGTTCCTGGACTGCCAGGACGACACCGGGGCCGTGGTCATGGCCGTGGACCTGTTCCGCGCGGGCCGGGCCCAGCTCATCATGAAGGGCCTGGTGTCCACCAGCACGGTGCTCAAGGCCGTGCTGAACAAGGAGGCCGGGCTGGTGCCCGAGGGCGGCATCCTGAGCCACGTGGCCGTGTTCGACGCGCCCGGGCGAGAGCCGGGCCCGAATTCGGACGGCAAGGGGCTCATGCTCCTCACCGACGCCGGGGTGAACATACGCCCCACCCTGCAGCGCAAGGTGGAGATATTGAAGAACGCCCTGGCCGTGGCCCGGGCCCTGGGCATCCAGGTGCCGCGCGCGGCCATGCTGGCCGCCACGGAGAAGGTCAACTACCCGGCCATGCCCGCCACCCTGGACGCCGATCTCATGGCCAAGATGGCCGAGCAGGGCGAGTTCGGCCCGGCCCTGGTGGCCGGCCCCCTGGCCTTCGACCTGGCCGTTTCGCCCCAGGCGGCGGCCCTCAAGGGCTTCACCAACCCCGTGGCCGGGCACGCGGACATCCTCTGCACCCCGGACATCGAGTCCGGCAACATCCTGTACAAGACCCTGGCCACGCTGATGAACATCACCATGGCCAGCGTGGTGGTGGGCAGCCGCGTGCCCGTGGTGGTGCCCTCCCGCGGGGACAGCGAGCACAGCAAGTTCGCCTCCATCGCCCTGGCGGCCTACCTGGCCCGGCACGCCGAAGCGACAGGAGAGAACCGGTGAGCGCCGCCCGGCCCCTGAACGCGGGCCTCATCCTGTGCATCAACCCCGGCTCCACCTCCACCAAGGTGGCGGTGTTCCGGGGCGAGGAGGAGCTGTTCTCCGAGGACGTGCGCCACGCCAAGGAGGACCTGGCCGCGCACCCGCGCGTGGCCGACCAGCTGGCCCTGCGCCTGGCCGCCATCGAGGCGGCGGTGGCCGGGAGCATGGGCGCGGACTTCAAACCCGACGCCGTCTCCGGTCGGGGCGGCCTGCTGCGGCCCCTGCCCGGCGGGGTCTACGCCGTGAACCAGGCCATGCTGGACGACCTGGAGCGGGCCCTGCACGGCGAGCACCCCTGCAACCTGGGCGCGCGGCTGGCCCGCACCTTTGCCGACCGCCACGGCTGCCCGGCCTTCGTGGTGGATCCGCCCGTCACCGACGAGCTGGCCGAGGTGGCCCGCCTGACGGGCCTGCCGCGCATCCGGCGCAGGAGCGTGTTCCACGCCCTGTCCCAGCGGGCCGCGGCCCGCAAGGCCGCCGGGATGCTCGGACTCTCCTACGAGCACGGCAAGTTCGTGGTGGCCCACCTGGGCGGCGGCGTCACCGTGGGCGCGCACTGCCGTGGCCGCGTGGTGGACGTGACCAACGGGGTGGACGGCGAGGGGCCCATGAGCGCGGAAAGGTCAGGCGCCCTGCCCTGCTTCCCCCTTTTGGACGAGGTGGCCGCCGGGGCCGACCCTCAGGAGCTCAGGCGCGAGCTTCTGACCCGGGGCGGGCTCTTCGCCCACACCGGCACCAACGACCTGCGCGAGATCGAGGCGCGGATGCAGTCCGGCGACGACGGCGCCCGCCTGGCCCTGCACGCCTTGGTGTACAGCGTGTGCAAGTACATCGGCGGCATGGCCGCCACCCTGTTCGACGCGGACGAGGCCCCCGTGGGCGCGGTGGTGCTCACCGGGGGCATGGTCAAGAGCGCCTGGCTGGCGGGGGAGATCACCCGGCGGGTGCGCTGGATCGCCCCCGTGGTGGCCCTGCCGGAGGTGGAGGAGATGCGCGCCCTGGCCCAGGGGGCGCTTTTGGCCCTGCGCGCCGAGGTTCCGGTGCGGGAATACGAATCGGCCTGAGGGGCGGAGGGAGCATGAAACTGGACTCCGGGCAGCAGCGCGTGGCTGCGTCCCTGGGCTTCTTCAGCCTGGTGCTGGTGCTGGGCAGCCTGGCCCTTTCGCACGTGGAGGGCCTGGGCTGGGGCGAGGCCCTGTACTTCAGCCTGGTGACCATGTCCACGGTGGGCTACGGCGACGTGGTGCCCTACACCACCGCCGGGCGCGCCCTGGCCATCCTCATGATCCTCACCGGCGCGGGCTCGTTCATGACCGTGGTGGCCTCCACCTCGGACCATCTGCTGAACCGCCGCGAGCAGCGGGAGCGGATGGAGAAGCTAAACATGGTCATCGGGGTGTTCTTCAGCGAGGCGGGCACGAAGCTCTTGCGCATGTGCGCGCGCATGGACGCCAACCTGGCCCAGGCCCGCGAGCGCCTGCCGCGCGAGGACGAGTGGACCGACCGCCGCTTCCACGAGCGGGCCAAGGCCTTCGCGGCGCACGGCTTCCGCGTCAAGGCCGATGTGGAGACCCTCGGCGAGGTGAAACGCTTTCTGGAGGAAAAGAGCCCGCTTCTTGTGCGCCTGCTGGAGAACCCCAACCTGCTGGAGCACGAGAGCTTCACGGACCTGCTCTGGGCCGTGCTGCACATCAAGGAGGAGCTGGAGTTCCGCTTCGACCTGAACGACCTGAGCGAGGAGCACCGCAAGCACGTCTGCGGCGACCTGGAGCGCGCCTACCGCCTGCTGGCCCGGCAGTGGCTGGACTACATGCGCCACCTGTGCGCCAACTACCCCTACCTGTTCAAGGTGGCGGCCCACCGCAACCCCTTCCGCGAGGCTAAGGAGCCCCGGCCCGAGGTCTAGCCCTCCAGTTGCGAGGTGCAGTGCGGGCAACGCACGGCCTTGACGCTGATGCTGCTGGCGCAGAAGGGGCAGTCGCGCATGGTGGGCGCGGCCTCGGGCTCCTTGGCCTTTTGCAGCTCGCGCAGGCGGTTCACCGCGCGCACAACAAGGAAGATGGCCAGGGCAACAATGAGGAAGTTGATGACGGTATTGGCGAACAGGCCCAGGTTCAGCGTCACCGCCCCGGCCTTCTTGGCCTCGGCCAGGGCGGCGTAGGGGCCGGGCACGGCCCCCTCGCGCAGGGTCAGGTAGAGGTTGGAGAAGTCCACGCGGCCCAGCAGCAGCCCGATGGGCGGCATGAGCAGGTCGTCCACCAGGGACTTGACGATGCCGCCGAAGGACGCGCCGATGACGATGCCCACGGCCATGTCCACCACGTTGCCGCGCATGATGAATTCCTTGAAGTCCTTGAGCATGGCCCGGCTCCTCCGCGTTTCCTGGTCTGATTTTCCGGACCGCCCGGCGGCGGCCCTGCAGGCTACGTAGCACACCCTGGCGGGGGCCGTCCATCCTTGGACGGCGGCAGGTTGCGTATTCGCGTTTCCGCCATGCGCTTCCCTTTCCGTGGCGCTGCTGGTACAAGTCAGGCGTCAGCACTGTCCAAGCCGCAGCACCAGGGGAACCCCATGCCGCCCAAGCGCAGCAAAGACACCACCCAGCGCCCGCCCAAGCCCAGGCGGACCCGCGCGCCCAGGGACGACGAAAGCCAGCAGGGCCAGGCCGGGCTGGACGCCCGCGTGCTCCGGCGCGTGCTCGACGCCCTTTCCCTGCCCATCTACGCCACCGACGCCCAGGGCCGCTTCGTCTACCTGAACCAGGCCGCCTGCGCCATCCTGGAGAGGCGGCGCGAGGAGCTCCTGGGCACCCGCAACACCGCCCTGGCCGCGCGCCACCCGCGCAGCAGGCCGCTTGCGGGGCCGGGCTCCATGGAGCAGCCCCTGACCTGGGGCGGGCGCGAGCACGTGGTGCGCATCGACCAGATCCCCGTGGCCGCCCCGGGCGAAAAACGCCACAGGCCCGGCCAGGGCCTGGTGGCCGGGCACGTGCTGGACATCACCGGCCTGCGGGACACGGAACTGGCCTGCGCGCTCAACGAACGGCGCATGGAGTCGCTGGCCATGCACCTGCCGGTGATGATCCACGCCCACGACGAGCAGGGCCGGGTGGTGTTCTGGAATCACGAGTGCGAGCGCGTGCTGGGCTACAAGGCCGCCGAGGTCCTGGACAACCCGCGCTTCTTCGAGATGCTCTACCCCGACCCGGAGTACCGCCGGGAGATCCGGGCCATCCACGAGGCCGGGCAGGACTTCCGGGAACGCGAGGTGCGCATGCGCGCCGCCGACGGCACCGAGCGCATCGTCTCCTGGAGCATGGTCTCCAACGCCTCGCCGCTCTCCGGCTGGTCCAGCTGGGAGACCGGGGTGGACATCACCGAGAAACGCCGGGCCGAGGCCGGGCTGTGCGAGTCCGAGCGCAGGCTGCGCAACATCATCGAGGCCTCGCCCATGGGCATGCACCTCTACCGCCTGGACGAGGGCGGGGAGCTGGTCTTCGTGGGAGCAAACCCCGCGGCGGACCGCATCCTGGGCGTGAACAACAGCAACTTCATGGGCCGGACCATCGAGGAGGCCTTCCCCGAGCTGCGCGGTACCGCCGTGCCCGCCAAGTACAAGGAGATCTGCGCCCGGGGCGGCACCTGGAAGACCGAGCAGATGGACTACCGCGACGAGGACATCGCCGGGGCCTACGAGGTGCACGCCTTCCAGACCGAGCCGGGCCACTGCGCCTGCATGTTCCTGGACCTCACCGAGCGCAAGCGCATGGAAACCCGGCTGCGCCACCTGGCCCTGCACGACCCCCTCACCGGCGCGGCCAACCGCACCCTGTGCATGGAGGTCATCGAGAGCGCCCAGCAGCGAGCCCGCCGCCGGGCCGACTACAAGTTCGCGGTGATCTACCTGGACCTGGACCGCTTCAAGAACATCAACGACACCCTGGGCCACGCCGCGGGCGATGCCGTGCTCATCGAGACCGCCCGCAGGCTCAAGGCCGCCGTGCGCGAGTTGGACACCGTGGCCCGCCTGGGCGGGGACGAGTTCGTCATCCTCATGGAGGAGTTCGACTCCCACAAGCGGCCCATCCAGGCCATCCGGCGCATACGCGGCGCCCTGGAGGAGCCCTTCCTGGTGGAGGGCCAGGAGCTGGTCGTGAGCGCCAGCATCGGCATCGCCATGGGCCGGGCCCAGCGCGAAAGCGCCGACGAGATCCTGCGCAACGCCAACCTGGCCATGCACCGGGCCAAGTCCACGGGCCGCAACCGGGTCAAGAGCTTCACGCCCTCCCTGCTCACCCACACCCTGCATGTGGTGCGCATGGAGAACGAAATGGACCGGGCCATCGCCCGGGGCGAATTCTTCCTGGAGTTCCAGCCCATCGTGCGCGCCGTGACCAGGAACGGGCAACGCGAGCGCTCGCTGTTCGGCTTCGAGGCCCTGGCCCGCTGGCGGCACCCGCAGCGCGGGCTCATCATGCCCTCGGAGTTCATCCCCGTGGCCGAGGACTCCGGCAAGGTGGTGGACCTGGGCTTCTGGGCCATGAACGAGGGCGGCAGGATCCTGGAGCGCTGGCGCGAGAAGTATCCGCACATGGCCGACGCCGTGCTCTCGGTGAACCTCTCGCCCCAGCAGGTGCCGCAGACGGACTTCCTGCCGCGCATGCGCGCCATCCTGAAGGACACCGGCCTGCCCGCGGGCAACCTGAAGCTGGAGATCACCGAGACCGCGCTGATGCAGAGCGGCTCGAGCGTTCTGGCCAAGCTCAGGGAGATGCGCGAGATGGGCGTGTCCTTCTCCGTGGACGACTTCGGCACGGGCTATTCCTCCCTGGCCTACCTGACGCGCCTGCCCCTGGACCACCTCAAGATCGACCTGTCCTTCGTGCGCATGCTGGAGCAGGGCCACGAGAACCTGGAGATCGTGCGGGCCATCATCAACCTGGCCCAGAGCCTGAAGCTGGACGTGGTGGCCGAGGGCGTGGAGACCAGCGCCCAGCGCGACATCCTCTCCGGCCTGGGCTGCGAGTTCTTCCAGGGCTACCTCTTCGCCCGGCCCCTGCCCGAGGCCCAGGCCGAGGACTTCCTGGCGCGGTTCCAGACCGTGCCGCCCTTCGTGCCCCGGCACTAGCGCGGAGCCCGGATGCCCGACCCGACCCTCGTGCTCACCGGCGCGGCCCTGGGCCTGGCCTCGGGGCTTTCCCCCGGGCCGCTCATGGCCCTGGTGCTGGCCCAGACCCTGGCCCACGGCCCGCGCGAGGGCGTCAAGGTGGCCGCGGCGCCGCTCCTCACCGACGCGCCCATCATCCTGCTGGCCCTGGGCATCGCCGGGGCGGCGGCGGGACATGGCGCGGTCCTGGGGTCCGTCACCCTGGCGGGCTGCCTGTTCCTGCTGCACTGCGCCCTGGGCTGCCTGCGCTGGAGTCCCGCCGCCCAAGGCTCCGCGCCCGGGGGCAGCCCCGGCAGCGTCAGGAAGGGCGTGCTGGCCAACCTGCTCAACCCTGCGCCCTACCTGTTCTGGACCACCGTGGGCGCGCCGCTCCTCACCCGGGCCTGGCAGTCCGGCTGGGGCTCGGTGGCGGCCTTCCTGGGGGCCTTCTCCCTGTCGCTGGTGGGGTCCAAGGCGGCCATTGCGCTCTTGGCGGGCCGCTTCGGCGGGCTCCTGGGCTCGCGCGGGTACCTGTGGCTCATGCGCGGCCTGGGGCTGATGCTGCTCGGCTACGCCGCGCTGTTCGCCCGCGACGGGTGGGCGCTGCTTCGCGCTGGGCTCGCCGGGGCCGTCACAGGGGCCTGAGCCGCAGCGGGTCGCTGGCCTCGTACTCCTCGCCGCCGGGCATGCGCGCGCACTCGTGGAACACCCGCGCCGGGCAGCAGGCGCAGCGCTCCGGGTCCAGCCGGGGCACAATGTGCGCTATGGCGTCGGTCTCCGACGGGAACAGGTTGCCCTCGCCCAAGCGGTGCAGGCAGCCCCCGCGCATGAGCACCTCCATGACCTCGGTCTTGAGCGAGCAGAAGAACATCTCGCGCCCGGCCATGCGCAGGCGGTGGGCCTCCTGGAAGAGCATGTGGCAGCCCCCGGCGTCCACGAAGTTGATGCCCTTGCCCACGATGAGGATGTGGCACTGCTCCGGGAAGCGCCGCATGATGCGGTGCAGCTCCTCGGAGATGTGGTTCACCGCGCCGAAGAAGATGCTGCCGTCCAGGCGCAGGATCTTGAGCTGCGGGCACTCGGCCAGCTGCCTGCGGGCCACGTTCACCAGCGGCCTGCGCGGGTTGGCCTGGTCCGGGGCCAGCACGATGAAGTTGGGGTGCGAGGTGCGCTTGAGGTACATCAAGAGCGAAAGCAGCACCCCGGAGAAGATGGCGAACTCCAACTGCAGGAACAGGGTGGACAGGAAGGTCACGCCCAGCACCCCGGCCTCGCTCCTGTCCGTGCGGATGACGTGGCGCATGCCGCGCAGGTCCACCAGGCCCACGGCCACCAGCAGGATGACCCCGGCCATGGCCGGGACCGGCAGGTAGGCCGTGAGCGGCGCCACCAGCAGCACGATGAGCGCCAGCAGCGCGGCGGAGAACACCGCCGCCAGCGGGGTTTTGGCCCCGGCCTCGTAGTTCACCCCCGTGCGGGTGAAGGAGCCCGAGGAGGCATAGGCCGAGAAGAAGCTGCCCAGGATGTTGGACACGCCCTGGCCCACGAACTCCTGGCTGTTGTCGATCATCTGCTCGCTCCTGGCGGCCACGCTGCGGGCGATGGACACGGCCTCGGCCAGGCCCAGCATGGCGATGGCCAGGGCGCCGGGCATGAGCAGCCGCAGCTCGTCCAGGCTGAAGGACGGGGGCGAGAGGGGCGGCAGGCTGGCGGGCAGGGCCCCCACCACGCGCACCTGGTGGATGCCGCCGGAGAGCAGGTGGTTCAGGGCGCTTACGGCGGTGAGCGCCAGCAGGAACTTGGGCAGCCGGGGCCAGAAGCGCATGATGACCAGGGCGATGAGCATGGTGGCCAGGGCCATGATGACGGCGTGGACGTTGATGCGGTCCAGCTGGCCGAAGAGCCCGGCCCAGGGCGTGAGGAAGCTGCCCCCGCGCGGCAGGGCCAGGCCGAAGAAGGCCCCCAGCTGGCTGGTGGCGATGAGGATGGCCGCCCCGGCGGTGAAGCCGATGACCACGGAGTGCGAGACGAAGTTCACCACCGCGCCCAGCCTGGCCAGGCCCAGGCCCAGCTGGAAGCAGCCCGCCAGGAAGGTGATGGCCAGCACCAGGCGGATGTAGTCAGGCCCGCCGGGCGCGGCCAGCGGGCTTAAGTTGGCGAAGATGACCAGGGAGATGGCCGTGGTGGGGCCGGAGACAAGGTGGAAGGACGAGCCGAAGAGCGCGGCCAGGATCACCGGGGCCATGGCCGCATACAGGCCGTATTCCGGCGGCATGCCCGCGATGGCGGCGAAGGCCACGCCCTGGGGCAGCACGATGACCGCGCCCGTGAGCCCGGCCCAGAGGTCGGCCTTGAGGCTGCGCCTGGTGACCATGGGCCACCAGGCCAGGAAAGGCAGGAGCCGCTCCAGGGTTCCGGCGGCCTTGCGCCAGCCTGGCTTGGGAGGCTCCAGTTCGCACTGTTCCAAGATACGCCCGCCTGTCTGAACTTTTCCGGCCTGTCCCTGCTGTAGCGCAAAGCGCGCCCACGCGCCAGGGGTGCGGCGCGCATTCGCTCACCGGGCCCAGTCCGCTTTTCCGGACTGCGTTAACGCCGCTGGACGGCCAAGTGCGACCTTTCGCCGAAAACCGGCGCTGAAAAATCGGACAAAAAAATGCTCATTTTTGGCCCAAATTCGCTGCCCGAATCAACAATAGCTTGAAATATTTAACTAAAAAAATGCAATGTTCTCTTTGGCACACAAGTTGCCAAGTCATGTGTTTTGAACTAGGCCAGATGTCATGCTGGAAATAGGGCCAAAACCTTCAGATATCGAAACTTCGAGAGGGAGACACCCAAATGGCTAAGAAAATGAAGACAATGGACGGCAACACCGCAACGACGCACGTGGCTTACGCCATGAGCGAGGCCGCCGCCATCTACCCCATCACGCCCTCCTCCACCATGGGCGAGATCGCGGACGAATGGGCCGCCAAGGGGCTCAAAAACATTTTCGGACAGGTGGTGAACATCCGCCAGATGCAGTCCGAGGCCGGCGCCGCCGGCGCGGTGCACGGCTCCCTGGCCGCGGGCGCGCTGACCACCACCTTCACCGCCTCCCAGGGCCTGCTGCTCATGATCCCGAACATGTATAAGATCGCGGGCGAGCTTCTGCCCAGCGTCTTCCATGTCTCCGCCCGCGCCATCGCCGCCCACGCCCTGTCCATCTTCGGCGACCACCAGGACGTCATGGCCTGCCGCCAGACCGGCTTCGCCATGCTGGCCTCCTCCAGCGTGCAGGAGTGCATGGACCTGGCCCTGGTGGCCCACCTGGCCACGGTGGAGTCCAGCGTGCCCTTTGTCCACTTCTTCGACGGCTTCCGCACCAGCCACGAGATCCAGAAGATCGAGACCATCGACTACGCCGACATGGCCGCCCTGGTGAACCATGAGAAGATCGCCGAGTTCCGCAAGCGCGCCCTCAATCCCGAGCACCCGGTGATCCGCGGCACCGCCCAGAACCCGGACATCTACTTCCAGGGCCGCGAGCGGGCCAACCCCTACTACAACGCCGTGCCCGGCCATGTCATCGACGCCATGAAGAAGGTGGGCAAGCTCACCGGCCGCAAGTACAAGCCCTTCGACTACGTGGGCGCTCCCGACGCCACCGAGATCATCGTGGCCATGGGCTCCGGCTGCGAGACCATCGAGGAAGTGGTGAACCTGCTCCTGGCCAAGGGCAAGAAGGTGGGCCTGATCAAGGTGCGCCTGTACCGCCCGTTCCACGCCAAGAGCTTCTTCGCCGTGCTGCCCAAGACCGTGGAGAAGATCACCGTGCTCGACCGCACCAAGGAGCCGGGCGCCCTGGGCGACCCGCTGTACCAGGACGTGTGCGCGGCCTTCATCGAGCGCGGCGGCGCCCTGCCCCAGTTCATCGCCGGACGCTACGGCCTGGGCAGCAAGGAATTCCGCCCCAACATGGTCATGAGCGTCTACAAGAACATGGAGAAGGCCCGCCCCAAGAACCACTTCGTGGTGGGCATCGTGGACGACGTGACCGGCACCAGCCTGCCGATGGGTCCGGCCCTGGCCACCACCCCCAAGGGCACCGTGCAGTGCAAGTTCTGGGGCCTTGGCTCCGACGGCACCGTGGGCGCCAACAAGAGCGCCATCAAGATCATCGGCGACAACACCCCCATGTTCGCCCAGGGCTACTTCGCCTACGACTCCAAGAAGAGCGGCGGCATCACCGTGTCGCACCTGCGCTTCGGCAAAAAGCCCATCCAGTCCACCTACCTGGTGGAGCAGGCCGACTTCATCGCCTGCCACAAGTCCGGCTACGTGCACATCTACGACGTGCTCGAGGGCATCAAGCCCGGCGGCACCTTCCTGCTCAACTCCACCTGGGGCACCGTGGCCGACATGGAGGCCAACCTGCCCGCCGCCATGCGCCGCACCATCGCGCAGAAGAAGCTCAAGCTCTACACCATCGACGCGGTGAAGATCGCCGGCGAGGTGGGCCTGGGCAACCGCATCAACATGATCATGCAGACCGCCTTCTTCAAGCTGGCCAAGGTGCTGCCCATCGACAAGGCCATCGCCCTCTTGAAGGACTCCATCAAGAAGGAATACGGCAAGAAGGGCGACAAGATCGTCAAGATGAACGTGGACGGCGTGGACCAGACCCTGGCCAACTTGATTGAGATCAAGGTTCCCGCCTCCTGGGCCCAGGCCAAGGACGAGGCCCCCAAGGCCGACAAGGCCCCGGCCTTCGTCAAGGACGTCATGCGCCCCATCCTGGCCCAGAAGGGCGACAGCCTGCCCGTGTCCGCCTTCGAGATCGACGGCAGCTTCCCCGTGGCCACCAGCCAGTACGAGAAGCGCGGCGTGGCCATCAACGTGCCCGAGTGGATCAAGGAAAACTGCATCCAGTGCAACCAGTGCGCCTTTGTCTGCCCCCACGCCACCATCCGCCCCGTGCTGCTGAACGCCGCCGAGGCCAAGAAGGCCCCGAGAAGCTTTGAGACCATTCCCGCCCAGGGCAAGGAGCTCAAGGACCTGGCCTTCCGCATCCAGGTGAACACCCTGGACTGCATGGGCTGCGGCAACTGCGCGGACATCTGCCCCTCCAAGACCAAGGCCCTGGTGATGAAGCCCCTGGAGAGCCAGACCGCCGTGGAGGTGCCCAACCAGGAGTTCAGCGAGACCGTGTCGCTCAAGGGCGACCTGGTGAAGCGCGAGAGCCTCAAGGGCAGCCAGTTCCAGCAGCCCCTGCTGGAGTTCTCCGGCGCGTGCTCCGGCTGCGGCGAGACCCCGTACGTCAAGCTCATCACCCAGCTCTTCGGCGAGCGCATGCTCATCGCCAACGCCACGGGCTGCTCCTCCATCTGGGGCGCCTCGGCTCCCTCCAGCCCCTACTGCGTGAACAAGGACGGCTTTGGTCCGGCCTGGGCCAACTCCCTGTTCGAGGACGCCGCGGAGTTCGGCTTCGGCTACACCATGGCCGTGAACCAGCGCCGCGCCAAGCTGCTTGAGCTGGCCCAGCAGGCCCTGGCGGGCAATGCCCCGGCCAAGGTCAAGGAGGCCCTCTCCGGCTGGATCGCGGGCAAGAACGACCCCGCGGCCAGCCGCCAGTACGGCGACCAGCTCAAGGCCCTGCTGAAGGGCAGCAAGGATCCGCTGCTGGCCCAGATCGAGGCCATGGGCGACCTGCTGACCAAGAAGAGCATCTGGATCTTCGGCGGCGACGGCTGGGCCTACGACATCGGCTTCGGCGGCGTGGACCACGTGCTGGCCAGCGGCGAGGACGTGAACATCCTGGTCATGGACACCGAGGTTTACTCCAACACCGGCGGCCAGTCCTCCAAGGCCACCCCGCTGGGTTCCATCGCCAAGTTCGCCGCCAGCGGCAAGAAGACCAACAAGAAGGACCTGGGCCGCATGGCCATGACCTACGGCTACGTCTACGTGGCCAGCATCAGCATGGGCGCGGACAAGAACCAGACCCTCAAGGCCATCCTGGAGGCCGAGGCCTACCCCGGCCCCTCGCTCATCATCGCCTACGCCCCCTGCATCAACCAGGGCATCAAGAAGGGCATGGGCAAGAGCCAGGAGGAAGGCAAGCTGGCCGTCACCTCCGGCTACTGGCCGCTGTACCGCTTCAACCCCCAGGTGGCCGAGGCGGGCCAGAACCCCTTCAAGCTGGAGAGCAAGGCCCCCGACGGCACGCTCCAGGCCTTCCTCTCCGGCGAGCAGCGCTACGCCGCCCTGGAGAAGATGATGCCCGAGGAGAGCTCGCGCCTGCGCGCCGGCATCGAGAAGGCCTACATGGAGCGCTACCAGCAGCTCATGCTCCTGGACGACCCCAAGCGCGCCTGCGTGGAGGGCGGCCTTGACCTGCCCACCCCGGCCGCTCCGGCTGCCGCAGCCGCTCCCGGCGGTGGCGACCTCAAGAGCTGCACCACCGCCTCCGTGGCCGAGCACTCCAGCCCCGTGAAGAAGGACGGCCCCTGCGACGACGGTCGCGGCGGCAAGTAGGACCACCACAGACCAATGGCGAAGGCCCCGGACGCGAGTCCGGGGCCTTTTTCTTTGGCGAACCGGGGCGCTGCCACGGCCCCCGGCTTGCGGAGCCTATCCCCTGCTACGCCAGCAGCGCGCCGAACTTCTTCCCGAACTCGCGGCAGCGCTCCAGGCCGTCGCCGTCCGGTCGCCACAGCTCGCGCCAGCCCTCGTCCGGCACCTCGAAGCCCGCGTGGCGCAGGTGCTCGGTGAGCATCTTCACGCTCTCGCCGCTCCAGCCGTAGGAGCCGAAGGCCGCGGCCTTCTTTTTCTTGAAGCCCAGGCCGCGCATCATCTCCAGCAGGCCCCCCAGGGAGGACAGGTAGCCCCGGTTGATGGTGGGCGAGCCCAGCAGCACGGCCTTGGACCGGAAGACCTCGGTGATGAGGTCGTTCTTGTCCGTGCGAGCGGCGTTGTAGAGCTTCACGGTGAGGCCGGGGGCGGCCTCGCCCAGGCCCTCGGCCATGGCCTCGGCCATGCGCCGGGTGGAGTTCCACATGGTGTCGTAGGCGATGGTCACCTGGTTCTCCTGGTAGTCCGCCGCCCATTCCAGATACTTGCCCACGATGCCCATGGGGTTGGAGCGCCAGATGGTGCCGTGGCTGGGGCAGATCATCTTGAGCGGCAGCCCCAGGCCCGCGAACTCCTCGATCTTGCGCTTCACCAGCGGGCTGAAGGGCGTGAGGATGTTGGCGTAGTACTTCAGGCACTCGGCCTCCAGCACACAGGGGTCGGCCAGGTCGTTGTACATGCCCTCCGTGGCCAGGTGGTGGCCGAAGGCGTCGTTGGAGAACAGGATGTCCTCGCCGGTGAGGTAGCTGAACATGGTGTCCGGCCAGTGCAGCATGGGCGCCTCGATGAAGAGGAGCTCGCGCTTGCCCAGGCTCAGCTTCTGGCCGGTCTTCACCACCTGGAAGTTCCAGGCCTGGTGGTGCTGGCCGGTGATGGACTTCACCGCGTTGGCCGTGCAGTACACCGGCACGCCCGGGATGTGGCGCATGAGCTCCGGCAGGGAGCCGCTGTGGTCGGGCTCGGCGTGGTTGACGACGACGTAGTCGATCTTCGCCAGGTCCACCACGCCGGCGAGTTGCTGCACGAACTCCTGGGCATAGGGGCCCCAGACCGTGTCGATGAGCACGGTCTTTTCGTCCCGCACCAGGTAGGAGTTGTAGGTGCTGCCCTGGTGGGTGGAATACTCCTCGCCGTGGAAGCGCCTGAGCTCCCAGTCCTTCTTGCCCACCCAGGTCACGGAATCGGTGATCTTGAAGCTCATGGCAGTCTCTCCGGGGTTGTCCGTTCAGGAAAGGTAGCGGGTCGAAAGCTCGTCCAGCAGGGCGTGGAAGGCCTCGTGCCTGCCTGGGCCGATGCGCTCGGCCTCGATGCGCTCGAAGTCCTCGTGCATGGCGTCGATGGCCGGTTCGCCCAGCAGGCGCTCAGCCATGGGGAAGAGCACGGTGTTCTCCTTGGCGATGTGTTGGGTCAGCAGCGCCACATAGGCCCGGGCGGCCTCGCACAGGGCCGCGCCGCCGTCCGGTTTTCCGGCCTTCAGGCCCGCAAGGGCCTCGCCCATGGCCGCGATGTGGCCGCGCCCCAGCACGTGCTCGTGCAGCATCACGGCTATGGGGCCGCCCTGGCGCGGCATCCCGGCCTTTTCCAGGGCCGGGAAGAGGATGTCCTCCTCCTTGCCGTGGTGGCACTTGTCCGCGAACACGCGCAGGAAATCCAGCACGGACTCCCAGCGCTCCAGGGCGTCCGGTCCGCCCCGGTTCAGGCTCGCCGCCATGGCCTCCATCACCGCCAGCATCTTCAGGATGCCCTCGTGTTCCGCCCGCAGGTCGTCGGTGGCCAGCATGGTGGTCCTCCTTGTTTCCTTTATTCCATGCCAAAAACACGGCCCGCTGTACAGGCCGGGGCGCGCACCCGCGCCTTGCGCCCGGCGCGTTCGGCATTATACTATGAAAGATATGCCCGAAACCGGAGCAAGGAGGCCCCATGTTTCCGACCATGCCCGCCCTGTTCGTCTCCCACGGCGCGCCCACGCTTGTCTCCGACCCCGTGCCCACGCGCGACTTTCTGCTGGGGCTGGGCAAGAGCCTGCCCCGGCCCAGGGCCATCCTGGCCGTCTCCGCCCACTGGGACACCCCGGCCCCCAGGCTCTCCGCCACGCCGGAGCCGGAGACCATCCACGACTTCTACGGCTTTCCGGACGAGCTCTACAACATGGCCTACCCCGCCCCGGGCGAACCCACCCTGGCCGGGCGCGCGGCCTCGCTCATCGACGGCGCGGGCCTCTCCGCCGCGCTGGACCCCAGCCGGGGGCTGGACCACGGGGCCTGGGTGCCCCTTTCGCTCATGTACCCGCAGGCGGACATCCCCGTGGCCCAGGTGTCTGTCCAGTCGCACCTGCCGCCCAACCACGCCGGGGCGCACCACCTGGCCCTGGGCCGGGCCCTGGCCCCCCTGCGCGAGGAGGGCATCCTCATCCTGGCCAGCGGCAACGCCACGCACAACCTGCGCGAGGTGTTCCAGCACGCCATCGACGCGCCCCCGGCCCCCTACGCGCGCGAGTTTGCGGACTGGCTCACCGGGCGCATCCAGGCCGGGGACCAGCAGGCCCTGGCGGACTACCTGGACCAGGGGCCCAACGCCGCGCGCTGCCACCCCCTGGCGGACCACTACGTGCCCCTGCTGGTGGCCGCCGGAGCCGGGGGCGGCAAGGGCCGCCTGCTGCACGACGGCTGGACCTACTCCGTGCTCTCCATGGCGGCCTACGCCTGGGACTGACCAACACATGGACTGGCCGACCCTGGAATTGACTGCCGGGAAAGGAGACCGTACATCCCGCCCATGAAACGCAACTACGAACTCACCGTGAGCGCGGAATTCTGCGCCGCCCACAGGCTCAACGGCTACCCCGGAAACTGCCGCAACACCCACGGCCACAACTGGGGCGTCACGGTCTCCGTGCTGGCAATGGAGCTGGACGACCTGGGCATGGGCATGGACTTCCGCGACATCAAGGCCCTGGTGAAGCAGGCGCTCTCCACGCTGGACCACGCCTTCCTGAACGACCTGGCGCCCTTCGCGGCCATGAACCCCACGGCGGAGAACATCGCCCGGCACCTGTACGGGGAGCTGAACCGGCTCCTGGCGGAAGCCGCGCCCGGCAAGGCCCTGCGCGTGTCCCGGGTGCACATCGCCGAGACCCCGGGCGCGGGCGTGACCTACTGGGAGGAGGCGTGAGCCTGGCGGTCTGCGAGGTCTTCGCCAGCATCCAGGGCGAATCGAGCTTTGCGGGCCGCCCCTGCGTCTTCGTGCGGCTTTCCGGGTGCAACCTGCGCTGCGCCTGGTGCGACACCCCCTACGCCTGGGCTGGCGGCGCCGAGCGCACCGTGGACGCCCTGGCGGCCGAGGCCCTCTCCTTCGGTCTGCCCCTGGCCGAGCTCACGGGCGGCGAGCCCCTGCTCCAGCCCGAGACCCCGGAGCTGGCCCGGCGGCTGCTGGACGCCGGGCTCACCGTGCTGGTGGAGACCAACGGCAGCCTGGACATCACCGCCCTGCCGCCCCGGGCCGTCGCCATCGTGGACATGAAGGGCCCTTCCAGCGGCGAGGCCGAGCGCATGGACCTGGGCAACCTCTCCCGCCTGCGCCCGCGCGACGAGGTCAAGTTCGTCATCGGCGGGCGCGGGGACTACGGGCACATGCTCGATCTCCTGCCGCGCATCGACTGCGCCAGGAACACGGTGAACGTCTCGCCGCTGCACGGGGCCCTCGCCGCCAGCGAGCTGGCCGCCTGGATCGTGGCCGACCGGCTGCCCGTGCGCCTGAACCTGCAACTGCACAAGCACATCTGGCCGCCGGAAACGCGCGGCGTCTGATTTTTCGGAGCGACGACATGCAGCAGACCGGCACCGACAGCGCCCTCGTGGTCTTCTCCGGCGGACAGGACTCCGCCACCTGCCTGGCCTGGGCCCTGGCCCGCTTCCCGCGCGTGGAGACCCTGGGCTTCGACTACGGCCAGCGCCACAGCATCGAACTGGAGTGCCGCACCGAGGTGCTCAAGCGCTTCCGAAAGCTGAACCCCGAATGGGACCGCCGCCTGGGACCGGACAGCACCCTGGCCCTGAACGTCTTCCAGCAGCTGGGCGAGACCGCGCTGACCCACGACGTGGCCATCGCCATGACCGGCTCCGGCCTGCCCAGCACCTTCGTGCCCGGCCGCAACCTCGTGTTCCTCACCCTGGCCGGGGCCCAGGCCTACCGCCGGGGGCTCAAGCACCTGGTCACCGGCGTGTGCGAGACCGACTACTCCGGCTACCCCGACTGCCGCGACGACACCATGAAGGCCCTGCAGGTGGCCCTGAACCTGGGCATGCAGACGCGCCTGGTCATCGATACCCCGCTCATGTGGCGCACCAAGGCCCAGACCTGGGAACTCGCCCACGCCCTGGGCGGCCAGCCCCTGGTGGAGCTCATCCTGGAGCACACGCACACCTGTTACCAGGGCACGCGCGGCGAGCGGCACCCCTGGGGCCACGGCTGCGCGGCCTGCCCGGCCTGCGAGCTGCGCGCCGCCGGGTGGAAGGAATACGCCGGGGAGTGAGCCCCCCGCGCACCAAGGCGGGCCGGCGCTACGCCCGCACCCCGCCCCTGAGCTTCTTCTCGGCCTCCACGGCCAGGAACACCAGCACCGCCGCGGCCAGCACGCGGCCCCACTGGGCCGCGGTCATGGGCGCGCTGGAGAACAGCGCGTTCATGGGCGGGGCGTAGGTGTAGGCAAGCTGGAGCAGGATCATGAGCGCCGCTCCGCCGTTGACCCAGGGGTTGGAGAAGAACCCCAGGGCGAAGGGCGAGCGGGTGGAGGAGCGCGAGTTGAACAGGTAGGCCGTCTCCACCAGCACGAAGACGTTGACGGCCACGGTGCGCGCCTGGTCCAGGCTTGCGCCCTGGCGCAGCTCCCAGTCGAAGAGACCGAAGGCGCCCACCAGCAGCAGCGAGCCCACCAGCACGATGCGCTGGTTCAAAAAGCCGCTCAGGATGGGCCGGGCCGGGTTGCGCGGCGGGCGGTCCATGAGGCCCTGCTCGCGCGGCTCGAAGGAGAGCATGAGCCCCAGGGCCGCGGCGGTGGTCATGTTGATCCAGAGGATCTGCACCGGCAGGATGGGCAGGGTGACGCCGAAGAGGAAGGCCGCCAGGATGACCAGCCCCTCCCCCAGGTTGGTGGGCAGGGTCCAGGCGATGAACTTGATGAGGTTGTCGAAGACCCCGCGCCCCTCCTCCACGGCGGCGGCGATGCTGGCGAAGTTGTCGTCGGTGAGCACCATGTCCGCGGCCTCGCGGGCGGCGTCCGTCCCGGCCAGGCCCATGGCCACGCCGATGTCCGCCTGCTTGAGGGCCGGGGCGTCGTTGACGCCGTCGCCGGTCATGGCCACGATCTCGCCCTGGGCCTGCAGGGCGCGCACCAGCCGGAGCTTCTGCTCCGGCGAGACCCGCGCGAACACCGAGACCTCGCGGGCCTGGGCCTGGAACTGCGCATCGTCCAGCCGGGCCAGCTCGGCCCCGGTGAGGGCCCGGCAGTCGCCGCCGGGCTCGCAGGAGGGGCCGGAGAGCCCGAGCAGCCGCCCGATGGCCACGGCGGTGCCCGCGTGGTCGCCGGTGATCATCTTGACCTGGATGCCCGCCCGGCGGCAGGCTTCCACAGCGGCCACGGCCTCGGGCCTGGGCGGGTCGATCATGCCCTGCAGCCCCAGGAAGGTGAGCCCGCCCGCCACGTCGGCGTGGTCCAGGCCCACGCGGCCCCGGGGGAGCTTCCCTCGGGCGAAGGCCAGCACGCGCAGGCCCTGGGCGGCCATGGCCTCCACCTCGCGGTGCACGGCGGCGGCGTCCAGCGGCGCGGGGCTTCCGTCCGGGGCCAGGGCGCGGGAGCAGCGCTCCAGCACCCGCTCGGCAGACCCCTTGAGCCAGATCACCGCGCCGTCCCCGTCCCGGTGCAGGGTGGCCATGTACTGCCGCTCGGACTCGAACGCCAGCTCGTCCAGCCTGCGCGCCTTGCCGAGCTCCTCGGCGCGGACCAGCCCGGCCTTGGCCGCGCTCACCAGCAGGGCGGCCTCGGAAGGATCGCCCTCCACGCGCCAGCCCTGGCCCGGCCCGCCTGATTCGGCGGGCTCCTCGGGGTGGCGCAGCACGGCGTCGTTGCACAAGAGCCCCGCCAGCAGGCACTGGCGGTGCGCCTCGGAAAGGGGTGCGCCGTCGTCCGCCATGATGGCCCCGTCGGGGGCGTAGCCGCCGCCCGTGACCTCCGCGCCACGGCCCCCGGCCCACAGGCGGCGCACGGTCATCTGGTTCTCGGTGAGGGTGCCGGTCTTGTCCGTGCAGATGACGGTGACGCTGCCCAGGGTCTCCACGGCGGGCAGGCGGCGGATGACCGCCCGGCGCGCGGCCATGCGCGAGACGCCGATGGCCAGGATGATGGTGACTGCGGCTGGCAGGCCCTCGGGGATTGCGCCCACGGCCAGGGCCACGGAGGCCATGAACATGTCCACCGCGCGCTCTCCGCGCGCAAGCCCCAGGGCGAAGTTGAGCCCGGCCAGGGCCAGGATGCCCACCAGCAGCAGGTGGCTGAAGCGGCTGATCTTGCGCGTCAGCGGGGTCTCCAGCTCCTCCGCGCCGGCCATGAGCTCGGAGATGCGGCCCAGCTCCGTGTCCAGGCCCGTGGCCGCCACCACGGCGCGGGCCTGGCCGTAGGCCACCAGCGTGCCCGCGTAGGCCATGCCAGTGCGCTCGGCCAGCACGGCGTCCGGGGCCACGGGCCCGGCGTCCTTCTCCACGGGCAGGGATTCCCCCGTGAGCATGGACTCGTCCACGCGCAGCTCCCTGGCGGAGAGCAGGCGCACGTCCGCCGGGACCTTGTCGCCGGAGCGCAGCAGCACCACGTCTCCGGGCACCAGCAGGGCCGCGTCCAGGCGCAGGGGCGCGCCGTCGCGCAGGGCCGTGGCCTCGGCGGTCATGGTGGCGGAGAGCGCGGCCAGGGCGCGCACGGCCTTGGCCTCCTGCAGGTAGCCGATGACGGCGTTGACCAGCACCACGCCCAGGATGACGCTGGAGTCCACCAGCTCGCCCAGCAGGGCGGTGACGGCCCCGGAGGCGAGGAGGATGTAGACCAGGGGCTGGTGGAACTGGAGCAGGAAGCGCACCAGGGCGGAGCGGCCGCGCCGTGCGGGCAGGGCGTTGGGGCCGTGGCGGCGCAGGCGGCTGGCGGCCTCGTCGCCGTCCAGCCCGCGCTCGGGGTCGGTGTCCAGAAGCTCCGCCGCCTTCTCAGCAGGGAGGCTGTGCCATATGTCGCGGGGGGCCTGGTCCATGGGCTCACCCTAGCCCCAAGGCGCTTTCCGTGGCAAGCCTCCGCTCCCCTTTCCGGGCCTGTACGCGGGGAGGCCGCGCGCGCATGTTCGCCTGGACCCGCCCGCCAGTGCCGGGCCTGCCGGGCCCCTCGTCCAGGTCATCTTGCAGGGAGCGGGGGCGCGAAGCTCCCGGCGGAAGGAGGCCGGAGAGAGGCGAAGCCTCCCCCCGGTGCTCGCCTAGAAGCGCGTCTCGATGGGGTCGCCCTCGTCCTTGCGGAACTCGGCGGTGACGTTCAGCGTGGTGCCGCCGCGCGGGTTGAAGCGGGCGATGACCTGCATGGAGCGCGGGTGGCAGACGCTGACCAGGTCGTCCAGTATCTTGTTGGTGATGGTCTCCATGAACGAGCCGTGGTTGCGGTAGGCGGTGAAGTAGAGCTTGAGGGACTTGGTCTCGATGCAGAGCTGGTCGGGGACGTAGTTGATCTCGATGGTGGCGAAGTCCGGCTGGCCGGTCTTGGGGCACAGGCTGGTGAACTCCGGGTGGAGGAACTGGATGGTGTAGGCCCGGTTCGGGTACTGGTTGGGAAAGGCCTCCAGGATGGCGGCGGTGGGTTCGGCGAAGGCGTAGCTGGTCTTGCCGGAGCCCAGGTGGGTGAGCTTGCTGGTATCGTCCAGGGACATGATGGTTTCCTCCTTGCCCGCGTGTGCGCGGAAAGACGGGCGCAGGGCCCGCCATGCCGCCTTTTTAGCCCGGAGGGGGCCCCGGCACAAGGGATTTCCGCCACCGGGAGGGCGGCTGGGTCAGCGGCTCTGGTCGTGCTCCACCAGGCGCACCAGGGCGCGGCGCTCCTCGTGGCTTTGCATGTCGAAGGCCAGGGCCACGCCGTAGCTGCCGGTCTCGTCCTCGCGCTCCAGGCGCACCACGCGGGCGCGCAGGCGGATGGGTTCGCCCGGGCCCTGCTTGGCCAGGGAGATCTCCAGGCTGGTGCCGGGCAGCAGGGGTTGGGTGGACTCGCAGAACATGCCGCCGAAGCTGATGTTGAGCACGCGGATGATGGAGCCGTCGCAGGCCTGGCCGGAGCAGGACACGAGCAGGTCCAGCGGCGCGCGCGGGAAGCGGCGGTTCTTTTCCATGAACGTGCAGGTGCGGTTCCTCGTCTCCTTGGCCTCGTAGAGCGCCTCGTCGGCGCGGTTCACCAGGTCCCGGCCGTTGATGGCGTCCTCGGGGAAGGTGGCGGTGCCCAGGCTGGCGGCGATGTGCACGTCCTGGCCGTTGACCGTCACGGGGGTGCAGGCGATGGCCTTGCGCAGGCGCTCGGCCGCGGCGTAGGCCTGCTCGCTGTCGGTGTGGGGCAGGATGAGGGCGAACTCCTCGCCGCCGTAGCGCACCACGTGGTCGAAGGAGCGCGCGGTGTTCTTGAGGGCGTCGGCCACGGTCCTCAGTGCGTCGTCGCCCGCGCTGTGGCCGTAGGTGTCGTTGAAGCGCTTGAAGTGGTCCACGTCGAGCATGACCAGGGAGAAGCGCTGGCCGAAGCGCTTGTAGCGCTCCACCTCGCGGGCGATGGCGTCGTTGAAGTAGCGGCGGTTGTACAGCCCGGTGAGCTCGTCCACCAGGGCGCCCTGCTCCTTCTGCAGCAGCACCTGCACCTCCACGATGATGGGGTCGCGCATCTTGGGGTGCAGGTTGGTGAAGTAGTCGCACACGGCCACGCGCAGGCCGATGTCCCGGCCGATGATGCCGCTCAGCCACTCGTGATGCTTGACGATCTCCTCCCAGTAGCATTTGGCGTCCGCCGGGGTGAAGCGCATGCGCGTGAGCATGTACAGGCCGTCCACGTAGGCCTGCTCGCCCGCGCCGATGTTCGCGGCGATGTCCTCGGGCGCGACACCCGCCTTGGACAGTTCTCCGGCCACGTCCGTGGCCGCACAGTTCCGGGGATCGTCTTCCATTGAGCCCTCGCGCGCATCAGCTACGTATTCATAGAAATTGTCTATCGTGAATCGATCGATTTAATGTACCCCCGGACACAACGCTTGACAAGCAACAATTCCTGAAAAGAAAAAGGCCCGCGCTCGCGGGCCCTTGGCGAACAGAAAAGGCGGCACCGGCTAGACTTCGTAGTCCACCACGCTGCGGCTGGCCACCACCTGCTTGACGAAGGCCACGACCTTCTGGTGCTCGGGGTGCACCTGGTAGGCGTCCAGGTCGGCGCGGGAGTCGAAGGCGGTGTACAGGATGATGTCGCAGGCCGGGGTGGCGGCAAACACGTCGGTGCCCACCTCCAGCTCGCGGATCACCGGGATGAGGCCGGGCAGGGCCTCAAGCAGGGCCTTCATCTTGGCGGCGTTGGCGGCCTTGTCCGCGCCCTCGGCGCTGTCCTTCAGGGTCCACATGACGATGTGCTTGATCATTGGCTTGGCTCCTTGGCGTGTTTGGTCAGCCCGGCCTTAGCAGGACTGCATTTTCCCGATGATTTCCGTGAGGTCGTCGGCCAGGCGGGCCAGGTCGGCCACGGCCCCGGCGGCCTGCTCCATCTCCCCGGCCACGCGGTCGGCCAGGGCGCTCACGTCCTCCACGGCGCGGGCGATCTCCTCCGCCGTGGCGGACTGTTCCTCGCTGGCGGCGGCGATGCTGCGCACCTGGTCCGCCGAGCCCTGGGCGATGCGCAAAATCTCGCGCAGGGTCCGGCCCGCGCCGTCGGCCAGTTCGGTGCTCTGCTCCACGGCCTTGGCCGCCCCGGCCATGCCCTCGGAGGCGCGCCTGGCGCCCTCCTGCACGCTGCCGATGGCCTGGGCCACCTGCTGGGTGGCCTGCACGGTCTTCTCGGCCAGCTTGCGCACCTCGTCGGCCACCACGGCGAAGCCGCGCCCCGCGTCGCCCGCCCGCGCCGCCTCGATGGCGGCATTGAGCGCCAGCAAATTGGTCTGGTCGGCGATGTCGTTGA
>CAZCYB010000018.1:0-54586 GCA_964502805.1 uncultured Desulfocurvus sp.
GGATTTCCACCTTCATGGCCAACGGAATTTACACCACCTTGACGGACGTGACCGCTCACAAACTTCTGGATGAACATCATGAGGTTCTTTTCGCGGTTCATGCTAATCCTCAATGAGTGGGTGCTTTGGGGGCCAGAGAGACCCCTTGGGCAGCATGCAGAAGGAGGCCCTTTGCCGCGCGGACATCGAAAGCACTCTCAGATCTGAGCACAGAATCTTCAGTTGGCGCTCACAAACGTTGCTTGTGAGGTAACCCGCAGGCACCCCCATAATCCGTTCATAGTCATGCGCAAAGCGTATGATTTCAGGTGAATGTGCAAGATAGAACTCCACTGCCTGCCTCAGGAGGTCGGAAGTGGAGATTCCCTTCTCACGGCAGGCCTTGCTGATGCACTCGTCCAATACGGGGTCGACAACAAAGGACTTAACGTTGTTTTTGGACATAAGCTGAGCTCCTATAGCGAGTTGAGGTTGCGTCAATCGGGGGGAACAGACGCACTCAAACAAGTGCGCCATATAATATACTGGATGTCGTGCTAGGCTGAGTTAAGTAGCCCCTATATTTTTTTCTAAAATAAATATTTTGTTATAAGATATCGGTGTGATGCGGATAAAGCAGCCCCTGGCACAGCCTCGGGCTGCTTTGTTTTTTCAAACCCCAGAGGAGGTCAACGATGAATCGAGAGGTCTTGGAGAAGCCGTTTTTAGCTCAGGAGATCAGGCAGCGTGACGGCGGGCATGGCCAGGTTCTGGACTACGTGGAGGGACACACGGTCATCACACGCCTGAACGAGGCCTTCGACGGAGTCTGGGACTTCGTCATCAAGAGCTTCGAGGTGAGCGAGGCCCGGGACGAGGTCATCGTGGTGGGGCGTCTCGTGGCCGGTGGCGTCACCAAGATGCAGTTCGGAGCCAGCGCCATCACCAGGAGCAAGACGGACAACCAACCGGTGTCCATCGCCGATGACCTGAAGGCGGCGGCGACCGATGCGCTCAAGAAGTGCGCCACGCTCTTCGGCGTCGGCCTGCACCTCTACCGCGACAAGGACGAACGCAAGGGACAGCAGACGCGGCAACGCTCAAGCCAGGCGGAAAGCGCTCCGCAAGGCAATGGCAGGATCAGCGCGAGGCAGCATGGCTACCTGCTCAACCTAGCTCGCGAACAGGGCCTGACGAAGCTGGAGTTAGACGCCATGTGCCAGGAGCGTTTCGGCGTGGTGCTGGACCACGTGACCAAGGCCGAGGCCAGCCTGCTCATCGAGGAGTTGGGGCGGCAGGATGCCCCGCCCAGCCAGTCCCGGCAGGGTGAGCACAGGGCTGGAGGTGTCCATTGACCCGGAACACTGCCCTGGCCGAGTTGCAGGACAGCCTGCACGTGAGCCACGGGCAGATCTTCAGCTACCTGGCCTGCGGCCTGCGATACCGCTTCCAGTACGTGGAGCGCAGACCCCAGGAGCGGCTGGCCATCTCCCTGCCCTTCGGCAAGGCCGTGCACGCGGCTATGGAACGCTACTACCTGGGGGTGCAGCAGGGTAGTTCAGAACACGTGGACGTGCTGGAGGACCTCTTTGCGGAACACCTGACCGGCGAGGTTCGCGAGGCCCAGGTTCCCGTGCTCTACAAGAAGGAGACACCGGACCTGGACAGCAGCGTGGCCATGGGCCGGAACATGCTCCGGGTCTTCCACGAGCAAGCTCCGATGGTCCTTGGAGAGAGCGAGGTGGTGGCGGTGGAGTTGCCGCTGACGGCCTCCCTGTACTCGGGTGCGGCCAGCTACACGGGCTACCAGCTTGTGGGCGTGCTGGACCTGGTTCTCAGGGACGGTCAGGGCAGGCTCATCGTAGTGGACCACAAGACCGCCAGCCAGCAGAAGAGCCAAGCCTCGGTGGACGAGGATCTGCAGCTGAGCGCCTACAGCTATCTGCTCACAGCCGGAGGCCATGCCCCGGCGCTCTCCAGCACCACCTGCCGCATGGATGTGCTGCGCAAGCTCAAGACCCCGAAGCTGGAGCAGTACACGACCACGCGCACGCCCCAAGACCGCAGGCGCTTTGCGAGAATCGCCGAGGGCGTCCTGGCGGGCATCGACGCCCGCATCTTCATCCCTTCCCGGTCCTGGCTCTGCGCCGACTGCGCCTACAGCCGGGCCTGCGCGGCCTGGTAGGCAAAACATCCCTCACTCAGCGTCCCTATGCCGCCCTTCCGGTTCTCGCCGCGAAGGGCCTTCTTGTTTTCGACCCCAAGAATTGGAGGAAATCATGCGAGGAACAAGTACGCTGGAAGCCTTGCTCGGTCGGGTGCACCTGAACTCCAGGGGCAACCGCGACGAGGTCATCCCGGTATCCGACATCACCTTTGAGTCCCTGAACACTGCCAGGATCAGCGGTCAGGAAGTCGCAGTGCTGCCCAGCGCCCAGCGTCTGGTGGCCAACAGACTGCGCATCCCGATCACCTATCTTGAGCGCTGCCCCGTTGACCTGCAGGCCCACAACCTCAACCACTGGATCGACGAGGAGGCCAAGGGTCGCGAGACCCTGTTCTGCCGCTTCTCGGCCAGGGGCCTGCGCGCGGTGTTCACGGACCGCTACACGGCCATCGACAACATCGAGGTGCTCTACGCCATGCTGGAGAACGGCGTGGCACCCAACCAGGAAGTCCAGTTCACCCTGGACGAATCCCTGATGCTGGTGAAGGTCCCGCACTACGATGCCATGTTCTCCGTGGCGCCCAGGGATCGCATCGTGCCCGGCGTGAGCTTGGGCAACAGCGAGGTCGGCACTTTGGCCTTCTGCCTGGAGGCCTACTTCTACCGCCTGGTGTGCAGTAACGGGCTCATCGCCAAGGCCAGCACCGGGATGTCCCGCTTCAAGCACATCAGCCGCAAGGCCATCGAGGCGTTCCCCGAGGTGCTCGGCCAGGTCGTGTCGGACAGCCAGGGCGGTAGGGGTAGGTTCATGGTCTCCCTGCAAACCCCTGTGGTGAATCCGCAGGACAGCTTTGCGCGGCTCAACACCCAATTCCAGATCACCCGGAAGCAGGCCGAGGCCGTGGAGAGGGCTTGGCCGCTGGAGGAAGGCGGCACCATGTTCAACGTCATCAACGCCTATACGCGTGCCGCCCAGGACAACGCCCTCGACGCCGAGGAGTCGTTGCACCTGGAGCGAGTGGGAGGCCAGATCTTGTCCATGGTCAGGCAGTAGGAGGCCCCATGGCGAATCCTGGGACGTTTTCCCTGGCCTTCACGCTCTACCGGAGCATCATGATCCACGCCACCGGCAACCCTGCCCAGGTCCTTGCCGTCAGCGTCGCTGCTGGCGTCGTGTTCGTTGCGGTCTGCGTTGGGTGCGGGGTCAAGAAAGTCATCACCGATGGGGAGTGAGGCGACCACCAGAAACATAACCCCCGCCATGGAGTCAGCATGGCGGGGGTTATGTTTTGGGCGAAGCACTTTTTTCACGCACCACACTTAACTTCGGTTTCTCGTGACCGCATGCTTGGGGAGTCTGGGTATCTTCCAGACGAGTTCATGGAATTGAGGCGGTTATGGAAGGAAGTGATGGACCAAATCTGCTGGAGCAGTTCGGGAAAGCAATGTCCGTGGCTGAAGTCGCGGAGTTCCTCAAGCTCAGCCCAGCATCCGTGCGCAAGTACGCGCGGGAGTTGGGCGGCGTTGAGGTCATACCCGGCAAGCTCCGGTTCTTTCAGCATATATTGGAGGGAAGGATTCATGCCCAACTTAGAGAAGAAGAACGGCGCTCCCCGATGGCGCGCCAGTGTGATGGTTCGCGGCGTACAGCGCCGCAAGTGGTTTCCGGACGACAGCCGGGAGTCCAAGCGCCAGGCGATCGCCTGGGAACTGGCGGAGCGGAGGCGACTCGAACAGGAGACAACGTCGCAGACGCAGACCCGTTCAATCTGCTCGGTGCACCAGTGGGCCACAGGCTACCTCGAAGAAGCTAAAGCGAGGTTCAGCAAGGCCACATTGGACGAGAAGGTTGCGGCTTTCCGGCTCTTGATTCTGTACCTGCAACAAAGGGGGCTTGACCCTACGACTTTGGACGTTCGCGAGTTGACCCGTGAAATCGCGGCGGCGCATCTGCTGAACCAGAAGAGCAGCCGTTCCGGTAATGCCGCAAACAAGGATCGCAAGAACCTCGCCAGCGGTTGGGGCTGGGGGATGCGTTTTCGAGATGCGTTTCCTCAGGATTTGCCGAACCCGTTCACTGCGGTTCAGAAGTTTCGAGAGGAAAGAAGCCCCCGCTACGTCCCGCCCCCGGAAGACTTCTGGAGGGTGGTTGCCGTAGCCAAAGGGCAGGACAAAGTCATGCTGCTGAGCTTCCTGTACCTCGGCGCACGCCGCAAGGAACTCTTTGGGCTCACGTGGCAAGATGTCGACTTCGAGCAAGAAAGAGTCCGGCTCTGGACCAATAAGCGTGAGGGGGGGCGAGAGTTCGACTGGCTACCGATGGCCTCTCAGCTCAAACAGGCCCTCACGACATGGCGGGCCGAGACCCCCTACCCAAATGCGGAGCACGTCTTTGTGGCGACTTGGGAGACCTGCTCTCCTACGCACAAGCCGGGAGAGGCATTCCGGTCACGTCAGCACCTCATGGCTCGGCTCTGTCATAGAGCTCAGGTGCAGACGTTCACCTTCCACGCTATTCGGCACCTCACCGCTGTGCAACTGCGGAGAGAAGGCGCAAGACTCGGGCTGATCCAGATGGTGCTCAGGCATAGAAATGCAAGAACGACGGAGGTTTACCTTAGAAGCCTAGGCATGGACATGGCAGAGACTCGCGAGGCCCTGGAAGGGTTGGGAGGGTCACCAAGGTGACGGAGGATGGGGGGAGAAGCTGGGACTATTTCCCCCTGTGCTTCCCCCTCGGCAACAAAAAAGGGGGCTGCATCACTGCAACCCCCAGAAATTACTGGCGTCCCCAAGGGGATTTGAACCCCTGTTAACGGCGTGAAAGGCCGTCGTCCTGGACCAGGCTAGACGATGGGGACATTCTTTTTTGGAGTGGCTGGGGGACGAGGATTCGAACCTCGGTTGACGGGGCCAGAACCCGTAGTACTGCCGCTATACGATCCCCCAGCACGATTCGAGAGGCACTGTTTAATGGGCTGACGTGAAGTTGTCAACCCACTTCCGGCGCCTGCCGAAAAAAAACTACAGCGCGCGCGCCAGGCGGCGGGTGCGCTTCTTCAGCTTGTTGATTTTGCGGCGCAGCTGGGTGCGGGTCTTGCGGCCCTCGACGCCGGTCTTCTCGGTGCGCATCTCGCGGATCTGGCGCTTCATGGTGAAGATCTGGTCCTTGTAGGGGGACACGCCGCCCTCCTCGTCCACGATGCCGAACACGTCCTTGACGGCCTTGACCAGCTCGTCCTTCTGCATGCCGCTGGCGCCCACGATGGACGGGATCTTCGCCACGATCATCTGGCGCAGCTCCTTGGCGGTCATCTTGTCCAGGGGCTTGGTGAGCCCAAGGCTCTCAAAGGTGATCTCTTCACTCATGACTTCCTCCTGCGTGCCCCGGCGGGGCGAACTGTCGTCTCTTGTTCCGAGAAGCTGCGCACATAGGCCATGTAGGCGCGGCCCACAGCGCTCTCGGGGTCAATTTTATCAACAAGGCCGCCCAGTTGTGATGGCCGAGGCGGCGGCTCAGGGGCTGGTCGCGGCTCCGGCCGCGGCAACCCGCCCAAAGGAACTCTGCCATCTAGCAGTTCGAAACGCACCTTGTCAAAGACTTCTTGGCCCAAAAATTCGTTGGCCCGCCGCACGATCTCCAGGGCGAAGTAGGACAGCTGCTGCGCGGCCACGGCGTCCTCGGCCACCAGCAGGAGCGCCCCCTCGCGGTGCCCCACGGGCCGGGCCAGCTGGGCCACCTCCGGCCCCACCACCTGCTCCCACTCGCGCCACAGGCGCACCAGCCTGAGCGCGCCCTTCCTGTCGCTGCGGGAGAGCAGCCGCATCAGGGACTCGGCCCCCACGCGGCGGTGGCGCGGCTCGCGCCCCGGGTGCTGCAGGCGGCGGCGCCTCCTCACGGGCGGGGGCTCCAGGCTGATGAAAAACGGGCGCGCATGGCCCCCTGTACCCCCTGCCGGGGCGCGGGGCAAGGGCCTGGGTCAGCCCAGCCCGGCCATGTGGCGGGCGATGCGCGCGTCGTCGCGCCGGATGTGCTTCTCCAGCCAGGAGACGAGGTATTCCAGCAGTTCCTCAAAGGGCTCGCGGTCGGCCAGGCTGGCGTCAGCAAAGGCGTGGGCGCGCTCCACGAAGTCCCGGTGCATCACCACATGCCCCGCAAGGCCCGGGTAGCCCGAGGCGGCCATGAGCGCCTCCTCCTGGCGGAAGTGCTCGTTGGCGTAGAGGTACATGTCGGTGATGGCCCGCATCACGGCGCCTTCGCGGTCCAGCGCGTCCCAGGCGGCGGCCAGGCGGTTGATGAGCCCCACAAGCTTCTCGTGCTGGCGGTCGATTTCCGCGTGCCCCAGCGCCAGCGACCCGTCCCAGACAATGCCACGCATCCCGTCCTCCAACAGTTCCTTTTATCGTATAGGTAGCAGAAGCACTGGCCGTGGGCAACTGCCCCGCTTCTTGACCGAACCCACGGGCGCACGTAGGAAGCGGCGCATGGCGCTCATCAGTGTGAACAACGTGGTCATGAGCTTCGGCGGCCCCAGGCTGCTGGACGGCGTGACCTTCCAGATCGAGGCCGGGCAGCGCGTGTGCCTGGTGGGCAGAAACGGCGAGGGCAAGTCCACCCTGCTGCGCCTGCTCTCCGGCGACCTGACCCCCGACTCCGGCGACATCGCCCGGGCCCCGGGACTCAAGGTGGCGCGGCTTTCGCAAAAGGTGCCCGAGGCCCTCTCCGGCACGGTGTACGAGGTGGCTGTGCAGGGCCTGGGCGAGCTGGGCCGCGCCCTGGGCGAGCACCACGCCGCGCAGGCCACCGGAGACCAGAAGCGCCTGGCCGCCGCCCAGGCCGCGCTTTCCGAGGCCCAGGGCTGGGAGGCCCTGTCCAGCGTGGACGTGGCCCTCTCGCGCCTGGGGCTCGACCCCGACGCCCGCTTCGAGGCGCTCTCCGGAGGGCTCAAGCGCCGGGCCCTGCTGGCCCGGGCCATCGCCGGCGCGCCGGACATCCTGCTCTTGGACGAGCCCACCAACCACCTGGACATCGACTCCATCGCCTGGCTGGAGGACTTCCTCCTGCGCCACGTCAAGACCCTGGTGTTCATCACCCACGACCGCATGTTCCTCAGGCGCGTGGCCACGCGCATCATCGAGCTGGACCGTGGCAGGCTGGCGGACTGGACCTGCGACTACGACACCTTCCTCAAGCGCAAGGAAGCCCTGCTGGAGAACGAGGAAAAGGGCTGGGCCGAGTTCGACAAGAAGCTCGCGCGCGAGGAGGTCTGGGTGCGCCAGGGCATCAAGGCCCGCCGCACCAGGAACGAGGGCCGCGTGCGCGAGCTGGTGAAGCTGCGCGAGGAGCGCGCCCGCAGGCGCGAGCGCACCGGCACGGCCAGCATCGTTGTGCAGGATGCCGAGAGAAGCGGCAGGCTCGTCATGGAGGCCAAGGGCGTCTCCTATGCCTGGGGCGGGGCCCCGGTGTTCCGTGACCTGGACCTCACCGTGCTGCGCGGGGATAAGATCGGGCTCATCGGGCCCAACGGCGCGGGCAAGACCACGCTCATCCAGGTGCTGCTGGGCAGGCTCCAACCCACCGGCGGCACGGTGCGCCTGGGCACCAACCTGGAGGTGGCCTACTTCGACCAGCACCGCGAGGAGCTCGACCCGGACAAGACCGTGCGCGAGGCCGTGGCCGACGGCTGCGACCAGGTGACCATCGGCGGGCGCACCAAGCACGTCATGGGCTACCTCAAGGATTTCCTGTTCTCCTCCGACCGGGGCAACAGCCCGGTGCGCGTGCTCTCCGGCGGGGAGCGCAACCGCCTGCTGCTGGCCCGTTTGTTCACCCGGCCCTCCAACGTGCTGGTCATGGACGAGCCCACCAACGACCTGGACGCCGAGACCCTGGAGCTTCTGGAAGACAGGCTGGTGGAATACCCGGGCACGCTGCTGCTGGTGAGCCACGACCGCGCCTTCCTGAACAACGTGGTGACCAGCACCCTGGCTTTCGAAGGAGACGGGGCGGTGCGCGAATACGTGGGCGGCTACGACGACTGGCTGCGGCAGCGGCCCGCCCCGGTCGAGGCCCAGCCCAGGGACGCCCAGGCGAAGCCCGCCCCGGCCAAGGCCGCCCCCGCCCCGGCGGAACCCGGCAGGCCGCGCAAGCTCTCCTTCAAGGAGCAGCGCGAGCGCGAGGCCCTGGCCACGGAACTGGAGGCTTTCCCGGCCCGGCTGGAGGCCCTGGAGGCCCAGGTGGCCGCCGCCCAGGAGCGCCTGGCCGACCCGGAGCTGTACAAGGGCGCGCCGGAGGCCATCGCGGAGGCCCGCGACGGGCTGGCCGCCCGCGAGTCCGAGTTGGAGGCCGCCTTCGCCCGCTGGGAGGCCGCCGAGGCCCGCCTGGCGGAGCTGGACGGGCTCGCCGGGGCGTAACCCTCCTTTCTACGCATAATCGCACCGGGAGACGCCCGCGCCCGGCTTTTGCCTTGCCTCTCCATGTAACTCCATGTACATGCTGGCGGAAGGCCCGACACCCGTCCGGCCTTCGGCCAAGCGACCCTGGAGTTCACGGTGGAGCCCCCCAGCCAGCTGCCCCCCGACGCGACCTGCCAGCCCGCGCCCAGCGGCGGCTCCCATACCGGAGACAAGCCCCGGGGCGGCCTGCGCCTGCGGCTGAGCTCCTTTCTGGTCTTCGTGCTCTGCGCCTTCGGCCTGCTGCTGGCCGGACCCCTGGCCTGGTACAACTACTCGCGCAGCACCGAGGCCGCCCTGGAGGTGGCCAGCGAGACCATGGGCCGGGCCGCGAACGACGTCTCCCTGCGCACGCGCCTGCTGGCCCTGCCCTTCGCCTTCCTCACCGAGCACATCCCGGCACTGCCCGGCGCAGCCGCCGCGCCCAGGGGCTTCGAGCATCCGCTGCTGCCCGCCCTGGTGGGCATCATGGCCGACACCCCGCAGATGTACTCGGCCTTCTTCGGCTACCCGGACGGGGGCTTCCTCCAGGTCATCGCCGTGGCGGGCAACCCGGGGGTGGCCGCCTGGCTGAAGGCCCCGGAGGGCACCCGCCTGGCCCTGCGCGCCATCAGCGCCCAGCCCGGCGGCGCCCGCCTGGAGCGCTGGCGCTACCTGGACGGCTCCCAGGCCATCCTGGGCGAAACCGCCCCCGCTCCGGCGGACTACGACCCGCGCACCAGGCCCTGGTACGCCCTGGCCCAGGGCGCGGCGCACACCGTGCGCACGGACCTCTACATGTTCAGCAGCACCCACGACTTGGGCCTGACCCTGGCCCGGCGCATCGGCCCCCCGGGAAAGCCCGGCCCGGTGTTCGGGCTGGACCTGACCCTCCCGGCCCTGTCGGGCTTTCTGCGCGAGGCCAGTCTGGGCCTCGGCGGGCTGGCCTTCCTGTTCGACCAGCAGGGCAAGGTGGTGGGCCACCCGGACACGACGAAGCTCTCCGGCGCAAGACAGGAGGCGGGCGGCAACGGAGGCAGAAACGGGGACAAGGAGGGGCTGGTCCGCGTGGAGCACCTGGGCGACCCCGTGGCCACGGCCGCGCACCAGGCCTTCGTGGACGCCGGTCGGGCCCCGGTTCCCCTCCGGCGGATGCGCGTGGCGGGCACGGACTACCTGCTGGAGGTGCGGCGCATGGAGGACCTGGGCGGCGGGGGCGACTACCTGGCCCTGGCCGCGCGGGTGGAGGACTTCACCGGGGCCGTGGCGCGCACGCGCAACCACACCCTGCTGTTCACCCTGGGCCTGAGCCTGGCGCTCATCCCCCTTGCGGCCTGGGGCGCCCAGCGCCTGGCCCGCAAGCTGGAGCTCCTGGCCCTGGAGGCCGACCGCATCCGCTCCCTGGACCTGGACTCCACCGCGCAGTTGCACTCGCGCATCGACGAGATGGAGCGCCTGGCCGGGGCCGTCTCCGGCATGCGCAGCGCCATCAAGTCCTTCAGCCGCTACCTGCCCAGGGCCCTGGTGAAGCAGTTCATCGACACCGGCGTGGACCCCGTGCCCGGCGGCGAGCGGCGGGAGATCACGCTGCTGTTCACCGACGTGGAGAACTTCACCCCCCTGGCCGAGCACCTGCCTCCGGAGGAGCTCATGGCCGCCATGGGCGAATACTTCGAGACCATCGGCAAGGTCATCCTGGACTGCGGCGGCACCATCGACAAGTACATCGGCGACGCGGTGATGGCCTTCTGGAACGCGCCTTTCGAGTCCGAGGGCCACGTGGAGCAGGCCTGCCTGGCGGCCCTGCGCCTGTCCAGGGCCTCGGAGGAGCTGAACCGGCGCAGGCAGGCCGCCGGGCTGCCGCTCTTGCGCACCCGGGTGGGCGTGCACACCGGCGCGGCCGTGGTGGGCAACGTGGGCGCCAGCGACCGCATGGACTACACGGCCCTGGGGGCCACGGTGAACCTGGCCAGCCGCCTGGAAGGCCTGAACAAGTTCTACGCCACGAGCATCCTGGTGAGCCGCACAGTGCGCGAGCGGGCCAAGAACGCCTTCCTGTTCCGCTCCGTGGACGCCGTGGTGCCCAAGGGCGCCAGCGACCCGCTCCTGGTGTTCGAGCTGGTGGGCGCCATGCCCCAGAGCCCGCACCAGGACGTGGCCGCCCCGCGCGCCAGGCTGGCCTTCTGCTCCCGCTGGGAGCGGGCCGTCACCCTGTACCGCACCGCCCAGTGGGACCGCGCCCTGGCCGAGTTCGACGCCCTGGCGGCGGAGGCCCCGGAGGACCGCCTGGCGAACATGTACCGCACCCGCGCCAGGCGGCTTTTGGAGAACAAGCCCGGCCGCGACTGGAAGGCCGTCAAACGCTACATGCGGAAGTAGGAAAGGAGAGAAGCCTATGCCCCTCATGGTTTGGGACGAGTCCATGGCTGTAGGCGTGGAGGAGATCGACGCCCAGCACCGGCGGCTGTTCGAGCTGGCCAACTCCGTGGCGGAAACGGTGCAGGGCGGGTACGACCGCGAGCAGGCCTGGCGGGAGCTGCGAGGCCTGTGCGACTATGCCGTGGAGCATTTCGCCATGGAGGAGGCGCTCATGGACATGGACGCCTACCCGGAATACGACCAGCACCTCAACGAGCACATGCACCTCACCACCCGCGCCCTGGACTTCCTGGAGGCCTTCTCCGAGGACAGGGGCGTGGACATGGGGGAGTTCCTGCGCTTCGTGGCCGCGTGGATCCGCGAGCACACCCTGAGCATGGACCGGACCCTGGCCGCGTTTTTGGCGTCCCGGCGGCTGCGCGGGGCGGGCCAGGCCTAGGCGATCTCCACGCCCACGGGGCAGTGGTCGCTGCCCTGGACCTGGCTCTCGATCCAGGCGGCCTTGACGCGGGGCCGGAGCTCCTCGGACACGAAGAAGTAGTCGATGCGCCACCCCGCGTTGTTCTTGCGCGCGCTGAAGCGGTAGCTCCACCACGAGTAGTGGCCCGGCCCGGGCTCGAAAAGGCGGAAGGTGTCCACGTAGCCGTGGGCGATGAACTTGTCGATCCAGGCGCGCTCGATGGGCAGGAAGCCGCTGGTCTTCTCGTTGGCCTTGGCGTTCTTCAGGTCGATCTCGGTGTGCGCGGTGTTGAAGTCCCCGCCCACCACAATGGGCTTGGCCTTGCGCAGCTCCTGGGCCTGGGCCAGAAAGGCGTCGTAGAAGCCCAGCTTGTAGCCCAGGCGCTCCTCGCCCTGCTGGCCGTTGGGGAAGTAGATGTTGAACAGGTGGAAGTCCGGGTACTCCAGGTGCACCACCCGGCCCTCGCCCCGGTAGGCCGGGTCGGCCAGGCCGAACTCGCTGGCCAGGGGCGCGACCTTCATCAGGCAGGCCGTGCCGGAGTAGCCCTTCTTGCCCTTGGACCAGTTCCACACCCCGGTGTACCCGGCGGGGTTCTTCTCCGCCTCGGAGAGCTGTTCCGGCTCCACCTTGGTCTCCTGGAGCATGACCACGTCCGCCCCGCTGGCGGCCAGCCAGTCCTGGAAGCCCTTGCCCAGGATGGCCCTGTAGCCGTTGACATTCCACGAGATGATGCGCATGAGAAATCCTCCGGGCGGGCGTTTCGCGGCCCGGCTTGGGGCCCCGGCCCAAGCCTAGACGCAAGACCCCCGCCAGCGCAAGCCCCCGGCACCTCCAACCCTGCGGAACGCCATGCCCTCGCCGCGCCCAAGCCTCCTCGCCAGCCTGGCGCTCATCCCCGCCAGCCTGCTCGCGCTGCTCCTGGCCGCGGAGGTCTTCTTCCGCGTGGCCGTGCCCGCGCCGGAGGTTCCCGCCCCGGCCTGGATCGACGAGGTGCTGCGCCACCGCCCCGGCCAGAAGGGGGTCTACTGGCACGGCGGCGACTTCCGCGCGCCCTTCGCCATCAACGCCCAGGGCTGGAATTCCGGCCGGGCCGGATACTCGCTCGAGCGCGGCGCGGCCCCGCGCATCGCCGTGGTGGGCGACTCCTACGTGGAGGCCCTGCAGGTGCCGCCGGACGCGAGCCTGGCCGAGGAACTGGAGCGCCAGCTCCCGGGGACGGAGGTCTTCCGCTACGGCATGAGCGGCGCGCCGCTCTCCCAGTACCTGCACGTGGCCCGCCGGGCCGCCCTGCCCGCCAGCCCGGACGTGCTGGTGGCGCTGCTGGTGCACAACGACTTCGACGAATCGTACCGGCGCAGGGCCGGGTTCTACACAGAGAGCTTCCTGACCTTCGACCTGCGGCCCGACGGCGGCGTGGACGAGGTGCCGCCCAGGCCCTACCGCCAGGGCGCGCTCTCCTGGCTGCGCAACCACAGCGCCACCTGGCGCTACCTGACCCACGGGCGGCTGCTGAACCTGGGCGCGCTGCGCCAGGCCCTGCTTGGGCCCGCCGGGCCCCGGCAGTTCGAGGCCAACGTGGACATCTCCGGCCTGGCCGCGCGCGAGGAGACGGACCGCCGGGCCACGGCCTACGCCTTCGCCAGGCTGCGCGAGGCCTGCGCCGCAAAGGGCGCGAGGCTGCTGCTGGTCATGGACGGGGTGCGCGCGGGCATCGAGGCCGGGCAGCTCACCGGGGCCGAGGCGGAATACGAAACCGGGGCCCTGCGCCTGAACCGCCTGGCCGCGCGCGAGGCCGAGGCCCTGGGCATCCCCTTCCTGGACCTGCACCCGGCCTTTGCCCGGGACTTCCGCGAGAACGCAAGGCCCTTCGGGCACCCCACGGACGGGCACTGGAACGCCCACGCCCACGCCCTGGCCGCGCGCGAGGTGGCGGAGAAGCTGCGCGCGCTGGGCTGGACGAACTGAGCTGAGCGGGCGGACCCCGACGCCACGCCCCGACCAGTAGCCAGCCGGAAACAAAAAAGCCCGCCGAAGCGGGCTTTTCATTTGCGGGCGGACGCACACAGCCGGTCCCCTCCCGGGGGCCGGACGCGGAGCGCCGCGCGCTTCAGGCCGTGGGGCCTAGTGGTGCTCGTTCGGGCTCGTCTTCTTGATGACGATGAGCGCCGCGATGGTGCTGAGAAGACCAGCGAAGAAAAAGAAGAAATCCATGACCCACCCCTCAAAAATGATTTCGGAGCATCGCTCCAGGGGTGTGCCTAGCACAGTCCCGCGCGCTTGGGAAGGGGGGAACCCGAACAGGCGTGGCCGCGCCGCTTGCGCTCCCCCCGGCCATCCCCTACAACCCGCCCATGGCCGAACACACCCGCACCGACACCGCCTCCGACCCCATCCTGGCCCGGCCCGACGCCCTCATCCTCGGCGCCGGGGCCGGGGGCCTGCTCTGCGCCCTCATGGCGGCCCTGCGCGGGCGCAAGGTGGTGCTGGTGGAGGCCTCGGACATGGTCGCGCGCAAGCTGCGCGCCTCCGGCGGGGGGCGCTGCAACTGCACCAATGTCCACGCCTCGCCCGCGCACTACCTCTCGGCCAACCCGCGCTTCACGGAGCAGGCGCTCAGGCGCTTCACCCCGGATGACTTCCTGGCCCTGCTTGCGGAGCTGGGCCTCTCGGCCAAGGAGGAGGACCACGGGCGCCTGTTCTGCGACCAGGGGGCCACCGCCCTGGCCGAGGCGCTGGAAACGGCCTGCCGCCGGGCCGGGGCGCGCTTCCGGCTGGGGGTGCGGGTCGCGGGCGTGACGCCCTCCGCTTCCGGGTTCCTGGTGGACACGGATGCCGGGCCGCTTGCCGCCCCCAAAGTGGTGCTGGCCCTGGGCAGCCCGGCCTGGCCCGCCCTGGGCGGCACGGACACGGCCGCGCGCCTGGCCGGGGGCCTGGGCCTGGCCCATGTGCCCGCCCGCCCGGCGCTGACCCCCTTCACCTTTTCCGGCCAGCTGCTGGGGCTCTGCCGCCAGCTCTCCGGCCTGTCCGTGGAGGCCACGGTCTCCTGCGGCGGCAAGAGCTTCACCGACGGCCTGCTGTTCACCCACCAGGGGCTCTCCGGCCCTGCGGCGCTGCAGGTCTCCAGCATCTGGCGCCGGGGCGAGGCCCTGTCCATCGACCTGGCCCCCGGCGCGGACCTGCGCGCGCTGCTGCGCGACCCGGCCCGGGGCAAGGCCCTGGCGCGCACCGTGCTCTCCGGCCTGCTGCCCAGGCGCCTGGCCGAGGCCGTGCTGGAATCCCTGCCCCCGGAGCTGCGGGTCGCCGCCGACCGCAGGTGCGCCGAGCTCTCCCGCGCGCAGATGGAGGCCCTGGCCGGGGCGGTGCACGCATGGCGCGTGGCGCCCTCGGGCACGGCGGGCATGGCCAGGGCCGAGGCCGCCACCGGGGGCATCGACACCCGGCTCTTTTCTCCCAAGACCATGGAATGCCGGGACCTGCCCGGCCTCTTCGCCATCGGCGAGGCCCTGGACGTGGCCGGAGAGCTGGGCGGGTTCAACCTGCACTGGGCCTGGGCCTCGGGCGCGGCCGCCGGGCGGGCGCTGTGAGCCCGGCCTCCGCCTTTCTCGCCTCCCAGCGCGAGCGCTGGCGCGGGCCGGGCGGCTACGGCGAGGCCCTGGAGATCGGCGCGCCGCTCATGGTCAGCATGGGCAGCTTCACCCTCATGCAGTTCACGGACCGCGTGTTCCTGGGCCGCCACGCCGTGGCGGAGATCGCTGCCTCCGTGCCCGCCGGGCTGGCCTCGTTTCTGTTCATCAGCTTTTTCATGGGCCTGGCCAGCTGCGTCAGCGTGCTGGTGGCCCAGTACCACGGGGCCTGCAGGCCGGAGCGCATCGGCCCGGCCCTGTGGCAGGGCGTGTGGTTCAGCCTGGCCTCGGGCGTGGTGCTGGCCGGGCTGGCCTTCCTGGGCGGGCCGCTGTTCGCCTGGGCCGGGCACCCGGAGGAGGTGCGCGGCCTGGAGGCCGACTACTTCCGCATCCTGACCCTGGGCGGGGGCTTCACCGTGCTCTCGGCCGCGCTCTCGGCCTACTACTCCGGCCTGGGCCGCACCGTGCCGGTGATGCTGGTGAACCTGGCCGGGGCGGCGCTGAACATCCCCCTGGACTACGCGCTGATCTTCGGGGCCTGGGGCGCGCCGGAGCTGGGCATCCGCGGCGCGGCCATGGCCACGGTGGCGGGCAGCGCCTTCTCCTGCCTGCTCTTCGCCCTGCTCCTGGCCCTCTCGCCCGAGGCGCGGGCGCGCCACAACCTGGCCCAGGCCCGGCCCGAGGCGGACATGCTGGCGCGGCTGGCGCGCATCGGCGCGCCCGCAGGGGTCCAGTTCTTCCTGGACATCATGGCGCTCACCGGGTTCTCCCTGCTCATCGGGCGGCTGGGGCTGGTGGAGCTCTCGGCCACCAACATCGCCTTTTCCATCAACTCGCTGACCTACCTGCCCATCATCGGCATGTCCATCGCCGCCAGCATCCTGGTGGGCCGCAGCCAGGGCCAGGGCAGGCCGGACCTGGCCCAGCGGGCCACGGGCAGCATCCTGCGCCTCTCCCTGGCCTGGATGTGGCTGGTGGGGCTCATCTTCGTGCTGGCCCCCGGCCCCCTGCTGGACCTGTACCGCACCGCCCCGGGCACCGAGCTCATGGAGGGCGGCCCGGCCTTTGCGGACATCCGGGACATGGGCGTGGTGCTGTTGCGCTACGTGGCCCTGTACAGCCTCATCGACGGCGTCTCCATCGTCTACTTCGGCGCGCTGAAAGGGGCGGGCGACACGCGCTATGTCATGGTCACCATGCTCATCGCCAGCGTGGGCGTGCTCATCCTGCCCACCTGGTGGCTGGTGGAGGCGGGCCTGGGCGGCATCCACGGCCCGTGGCTCTGCCTCACGGCGTACATCGCCGCCCTGGCGGGCTCCTTCGCCTTGCGCTACCGGGGCGGCAAGTGGCGGCACATCCGGGTCATCGAGACCCCGCCCCCGGACGGCTCCCCCAAAGAGGGCGGGGCCTGTCCTTGACAGCGGCCCGGCACATGACCACACTGCCGGGATGGACCAGCGCCTCCAAACCCTCCTCGACTTCTTCCGCGCCGCCGCCGCCGGGGCTGGCGGCGGCAGGCCCGTGGCCGTGGCCTTCTCCGGCGGGGTGGACAGCACCCTCGCCCTGTGGGCCGCTCGCCAGGCCCTGGGCGAGCAGGCCATGGGCGTCAACGTGCGCTCGGAGTTCCTCTGCGCCGCCGAGCGCGCCCGGGCCGAGGCCATGGCCGCGCATCTCGGCCTTACCCTGGGCGCGGACCGCCGCTGCGGGGTGGTGGTGCGGCGCATCGGCGCCCTGGCCGACGCGGGGTTGCGCGCCAACGGCCCGGAGCGCTGCTACCTGTGCAAGCGCCACGTGCTGGAGGCCGTGCGCCGCGCCGGGCAGGACCGCTTCGGCGCGCCCGTGCTCATCGCCGAGGGCACCAATGCGGACGACGACCCGGCGCGCCCCGGCAGGCAGGCCGTGGCCGAGTTCGGGGCGCTCTCGCCCCTGGCCGCCTGCGGCATCCCCAAGGCCGGTGTGCGCGAGCTGGCCAGGGCCATAGGCCTGCCCAACGCCGGGGACCCGTCCAACTCCTGCCTGGCCACCCGCGTGCCCACGGGGCACGAGCTGACGCACAGGCGGCTCACGGCCATCGAGGGCCTGGAGCGGGCCGCCCGCGACATGGGCCTTGCGGACCTGCGCGCGCGCCTGATACCTGGGGAGGCTGGACGGCCCGATGCCGTGCGCCTGGAGGTCCGCCCGGGCATGCGCCTGCTGGCCGAGTCCCTCGCGGCGGCCCTGGCCGAACGCGCGGCCTTTGCCGGTTTCGCCCATTTCACCCTTGGAGAACGCTCGTGAACGTGGACTCGCTGCTTGAGGACTTCCGCCAGGGCAAAATTTCCGCAGAGGACATCAAGCGCCGCCTGCTGGGCAGCAGCTATTCCGATGCGGGCTTCGCCAAGCTGGACCACCACCGCCTGCTGCGCAAGGGCAACCCCGAGGTGGTGTTCTGCCAGGGCAAGACCCCGGAGCATGTCGCGGCCATCTTCCGCGAACTGGCGGAGAAGAACGGCCGGGTGCTGGGCACCCGGGCCGACGCCGAACACTTCGAGGCCGTGCGGCACATGGAGGGCGCGGGCTACGACCCGCTCTCGCGCATCCTCTGCGTGGAGCGCCAGCCCGTGCAGGCCGTGGGCAAGGTCATCGTGGTGAGCGCGGGCACGGCGGACCTGCCCGTGGCCGAGGAGGCCGCCCGCGTGGCCGAGCACCTGGGCAGCCGCGTGGTGCGCCGCTTCGACTGCGGGGTGGCGGGCATCCACCGCTTCCTCAGCGTTCTGGACGACTTTCTGGACGCCCGGGCCGTGGTGGCCGTGGCGGGCATGGACGGGGCGCTGCCCTCGGTGGTGGGCGGGGCCGTGGCCGCGCCGGTCATCGCGGTTCCGACCAGCGTCGGATATGGCGCCAGCTTCGGCGGCCTGGCGGCGCTTTTGACCATGCTCAACTCCTGCGCGCCGGGCATCTCCGTGGTGAACATCGACAACGGCTTCGGCGCCGGCTACATGGCCCACGTCATCAACGCCCAGTGCGAGGCCGCGCGCAAAGGATAACTCCCCGATGAAGACCCTGTACCTCGAATGCTCCCTGGGCGTCTCCGGCGACATGCTCCTGGCCGCCCTGTCCGACCTCATCCCCGACGGCCCGGCGAAGCTCTCCGAGGCCGTGGCCGCCCTGGGCCTGCCCGGGGTTTCCCTGCGCTTCTCCGAGCCCATGATCCAGGGCATCCGCACCCGGCACGTGGAGGTGCTGGAGGAGGCCCCGCAGCCCCTGCGCCACCTGGCCGACCTGACCAGGATAGTCGAGGCCGCGCCAGAGGACCTCTGGCCCCGGGGGTCCAAGGCCACGGGCCTGGAGGCCCTGACCACCCTGGCCCGGGCCGAGGCCGCCGTGCACAACGAGCCGGTGGAGCACATCCACTTCCACGAGGTGGGCGCTGTGGACACCGTGGTGGACGTGCTGGGCGCGGTGCTGCTGGCGGGCCTCACCGGGGCGGAACGCATCGTGGCCTCGCCGGTGAACCTGGGCTCGGGCTTCGTGACCTTCAGCCACGGGCGCTTCCCGGTGCCCGCCCCGGCCTGCGCGGAACTGGCCAAGGGCATGCGCACCTTCGCCACGGATTCCGGCATGGAACTGGCCACGCCCACGGGCCTGGCCGTGGTGAAGACCCTGGCGGACGGCTACGGCCCACTGCCCCTGGGCACCGCCCTGGCCGTGGGCTACGGCTCGGGCACTTACTCCGCCGGCCCCTACCCCACCTTCCTGCGCGCCTGGCTGCTGGACTGCGCCGACGCCCCGAAAGGCCATGAACACGGGCACGACCAGCACCATGGACACGACCACGGGCATGGCCACTAGCGCGGCGGTCGCCCGAACGGCCCTCGAGGTCGTGGTGGCCCGCTACCGCGAGGACCTCTCCTGGCTTCGCGCCCTGGGCCTGCCCTGCGTGGTGTACAACAAGGGCCCGGAGCTGGACCCCGCCACCCTGCCGCCGGGAACGCGGATCGAGACCCTGCCCAACGTGGGGCGCGAGGCGCACACCTATCTCACGCACATCCTGGCGAGCTACGACCGCCTGCCCCGGCACACGGCTTTTCTGCAGGGCAGCCCCTTCGCCCACCTGGCCCCGCCGGAGGAGCCCGCAGTTGGGCCGGAGGGCCTGGGCCGGCGCCTGCGGGACCTGGCCGGGCGCGACCTGCCCTTTGCCGGGCTGGCTTGGTTCCGCCTGCGCTGCGACGGCCTGGGCAGGCCCCACGACCTGGCCGACCCGGCCAAAGAGGGGCGCTGGAAGGGCTGGGGCAGGGACATCCCCGTGGCGGCCACCTTCGAGGCCCTGTTCGGGCGGCCCGCCCCGGCGGAGGTCATCGCGCGGGCGGCCACGGGCAACATGCTCGTGCGCGCCGACCGCATCCTGGCCCGGCCCCGGGACTTTTACCAGCGGGCCCTGGACCTGGTGCTGGCCGACCCCGAGGACGAGCGCAACACCGGCCACGCCCTGGAGCGGCTGTGGCAGGCGGTGTTCGGCGGGGCGGCACGGGGCGACGCGGGCCTGGACAAGGGCGGCCAGGAGGCGTAGAACCCGCGCCCGGCCAGGGTTGCGGCCCTTCGCGTCCCCCCTTTGCGTTTGACGGGTCACGCACCGGCGTGGTAGGCTTTTCAATTGCGCCCGGACACCCTCCGGGCAGCCCCAAGACATTTCAGGACACGATGCGTCAACACACCCCATGCGGCATGGCCCGGCCTGCCGCCCCCGCGCGCGGGAGACACGCATGCTGAAGCGGCTCAAGCCCTTCCTCGGTCCCGCCCTGGCGCTCATCCTCCTGGGAGCCGCCGGCTGGGTGCTCTCGGCCCAGCTCTCCGGCTACACCTGGCAAGAGATCGTGGACATGCTCGTGCACGAGACCGAGCGCGACCTGCTGCTGGCCTTCGGGCTCACGGCGGTGAACTTCGCCGTGCTGGCGGGCTACGACATCCTGGCCCTGCGCTACATCGGCCACCCCCTGCCCTGGGCCAAGGCGGCCTTCGCCTCGTTCGCGGGCAACGCCTTCAGCAACACCATCGGGCTCTCCACCCTGGCGGGCAGCTCGGTGCGCTACCGGCTGTACACCTCCTGGGGGCTGACGGCCGGGGAGATCGCCAAGATCGTGGTCTTCACCACGCTGACCCTGTGGCTGGGCCTGTTCTCCATCGGCGGCATCATCTTCACCGTGCGGCCCGTGCCCCTGCCGGACTGGGTGCTCCTGCCCTTCGGCACCACCCGGCCCCTGGGGCTGATCCTGCTCATCCCCCCCACCGTCTACCTGGCGGCCGCGGCCTTCAAGAAAACCCCCTGGCGCGTGGGCCGTTTCGAGCTGCTCTTGCCGGGCTTCAACAGCTCGCTTGTGCAGGTGGTGGTGGCCAGCCTGGACTGGGGCCTGGCCGCGGCGGTGCTCTACGCCCTGCTGCCGCCCTGGGCCGACGTGACCTTTCCCCTGGTTCTTGGGGCCTTCCTCCTGGGCCAGATAGCGGGCCTGGTGAGCCAGGTGCCCGGCGGCCTGGGCGTGTTCGAGTCCTGCCTGATCTTCCTGTTGACCCCGCGCATCCCTGCCCCGGCGCTCTTCGCCGCCCTGGTGGCCTACCGGCTGGTGTACTACATCGCCCCGCTGGCCGTGGCCTCGGCCCTGCTGGCCGTGCGCGAGACCATCCACGCCAAGAACACCGTGAAGGGCGTGCTGGCCTTCCTGGGCGAGTGGTTCCCGGTGGTGGCGCCGCGCGTGCTCTCGTTTTTGACCTTCCTGGCCGGGGCGCTGCTGCTCTTCTCCGGCGCCACGCCCTCGGTGCATTCCCGGCTGGAGTGGCTGCGCCACTTCCTGCCCCTGGGCGTGCTGGAGGTTTCGCACTTCATGGGCAGCCTGGTGGGCGTGGGCCTGCTCATCCTGGCGCGCGGCCTGCACAAGCGGCTCGACGCCGCCTACTTCGTCACCGCCGCCCTGCTGTTCACGGGCATCATCGCCAGCCTGCTGAAGGGCCTGGACTACGAGGAGGCCTTCCTCCTCACCGTGCTGCTGCTGGCGCTTTTGCCCTGCCACAAGTTTTTCTACCGCAAGGCCTCGCTGCTCTCCGAGGGCTTCACCTTCGGCTGGGTTGCGGCCATCGCCCTGGCCCTGGGCTGCACCCTGCTGCTGGGCTGGCTGGCCTACGGCGACGCCACCCTGTCCCGCGACCTGTGGTGGGAATTCGCCTTCGAGGTGGAGGCCAGCCGCTTCCTGCGCGCCATGGTCGGCATCCTGGTGTTCACGGTGTTCGTGGCGGCGCTTCGGCTCATGCGCTCGGCCCGGCCGCGCTACATCCCGGCCAGCGAAGGCGACATCCAGGCCGTGCGAGACATCGTGAGAAACTCGCCGGACACCTTCGCTCATTTGGCCATGCTGCGCGACAAGAGCTTCCTCATCAGCAAGGACGGCACGGGCTTCCTCATGTACGGCATTTCCGGCCGCAGTTGGGTGTGCATGGGCGACCCCGTGGGCCCGCCCGCCGCCAGGGCGGAGCTGGCCTGGCGCTTCCGCGAGATGGTGGACCTCTACGCCGGGTGGACCGTGTTCTATCAGGCCGATGTGGACAACCTGCCCCTGTACCTGGACCTGGGCCTGGCCATCGTGAAAATCGGCGAGGAGGCCCGCGTGCCCCTTACCGAGTTCTCCCTGGCCGGGCAGGCGCGCAAGGGCCTGCGCTACACCCGCAACATGGTGGAGAAGGAAGGCTGCACCTTCGAGGTCAGCCCGGCCGAAGCCACCCCAGGCCTGCTGGCCGAGCTGAAGCAGGTTTCCGATGCCTGGCTTGACGAAAAAGGCGCCCGCGAAAAGAAATTCTCCCTGGGCTTCTTCAGCGAGGACTACCTGCGCGACTACCCCATGGCCCTGGTGCGCCGGGAAGGCAAGCTTGTTGCTTTCGCCAACCTTTGGGAGTGCACGGGCCGCCAAGAGCTCTCGGTGGACCTCATGCGCTACTCGCCCGAGGCCCCCACCAGCACCATGGAGTACCTGTACATCATGCTCATGCTCTGGGGGCGGGAACAAGGCTACCAGTGGTTCAACCTGGGCATGGCCCCCTTCTCCGGCCTGGAGACGCATTTCCTCGCGCCCACCTGGACGCGTATGGGCGGGCTGCTGTACAGTTACGGCGGGCAGCTGTACAATTTCCAGGGCCTGCGCCGCTTCAAGGACAAGTTCGATCCCGTGTGGGAATCCAAATACCTGGCCTGCCCCGGCGGAACCATTCCGCCGCTGGTGCTGACCAACATCGCCTCCCTGGTTTCAGGGGGCATGCGCGGAGCCATAGCCAAATGAAACGCATCCCGTACGCCCAGTTCCTGGCCCTCGCCCTGCTGATCCTGAGCCTTGCGGCCACGGCCTGCGCCAAGCCGCCCAGGGAGCCGGAGAAGCTCAGTTTCGGCGTGTTCGGCGAGGTCCTGCTCTACCGCAGCGTTGAGCACAACGGGGGCGAGCCCGGAAGGGCCATTCTGCTGCTCTCCGACGGGCCGTGGGACGCCAAGGCCGACAAGGCCGCCCGCGCCATGGCCGACATGGACGCCCTGGTGGTGGGCATCGACACCGAGCGGCTCATCGGGCCGCTGCGCCAGCGCGCCGACGGCTGCTTCTACCAGGCCTGGGAGTTCGAGGGCCTGTCCAAGATCGTGCAGAAGACCCTGAACTTCAAGGGCTACCACCTGCCCGTGCTGGCCGGGTTCGGCGAGGGCGCCGCCGTGGCCTACGCCACCTTCGCCCAGGCCCCCAAGGAGACCTTCAGCGGGGCCATCACCCTGGGGTTCAGCCCCCGGCTGGCCATCGGCAAGCCCTTCTGCTCCGCCAACGGCTACAAGTTCGACAACGCCACAGGGGCCGCCCCGGGCGTGGTCATGCGGCCCGTGGCCAAGCCCTTCGGCTCCCTGGTGCTGCTCCAGGGGCAGAAGGACGAGATCTTCAGCCCCGAGGAGGCGCGCGGCTTCGCCAGCCAGGTGCCCGGCGCCAGCGTGGCCGAGCTGCCCGGCCAGGGACGCGCGCTCACCGAGCCCGGCCAGTGGCGCGCCGCCTTCCTGGAGGCGCTGAACAGGATCGCCCCGGCGGGGGCCATGGGCGTGAAGAATGCCGCCAAGGCCGACGTGAGCGACCTGCCCCTGGTGGAGGTGCCCGCCGCGCACCCGGGCAAGACCCTGGCCGTGCTGGTCACCGGCGACGGCGGCTGGGCGGGCATCGACCAGGACATCGGCGACATCCTGGCCAAGAACGGCGTGTCCGTCATCGGGTTCAACTCGCTCAAGTACTTCTGGAACGCCCGCGAGGCCGACGAGATGGCCCGCGACCTGGAGCGCACCCTGAGCCACTACGCCGCCAAGTGGGGCGCCGAGAAGTTCATCGTCATCGGCTACTCCATCGGCGCGGATGTCATGCCCTTCATGGCCGGGCGCATGGGCGAGGCCACCAAGGCGAAGATCAGCCTGGTGGCCATGCTGGGCCCCGGCACGCACACTGAGTTCGAGTTCCGCCTTTCCAACTGGCTGACGGAGGAGAACCGGCCCGAGGGCCACGCCATGATCCCGGAGATGGAGAAGCTGGCCAAGGTGCCGGTGCTGCTGGTCTGCGGCACGGAGGAAGAGGGCACCCTGTGCCAGAACTACGCCGCGCCCAACGTGAAGAACCTCATCCTGCCGGGCGGGCACCATTTCAACAAGGAATACACCAAGATCGCCCTGGAGATCCTGCGCGAGGCAGGCATCCAGGGCAGGCCCTAGGCGCGGGGGGAACTGGTCATGAGCGCCGCAGAGCTGAAAAAGCCGGCCAGCCGCCTGGCCTACATCGACAACGTCCGCATCTTCCTTTCCATGCTGGTGGTGGCCCACCACGCGGGCCAGCCCTACGGCAGCGAGGGCTGGTGGCTGTACCAGACCGGCCTGCGCAACGAGTGGATCGGCCTGTTCTTCGGGGTCAACGAGGCCTTCTTCATGGGCCTGTTCTTCCTCATGGCCGGGTTCTTCCACCCCGGCAGCGTGGACCGCAAGGGCCCGCTCAAGTTCGCGCTGGACCGCCTGTACCGCTTCGGCGTGCCCATCGCCGTCATGGTCCTGGGCATCACGCCCATCTTCATCTACTTCCACGCGCTCAACTTCAAGCACCTGGCCTTCGCCTCGTACTGGGAGTTCTACTCCGGGGTGTACCTGGGCATCGCAGCCAAGCCCGCCGTGTGGACCGGGGCCGCCGGGCCCAACTTCGAGTTCGTGCACCTGTGGTTCATCGAGAACCTGTTCCTTTACGGCTGCGCGTACGCACTGTACCGCTGGGCGCGCGGCGCATCCGACAGGCCGCTTTCCCCAAGGCCGACGGAACCCATCAGCGCCGCCACGGCCTGGAAGGCCATGCTGGCCCTGGCCCTGTGGCTTTCCGTGTCCACCTACCTCATCCGCATCTGGAAGAGCGTGGACGACTGGAAGGTGCTGCTGGGCTTCTGGGAGATCGAGTTCGCGCACTTCCCGCAGTACGTCACCATGTTCGTGCTGGGCATCGTGGCCGCGCGCCGGGGCTGGTTCGAGCGCTTCCCGGCCAGCGTGGGCTGGGCCTGGCTGGGCATCGGGCTGGCCTGCGTGGCCCTGTTCCTGTCCACCGGCCTGGGCGTGCCCATCCCCTTCTGGAAGGGCGGGCTGTCCTGGGAGGCCACCATCCGCGCGGTGTGGGAAAGCCTGCTCTGCCTGGGCTTCTCCGCTGGCCTGCTGACACTGGCCCGCGAGCGCTTCCCGGGCCAGAATCCGCTCTCCAAGGCCCTGTCGGACAGCTCGTTCGCCGTGTACATCTTCCACGTGCCCGTGGTGACGCTCCTGCAGTACGCGCTCTCCGGCTCCGGCCTGGGGGCCGTGGAGTCCTTCCTGCTGGTGACGGCGCTGGGCATCGGCATCACCTTCACCCTGGCGCACTACGTGCTGCGCCGCCTGCCCGTGCTGGGCAAGGCGCTGTAAGGGGGCCCGGAAAACAACAAGGCCCCCGCCTCCGAGATTTCGGGGGCGGGGGCCTTGTTGTGCCCGGAGCTGGCCCTACCCCAGCAGCCAGGCGACCGCCTCCTCCTCGTCCTTGAACAGGCGGGTGTCGTAGCCCCGGCTCTGGATCATGGTCTCCCAGAAGCGGGCGTGGACAAGGGTTTGCGGCAGGGCCAGGATGGCCGTGCGGAAGCCTTCGGGTTCGGGGTAGCCCTTGGACACGTACTCGTGGGTCGCCTTGTGCTCCGGCCAGCCGCTCAGCGCGCGCATGTCCACCAGGAAGCGGTCCTGGCCCGACAGGTTGATCATGGTCCTGACGCGCGTGTAGAGGGCACCGATGTCCGCGGGGAAACTGCCGCTTACGGCGATGCGCAGGAAGCCCTTCTCCTGCGTGGTGCGAAGCTTCACGTCCTGTTCCATGCCCGTCCCCTTCCGCCTTCCGGCTCCGCCCGCGCGGGTGCGCGCCGCTTGCCTTTTCCCCGCGCCTGGGGCAATGCCCGCTGACCACGCAGCGCACACGGAGCCGCAATGATCCAGACAGACACGGGCATACCCCGGCGCATCGCCAGGGCCGCCAGGGAGGTTTTCCTCGGCGCGGTCAAGATCAGCCTTGACCTGTTCAAGATAATGATCCCTATCATCGTCCTTGTCAAACTGCTGAACGAGTTCGGCCTGATAGCGCATATCGCCGCGCCCCTGGCCCCGTTCATGGCCCTGGTGGGCCTGCCGCCGGAGGTCGGGCTGGTCTGGGCCACCAGCATGCTGGCCAACATCTACTCCGGCATCCTGGTCTACGCCTCGCTGCCCCTGGCCGCGCCCCTCTCCGTGGCCCAGGTCACGGTGCTCTCCTGCATGATCCTGGTGGCCCACGGCCTGATCATGGAGTGCACCATCACCAGCCGCTGCGGGGCGAAATTCTGGCACCAGCTCGTGTTCCGCCTGGTCATGGGCTACGCCCTGGGCCTGCTGGTCCACCTGTCCTTCCAGGCCCTGGGCCTGGGCGCGGAGCCCGCGCGCACCCTCTTCGCCCCGGCCCCGCCCGCGCCCACCCTGGCCCTGTGGGCCCTGGGGGAGCTCAGAAACTTGGCCTGGATCTTCGTGCTCATCCTCTGCCTCATGAGCGCCATGCGCGTGCTCTCCGCCCTGGGAGTCACGGAGCTCATGAACCGCCTGCTGGGCCCGCTCCTGCGCCACCTGGGCATCGGCCGGGAGGCCACCACCGTCACCGTGGTGGGGCTGACCCTGGGCATCGCCTACGGCAGCGGGCTGATCATCCACGAGGCCCGCTCCGGCCGGGTGGGCCAGCGCGACGTGCTCTTCAGCGTCAGCTTCATGGGCCTTTCCCACGCGCTGTTCGAGGACACCATGCTCATGGCCCTGCTGGGAGCGAGCATCTACGGCACCTTCTGGGGCCGGCTGGCCTTCTCCCTGGTGGTGCTGGCCGCGCTGTCCCGGCTCATCGGCGGCGGGGCCTGGCGGGGCTGGATGACCCCCCTGCCCAAGCCAGAAACGCGCACGGACGCGGCCTAGGCCCTCGGCGACGGCCCCCGGGCCGCGCACGGCCCAAGCCCCGCCAGGGCCTGGGCCAGCTGTTCCTCCTGCACCGGCTTGCTCACGTAGTCGTCCATGCCCACGCCCAGGAACTTGTCCCGGTCGCCCTCCTGGGCATAGGCAGTCAGCGCGATGATCCACACGTCGCCCCGCCCCTCCTGGCGGATGAGCTCGCGGATCTTCTCCGTGGCCTCCACCCCGTTCATCTCCGGCATCTGGATGTCCATGAACAGGCAGTTGTAGTCGCCCTGGCGCACGGCCTCCAGGGCCTCGCGCCCGTTCCGGGCGCAGACCACCTCGTGCCCCATTCGCTGCAGCATGGCCTGCACGGCCTGCCTGCCGGTGGCGTCGTCCTCCACCAGCAGGATGCGCAGGCCCCCGCTGGTCGCCAGCTCCGAGGCGCAGGCGGCCACGGAGCGCGTCCGGGCAAGCTCCGGCACCCGGCCCAGGGGCAGTTGGAGGTAGATGGCCGTGCCCTGGTCCACGGTGCTGTCCACGGCCAGGGTGCCGCCCATGGCCTGCACCAGGCGCTTGACGATGGCCAGGCCCAGGCCCGCGCCCTCGAACTGGCGCGTGTACGAGGCGTCGGTCTGGGTGAAGCGCTGGAACACGTGGTCGATCTTGTCCTCGGGGATGCCCACGCCCGTGTCGCTGACGCAGACGTGCAGGTGGATCCGGTCCGGGTCGGCCTGGCCGTCCCTGGTCCAGGCCTCCAGCCGCACGGACCCCTGGGGCGTGAACTTGATGGCGTTGCCCACCAGGTTGAACAGCACCTGGCGGATGCGCGCCGAATCGCCCACCAGGGCCGGGGCGCTGCCCGGGGCGGCCAGGCAGGAGAACTCCAGGTTCTTGTTCCTGCCCGGCAGGGCGAAGACGTTAGACACCGAGGTGAGCAGGTCCTGCAGGGCGAAGGGCTCGGGGTTGAGCGTGACTCCGGCGGACTCCATGCGCGAGAACTCCAGCACGTCGTTGAGCAGGGTCAGCAGGCGCTTGGCCGAGTCGAAGGCCATGCGCGAGTAGAGCACCTGCTCCTCGGGCGAGGAGCCCTCCTTGATGAGTTGGAGCATGCCCATGATGCCGTGCAGGGGGGTGCGGATCTCGTGGCTCATGTTGGCCAGGAACTCGCTCTTGGCCAGGTTGGCGCGCTCGGCCTCCTCCTTGAGCACCATGAGCGCCTCGTAGGCGCCCTGCAGTTCCTCTGTGCGCTGGGCCACGGCGCGCTCCAGGTCCTTCTGGTAGGTGCGCATGTGGTCGTTGTAGGCCTTGACCTTGAGCAGGGAGCGCAGGCGGGTGATGAGTTCCGTGCGGTCCACGGGCTTGGACAGGAACTCCTCCACCCCGGCCTCCAGGGCCTTCACCCGGTCGGCCACGCCCGAGAGGGTGGTGACCATGAGGATGGGAATGATGCGGGTCTCCGGGTCGTCCTTGAGCCTGCGGGCCACCTGCAGGCCGTCCATGTCGGGCATGATGGCGTCCAGCAGGATGACATCCGGCGGGTGCGCGCGCACGCTCTCCAGGGCCTGCACGCCGCCCCTGGCCAGGTCCACCTCGTAGTCGAGCCGACCCAGGATGGCCTCGTAGAACTGCAGGTTGCGCTGGTCGTCATCCACCACGAGGATGCGGGGTTTTCTGGCGACTTCCTGTTCCATGGCCCACCTCGCTATTCAGGCACGAATTCGATGCGGACGGTGTCGAGATACCCGGCCATCCGGTCCAGCAGCACGGCCAAGGCGGCGGCGTCCCGCTGGCGCGCGGCGGACTCGAGCTCCCGGCCCAGGTCGCTTAAGCCCAGCATGCCGTAGTTGCCCCCGGCCCCCCTGGCGCTGTGGCCCAGCCGGGCCAGGGTGGCGTAGTCCCCGGCGGCCAGGGCGGCGCGCATGGCCTCCAGGTCGCCGCGGCTGCACTCCAGGAAGGAGGGCATGAGCCCGGCCAGGTCCTCGCTGACGCGTTCGACGATTTGGGCTGCGCTGTCCATGACGCTCCTTGTGGTTTCCGGGCCCTGGTCAGGCCCCGGCCAGCGGGTCGGCCTCGGCTGGCAGCAGGCGGGCCTGGACCGCGTGGCGCAGGATGGCGGCGAGGAGATCCCGCTTCTTGATGGGCTTGGCCAGGTAGTCGGTACAGCCGCTGTCGAGGCAGCGCTGGCGCTCCTCCGGCAGGGCGTGGGCCGTGAGCGCGATGATGGGCACGGGCGCGCGGCCCTCGCGCTGCTCCCAGTCGCGGATGCGCCGGGCGGCCGCCCGGCCATCCATCACCGGCATCTCCATGTCCATGAGCACCAGATCGTAGCCTCCGGCCATGTGCATCTGCAAGCCTTCCTGGCCGTTCTCGGCCACGTCCACGGAGAAGGGGGCGCCCTCCAGGTAGTAGTGCACCAGCCGCCTGTTGGCGGCGTTGTCCTCCACCAGCAGCAGGCGCAGCGGCGGCAACTCTTCCGGGCCGGGCAGGCCAGGCAGGGCCGCCGGGTGCGCCGCCTCGTGGGCGGGCAGCTCCGCCGGGCGCGGCCCGAGGCCGAAGCGCGCCGTGAAGTGGAACACCGAGCCCCGGCCCGCCTCGCTCTCCACCCAGATGCGCCCGCCCATGAGCTCCACCAGGCGCTTGGAGATGGACAGGCCCAGGCCCGTGCCGCCGTAGCGCCTCGTGGTGGAGGAGTCCGCCTGGGTGAAGCTCAGGAAGATGGTCTGGCGGTGCTCCGGCAGGATGCCGATGCCCGTGTCGCGGACGCTGAAGCGCAGCGCCCCGGGCTCGGGGCACTCCGGGTCCACGCAGATGGAAAGCACCACCTGGCCGCGCTCGGTGAACTTCACCCCGTTGCCCAGGAGGTTCATGAGCACCTGGCGCAGGCGGCCGGGATCGCCCAGCAGGGCGCGCGGGGTGCCCTCGGCCAGGCTCCAGCGGATGTCCAGGCCCTTGCTGTGCGCGCCCAGGGCGGTGATGCGCACGATGTCCTCGGCCAGGTCGCAGAGGTCGAAGGGGATGGTCTCCAGCCGGATCTGCCCGGCCTCGGCCTTGGAAAAGTCCAGGATGTCGTTGATGATGTCCAGCAGCATCTCGCCGGCGGAGCGGAACACGCGCACGTACTCGCGCTGCGCCGGGGTCAGCTCGCTCTCCCAGAGCATCTCGGCCATGCCCAGGATGGAATTCATGGGCGTGCGGATCTCGTGGCTCATGGAGGCCAGGAACTCGCTCTTCATCCGGCTGGCGGCCTCCGCAGCCTGGCGCTTGCGCTCCACCTTCTCGTGCTCCAGCCGCTCGGTGATGTCCACCATGGACCCCTCCACGGCCTCCACCCGCCCGTCCTCGCCGCGCACGCTGCGCGCGGACACCGCCACCCAGATGGGCGTGCCGTCGCGCCGCAGGAACACGGTCTCGTGGCTGGTCACCTGGTCGTTGTGGCGGAACAGGCCGAGGAAGATCTCCGCCCGCTCGGGGATGAGGTGCCAGTGCCCGCCCGCCTGCTCGGCGTGCTCCTGCACCTGGGGGAAGGACTCGAAGCCGAAGATGCGGCACAGCGCGGGGTTGCCGCTCAACAGCCGCCCGGTGGCGTCCATGCGGAAGATGCCCTCCACCGCGTTCTCGTACAGGGTGCGGAAACGGCGCTCCGAGCCCTCGAGCTGGCCGTAGAGCCGGGCGTTCTCGATGGAGATGGCCGCCTGGGAGGCGATGAGGGTCAGGATCTCCACGCGCTCCGGGGTGAAGGCCCCGGCGGTGAGGTTGTTCTCCAGGTACAACAGACCGGAGAGCACCCCGCTGCGCATGATGGGCAGGCAGAGGATGGAGCGCGGGCGGGTGCGCCGCACGTACTCGTCCTGCGTGAACAGCCCCTCGGAGGCGGCGTCGCGCAGGACCACGGGCTCCAGGGTGCGGGCGGCGTAGTGCACGATGGCCTGGGCCAGCTCCGCGCTGCTGGCCAGGGGCGTGGAGGCCGGCAGGGCCGCAGCCCGGCCCGTGTCGCCGCGCACCTCGATGCGCAGGTCATCCGCCCGGCCCATGACCAGGAACCCGCGCTGGGCGCCAGCGCTCTCCATGGCGATGCCCATGAGCTTGTCCAGCACGGAGTCGAGCACGAAGTCGCCGCTGATGGCCTGGGAGGCCTTGAGCGCGGAGTGCAGGTCCAGAAGCGGCACCAGCGGTCCGCCCGGGCCGCCGAACCCGGCCTGGCCCGCGGGACCGAAGGGGCCGGAGGGCTGGGTCCGGCCCTCCTGGCGCAGCAACAGCGGGTGGCTCTCCTCCAGGTGCCGCACCTTGGCCTCCGCCCCCCAGCGCAGGTAGCAGTGGCGGGCGTCCTGCAGGTGGCGGGCGGCCTCCTCGGGCTGCTCCAGGAACAGGTGGAAGCGCCCGGCCAGTTCCCCGGCCAGGGCCTCCTCGCCCAGAAAGCCGTTCTCCCGGGCCAGCTCGGTGGCTCGGTCATAGAGCCTGGCCGCCGGTGCGGAACGCCCCGTGACGCGGGCCAGCTCCGCCTGCACCAGCACCTGCTGGTGCAGGAAGTTCGCCGGGGCGTGCCGGGCCCAGTTGCGCATCTTGCGCAGGCTGGCCTTGACCCGGCCAAGGATGCGCCGCCTGCCCACGGCGTCGGAGGCGCGGTAGGTGGCCAGCCTGCACAGGCAGTCGTACAGGCGGAACTGCGGCTCGGCGATGCGCGCCCGCGCGCCCTCGATGTAGCGCTCGGCCAGCTCGGCGTGGCCCAGGGCGGCGTTGATGTCGCCGAAGAGGTAGCCCAGCTGCAGCTTGAGCAGATGGAACATGACGATGAACGGGTAGTCGTTGGCCTTGACGTGCGGGGCGAGCATGGTGTCTTCGTCGTAGCTCTCGCCCGTCAGCCGCCGGGGGTTGGCGCTGCGGCCCATGAGGTTCAGCACCGCCTGGCGGTACATGGCGCAGCGGTTGGCCAGCACGGTCTGCTTGTACTGGTTCAGGCTGTCGATGTAGGCGGCCATGTCGCGCTCCAGGGAGCCCAGCTCCAGCCCGGCCACGAAGGCGTGGTAGCACCAGGTCATGAGCGCCAGGGCCGCGCGGGTCAGGTCGCCCACGTGCAGGCCCTTGTGGTAGGTCTCGATGAGCGGCTGGAGGATGGAGCGCAGGGGGTCGCGCCAGTGCAGGATGAACACCTGCACGATGAAGGCCGTCTTGACCTGGAGGTCGCCGGAGGACGAGCGAGAGGCGATGTCCAGGGCCAGCCTGCCGTAGCGGTAGCCCTCGGCCAGCCGCCCGATGCTGCAGAACACGCTGCCCATGCCCACGTAGCCGATGGCCGACTGCGGCGAGTTGCCGTAGCGCACGCACAGGGTGACGAACTCGAAGACGATGAGCGGATAGAGCAGCGGCGCCACGGTGTAGGCCGGGTGGGCCGCCGTGGTCAGCAGGCGGCTGGCCGCCAGCTTGGCCGGGTCGGTCATCTCCGGCAGGTCCATGAGCTGGTCGGTGCGCTTCACGGCCAGCAGCAGGCTTGCCCGCACAAGCCCGGCGAACACGTGCAGCTTGGTGGGCCGGGTGGGCAGCTGGATGCCGAACTGGCCCAGGATCTCGCGGGCGGCCTCCACGGCCTTGTGCACCTCGTTGCGGGCGGCGTAGGCCGGGATCTTCACCTCGTAGATGCGCGCCAGGTCCAGGTGCGAGCGGGCGTTGGCCATGACCACGGCGGCCAGGCGCTCCATGGTCTCCAGGTCGGCGCAGAGGTAGGCGGACTCCGCGCTCTCCACGTGGGCGGCCAGGGTCAGCTCGTAGGAGTCCCGCCAGCCGTCCCCGCCCAGGAGCTCCATGGCCGCGGCGAAATAGGTGATGGAGGGCCGGAACGCCGCCGAGGCCTTGGCCTTGCGCCCGGCGGCCAGGTTCAGCTGGATCAGCTCGCGGCGCTCCTCGCCGTTCTGCAGCAGGTGCAGCCCCTGGTTCAGGTGGTTCACGATGTCGAACAGGTGCGCCTCGCGGGCCTCGCCCTCCAGGCTCTTCAGGAGCATGAGCCCGATGCGCCGGTGCACGGCCTGGCGTTCGCCCTCGGGGATGAGGGAGTAGGCGGCCTGCTGGATGCGGTCGTGGGTGAAGCGGTAGGCCGGGGCGGCCCCGGCTATCATGCCCAGGGCCTCGGCCTCCCAGGTTGCGCCGGAGGGCAGGATGATGTCCTGGGCCACGGCGTCCAGCAGGGCCGTGGCCACCGCGTGGGGCTCCAGGCCGGAGGCTATGGCCAGGGTGACCAGCGGGAAGTGCCCGCCGATGCAGGCCGCCAGGGTCAGGGCGCGGATGGTCTCCGAGGGCAGGCGCTGGATCTTGTTGGCCAGAAGCTCCACCACGTTCTCGGTGAAGCCGTGCATGCGCACCTCGTCCAGGTCGAACACCCAGGCGTTGCGGGCCGGGTCCAGAGTGAGCAATCCCTCGCCGTGGAGGGACTTGAGGAACTCCGTGATGAAGAAAGGGTTGCCCTGGGTGCGCGCCAGCACCAGCTGCGCCAGGTCGGCCACGGCCTCCCCGGGCTGGCGCAGGGTCTCGGCCACGAAGCTCTTGACCGACGGCAGGGGCAGTTCCTCGATGAAGATGGTGCTGACCCGCGTGCCGGAGCGCTTGAGCTCGTCCAGGGCCAGGATGAGCGGGTGCTTGGGGTCCACCTCGGCGGAGCGGTAGGCGCCGATGAGGCAGATGTGCGCGAACTCGCCTTCGGAGCAGATGACCTCCAGAAGCCGCAGCGAGGCCGGGTCCACCCACTGCAGGTCGTCCAGGAACAGGGCGATGGGGTGCGCCGGGCGGCAGAGCACCCGCAGGAAGGCCAGGAACACCAGGTGGAAGCGGTTCTGCGCCTCCAGGGGCTGCAGCTCCTCCACGGCGGGCTGGCGGCCGATGAGGTGCTCCAGCTCGGGGATGACCTCGGTCATGACCCGGGCGTTGTCGCCCAGACCGGCCAGGAACTCCCCGCGCCAGCGGGCCACCCCGGCCTCGGACTCGGTGAGGATCTGCCGCACCAGGGCGCGCAGGGCGTCCAGGATGGCCGAGTACGGGATGTTGCGCCGGAGCTGGTCGAACTTGCCCGAGGTGAAGTAGCCGTGCTTGCGGGTGATGGGCTTGTACAGCTCCTGGATCAGGCAGGTCTTGCCCACGCCGGACCACCCCGCCACCAGGATGAACTCCCCGGCGCCCCTGGCGGCGCGGTCGAAGGCCGCGAGCAGCAGCTCCAGCTCGGCCTCGCGGCCGTGGATGGTCTGGGGCACCAGGAACTGGTCCGAGACATCGCCCGCGCCGGTCTCCAGCTCGGCCTCGGCCAGGCCCAGACGCACCAGGTCCTGGCAGCGCTCCAGGTCGGCCACGATGCCGCGCACGGACTGGTAGCGTTCCTCCGCGGTCTTGCGCAGCAGGCGCAGGGTCACCGCCGACAGGCAGCGGGGAATCTCCGGCGCCAGGATGTGCGGGGCCACGGGCTCCCGGGCGATGTGCGCGTGCACCAGTTCCAGGGGGTCCTCGCTCTCGAAGGGCGGCCTGCCCGTGGTCATCTCGTAGAGCAGCACGCCCAGGGAGTAGTAGTCCGAGCGGTAGTCCAGGGTGCGGTTCATGCGCCCGGTCTGCTCCGGCGAGATGTACGCCAGGGTGCCTTCCAGGCTCTCCGGGCTGGACAGGGCCGTGCGCTCGCGCTGGAACACCGTGGCGCAGCTGAAGTCCACCAGCCGGCCCTCGCCGGTGTCCGGGTTGAACAGCACGCTGCCAGGCGTGAGGTTCTTGCAGATGACGCTGGCGGCGTGGATGGAGCCCAGGGCCCCGGCCACGGCCAGCCCGGCGGCGATGGCCGCGCGCGTGTCCAGCCGTCCCTGGCGCAGAAGCTGCTCCACGAAGACGCCGCCGCAGTCCTCCAGCACCAGAACCAGGGAGTTGGCGTGCTGCTCCAGCCTGTGGCAACGGGCAGCGCCGCGCGCCCCCAGGGAGCCCAGACGGGAGAAGATCTTGTGTTCGCGCTGGAAGGCCGCCAGCTCCGCCGCGGTGGGGTAGTCGCCCTTGAGCTCCTTGAGCAGCACCGAGTCCCCGCCCTCGTGCCGAGCCCGCCAGTAGCGCGTCCTGGCGTCCTCGAAGAGCGGTTCGTCCGCACTGTAGCCCGACAGTGAGATCACTCCATACCCCTCGGCCCAGCCGCAGTGTGCGGCGCAAAGACGGACCAGCCGCCTCCCGGATGCTCCGGGGAGCGCTCCCCCATGGGGACGCGCCAAGGCCGCCTGCGCGTTTCAAACACGCGGATCAGCCTGCGAAAGCGCTGTGCCAAGGTAAAATATATCACAATAGCCGGGGGATGCGCAATGTGTATTCCGGACGGCACGGAAACTCACCCCGGATACGTAACTACGTACCGTCGCTGCGTTTAACGCCACGCGCACCGCGCCGCCTCCCCGCGCGATACGTAGGGCACGCCGGGCCGGGCTTGCGCAGCGGGCCTAGAATTCCCAGCGGCAGCCCAGCTCCAGGCCGTGGGCCTGGAAGCGGTTGCGCAGGGTGCCCTGGTAGCGGGCGAACCGCGTCAGGCCCGCACCGTCCCTGTGCGCCAGCCCGGCGCGCAGCAGCAGGCTGTCGCGGGGGGCGTCGTCGCCGTAGGATTGGAAGCCCTGGGAGTAGCCGCTGAAGGAGGCCCGCGTCACCCGGCTGTCCAGGGGCGTCTCGCGCCGCCAGCCCAGGGCCGCCTCGGGCGCCAGCGCCGCGCCGTCCTCCAGCTCCAGCCGCCTGCCCAGGGCCAGCTCCGCACCGGCCACCAGGGTCTGGGCCGTGGCCGCGCGCACGTCCAGGCCCAGGTCGCCAGCGCCGCGCTCGGAAAAGGCGTTCTGCCGGTGCAGGCCGTAGCCCAGCTCCACGGAGGGGGCCAGGGTCCAGCCCCGCTCCAGGCCCAGGCGGCGGCCCGCGCGCAGGCGCAGGCTGGCGCCCTCGCCGCTCTGGCTGGAGCGCGCCACCCGGTCCGTCATCGCCGTCTTGATTCGTCGCCGGGCCTCGGTGAAGGCAGCGTCCAGGGTCAGGTCGCTGTTCACGAAATACTCGCCCCCGGTCCAGAAGGCGTAGGCCGAGAGGCTCAGCGTGGTGGTGGCGCTGTCGCCGCCGTCGCGCTCCCAGTCCAGCAGGGTGCGCGCCAGGCCCGCGCCCAGGCCCAGCACCAGGCCCTCGTCCTCGCCCAGGGGCACCCGGCGGTCCGCCCCGGCGTGGGCCGCCGCCGTGGCCGCCGAGTACGGCGTGGCGCCCAGGGCGTTGTCGCGCACGTACTCGCCCGTGCCGCGCAGCCACAGGCCCCACTCCCCGGCCCGGCCCTGGCGCCGTCCCAGGCGCGGCAGCGCGGCGGCAAGGTCCTCCAGCCCGCCGGTGTAGGCCAGGGCGAAGCGCTCCGCTTCCCCGCCCTGCCCCGCGTCCAACCCCGCGTAGGGCCCCGCGTAGGGCCCCGCGTAGGCCCCCGCATAGGACCCGAGGGCCGAGGCCCCCGCCAGGCTTTGGGCCCGGGCGTCCAGGGCGGCGGCCAGCAGCGCGCCGGTGCGCAGGGCCACGGTGTTCAGGGCCTCGAAGCGCGCGGGCGAGAACTGGGCCATGGCCTGGCCCACCTCTGCCCCCCGCCCGGTGAACAGCAGGGTGTCCAGGGCGTTGTACACGCCCTCCAGGTCGCCGCCCGCGCGCGGGGCCAGGGTGTCCATGTAGGCGCCCACTGCCGAGGCACCCGGGGCCGACGAAGCGCCGGAGGCCTGGGCCCGGTACGAGAGCACGGGCGCGTCGGCCAGGGCCTGGGCGTTGACGAAGCTGCCCGCGGGCAGGAAGCCGTCCGCCGCGATGCCCGCCGGGGGCTTGGTGTTCATGGCCCGGTTCTGCAGCCCGCCGCCGTCGCCCCAGCCCGCTATGGGCGCGGCTATGCCCGTGTACAGGGCGTAGCCCGTGGGCACCACCACCTGCACCACGTTGGTGGGCAGCGCGGGCAGCGCGAACTTGTCGCGCACCTGCGCCGCCGTGAGGCCGCGCACCTCGCTGGCGAGCATCATCCACGAGCCGATGGCGTTGGACGGGTTCGCCAGGTCCGTGGGGTTGTAAAAGCGCACGTACTGCTGGGTCCGGGTCAGCCGGATGAGGGTGACGCTGGTGCCGGAGTCGAAGGGCGGTGTGCCGCCCAGGAGGGCGTTGATGGTGGCCGGGGCGTAGACGCCGTCGGGGTTGGCCCCGTTGCCCACGAAGGTGCCCACGGGCTGGGCCAGGCCGGACCAGTCCAGGGCGCGGGCCGGGCCGCAGGGCAGGACGCAGAGCGCCGTGGCCAGCAGCAACGCCAGGCCGAGCCGGGCGCGAACCCATTTTCGCAGGCAGGGGGGCATGCGGCCAGACTATACCGACTCGGCCCCGGGGAACAGGGCTTTTTGGACCCGCCGGGCCGGAAGCGGAAACCGCCCCCCCCGCCGCTACAGGCTGCCGGTGACGATCTGCTTGGCCTTGGCGTCCCAGGTGAAGACGCAGCGCTCCAGGGGGTGCTCGATGTACAGGGAGGCGCCGCCCATCTTGATGGCCACGCCGGGGTAGGCCGTGCCTCGGATGACGATGCGCGCCGTGGACACGCGCTCCAGGTGCTCCTGGGCCAGCTCGGCCAGGGTGCGCTGGATCTGCCGCAGCCGTGACTCGAGGCCCTCGCGCCGGTCCAGGAGCTCCCTGGCCTCCTCCTGGCGCTCCTCCGGCAGCCTGGCCAGGGCCACCGCGCCGTCGCCCTCGCCCAGCACCATAAGCGCGCGGCCCTTGAGGGCCTTGAGCTCGCGCATCTCCTTGATGAGCTCCCCGATCTCCGGGGTCTCGTGGCTCAGGGCCAGGGTGGTGGGCATGCCCCGCTCCGATCCTGCCTGGAAGACCTCCAGCCCCCGGGCGCAGACCACCGTGCCGCCCATGATGCGGCCCTTGGGGTCCGTGACGCGGACCATGCCGCCGGAGGTCACGCGGGAGCCCTTGCTCGTCTTGCTGCCCACCATGGCCTGGACCACCGTGACGTCGCCCCCGGCCTGCACCTGGGCGTGGTGGGTGTAGTTGGCGGCCACGGAGCCGCCCGCCTGGACAAAGGCCAGCTCGTCGCCGGACATGAAGATGCCGCCGCGCACCAGCACGTCGCCCCCGGCGATGAGCCGCGCGCTCTCCACCATGCCCTCAACGAGGATTTTCCCAGGGGCCTTCACCGTGAAGCCGGAGCGCACCGTGCCGCCGATGCGCACCGAGCCCTGGGCCAGCAGGAGGTTTCCCGTGCCGTAGTCCACGTCTCCGGAAACGGTGTACAACTCGGTGACGTCCAGGCTGGACTTTCCGGCCAGAACCACACCGTCGAGGCGGGCTCGGAACAGCGTGCCCTCCTCCACGGCCTCCACGCCCTTTCCGGCCTGGACGCGCAGGGGCTGGCCATCGCGGGCCGGGATCTCCCTGCCCAGCACGTCCCGCCCGGGCACGCCCCTGGTGGGCGGCAGCAGCCGGGCCACGTCCTCGCCCTTGCGCGCCACCTGAAATTCCCCCCGGTCACGCCAGTCCACGCGCTGGTTCTCATCCTGCGGCTCTCCCCGGCAGGGCTCCTTGCACAGCACCTCCAGCCTGCCGTTCTGGCCGTGCGCCGGGGCCTGGCCCCGGGCCACCACCACGCCCTCCACGGCCTTCTTCCGCCCGGCCGCCTCGGCCAGCCCGGCCACGATGGCCTCCAGCTGGATGCCGAAGGACACGCCCTGGCCGGACAACGCCAGCACCATGCCCTCCGGCGTCACCGGCCCGCCCAGGGCGTCCCGGTGGTACAGCGTCGCGGTGGCCTGCAGCCTGTCGGCGGAGAGCGTGACCAGCGGCTCCAGTTCGATACGCTCCTCGCCCACGCGCACCAGGCCCGCGGCCTGGGCCGTCAGCACCCCGTCGCGGTCCCTGGCGATGCCGCCGGAGACGGCGATGTCGCGCGGGACACGGTTGTCCTGCGGGGGCACGGCGTTGCCGCCCACGTCGCGCCCGGCCTGGGCCGGCTCGGCAGGGTGCAGGCGGCCGAAGGCCTGGCCCGGGAACACGGGGTACTTGAGCGCGCCGAGGGGCTCGAAGACGGCGCCCCTGGCCTCCTGGGGGCGCTGGCCCCGGGCGATGGTGATGGAGCGGGCGTCCTGCCCGGACTGCAGCCGCCGGATGATCTCGCGGGCGTTGTTCTCGTCCATGGGCGCGGTGACCCCGGCCTCGGCCAGGGACTGCCGCAGCAGGTCCAGGGACAGGGGGCGGCCCTGGCCCCTGGCCGGGGTGTAGCTGGTCACCCCCACCCGCATGCGGTCCGGGGTTCCGCCGAAGCGCACGCTGGCGTCGGCGTCCCTGTGGTCGGTCACCTGGCACGCTCCTTTCCAAAGGGTGTCGGGCGCGGATGGGGCTGCCGGGAGGCGGCCCTTCCGGGTCCATGGAGCATCTCACGCAACTGCTAGGCCATGTGCGGGCAAAAGAAAAGCCCCCGGCCACATGGCCGGGGGCGGGAAAGTCACCCTGGGGGAGGGGGAGTCGAACTTGAGAATTAACACGCTGATTTTAAATGAAACAAACAAGAGCTACAGGCACAGCTACCCCAAAAGTTACCCCTAGAGGATTGAGCTTACCCCTCATCCTGCACGAAGTTGCCCCCCTGTCAGGACTTCAAACCTTCGTCGACGAAGGCCCCTAAAGCGCTCTTGTTGACGCGAAGAGGAGCAAGAAGCTTGGCCGCCTTCTCGATCAGGGCATCCCTGGCCCTGGTCGCCTCCTCCACTTTGGCCGCCAGTCCCGCCCCGGCGATCTCCTCCTGTGTGTACTGGTGCGGTAGCCCGAGCCAGAAACTCAGCGGGGCATCCTTGGGCACGAGAATTACCGGTGGTGGCGATGCGGCCTCAAGGCGAAGGGGGACGATGGCACGGTCAACATGGAACTTCCCCTCGGCGATGAATATCCTCGCGCCCGCCTGGGGTGGCAGCTTCTTGGCGATCTGGGTCAAGCCGTGGAGGTGTGCCCCAAGTATCCAGGCCGTTCCTTCGAAGTGGCCGGAGACGGGGATACCGATCTCCATGCCCTCGGTGACGATGACGAGTTGCCCATCGCTACAGGTCATCGAGGCGTCCATGCGCGGCGGGCGACGCAGAAAGTCACCGATGGCCCCGAAGCCCTCGATGAAGTCCGCGCTGGTCATGGTGAGCATATGTTGTCCTTCTTCAGCGGATACTTGCTCAAGCAGAACGCCAAGGGTTTGGCTATAGTTAGCTGCCTAGGAGCCACTCGACCGTGGCGGTCATCTCAAGGCCATTTTGAAGAATTGGTACGGCGGCCTCGTGGGCGGCAATCATGAGTGATAGCCGGTTTCCAAACTGATCTAGGTCGTAGAACTGGAGTCCGAAGCGCCCTCGTTCCCGTGAGTAGACCCTGGCAACAGCAGCGCCTTCTGCTGTTTTGAACTCACCAACGAGAGTACTTGCGATTCCCTTGGGGGGTGGTCCATGCAACACGATTGAGCTTTCCCCATACGCATCGCCTTTATAAGGCTTGGCACCCGAGAGTTGCTCCGCACATTTGCTGACCATGCCCAGGACGGCGTGCTCACGTGCCACATACACCACGTAGCTGTTCGCGTGATACTCTCCAAACGCGAAGTGATCAGACAAGTTACTCACGAACTCGTTCTCGTCATCAAAGTAATCAGCAATTCTTTGCTCGGCCTGCCCGTGAAGCGATTCCATGGCCTCAAAGAACAGCTTGCGCAGTTGCTTAAAAACTAGATACTCAGACGAGCATAGCTCATGCAACTTTACGATGGTTTTGAGCAGGCGCAATTGTTCAAACACATCGATCTCACCGTTTTTAAGCAAATCGAGAAACAGCTTAGCATACTCCAATCTCTCAACAATGTATTTCTCCGCCCCATCCAAAACCAAGTCGCCGGTGACGAGCAAATGTTTTGAGTTCGTTTCCCCCGGAACGAACTGTTCGCCGACAAAATAATTGTTCAGCCCCTCATAATGTCCTTTTACAGCTCCCATGCCCCCTCCAAGGGTTTCGTCTTCACTGAATGGGCCAACTCGGAATGGCGGCATCAATTTCCTTCATGATACGGATGGTCTCGGACAGGGCATGAATGATCTTCTGGTAGGTCTCGACGTCAGCGTACTCCAACTTGCGCCCGCGCCGGTCCTTCAGCCATTTTTCGGCCACTTGGTAGCCCCCCACCTGGAACGCCCAGACATCCTTCGTTACATTCGCGAAGTGCTGGTTTGCGTTGATCTGCACCTGCTCGTTCGTGGCGACGTAAACCGGGAATCCCTTCTCCACGACATCACTTCCTCTTTCCGGATAGGTCACTGAAGACCTCTCGGTGGCTTTCAGCAGGTGCAAGGTGGCCAGTTCCTTGCCCAGGCCGCAGAGGCTTCTGAAGATGCCAGCATCGCTTGTGAGCGGTACTCGGGGAAAGTCGGCTTTGAGAAACTGTGCGTAGCGTGAGCGGTAAGCAGGGCAGTGGAATATAGCGTAGATGTAGTTGCACACATCATCAGGACCAAATGTAGCTTGCAAATCGCCATGCCCAGAAGACTGGAAAGACAACGAAAGATACTTTTCCATTTCATCAATAAACGCCGATCCCAAATTCGGGATGCGCCCGAATGAATCAGCAGACCAAGAGAACATTCTCTTGTCGCCGATCGATAGGTCCTCCTGCCTCAGGTATAGCGGAAACACATAATCAATACTCTGATTATCTGAACGTATACATCCACTACTAACAATGCTGTCGGCTATGGAGAAGTAGCAGCATCCAGCACCAGGCGGAACTCTTCTCACTGTGATCAATCCAACGTTATCATTTCCAGCCATATGCTTCATTACACGGGCCATCGGCATACATATAAATCCCTTTGTTATTCCCGTATAATATGTCATCCTCATGTCAAACGGTCGATACAAAATTCGTGTAACATTTTCGTGATCAAGCTTTGTGTTCTTCAAATCAGTTTGTGCTAAATTCACTTTCCAATCTCTAGCGTCCTTTCCAAGGTCATACTTTTTCCTTGCTTCACTCTCAGACAGCGAGGCGAAATCACATACACGGTCAAATATTTCACGATCTGTCCATCCTATACACAGAGAGTCACGCGCCGTCACAATACCAACTGAATTCACAGGAAATACATCCTGCATGTCCCACGCGACACAATATTCATCTTCAATGTCATCATTCCATGGGACAAACCAATATGAAGGGGCCCGTGGTGCAAGCTTCTTCCAGCATGTGCTGCTTACATCATGTGTTTCTAACCAGTCATACTTTCCCGCTCTATCGCCCCACACGTCCGCATGGAATACGCGGCAAGGCCCCTGGCTGCCCGCCTTCTTGATCAGAAGCACGACCGCCACGCCCTGCTGGATATCAAACACATTCTTATCCGTTTTTCCGTCCGGGGTGGCCTCTTTCTTTTTACTGTTGCCGTGTAGGTCCAGAATGTGAATCTCGCTAAATGTATTCATGAGTGACTGGCGCATCCCCCGGAAGGTGGGATTATCCAGGTAACTGTGGCTGGTCACGAAACCAACCACCCCGCTCCCAGTTTTTTCAATGCGCCATTGCGCCCAGCGAATGAATTTAACGTAGTCATCATGAAGCCACTTTACCTGTTTCTCTTCAAGGGACTTCCCGTCAACATGCTTGTATGCGTCAATGAGTTTCCCAATGAACGTGAGTTCTGTCTTCGTGCCAACCGTCTTTTTACTGGCGTTTGCAGAGTGCCCTGAATATGGCGGGTTGCCAAGAATGACCATTATGGGCATGTCTTGCTTTACCCTGTGTGCGTCCAGACTCTCTTGCGTAATGAAGCGGTACTGACCGCCTAGGGCCTGAATGGTGCGTTTGTCCGCCTGCTCTAATGAATTTGTGAGAAAAACGTTGAGGCGCTCATCTCCCTGAAAGTCATAAGCCCAACGGGCCTGCTCCTCGGGGGGCAAATCCTTGCCAGCCAGTTGCAGTCCCAGCTTGAAATGCGCAACCGCATAGGAAGCCATGAGCAACTCGAAGCCGAAGAGACGCGGCAAAAGCTTGTCACGCACATAGCCCGGCCACATGCCCCCTTGGTTGTGCTCGCGCAGAGAACGACGAATATGCTCTACCACGGCGTAGAGGAAGGTGCCCGTGCCACAGGCCGGGTCTAGGATGAGCACCTTGGGCACGGTCTCTAACACCTCGCCGCGCTCGTTTTTCAGGCTTATCGCCTTGGAGGTGTCGGCGAGCCCACTCGGCAGGTCGAAGCTCTGTTTTAGTATCTTGTCCACAGAACGCACGATGTAGGAAACAACCGGAGCGGGGGTATAGTATACGCCCCGGACCTCTTTGAGAGTCCTGTCATACTCAGCGAGAAACGTTTCGTAAAAGTGTACGACAGGGTCATTCTGTCGTGTGCTGGTTCCGAAGTCCTTGAGAATAGCCGAGATGTCCGCCGTCGCTAAAAGCTGCACCAAGTCATCAACAAAGCCCTCAAAGGGCTCGTCCTCCAGAGTGGTGCCTGTCACGGATTCAAACAGCGTTCGCAGCAGGGGGTTGGTCTTGGGAATCTCCCTGGCCGCACCAATACGGTGGAAGGGGCCTTTCCCATCGTCGTGATTACAGCGGGCCGCGAACAATCCGTAGGCGATGGTCTGGGCGTACATGTCCGCGAACTCACGAGTTTTAGACTCAAGCTCCAGGCCTGGCAGCAATGTCCTGCTGAAGAAATTTCGCAAATCTAGCAGGTTATTGCTTGGCCTATTCCTCTCAAAAGCCTCGACGATGATATCACGGACCATGTCTGTAATCCGCGCCATATGCCGGGCTAACACTTCTGGAGAGGTTATAGGGGCTGGATCATGGTGCAGAAAATCCTGGAGCAAGCGAACTGCCCGTTCCGCGTCCTCCACGTCCAGCCTTATTTTGCCTTTTTCGACAGATGCAAAACGGGCACTGGCACGCTTGTCCCCATCAACGAACCACCGCACCTCAAGGTAGTCGGTGAGGATGAGGTTCCCCAACGCACGACGGTAGCGCTCCAACTGTTCACTCTTTTCTGTCTCATCAAGGGATACGCCAATGTTCTTGGCTTCGACATACCCAACGGTAAGTTCCTTATGCTTGACCACATAGTCAGGCGCGCCACATGCCTCCCGCTTGGGCTCGTTGACAGCCGTGATGCCTGCGAGCAGCCTTTCAAGGAACGTTTTGAATGCAGGCCTGTGTGTGTGCTCCGTGGCGTTGCCAGCAGCGTAAGCGTCAGAAATGGCCTTCAGGTACTCTTTGACAGCTTCGGGCATGGCTCCACCTTGTTTAATGATTGGCTAGTGCCTAAAGCACTATACAAGCCAGTCCGAGGAGGCAAGGCCCCGCAGGGAGCTTCAGCGCCATTAGCGCGATAAAGCCACCAGCGAATTTAAAACAGGGCCGACCAGCATCTTGCCGTTCGGCCCATTCACCTCCCCCTAGTCCACCAACACCAGCGCAAAGCACGCGATCCACACGGCGAAGTACCACATCTTCTGGTTCAGGCGCTTCGCTCTCTGAAACAGGTAGACCGGCACCAGCCAGGCCCACCCCTTGAACTTGCTGGTGTCGTGCCCGGCCAGTTTCAGGCGGTGCTCGTCGAAGTAAGAGAGGCCCACATTGAGGCCGTAGGTGACGAACCAGTACTTGCTGCTGCTGGCCGCGCGCATGGCCATGGCCTGGTTGGCCTCGAACATGCCCGCCACGAAATGCTCCAGAAGGTAGCCGAGGACCGGCGCGAAGGCGAGCACCCAGACTACCGTGTTGTTGACGTGCGCTCCCGAGAGTGGGGGCGGGGAAACCTCCTCAAGATGGACGCGGAGGTCCGAGAGTTCCAACTTCCGCCACTCCGGGTAGCCCTTCTTCCAGACGAGCCCGCCGTAGGTGAGCTTACCGCCCTTGATCTGCTCCACCATTTCCTGTTCAGTGAACGGGCCTTTCCGCTCCCCGGCCTCCTCGCGGAACCACTCCGTCTCCACTGTCACATGCGCTTCAGCTTCCATAATGTACCCCCCAAAAGGATCGCGGTTTCGGTGTTACGGGCCGCAGCTAGTTCGCGAACGCGGACTTCTTCAGGTCCTCAGCACGCGCCTCGATGAGCGCCCTGGTCTTCGCGTACGTAGCCTTGGTCGTGGCCTCGTTCCAGCCGAACCGCTTGCCGATGAGCGTGATGCCGGAATCCAGGGTGCGCAGGCTGTTCGTCATCTCCTTGCGCGTCTCCGGGTTCTTGATGGCCGGGAAGAGGGAGTCCAGCATCCGGTGGGCGTTTACCGCGCTGTACCAGGCGATCTTGTTCATGGCCGTTTTCGAGGCCGGGTCCTTGGCCTGCTGCCCCTGGTCCATGAAGTGGGCGGTCTTGAGCAGAAGGCCATGGTGGCCGGTCATCATGCCCTCAGCAAGGGCGTTGTCGATGAGCTTGAGGGCCTTGGCCTGATTGTCGAAGAACTCCTCCGTGTGTCCCTGTGCAGGGCAGATGAGCAGGAACGCGAAGAGAAGCACCGGGACAAGCGAAAAGGCGGACGGGATGCGTCGCATGATGACCTCGCGGGTAGATAGTATGCGGCCAGGATAGGAGGGGCGGGCGCGAGAAAAGACGATTTTCGGGTCGTGTCTCTCTACGGACCACGGACTGGGAGGGGGCGCTGGCAGGAACGCGGGCGAGAAGGCCCTCCAGGCTCGCGCTGGGGGCATTTGGAATTAAAAACGGGAGTGGGTAGCACAAAAGGCATCGTCGCCTCCTGGGGCCATTTCCCGCAGTATAGGAGGCGTGTGGCTCATGAGATGAGCCTACGGATCAACTCCCGTACATTTCCATGATCTTTTGGGCTTCTTCGGCAATGAGGCGTCTCAGGGCATCCGGCCCCTCGACCTGGACGTTGGCCCCGTGGCGCAGGATGTCCATGACCAGCTCGCGCGGGTCGCCGTAGGGGATTTTCAGCCTGTAGGAGCCGTCCGGGAGGTGTTCGCTTTGCTGCTGCGGATGCCAGGACTCGGCCTCCACCCACCTCGCCCGCTCCGGGGTAAAGCGGAGTATGGCCGTGTTCGTGGGCCGCCCGGCAAAGATGCCGTAGGCGCTGGCGAAGTGGGCCTGGAGGTCCGCTTCGGGCACTTCGCGGGCAGCCTCACTCATGGCCTGGGCCTGGCGGATGTTCTCCAGAGCAAAGGTCCGCAACGCGCGGCGCAGATGGCACCAGCAGTCCAGGTACCAATTGTCGCGGTAGTGCACGAGGCGTTGGGGCGACACCAGGCGCTCCGTCTCCTCGTCGCGGCCCCGGACATAGGCCGTGATGCGCAACCGACGGCGCTCAAGCAGGGCCTTGGCAATGCGGGTAAAGTGCCGGGGCTCCACCTTGCGGCGGCCCATGGAGAGCAGGCGCACACGGTCCGCCACCTCGTTTGCCGGTTGCCCGGCTGTCTCCAGGAGCGCCGCAAGCCGGGTCTGGAGAGGGGCGATGCGCTGGGCCAGGATGCCGGGCTCGATCTCGGCCAGCACTTTCTGGGCGGCCAGCAGCGCGTAGATTTCCCCCGAGGTGAACCACAGGCCGGGAAGCTCATAGGCCGGGCCACCTGGGGCCGCCTGCTGGAAGCGGTAGCCCTGGGCCTCGCGGTCCCACACGATGGGCGCGTGGAGCCGGTCGCGCAGGTACTCCAGGTCTCGTTTCCAGGTGGCGCGGGAGATGCCGAGTTCAGCAAGGAAGTCGGTCAGCGACACGGTCCGCCGCTCGGAAAGGAGCCGGTCGATGTGGTACAGACGTTCGGTGCGGTTCATGACCTACCTAGTACCCTGATCTGTCTAGGGGTTCAATGATGCCTGCGCACTGTCTTTTTCCTCCCACCAATCGATCACCTTGGGCGAAAGGAACGTCTCGCTTGCTCTTACTAATGCGGCTTCTTCAAGTTCAAAGATGAATCGAATCATCTCAAGATATGTTTCCCAGTGCATTCCCTTGGGCCTCTCGATAGAACTCATCGCACCAGCCTCTCCACCAAGCCTCCAACGAATCCTATTCGCCTTCAAGTACCGCCGCCCAGACCACGATTCGCATTGGCTTCTATACGCGAGGTCATGGCACACGCGGCATTTAAATGGCGGTGACTCCTCGCAGTACAAACTCGCAACACGACGACCACACTTCGGGCACCGGAACCACGGCCTGCTCCCACCGAAGCGGCACGGGGTATGCTCAATCACTACAGGTTGCTTCACTTCGGAATACGGTCCTCTTCCGGCTGGTCGCAACCAATGCATGGTCAATAAGCCTTCGCAGTACTCAAGTGCGGCTTCGGGGCATGAGGGAGCAACCTGAAGCCCCGGTTGTCCAACCTCAAACACCCCATCACGCTTTAACTCCATAACATCCACGCGGACATAATCATCAATCCGGTGTCGCCAACCTACACGCCCGGAGCACCAATTACCGGCCATATCTCCCTCACCATTTTTCGAAATTTCTTGCCAAATTCCACCAGCGACCTTCTGGGCTTACTATCTGCATGAGCCCGCCCCCCCCGAGGGGGACGAAGACGCAGGACAATTCCGCCCCCCGCTATTAAACATGGTCCAACTTAACATCAGAGTATGCTAGCTGGGGCTCCAGAGGCCCGTGAGCCAGGTCAAGATCAGGACATCATGCGCACAATTCGCAGAATCCGCAGAATCGCAGCGCCCCTAGCATTGTGCGAATTATGCGAATATTGCGACGAGTGGCTAAGACGGAAGACGCATCTGCGCAGCTCCTGCGTCGACTTGGCGACAACGATCATTCTGCACCTCCCCAAAGCAACGGATTGACCACGTAGCCAGGAGAGGGGGAACGCCCTGCCCTACCCGGTTCCCTTGCTTGTACTTCAGCAGCGAAAATGTAGGCGCGCTCTTCGAGGACGTTGAGTCCGGCCCGCACCATGTCCATTTTGTGGTAGCGTCCCTTGACCTTCTCGAAGGCTTCCCGCGCCTGGAAGGATTCAATTCGGCGATTCCGAATCCAGGCGAGAATATGCTTTGCGCACTCAAGGTCCGGGTCCGCGCCCATGAGGGCAAAAGCGACCTTGGCGTGCTCGGAGAACACTGTCGCGAGGTCAAGCGCCTGTCGCATGGTGCAAAGACCGATAGGGCGCAGATGCGGAGCATCGTGCTCCGCAAGGTGCAAAAGTCCAGCGAGTCGAATGGCCTCACCATGAAGCTTGCCGCCCCAGTCAGCCATAAGCTCAAGCTCTCCTCCAGGGCGCAGGGCAGCTTCGGTAGCCCGATGGAAATCCAACCACGTGGTATAGGCTTCAGGCGCAAGCCGTAAAAGGTAGGATGTGGGCTTACCGTCCGACCCCACTGCCCAAGGCAGGGCCAAAAGCTGACGCAACTTGGCCGCGTATCGCTCCTGTATGTCCTGGGGGATGGGTCTCGGCTCGACCTCCCGGCTGCCGACGCGGCTCCGGGGTAAAAGAAACAGGAAGCGCCCCACAAGACCACGTCCACGGAATCCAGGTTTTTCCGCCAGACTACGAATGATATCGGGCTGGGGCGAGAGGCAGATCGTGAGGGCGGGGTCATGGAGCACAATAGGTTGACCGCCCTTGCGGTCAACGTGAACAGGCTCCCCGGACCAGAGTTTCAACACGGCATCAAGGTTGGGAATTCCCTTGGAGTAGCGCCCAGCCAGGCTGTCAAAGAGACCGCCCTCGGCTTCGAGGATGCCCGCGCGCTCCTGCTGGCGCTCCATGATGGCCGGGATTGCCTCCGGCGTCACATCATCGATCAGGAGTCGAGGGGGCGCAGGCACTTCAGGCAACTCTGCTTCCAACGCCTTGATCTCGTCCATGATCTCACGACGGGCCTCTGCTGTTTTCGCGCCCCCTGCCCTGGCCCGCTGGGCCTCAATGGCCCTTTCGAGGGTTTTACGTTCACTCAGTTTATTGCGGATATCCTCACGAGTTTCTTCCTGGGCCTGAATCTCCCACTGCACGAGCGGAGCTTTGCAGGCCGCCACCGTGGCAGATTTGCGCTCACCTGGGGGCAGGGCAGCCACGGCGTAGATATTGACGGGCTCCATGTAGTCCGAGCGCACCAGCACCTTGAACTTGCGTTGCCCGGCGACAGCAAAACAGGCCAAAGCGTTGACAAGGACCAACTCCGGGGGAACCTGGAGAGCTTCCGCCACCGCACCGCAGAACGGCCCAAGCGGGGCAGGGAGCGTTGCGAAATCGATATCCGGCAGCTCCGGCGTATCGAATCTCACAGGGGGGGGCCAAGCTCCCCTACCCGGCTTCGTTGCAAATTCACGAAGTACAAGATCAAGCTGACCTAGCACCTCGTCGGGGTTTAAGTGCAGCAAGTCGCAGGCTGTACCGGTGGAGTCGCGCGGCACCATCAGCGCCGCCCCAATTTCTTGGGCTGTTCGCAAGGCTTCCCCGGAGCCCCTGGTGGTCTCGCTGGAAATCACGACTATCAGCGTACCAGGGTGAAGCGCACGTACCATACGCGCCGTCTCCCGGAGGGTTGTGCCCCCCTCCGGGTCTACCACGGTTGCAGCAGGCAGAGCGACCTGGGCTCGGGATGATTCTAGCCATGAAGTCGTGATGACGACTGGCCCCCCCGGATCATTGCCCGGCTTCAGGTTGAAGCCAAGCCCGTTGGGGGAGAAACCTGAAGAGTGGCAATCGTTCTGTTCCTGCCCCATCGCCTACCCCCGACCCATGGTCTCAATGAGCTTCAGAAGGTCCGCCCCACGCCAAAAAGTGAGGCGGCCATTGCGAATGGGAGCAGGAAAACGCCCGACCTTTACCCCGGCCCACCACGTGGACGGACTCACGTCGATAATCGGTAGGGGGTTGGTCTTGGTCCGGACGATACGGCTTAGGCGGTAGAGGACGTTGGGGTCGACTTTTGACGTGTTACTCATGGTGCCCTTTCCTTTTCGAAGGCCCGCCTCGGCCACCATGGCCTGCGACGGAACTCTCCATTAAGATGGGGTCATGAGCGGCGTTGCCTCATATTAGTGGGGCATCTTCTCCGCGAGCAAATACTTTCGAGGCAGATGTGCCATATATGCCGGTCCGATGAACTTTTTTTGAGTCCAACAAAAAACGAGGCCGCCCAGATATCTCCAGACGGCCCCTATCAAAACCGAAATCCATCTATGTTATCGGTGCGTTACTCACGTAATCAAGGCCTCTCAGGATTATTCCTCACCTACAGCCCTGAACAGGGGCACCACCTTCCCACTCTCGCGCAGCGCGTCCAGGTAGTCCGCCCAAGCCTGCATCATGCGGCGGCGCTCCGGCAAAAACTCGGCATAGTTGTAAGCGGCCCGGATGCTGTTTCGCTCGGCATGGGCCAACTGCCTTTCAATGGCGTCCCGGTTCCAACCCTTTTCGTTCAAAAGAGTCGAGGCCATGCTTCGGAAGCCGTGCCCGGTCATTTCTTCTTTGGAATAACCAAGGCGTCGCAAAGCGCCGTTCACTGTATTTTCGCTCATGGGCCGGGAGGCCGTGCGTTCGGACGGGAACAGGTACCGACCCCCTCCAGAGAGAGGCCGCAGGGTGTCCAGCACCTCAAGAGCCTGCCGCGAGAGGGGCACAATATGCTGCTCCCGCATTTTCATCTTGGGGGCGGGTATACGCCATTCCGCCTTGTCCAAGTCTATCTCGCCCCATTCGGCGTGGCGCAGTTCGCCAGGGCGCACAAAAACAAGCGGGGCGAATCGCAGGGCAGCGGCGGTGATGGGGGAGCCTTCATAGCCCCACAAGGCCCGGAGCAGCGGACCAACGGCCTTGGGGTCGGTAATGCTGGCCCGGTGCTTCTCCACCACGGCCATAAGCGCGCCTCGAAGCGCGGGGGTGGGGTCGGCCTCCACATAACCGGAGACGACGGCGTAACGAAAAATCTGCCCACAGGTTTGGAGGACGCGGCGGGCGGTTTCATGACACCCCCGTTCCTCCACCCCGGCAACGGCGGAAAGGATGATTTTGGGGGTAACTGTTTTGATCGGGAGCTTGCCAAATGGGGGTAACAGTTCGCGCTCAATCCGCCGCTTGATGTTGAAGGCGGTGCTCTCGGTCCAGCCGCGTAGCTGCTTCTCGTACCATTCCCAGGCCACAACGCCGAAGGTCAGGGCATCCTCTGCGGCCTTGGCTTGCTTCTCTTTGCGAACTGCGCCGGGGTCAATGCCCTGCGCCACAAGCTTGCGAGCTGCCTCCCTGGCCTCCCGCGCATCCGCAAGGGAGATGTCGGGGTAGACCCCAAGGCTCAAAAGCTTCTCCTTACCCCCAAAGCGGTACTTGAAGCGCCACCACTTACCCCCATTCGGGTTGACCAAAAGGAAGAGGCCGCGCTCATCCGTAAGCTTGCGGGGCTTGTCGGAAGGCTTGGCATTGCGAATCGCTGTGTCCGTAAGCTTCCCGGCCATTGGGGGTAACTCCTGCTGGCGTTTTGGGGTATTCAGGGCCCGTTACCCCGACAGCTACCCCCAGTTACCCCCGGATGTCAACGGACCACAAAAGACAACCCCGGACATTACATCCGGGGTTAATCGTTGAAGCTCTAAGGCTTCCTGGACAGACTTGGAGCGTATCGAATTCGAGCTTGGTACCGGGAGGGGGAATCGAACCCCCAAGGCGTTGCCACCGGTGGATTTTGAGTCCACTGCGTCTACCAGTTCCGCCATCCCGGCCCAGAGGGTGTCTCATAGGAGATGGGCCATGCCCTGTCAAGGCGGGGACGGAAAGCCCAGGGGTCGCCGGGCCTTGCGGCGGGGCGGGCCTTGCGGGCGGCGCCCGGCCATGCTAGGCCAGGGGCCTCGCAAGCACGCCCAACCCCCTGGGAGAATACATGGTCCTGCCCACCGGCTCCATCGTCAACGCCGCCGCCGTCATCGCCGGAAGCCTGGTCGGCATGGCCCTGCACGGGCGCTTCCCCGAGCGCTTCCGCAGCATCGTGTTCCAGGGTTTGGGCCTGTGCGTGCTGCTCATCGGCCTGCAGATGGCGCTCACCGTGAAGAACCCGCTCATCCTCATCTTCAGCATCCTGCTGGGCGGCCTGGCGGGAGAGGTATTGCGCGTGGACCAGGCCTTCGAGCGCCTGGGGATGAAGGCCAAGGACCTGCTGCGCTCCAACAATCCCAACTTCACCGAGGGGCTGGTCACGGCCTCGCTGATCTTCTGCATCGGGGCCATGGCCATCGTGGGCTCCTTCGACGAGGGCATCCGCGGCGACGCCACTGTGCTCTTCACCAAGTCCATCCTCGACGGCTTCGCCTCCGTGGCCCTGGCCGCCACCTACGGCTCGGGCGTGCTGTTCTCCTTCGTGCCCGTGCTCCTGTACCAGGGCGGGCTCACCATCTTCGCGGGCATGTTCCAGCAATACTTCACCCCGCTGCTCATCAGCCAGCTCACGGCCACGGGCGGCCTGCTCATCATGGGCATAGGCCTCACCCTGCTGGACATCAAGCGCATCAACCTCTCCAACCTGCTGCCCTCGCTGCTGGTGGTGGTGGTCCTGACCCTGGTCTTCGGCTAGCAGCCGGGCGTTGCCGCGCAAACGCGGCAAAGAAGGCGGGTTTTTCAGCCCGCCCACCTTGACCAAACCCGCTTCCTCCACGTAGTGTCAGGCTGTATCGGGCGGGCCTCCACAGGGCCAACCCGGGACCCAATCCGCAAGGATATCAAGGCGATCCATGCCTGGCCTGAGCAGTCCACGGCGCGGGCCGCCATTTCGCCCCAAGGAGACAAACCGCATGGATGTGGAACTGGCCAAGCCCTTCATCAAGGCCGCCATGGACGTCATCGGCACCATGGCCTTCATCACGCCCCGCCCGGGCAAGCCCTTCGTCAAGAAGAACTCCATCGCCACAGGCGACGTGACCGGCCTGGTTGGCCTGACCGGAGACGGCAAGCGCGGCAGCGTGTCCATCTCCTTCACCAAGGCCTGCGCCATCACCATGGTCAAGAACATGCTGGGCGACGACATCCAGGACATCCTGCAGGACGTGAAGGACGCCGTGGGCGAGATCACCAACATGATCTCCGGCCAGGCGCGCGCGGGCCTTTCGGAAAAGGGCCTGGTCTTCGCCGGGTCCACGCCCACCGTCATCATGGGCGACAACCACAGCATCTCGCACATGGCCAAGTCCCCCATCATGGCCATTCCGTTTGAGACGGACGCGGGCGGCTTCACCATCGAGTTCTGCTTCGAATAGTCCGGGGCCACACGCCCTCGGCACGCCACAAGGACCGCGCATGAGCATCCTGCAAGGATTCCGGCAGAAGGACTTTCTGGAGCAGATCACCCTGCTCAACGACGTGTCCAGTTCCAAGGACTCGAGCGCGCTGAACGACCTGCTCGACCTCTTCGAGAACCCCACCGGCGACACGGGCGTGGACTACATGGTGGTCAACGCCCTGAACGCCGTGCTGGGAGCCAACGAGTTCGTGGTCATCGACGGGCTCTCCAGCCCCAAGGCCAGCTTCCGCACCCTGTGCATCCGCGCCGCTGGCGAGTACGCCTTCCCCGATGCCGCCGAGGCCCTGGCCCACATGGCCGAGGACGAGTACGACCCCGACCGGCTCATCGAGATCCTGGCGGCCCTGGCCAAGATCAAACCCGAGGGCGGCGCGGCCGTGTTCCGCCGCTTCCTGGGGCATGAGGACAGCATGATAGCCGCCCTGGCCATGGAGATGGCCGGGCTGTACGGCGACGCCCAGGCCCTGCCCTTCCTGCGGGCCGCCGTGGAGGCCACGGACGAGACCCGGACCCTGGACCAGTGCGACATCACCACCTGGAAGGCCATCGACGCGCTGGCCGCCATGGCCACGCCCGAGTCCATCGCCTTCCTGGCCGCCTGCCTGCACCACCAGAACCCCACGGCGCGCAGGCTCATCACCGACGCGCTGGTGCGCCTGGGCGAGCCGACCATTCCCCATTTGGAGCCCTATTACGCCAGCGGAACCGTGGACCAGCGCATCCTGGCCTGCAACATCGTGGGCTTCATCGGCTCGCGCAAGGGCGTGGACGGCCTGGTCACGGCCTTTGACAAGGGACATTTCACCGACCCCAACGTGCGCTACGCGGCCTTCGAGGCCCTGGGCCGCATGGGCACCCTGAAGGGGCTCATCTGCCTGGTGGACGGCCTCTCCGAGACCGACGAGCTCATCCTCATGGCCGTGGTGACGGGCCTGGAGCGCCACGCCGTGCCCGGGGTGCTCAAGACCATAGCCGAGAAGATCGCCGCGGGCGACGAGCGCGGCAAGCGCATCGCGCATGCGGTCATCGCCTCCAAGGCCCTGCGCCTGTTCCAGGAGCTGTACAAGGACGAGGCCGTGGCCGTGCTGCTCATGGAGGCCCTGCGCGCCTCCAGGGACCAGGAGATCCTGGACGACTTCGGCGCCCGCCTGGGCGAAATAGGCGGGGACCGCGCCGCCGCCGATGCCGCCAGCCTGCCCAAGGCCGCCGCGGCCACGCGCAAGGCCCTGGCCGCGGACGACTCCAAGAGCATGCTCGCGCTCTACCGCAACATCCTCACCGACCTGGGCTTCGAGCCGCTCATCGCGGCCAACGGCCAGGAGGCCTACGCCTTCGTGGAGGCCGGGGAGTTCGTGGACGTGGTCATCACGGACATGAACATGCCGGTGATGGACGGCATGGAGCTGGTGGGCAAGCTGCGCGGCAGCCTGGGCTACGACGAGGTGCCCATCCTCATGGTCACCACCGAGAGCGAGAACTCCCAGCGTGAGCTGGCGGGCAAGACCGGCGTCACGGCCTTCCTCACCAAGCCCTTCAAGCCCGAGGCCCTCAAGGCCAAGCTCAAGGAACTGCTGGGCGGCTAGCGCACGTCAGGCCTGGGCCTGGCACTTCCTCAGAAACTCCGCAGCCAGCCTGGCCGTGCGCCCGTGGTACAAGAGACCCACGTGGCTCACCGGGCCCACGCAGGCCTCGCGCCAGCCCGCCGCGCGCATCCGCTCCGTCAGCAGCGAACCCGACAGGGGCTGCACCATGCCGTCGGTGGGCGTATACAGGCTCAGGGCCGGGACCGGGCACACCGGCAGTCCCTCCAGCACGCGCAGC
>CAZCYB010000018.1:54596-58663 GCA_964502805.1 uncultured Desulfocurvus sp.
GGCCCGCCAGGGTGCTGCCCCGGTGCGGCGCGCCCAGGGTCACCATGCCCGCCACCTTTTCGCAGGCCCGCCGATCCGCGCAGGCCGCGCGCAGGAGCAGCCCGCCCAGGCTGTGCCCCACCAGCAGCACACACCCTGTGGGGCTCTTTCGCGCCTCCTCCGCAATTGTCCGGGCCAGCCCGGCGGCGATTTCGGAGAACCCCGGCCCGAAGCTGGAGTAGCCGAAGGCCCGCGTGTCGCGGAGCCCCGCTGCGGCCAGGCGGCGGCGCAGCAGGAGCCAGGCCGAGGGGTTGTGGTACAGCCCGTGGACCAGGAGCACCGGGGTGGCGGCATATGGGGCCCGGGGCCTGGGGCGGAGCCAGCCCAGGGGATAGGCCAGCGTGGTGAGGACCAGGCTCAGGGCGGAGTCCAGGCAGGAGCGGACCAGGGCGGGCAGGAGCGCGTCGCCGCACAGCCGCCGGGCAAGCCCCAGCTCCCCGGCGCGCAGGTTGGCGGCCAGGGCCAGCAGCGTGGTGCCCACGGGCACGGCGAAGATCATGGCGAGCAGCGCGGCGACAAGCCTCATGCCTGGCTCCTTTCACCCCGGAAACACGCGTGGCGCGGGGGTTGCCTCGGCCCCCCGGCCCCGTGTACCATGGGCGAAACAGCCTGTCATCACGAGGAATTCATGGACCTGCCCGAGCCCCTCTCCCCGGCCAGCATCGACCACTTCTTCCAGCTCGACCTGCGCGTGGGCACCGTGCTTCGCGCCGAGGCCTTCCCCAAGGCCCGCAAGCCCGCCTACAAGCTTTGGATCGACTTCGGCCCCCTGGGCGTCAGGCAATCCAGCGCTCAGGTGACGGCGCGCTACCGGGCCGAGGATCTCGTGGGGCGTCAGGTGGTGGCGGTGGTGAACTTTCCCCCGCGCCAGGTGGCGGACTTCCGCTCCGAGGTGCTGGTGCTGGGCGCGGCCGATGGAGCGGACAACGAGGGCGCCATCGTGCTGCTCTCCCCCGACGCCTACGTGCCCGACGGCAACCGCATCCACTAGCCCAGCCCCCCGAGAGGAACCATGTTCGCCCAAGCCCCCAAGGCCTCCGCCGCGCCCTCCGCCAATTCTTCAGCCGGGCCCATACTCTGCCTGGACATCGGCAGCGGCACCCAGGATGTGCTGCTCTATTACCCCGACCGCGAGCCCGAGAACTGCCCCAAGCTGGTGCTGCCCGCCCCGGCCCGGGTGCTGGGCGAGCGCCTGCGCGCCTGCACGGCCAGGGGCCAGGCCGTGCACCTCTACGGCTGCAACATGGGCGGCGGGTTCCACGGGGCCATGCGCGCCCACGTGGCCGCCGGGCTGCCCATCAGCGCCACCCAGGGCGCGGCCTATTCCCTGGCCGACGACCTGGACAACCTGCGCGCCCAGGGGGTGGACATCCGCGAGGATTGCCCGGAAGGCGCCCAGGCCCTGCTCTGCGCGGACTACGACCCGGAGTTCTGGGCCCGCGCCCTGGACACCCTGGGCCTGCCCCGCCCGGCCCTGGTGACGGCCTGCGCCCAGGACCACGGCTTCCACCCGGGCAAGAGCAACCGGCTGGGGCGCTTCCGCCTCTGGGAGCGGCTGCTGCTGGACGCCCAGGGCAGGCCCGAAAGCCTGCTCTACGACGAGCCCCCTGCGGAATTTACACGCCTGAAGGCCCTGCAGGATTCCATCGGCGGCGGCCCCGTGGCCGATACCGGCGCGGCCGCCGTGCTGGGGGCCCTCTTCGAATCATCCATACGGGAGCGGGCCGAGGCCCAGGGCCTGACCCTGGTCAACGTGGGCAACAGCCACACCGTGGCCTTCCTGGTGTACGCCGGGCGCATCTGGGGCGTGTACGAGCACCACACGGGGATGCTGGACGGCTCCCGGCTGTGGGGACAGCTTGCGCGCTTCCGGCGCGGCGAGCTGGGCTTTGAAGAAGTCTTCGACGACCGGGGGCACGGCACCATGCGCCTGGAACTGCCCGAGGCGGCGCGGGGCTTCGCGCCCACGCTGGTGCTGGGCCCGCGCAGGGCCATGCTCGAGGGGTTCGAGGCCGAGTTCCCGGCCCCGGGCGGGGACATGATGCTGGCGGGCAGCTTCGGCCTGGTGCAGGGCCTGCGCCTGCGCGGCCTGTCCAGGTAGGCCGGGGGCCGTGTCCTAGCGGCGGAAGCTGCGCTCGAAGAGCTGGTCGATGGCCTTGCGGCCCGCCTCGGTGAGGGCGCGGGTGCCCGTGCCGGTGAAGTTCTCGCGGCTCACAACCACGTTCCTCGCGCCCACCCAGCGGCCCTGGTCCCAGCGGAACCACTCCGCGCGCTCCTGGTCGAAGACGAACAACGGCTTGTTGCAGATCTTGGCGAACTCCGCGCCCCAGCCCGTGCCGCCCTTCACCGTGCCGTCGGGGGTGATCTCGCCCACCACGAAGACCTCGCGGCCCGAGGCCACCTGCCAGCAGATGCTCTGCAGCAGTTGGCGGAAGCCCAACTCGTCGGGATAGCTGCGGCCCATGAGCCGGGAGACGTAGTGCAGGCTCACGTCCTTGAGGGCCAGGTCCTCGGGCGAAAGCATGCGCAGCCCGCGCTGGCGCTCGGGGTCGTGACCGTCGAAGGAGAAGTTGACCTCGGAGATGCCGATGGCCTCCGCCGCGGCCCCGAAGGCCGCCTCGGCCCCGCGGGCTCCGCCGCTGAACAGTGTGGCGCTGCGCGCTTCCAGCATGGTGGTTCGCTCCGGTTGGGCGGCGTGAGCACGCCGCTAGACGTTAACGGCGACCCTGGACGCGCCGTCATGGGGGATGGCAAGGGCAAGAGGCAGGCGCAGGAAGAACTCCGTGCCGCGCCCGGGGGCGGAACTGAAGCCCGGCTCGCCGTTCAGGTAGCGTTCGGTCAAAAGCATCACGCTGTAGAGCCCCAGGCCCCGGTCCGATCGCTTGGTGCTGAAGGTGCGGCGGAAAATGTCCGGCTGCAGCTCCGGGGGGATGGGCGTGGCGTTGTGCACGCCGAAGCGGGCCTGGTCGCCGTCGATGCGGCAGGAGAGCGTGACCACGCCTCCCTCGGCCTCGGCCTCCAGGCCGTTCTTGATGAGGTTGCCCAGCACGCGCGAGAGGAGGCGCGCGTCGGTGCTCACAATGAAGCTCTCGCAGTCGGGCGCCAGGGCGATGGACCTGCCGCGCGCCACGGGCAGGCTCGCGTACAGGTTGACCAGGGGCGCCAGCAGGGCCCGCGATTCCACCGGCTCTATGCACAAGGCCAGCTCACCGTTCTCCGCGGCGGAAAGCTCGCGCTGGGCCGTTATCTCGTCCACAAGCGAATCCAGGCCCGCATGCAGGATGCCCAGCTCCTCGCTCCGCTCAGCACTGGTCTCCAGCAGCAGTTCGGACAGGCCGCGCAAGCCTCCGGCCAGGTTCAGCACATCGTGGAAGAAAATGCGCTCCATGGCGCGGCGGCGGTGCTCGTGTGTCACGTCGGTGATGGTGAAGATGACGAAGTCGTCGTCCTCGACGTTGATGGGCGTGGCCTTGACCATCAGGTTCAGGCCCTCGAGCCTGGCCTCGGCGCGGCGCAGCATGTGGCACTGTCCGGCCTCCTCCGTGCCCTCCAGGGCCTTGAGGATGGCGGACAGGGCCTGGCAATGCCCGCAGTGCACCGAGGTGCCGCACCCGGCCACGCCGGATTCGGCGTTGATGCAGCCCACGGCCTCGCCGGGACGCCTGCCCAGCAGGGCGTCCACATCGGACTGGTTGAGGAACTCGATGCCCGCCTGATTGGCGAAGACGATCTGCCGGCAGCTGTTGAGCGCGAAGATCATCACCGGAATGGCGTCGAAGAAGGTCCGGCAGTGCGTGCGGACAAAGGCCTGGTACTGGCTCCGTACCGTTTCCAGGTCCACGCGTCCGTGGTGGGCGATCTCGGAAATTTCGGTGGCTGTCCGCATGGCTGTAGGCTTCTCCTGCCCATGTCCTATAGAGAGTGGTTGGGTACGTCAACGCGGCGGGATACGTATTTCCCTTGGCCTCGGCTCCAACGCAAAAGGCCCAGTCCTGTGGACTGGGCCTTTGAAATAAAGTCTTGGCGGC
>CAZCYB010000019.1:0-53978 GCA_964502805.1 uncultured Desulfocurvus sp.
TCCAGGCCCATGATGTCCACGTTGAGGAACCCGCGCACGATGGTGCTGGTGGCCTCGGCCTCGTCCAGGCCGCGCGCCATGAGGTACTCGATCTCGTCCTGGGCGATCTTGCCCACGGCCGCCTCGTGGGAGAGCTCCACGCCCTCAACCGTGGCGTCCAGCTCCGGGATGGCCAGCATCTGCCCGCCGCCCAGGATGAGCCCCTTGCACTCCAGGTGGCCCCGGCAGGGCACGGCGTGGCCCGCGATGTGCCCGCGGGCGATGTTCATGCCGCCGGTGGTGATGGTGCGGCTGATGATCTCCGAACGGGTCTCGGGCGCATTCATGATGACCCGGTTGCCGGAATCGACGTGGGAGCCCTCGGGCGTGACGATGACGGAGTTGAAGCGCGCCACAGCGCCCCGGCCGTTCAGGTGGATGGCCGGGTACATCTGCAGCGTGCCCACGGGGTTGAGCAGCACGTAGTTGCTCTGGAACACGCCGCCCTCCTCCACCACGCCCACGGAGCGCGGGCGCACGGAGGCATTCTCGCCCCAGTTGTGGATCATGGTGAAGGTGAGCTTGCCGCCCTTCTTCACGTAGTATTCGGTGATGCCCATGTGGATGGCGCTGGTGTCGCCGTGGGCCGTGGAGCAGCCGGTGAGGATGTGCAGCTCGCTGCCCTCCTCCACGATGACGATGTTGTGCACGTTCTGGGCCGTGCCGTCGGCCTTGAGGAACAGGCAGGACTGCACGGGCTTGGCGATCTTCGCGCCGGGCTTGGTGCGGATGAAGTAGCCGCCGTGGGTCTTCTCGGCCACGGCGCGGGTGAACTCGTCCTTGTTCCGGTCCACCAGCTTCCAGGCGTATTCCGGCAGGCCGTCGTAGCGCTCTTTGGCCACGCTGATGTCCAGAAGCTCCAGGCCGGGGTCGCGGCTCTCGCAGTGCACGGTGGACTGGTCCATGTGCATGAACAGCGCGCTGCCGTCGCAGGAGTCCACGTCCAGCCCGGCGTAGAGGATGCGGTTCTTGTCGCTGGCGTCCAGGGTACGCAGGTCGGCGATCTCGCCGTGCTCCACGCCGCTGAAGGCGTACTTGGAAAGGTCCACTTTCTTCATGGCGGTATCCTTACAGGACCAGCGGCTGCAGGCCGCCGGTCTCGTTCAGGCACTTGATGCACTCCTGGTAGCCGTAGCTGCGGATGTGCTCCAGGATGTCCCGGGGCCGCGCCTCGCAGCACAGGTGGCCGTTGTACAGCACCTGGCCGCGGTCGGCGTTGATGTAGTCCAGGATGTAGCCGGTATGGGTGATGATGAGCCCGCTGGTGCGCACCTTGGTCTTCTGGGCCTTCATGGACAGCCCGGGCAGGGGCTCCACCTCGCCGTCCAGCAGGCGGCGGGCCGTCTTGCCGATGAGCGCCATGTTCTCCAGGTCCACCCCGCTCTCCGGCTCGTCGAAAAGCACCAGGCTGGGCTTCTGGGCCATGAGCTGCAAGAGCTCCGAGCGCTTGATCTCGCCGCCGGAGAACCCGGCGTTGATGTCGCGCTCCAGAAACTCCGTGAAGTTCACCCGGGCGGCCAGGGCGTCGGGGTCCACCTCGCGGCCCCGGGCGCACATCTTCACCAAATGCCGGGTCTTGAGCCCGTGGATGGTGGGCGGGCGCTGGAAGCTCATGCCGATGCCCATGCGGGCGCGCTCGTACATGGGCGCGCGGGTGATGTCCTCGCCCCGGAAGGTGATGGTGCCGCCGGTGACGGTGTAGCCGGAAAAGCCCATGAGCGTCATGAGCAGGGAGGTCTTGCCCGAGCCGTTGGGCCCGAAGAGGATGAAGGTCTCGCCTTCGCGGATATGCAGGTCGATGCCGCGCAGCACCTCGCGGTCGCCGATGCTGACGTGCAGGTCCTCGATCTTGAGCATGGAAGCCTCGCTTTGTTGAGCCCGCCCGATTACGACCCCAGGGGTCCGGCGTCTCGAACTGGGTTCCCTACCCATTTTGGGCGGTGAAGTCCAGTTGCGGGCCCGCCCCCCGCCCTTCTTGCGCTTTGCGCTCAGTCGGGGTTTGCTGTATGCTGCCGCAAGCGAGGACGCCATGAGCAAGAAGCTGAAATCCCTGGAAGAGTTGAGTGCCCTGAAGCTGCCCGGCGAAAAGCCCGGCATCGCCCAGCAGGTCGAGCAGGCCGTCAAGGCCGCCACGGCCAAGGGCAGGCCCCTCGCAGCGGCCAAACCGGGCAAGGCCGCGCCCGGCAGGCCGGGCCAGCAGCCCGCCCCGGCCCCTGAAATCCTGGCAGCCGAGGAATCGATCTTTTACCTGGCCATGCAGGGCGTCACGCCTATGAAGGGTTCGGGCAGGCAGGTGCAGCCCGCCCCTCCCCCGCCCCCGGCCCCGGAGCCCGAGGACGGCGACGACGCGGACTCGCGGCTCATGCGCCAGGCCATGCAGGGGGCCATCGAGTTCGAGCTGGAGCTCTCGGACGAGTACATGCACGGCTACGTGCGCGGGCTGGATTCCAAGATCTTCCAGCAGCTCAAGGCCGGCAGCCTCTCCACCGAGGGGCACCTGGACCTGCACGGCCAGAACGCGGACCAGGCCTATGATTCGCTGCTGTTCTTCATGCGCGAGAGCTACCTGGCGGGCAAGCGGGCGGTGGTGGTGGTCCCGGGCCGGGGCCGCAATTCGCCCGGCGGACTGAGCGTCCTGCGCCAGGAGATCCAGAGCTGGCTCACCCGCGAGCCGCTCCGGCGCATCGTGCTGGCCTTCTGCACCGCCCAGCCGCGCGACGGCGGCGCCGGGGCGCTCTACATCCTCCTGCGCAAGGTCCGCAAGAGCATCGGCAAGGTGGCCTGGGACAAGCAGATGAACTGGGAGGACCTGGAGCGCTAGCCCCCTCTCTCCCCTTGCCAGCCGCCCTCCCACAATGTATACACCGCCTCTCGAAACGGCATCACGCCCGCCCTCATCAAGCGCGGAGAGGTAGCGAAGTGGCCGTACCGCGCCCGACTCGAAATCGGGTTACGGACTAATAATCCGTACGTGGGTTCGAATCCCACCCTCTCCGCCATTCGATTCCTAACCCCTCGACTTCTCAATACTCCTTGAATCGCAAGGACTTTCTGCTTCCCAACTGTCCCACAACGCTGTACCACAGGGGCATGGGAACTATGCCGAAATGTCCGGGCGTCTACCGTCGCGGCGAGTCGACTTCATGGTGGTTCCGCAGGCGTGTGCCGCAAGACCTCCTGGCCTACTACGCGCCCAGGAAGGAGTTCGCTCACAGCCTTGAGACCAAGGACTACAAGCAGGCCTGCGAGAAGGCTCGCCTGGAGTACGTGAGGCTGGACCAGGAGTTTGCCGAGGTCCGAAAGAAGCTGGCCGCCCAGCCGGTGGTCGAGTTGTCCAAGGTCGAAATCCAGCGGATCGCGGCCATAATTCGCCATGACATGCTGGCTGAAGATGAGGCCGTCAGGGCGCAAGGCAGGGAGCCGAGCTACTTTGAGCGCCTGGACGTTGGCCTGGACGAACAGCGGGACATGCTCGGCCAAGCCCTGATCAAGAATGACCTGAGCGCCGTCTCTGATCTCCTGGCGGACTACCAGGAGCGCCTGGGCTTCCGCCTGGACCCCGCCAGCACAGCCTACAAGGAATTGGCTTACGCCGTCCTCCAGGCCGCTGCGAAGACGACAGAAGAGCTTTGGCAGCGGAACCAGGGCCGCTTGGTGGAGACGCCCCAGCCGCCCGCCCCGGTGCGTATTTCCGCCAAGTCACCAACGGTCACCGCAGACGGGGAACTGACGCTGTCCGGCCTCTTCGAGAAGTGGCAGGACGAGAAGCAACGCACCCTCCCGGCGGACACCATCACCGACTACTCCAGCCACGTCCGACACTTTCAGGAGCTACACGGCGACCTGCCCTTGTCGGCTATCACCAAGGCCCACGTCCGCGAGTACAAGGACGCCATGCTTAAATGCCCAGCCATCAACAGGCTACCCAAGCAGTACAGGGGCAAGAAGCTTCCGGCGCTCATCAAACTGGCCGAAAAAGACCCGACACTCCCGCGCCTGTCCGAGCGCACCATCAACGAGAAGTGCCTCGCTGCCCTGTCCGCTGTGCTGAACTGGGGAGTGAAAAACGGCTACATGGAGCATAACCCGGCCACAGGGATCAAGGTGGACGTAGGCAAGGTGAAGGAGAAGAAGCGCCTGCCCTACTCCGTGGAAGACCTGAACCTGATCTTCCGCTTCCCGATCTTTACCGAGGGCGCACGGCCCAGAGGCGGAGCAGGCGAGGCTGCCAAGTGGCTGCCCATCCTGGCCCTGTTCACCGGGGCGCGGCTCCAGGAGCTTGGACGACTCCAGGTGGAGGACGTGCGGACGGACCGGGGAATCACCTACTTGGACCTCACCAGTGCAGGCACCAAGACCACAAGCTCCAAACGCCGCGTCCCGGTTCACAAGGAGCTGATCCGTCTCGGATTCATGGCCTACGTCGAAGAGCGCCGCAAGGCTGGAGGCGGACCGCTGTTCCCGGCCCTTAAATCCGAGAGGAGCAGCCCCACAGAAGGCTGGACCTCCTGGTGGGGCCGCTACTGCCGGGCCAACGGGATCACCGACCCTCGCAAGGTGTTCCACTCCTTCCGCCACACGGTGAAGGACGGTCTGCGGGATTCCGGGGTTCCCTTCGACATCCGCAGCATCCTCCAGGGCCACACCGTGCCGGGCGTGGGCGAGGGCTACGGGCAAGGGTTCGCCCTGCATGTCCTGGCCGAGGCGATGGACAAGCTCCACTACCCTGGCCTGGACCTTGAGCATCTGGTCCCGCCTCTTGAGGCTGTTGACAGGTAGCCACCTCCGTCGTTAGGCAGCACACTAAACACCACCCAAGGAGCCGAGATCGTGAGTAAAAGACACGCCCTGAACGCGCTGGCCATACTCGCCCTGATCATTCTCGCCGGATGCGCTGCCCCGAACAAGTTCAACAGCACCGTTCACCCCGACTACCTGGGAAAGAGGATCAGTGTTGAAAGCATGGGCATCAGCGGACCCGGTGTCACTCCTGCATCCCACGCCTTCATCGCCGAGGGTTACAAGATCATCGACTATGGGGCAGACAGCAGCTTTGCCGTAGAAAAGGCCAAGGCGAAGGACATCGACTTCCTGGCGATTGTTGACCCGGTGGGAACAGAGCAGGCCACTTGGAATGGCTTCTTCTCGTACGGAATGCCGGTGACGAACCTCAAGACGGGATACGTCGTGTGGAGCGCAAACGCCGTCTATGGGTCGGGTGGGGCCACGATCCAGCAAGCGAAGTCTACCCAGGCCGCTATGCGGGACATGGTGAAGGACTTCGCAAAGACCTTCCCTCCGGCCTCACAGACAAGCAACTAGGCCTCCACCCAGGGAAAACCGTCTCGCGAGGATCGCCTGTAAGCCCTCGCAGGTGCCCCAGGCAACCTGGACATCATCCAGACCCTCGAAACGCGCTCTATGGGCTTGCAGCAACCCTTGGGGCTGTTGAGCTGGCGGGCCAGGGCATGGACGCGAGAAGGGGCCAAAGGGTCGCCCCCCCAGCCCCTTCCCGATGTCAGGTTGCGGTCCGGCGCTACGGCCTGATGACCCCGCAGAAGGAAGGCCGAGCATCATCCGGGATGCAGTCGCAGCCGATGCAGGGGATGTGCGATTCCGTCATCACCCGAAGTGCATCCTCCATTGCCCGGATGATCTTCATCTGCGCCATGCAGCCATTCGTGTTGCAGGACACCTCCATGATCATGTCGAGCAGGTGCTCCACCTGATCCACAGCACTGCCACGCTCCAAGCTCATCATGTCCACATTCTTCATGCTCATCTTGCTCATAACTTCCTCTTGTCGTTAAATGTTCATCGCCCAAGATCGGACGGCTACCAGCCACAGCCGTTATGGGAGTTGCCCGCAAACGCTATTGTTTGCGGCAGAACTGCTTCTTGATCGCGGCCTTGAGTCTCATGGCCTTGGGGGTTCCCGTCAGATCGCAGAGCCGGAGCACCGCATCCAAGGGAATCACCCCCAGAAGCTCTCCATCCGCCATCTCCAAACGAACCTCGTAGCCCTCCTTCCTGAGCGTCTCCATCGCGGTGGCCTGATCCATCATCTCGTTTTTCCTCACGGTTGCTGGTTCCTGAAAACACGAAGGCGGCCAGCTTTCGCCGACCGCCCTCGCATGCCCATACCGAATTGCGGATTGCAGGCATACTAGGATGCTACAATCTGCAATTTGAGCTTTGACCTAAAAGCCAGGGGGAGACCAAAGGTCTACCACCTGGGCGAGCATCTTGTTTTAGAAGTCGTCCTCCTCCGTGGCGCTACTGCGGGCATCCTTGGCCCGACCAAAGGCCGCGCCCCACTCCTTCAGGGTGATCGCCCCAGTTGCGATGGCCTTCTCCTTGGTCCGAGTCACCTTGGACGGGTCCCACTTGAGGGCCTCCGCCAGTTCCTTCTGGTTCACGTACTTGCCGCTCTTCAGTGCTTCGAGCAGGATCTCGACCTCCTCACTGGCGGCTGCCTCATACTCCCAGTGATCTTCATCCAACCAGACCTCCCAAGACTTGATCCGCTCATCCGGCTTGGCTCTGAGCTTGTCCCACTTGATTTGGAAGGCTGTGCCATGGGCAGCCTTCAGGCCAGAAAGCTTCTCCAGGCCCAGAATCACCTCAAAGGTAGTCGCCAGCATGGATGAACCTCGGTAGGTCGCGGCCTTCTTGCCAGAGTGGTGGATAAGAATGCAGCCCTGTCCGATCTGCTTCATGCGCATCAGGAAGCCTACGATGGGCTGGAAGGCCTTGGAGGCGTTCTCGTCCTCCACATTGGCGAGGGTCGACAGGTTGTCCAGAATTACGAGATCGAATCCCTCAGCCTGGCGCTCCAACTCGGCCTGGCCTTCAGGAGTCGCCAAGTTGGGGAAGGTCACTGAGGGGTCTTGAAACTGCCGGGCGAAGACGTGCAGGTTCTTGCGGATCACCTCCTGGTCGATTTCAGGTAGGGCCTTGAGGAGCAGTTCCGTGCGCTCTTTGATGGTGTCCATGGGCATCTCGCCGTCCACAAACAGCACCCGGTAGGGCCTGGGAGCCTGCCAATCCAGGAACTTCCCCCCACCGGCCACAGCCAGGGCCAACGAAAGGGCGAACATGGACTTGCCGACACCAGGGGCGGCGTATATCAGGGCGCTCTCTCCCTGCTTGAGCCAGGGACTAAGGAGGTCTTCCCGTGGAGGGAACTCCCGGTCCAGGATTTCGCCGATGCTGGGGATGCGGAAAGAATCACTACGCATTGGCGCTCCGCTGCCTCCTCTCATCGAGTCGGCGCTCTTCAATTTTGATTCGTTTCGTCAGCATGCGGTAGGAGACTTGGAGTGCCGCCTGCAGCACGATGAGTGGAGCCATGTTCCCAAGCACCGTCTTGCTCATGACGCTCATGACTTCAAAGAGTGCATCCTCGACACGATGGTGACAAATAGCTTTTGCCTCAGGGAAACTCTCGGGAATCCGGTACTGCTTCTTACCCACAACACTCCTCCGTGTGCTTCGGCCCAAAGCCGTGTTTGAAAGCCCAATCGATCAACACCGACAACATGAGCGAACGGGACGGCATCTGGTTGATGTTGCCGTCATGGAATCGCTCACGGATCGCGTCGAGGTGCTGCTGATCCACAGCCGACATCGTGATCGTGGTGACTTTGCAGGTCATGGAGCCGTGCTTCCTGTGTTTCATGGAATCCTCCATAAGGTTGGTATGTTGACTGATGCCTGGGCCAAAAACGACAAAAGGCCCCCCAGCGTTTGCTGAGAGGCCTTCGACACCGATCCGGTACTTCGTGGCGTACAGCCACAAAGACACGTGCAGGGTGGCCACAGGTGCAACCTAATCATAACACCCCGAACAGACAGACTTTTCAATCACGAGGCCTGAAGAGCCGGTCTTGTATACTCCCCCTTCCAGGTGCAACCCAATTCCCTTATCGCGCATGCATTTGGCTACAGGTGCAACCAAATCATAAACGTCTTAATTGTAAGCAAAAAGAAACCGACCGAAGCCTCTTTGCAGGAGACTCCGGTCGGCCAGGGAGGGTTGGACACCGCGCACCACCGGGGGTCCGGGGAAGGCGGCGATGCGCGGCTTGGCTTGCTTGATCCGTTAGTACATGCCGCCCATGCCGTCAGGAGGCATCGCCGGAGCGGCGGGTTTCTGTTCCGGCTTCTCGGCCAGGGCGCATTCGGTGGTCAGCAGGAGGCCAGCCACCGAGGCGGCGTTCTGGATGGCCGAGCGAGTCACCTTCTTGGGATCGATGACGCCAGAGGCAGCCAGGTCTTCGTACTCTCCGGTGGCGGCATTGAAACCATAGTTTCCGCTGCCCTCGCGGACCTTCTCCACCACGATGGACCCTTCGAAGCCAGCGTTGGCCGCGATCTGGCGCAGGGGGGCCTCAATGGCCCGCTTGACCAGACCGATTCCTGCCGTCTCATCGTCATCAACGCCGGACATGCCGTCGAGGGCCTTGGCGCAGCGCACCAGGGCCACGCCCCCGCCGGGAACGATGCCCTCCTCCACGGCGGCTCTGGTGGCGTTCAGAGCGTCCTCGACGCGGGCCTTCTTCTCCTTCATCTCGGTCTCAGTGGCGGCCCCCACCTTGATGACGGCAACGCCGCCCACGAGTTTGGCGAGGCGCTCCTGGAGCTTCTCGCGGTCATAGTCGGAGGTGGTGTTCTCGATCTCCGTGCGAATCTGGGCCACCCTGGCCTTGATGTCCTCGTCCTTGCCAGCTCCGTCGACGATGGTGGTGTTGTCCTTGTCGATGGTGACGCGCTTGGCCCGACCGAGATCGTTCACAGTGACGTTCTCAAGCTTCACCCCCATCTCCTCGGAGATCATCTTGCCTCCGGTCAGAGTGGCGATGTCCTGGAGCATGGCCTTGCGACGATCGCCAAACCCAGGCGCCTTCACCGCGCAGACCTTGAGCGTGCCGCGCAGCCTGTTGACCACCAGGGTCGCCAGGGCTTCGCCGTCCACGTCCTCGGCAACGATGAGCAGCGGGCGGGACATCTTGGCGATCTGCTCCAGCACAGGAAGCAGGTCCTTCATGCTGGAGATCTTCTTCTCGTTGATGAGGATGTAGGGGTCCTCAAGCTCGCAGACCATCTTGTCGGGGTTGGTGACGAAGTACGGGGAGAGGTAGCCCCGGTCGAACTGCATGCCCTCCACCACGTCCAGGGTGGTTTCCATGCCCTTGGCTTCTTCCACCGTGATGACGCCCTCCTTGCCGACCTTCTTCATGGCCTCGGCGATGGTTTCGCCGATGGTGGCGTCGTTGTTGGCGGAGATGGTGCCGACCTGGGCGATCTCTTTCTGGTCCTTGATGGTCTTGGCCAGATTGCCCAGTTCGGCCACGACCTTCTCAGCGGCCTTGTCGATGCCGCGCTTGATGGACATGGGATTTCGCCCGGCAGCAACCAGCTTCAGGCCCTCGCCCACGATGGCCTGGGCCAGGACCGTGGCCGTGGTGGTTCCGTCTCCGGCCACATCCGAAGTCTTTGTGGCAACCTCGCGCACCATCCGCGCTCCAAGGTTCTCGAACTTGTCGGGCAGGTCGATCTCCTTGGCCACGGTGACGCCGTCCTTGGTGATGAGCGGCGTGCCGAAGCTCCTCTCGATGACCACGTTGCGACCTTTCGGGCCGAGGGTGACCTTCACCGCATCGGCGAGTTTGTCCACGCCCTTCTTCAGCTTCTCGCGGACTTTCACATCATAAAGGATTTCCTTGGCGGACATTGTCAGTGACCTCCATGGGGATGTTTTCGGATGCTGGGGAACTATTCGATGACGGCCAGAATGTCGTCTTCGCGCATGATGAGGTACTCCACCCCATCCATCTTGAACTCGGTACCGGCGTACTTGGCGAAAAGCACCTTGTCGCCCTTCTTCACGGTCATGGGAACAAGGTTGCCGTCCTTGTCGGACTTTCCAGGCCCTGCCGCCATGACTTCGCCACGCTGCGGCTTTTCTTTGGCGGAATCGGGGATGATGATCCCGCCGCTGGTCTTCTCCTCGCCCTCAAGGCGGCGGACAAGAACTCGATCATTCAAAGGCTTCAGACTCATCAATGAACCTCCTGGTTTGAGAAGTGATCTTTGGGTTTCCGGCCCAGACCAGATAAAAGGGCCAGTCCTTTCCGCAACGCCAAATAATCATCCTCAAAACGTAGTCAACCAGCCGGATTCATATTCGAATTTTCGAAATCGAGTTCAGATTTTCGAAGTCCGTCCGGAAGCAAGGCCGTGCAAGGATGATGACCGCACAGGCTTCTTCTCCTTGTCATGCTCGGCGTCCCAGGAGTCACGCTCGCGCATCAGCCAGTACACCCCGCCCAGGCTCACCAGGACCAGCGCCAGCGCCGCGATCTTGGGAGCGTCCAGACTGTGGATGTCCAGCACGATGAACTTCCTGGCAATGGCCAGGATCGAGACCAGAAGCACGGTCTTCACGTGGATGATGTTGTGGAAGCTCTTGTCCGCCGTGGCGATGGAGTGCTTGAACTCCATGGAGATCAGCAGCGTCATGATGCCGCCGAACACGCTTTGGAACATCTCGTGGTTCAGAGGGTCGAAGGCCTGGCGGAGAAGCAGCGACGCCACATCGTCTATCAGCCTGTAGAGGGCGACGATGACGATGGCGGAAATGACCACATCCAACACTCCAGCCACGGCTTTCTCGAACACCGCGTAGGTGCCATGCTTCTCAATGAGTTTTGCCGTACTCGACCTGATCCTGTCCAAAGTAATCTTGTGCGTCATAGGAACCTCGAATCTGAGAAATAACAAAGGGGCGCGCATAGGCCGCACCCCTTGGTTGATTGTGGCTCTTGCCTGGATTGCGTTACTTGGCGGTCCTCCGGTCGGTTGCGCTCAACAACTGTCCGCCATCAACTCAGGGCGATGCGCTTCGACTTGCTCTCCGGCGGAGCCTTCCTCGGAATCGTGATGGTGACGATGCCGTTCTTGTACTTGGCCTTGATGCTCTCGCCCTCCGCATCCTGCGGCAGCGCGAAGACACGCTGGAACGCGCCGTAGCTGCGCTCCACCCTGTAGTAGCCGCCGCCTTCGGACTTTTCCTCCTGCCTCTTCTCGGCGCGAATCACGAGGGCATCGTCCTTGAGTTCGAGGTGAATGTCCTTCTCCTCAACGCCCGGCAATTCCACCGAGATGGCGTACTCCTTCTCGGAACCGGAGATGTCCACGCTGGGCTTGAGGACCGAGCCGGTAAGCCTGCCGAAGGCGGGCATGCCCAGTTGAGGCAAGCCGAAACCTCGGAAGAACTCATTGAACACCCGATCGATCTCCGAGTGGACTCCGGCAAGAGTGCTGGGCGGAGGGGCCTGCTTTTCGGTGGCCATCTCCATCTGCACAGGCATGCTCTTTTCCTGCTCGTCTTCCTTCTTGAACCAGTTCCAGGGATTCAGCTTGGTGAAGTCCATACCATCCTCCTTGGTGCTGTTTTTGTTCGAAAATAATCCAAGAAGACGAACAGTCAAGAGGTCCGCTTCGCCTCCCTTGCAAGGATGCGGTACAGCGTCTGCCTGCTAACCCCAAACTCCTGGGCCAGGGCCTTCTTCTCCTCGCCCGCCACGGCCCGCGCCTTGATGGTACATTCATCCTCCGGGGTAAGCTTCCGCTCCCGGCCCAGGTGCTTGCCCTGGCTCTTGGCCTTGGCGATGCCCTCCCGCTGGCGCTCCTTGATAAGCGCCCGCTCGAACTCGGCCACGGCCCCGATGATCTGGAGTTGGAGCCGCTGGAAGGGATCATCCTGCCCGGAGAAGGTCAGCCGCTCCTTGAGGAACTGGACCGTCACACCCTTGCCTGTGAGCTGGCCCAGGAGCCGCAGGAGGTCTTGGAGGTTGCGGGCCAGCCTGTCGATGGAGTGGACGTGCAGGGTGTCGCCTTCGCGAACGTAGTCCAGGCAGTGCAGGAGCTGGGGCCGGGCAGCGTCCGCCGCACTGGCCTTGTCCTCGAACACCTTGTCCAGGGCCACGCCCTCAAGCTGCCTGTCCGTCTTCTGGTCGGTGGTGCTGACTCGCACGTACCCGATGTTTGCCATGTCCATGCCCTCCTCGTGGTGGTGTCGCAGGTTGCGTCACGAAAGGTTTAGGAGATTTGCGAATATGTGTCAACATGGACCGGAGTGACTTTATGCGACACGGCACAAAGCCGCTCGCTGGGCTTGGGCAGCACGTGGCGAAAGGTACACCTTGTGGATCGAGCCACCGGAGCACACAAAGCGATTTACACTAAATGAGTCTGACGATATTTGATTACAAACAAGGAGGTGATACATGTTCGATTTGGCCGTGCTGACAGCAGGAACAAAGGCAATCTCGGGACTGTACTCTTCGGTGAAGGCGTTGATCGATGTCAAAAAAGATCTCGATCTCATGGATAAGCTCGAACAAATCTTGGAACTCAGAGGGACTCTCCTCGATGCCAAAGAAGAAATTCTGAATCTCAGAGAAGAGGTCGCAAGATTGCACCGAGAGCGCGAGACCACTTCAAGCCTCAAGTTTGATGACAGGCTCGGCTGCTATTTTACGAATGAAGGCAACAAACGCATTGGAGTATGTACAAAATGTTGGGCAACAAATCGTATCAAAGCTCCCCTAAAGTATGATGACGGAGACTATTTCTGTCCGACATGTGGCACTTGGTATTCAACCAACACAGGCGTCGTCCACTCAGCTCGTACCGATTATGATCCCTTTGCGTAATTCCATCGCAAGTAGCGGGCAGGGGTCCCATCCGAGGACCTACGGGGGGAATTTTGCCCGAACGACTAACCGTTGACCCGCTCACATTTTTTCAGCAAAAACATCGGGGTGTCACGATCATCTTTCACGGAGGCAAACGGGTTCATGGTCAACGGTGATGTAGAAAAACGGTTGTGGGCAGTAGCAGACCAGCTCTGGGCGAACACGGGCCTCAAACCCGCCGAGTTCTCCGGCCCCGTACTGGGTCTGATCTTCCTGCGGTACGCGGAGTCGCGGTTCGCCGAGGCCGAGAAGCGCATCGGCACGGTCGGCTCGGGTGAGCGCCGCAAGATCGGCAAGGAAGACTACCAGGCCGAGGGAGTCATCTTCCTGCGGCCTGAGGCGCGGTTCTCGCAACTCCTGAAGCTCCCGGAGGGTCAGGACCTCGGCAAGGCCATCAACGACGCCATGAAGGCCATTGAGGACGAAAACGCGGACCTTGCCGGTGCGCTGCCCCGTAGCTACGGCCAGATCGGCAACGCGGTGCTGGTGGAGCTGCTCAAGCTGCTGGCCCCCATCGACCTCTCCGGCGACGCCTTCGGCAAGGTGTACGAGTACTTCCTGGGCGAGTTCGCCAAGCGCGAGGGCCAGAAGGGCGGCGTGTTCTACACGCCCGAGTCCATCGTCAAGCTCATCGTGGAGATCATCGAGCCGTACCATGGCCGCATCCTTGACCCGGCCTGCGGCTCGGGCGGCATGTTCGTCCACTCCGCCCAGTTCGTGGAGCGTCACCAGAAGACCGCCGCCCGCGAGATCAGCGTCTTCGGCGTGGAGAAGGACCACACCACCGTCAACCTGAACAAGATGAACCTCGCGGTGCATGGCCTCTCCGGCGACGTGCGCGTGGCCAACACCTACTACGACAAGCCCCAGGACCTGTTCCCGGACGCGTACAAGGACGGCGGCTTCGACTTCGTCATGGCCAACCCGCCCTTCAACGTCTCCGGCGTGGACAAGGAGCGCCTGGAGAAGGACGCCCGCTTCCCCTTCGGCCTGCCCAAGCCGGACAACGCCAACTACATCTGGATTCAGCAGTTCTACTCCGCGCTCAAGCCCACGGGCCGCGCCGGGTTCGTCATGACCAACTCGGCGGGTGATGCCAGGGGCAGCGAACAGCTCATCCGCCAGAAGCTCATCGAGAAGGGAGCCGTGGACGTCATCGTGTCCGTCGGCTCGAACTTCTTCTACACCGTGACCCTGCCCTGCACCCTGTGGTTCTTCGACCGCGCCAAGCCTAAGGGGCCGCGCAAGGACACGGTGCTGTTCCTCGACGCCCGGCACCTCTTCCGGCAGGTGGACCGGGCGCACCGGGACTTCGCGCCGGAGCAGATCGAGCTGCTGGCCAACATCGTGCGCCTGTACCGGGGCGAGAAGCCGGAGCTGACCTTCGGCAGCCAGGACCTGCTGGCGGAGAAGGGCCTGGACAAGGGCTACGCGGACGTGGCGGGCCTTTGCAAGGTGGCCACCCTGGCGGACATCGAGGCCCAGGGCTGGAGCCTGAACCCTGGCCGGTACGTGGGCGCGGCTGCGCGGGATGCCGAGGACGTGGACTTCGCCGAGCGCCTGGAAGCCCTGGCCGAAGAGCTGGTGGTGCTGAACTCCGAGGCGCGGGAGTTGGAGGAGCGGATTTCTTCGAACATCGCTCAGGTGTTGGAGACCTCACTGTGAACTGGTCTACCGCTTCTTTAGACCAACTGACCGAACCGAATAGGAAGATCACTTACGGTGTCGTCAAGCCAGGAGATCATGACCTGGACGATGGAGTCGTCTTTGTTAGGGGCGGCGATATACGGGATGGCAAAATCGACCTGGGCAGCCTTCGAACCATTACGAAATCTGTCTCTGACCAGTACAAAAGGACCTTACTCCGGGGCGGGGAACTCCTAGTGTCTTTGGTTGGCAACCCAGGCGCTGTGGCAATGGCTCCCAAATCCCTGTCGGGTGCGAACATTGCCCGGCAGGTCGGCCTAATTGCACTGAACAACAACGCTGATCACAAGTACGTTGAGTGGTTCCTCCGTTCCCCCGCTGGACAAGCAGCGATGGGCCTCTACATAAAGGGTGCTGTACAGCAGGTAATCAACCTTGTTGACCTCAAAAGCGTTCAGGTCCCACTCCCTCCCCTCCCCACCCAGCGCCGCATCGCCTCCGTCCTCTCGGCCTATGACGACCTCATCGAGAACAACACGCGGCGCATTGCCATCCTGGAAGAGATGGCCCGGCGGCTGTACGAGGAGTGGTTCGTCCAGTTCCGGTTTCCGGGGCATGAGGAGGCGGAGTTTGAGGGGGAACTGCCCGAGGGCTGGGAAATGAAACGGCTGGACACGGTGGCCACGGTCAACCCGGAGAGCATCAGCCCTCGCCAAGCCCCGGACACCATCAACTACATCGACATCGCGTCCGTCTCACCGGGGCGCGTGGACGCGGTGCAAGCCATGTCCTTTGAGGAAGCACCTGGACGCGCACGGCGCATCGTCCGTTCTGGTGACGTGATCTGGTCGTGTGTCCGCCCGAACAGGCGCTCCCATGCCCTCATCCTAGCCCCAGCACCAGACACCATAGCCTCTACCGGTTTCGCGGTCCTCCGCGCCAAAAAGGTCCCATTCAGCTACCTCTACCAGACCGTCACCATGAACGCTTTCGTGGACTACCTCGTCAACCACGCGACAGGGGCAGCCTACCCAGCGGTCAAGCAGTCGGACTTCGAGGCCGCCGTGATCCTTGTCCCAGCGCGTCCTGTCCTGGACCTTTTCGAGCAGGCCGTCGGCCCCATGCTCCGCCTCATACACGCCCTGGACGCCAAAAACGCCAACCTCCGCGCCCAGCGCGACCTCCTGCTGCCCAAGCTCATCTCCGGCGAGATCGACGTCTCCAACCTGCCGCTGCCCGGCACGGACGAACAGGCCGCGTAACCCTCCAACGCCCTTACCCCCAGGAGCCGCAATGCCCGCCATCAGCAACACCTTCGGGACCGAGGAACCGCCACTCAGCGACCTCCTGCGCCAGATCGAGGAAGGGACCATCCAGCTCCCGGACTTCCAGCGCGGTTGGGTGTGGGACGACAACCGCATCCGCGCCCTCATCGCCAGCGTGTCGCAGGGGTATCCTGTCGGGGCGCTCATGAGCATGGAAACCGGCGGCGACGGCGTCCGCTTCTCCCCCAGGCCCTTCGAGGGCGTGAAGCCCAGCAAGTTGAAGCCGGACTTCCTGATGCTTGATGGCCAGCAGCGGATGACCTCCCTGTACCTCTCGCTGAAGCACAAGGCCGCAGTCCCTACCTGTGACGAGCGCAAGAAGGACATGAAGAGGTTTTACTACCTCGACATGGCCAAGTGCCTGAACGACGAAGAGGACCGCTTTGATGCCGTGATGTCCATCCCGGAAGACAAGAAGCTGACCAGCGACTTCGGGCGGGTGGTGGACCTCGACCTCACTGACAGCGCCAAGGAATACGAGGCGGGCATGTTCCCCCTCAACATCGTCTTCGACACCGACCTCACGACCCAGTGGGTGATGGGATTCCAGCGGCACTTTGGCTTCGACGGGCAGAAGATCGAGTTCCTGTTCAAGTTCCAGGCGGACGTCATCATCCCCTTCCAGAAGTACAAGGTCCCGGTGATCAAGCTGCTCAAGGAGACCCCGAAGGAGGCCGTCTGCCAGGTCTTCGAGAACGTGAACACCGGGGGCGTCTCACTGACGGTGTTCGAGCTGCTGACGGCCACCTACGCGGCAGACGACTTCCGCCTGCGGCAGGACTGGGAGCAGCGAAGCGAGACCCTCCAGAAGATCGACCCGGTCCTGCATGACGTGGACGAGAAGGACTACCTCACCGCCATTACCCTGCTGTCCTCGTACAGGCGGCACCTTGCGACCGGCAGTGCCGTGAGCTGCAAGCGCAAGGACGTCCTCAACCTGACCCTGGACGAGTACAAGGCCTGCGCGGACGACCTGATGGAAGGTCTGCGGAAGTCTGCGAAGTTCCTACACTCGCAGATGATCTTCGACACGCAGAACCTCCCCTACCAGACCCAGCTCATTCCCCTGCCGGTGATCTGCGCCTGCCTCGGGCAGAGGTTCGATGACCACGGGACCAAGCAGAAAATAGCCCGCTGGTACTGGTGCGGTGTGCTGGGCGAGTTGTACGGCGGCGCGAACGAGACCCGCTACGGCCTGGACATCCAGAACTTCATGCACTGGATCGACGGTGGAGACGAACCCGTCACCATCCGTGACGCCAACTTCGACCCCGTGCGCCTGCTGTCCCTCCAGACCCGCAACAGCGCGGCTTACAAGGGCATCATGGGGCTGATGATGGCCGTTGGCAGCAAGGACTTCATCAGCGGCGATCCCATCCGGCACACCAACTACTTCGACGAGAACGTGGACATCCACCACATCTTCCCCAGCCACTACTGCGAGCAGCAGAACTTCCCTCGCAAGCTCTGGAACAGCGTGGTGAACAAGGCCCCGCTGTCTGCTCGCACCAACCGCATCCTGGGCGGCAAGGCCCCGTCCATCTACCTGGGCCGCCTTGTGAACACCCACAACATCGACTGCGCCGCCCTGGACGAGCATCTGCACACGCACCTCATCGACCCGGTGCTCCTCAACTCCGACAACTTCAACGACTTCCTCGTTGAAAGGGCCAAGGCCCTGCTGGACCAGATCGAGAAGGCCATGGGCAAGAAGATCAGCGGGCGTGATTCCGAGGAAACCGTCAACGCCTTTGGCGTGGCCCTGGTGTAGTTCAGGACCACGGTAATGGTGGCAGCATGATGGGAGCTTAACATGCCGAAGGACTACTCCGAGGACACCCTGGTCGAAAAACCGGCCATCGCCCTGTTAGGCGCGCTCGGCTGGGAGACAGTGAACCTTTACGGCGAATGGACCGGCACCCAGTCCAGCGAAGGACGGGTGACGGACCGCGACGTGGTGCTGATCCCGCGCCTGCGTGCCGCCCTGGCCCGGCTGAACCCCAGCCTCCCGGAGAGCGCCTTTGACCAAGTCGTCGAGGAGTTGACCCGCGACCGTTCCAAGCTGGTGCGCGTGAACGCCAACCAGGAGGTCTACCGGCTGCTCAAGGACGGGGTGAAGGTCAAGGTTGCGGACAAGAACGGCAACCCCACCTTCGAGACCGTGCGCCTCATCGACTGGCGGGACCCGACCAACAACAGCTTCCTGCTGGCCTCGCAGTTCTGGGTCTCCGGCGACATGTACAAGCGCCGCTGCGACCTCGTGGGCTTCGTGAACGGCATCCCCCTGCTGTTCCTGGAGCTGAAGGCCAGCCACAAGACGCTCAAGTCCGCCTACGACGACAACCTGCGGGACTACCGCAAGGCCATCCCCCAGCTCTTCGCGTACAACGCCTTCGTGGTGCTCTCCAACGGCTCCAAAACCCTCATGGGCAGCACCTACGCGCCCTGGGAGTACTTCCACGAATGGAAGCGCATCAACGACGAGGGTGAGACTGGGCTGGTGTCCCTGGAGACGGTGATCCGGGGGACCTGCGACAAAGAGCGGCTGCTGGACATCGTGGAAAACTTCACGGTGTTCGAGGAGACCAGGGACGGGCTGATCAAGAAGGTGGCCAAGAACCACCAGTACCTGGGCGTGAACCAGGCCATCCGGGCCGTAGGCAACCTGGGCGAGAACAAGGGGCGGCTGGGCGTGTTCTGGCACACGCAGGGCAGCGGCAAGTCCCTGTCCATGGTCTTCTTCACCCAGAAGATCCACCGCACCGTGCCGGGCAACTGGACCTTCCTCCTCGTCACGGACCGCGACGAACTGGACCGGCAGATTTACAAGACCTTCGCCGCCACCGGGGCCGTCACCGAGGCCGAGGCCCATGCCACCAGTTGCGCCCACCTCCAGCAACTGCTGTCTGAGGATCACCGCTACGTCTTCACGCTGATCCAGAAGTTCCGCACCGAGAACGGGGCTACCTACCCGACCTTGTCCGAGCGCCGGGACATCATCGTCATCACCGACGAGGCCCACAGGTCGCAGTACGACACCTTCGCCCTGAACATGCGCAACGCTCTGCCCAATGCCGCCTTCCTGGGGTTCACCGGGACGCCGCTCATCGTGGGCGAGGAGCGCACCAAGGAAGTCTTCGGCAGCTACATCTCGGTCTACAACTTCGCCCAGTCCATCGAGGACGGGGCCACGGTGCCGCTGTACTACGAGAACCGCATCCCTGAATTGCAGCTGACCAACAAGGACCTGGGCGAGGAGCTGGAGCGTCTGCTGGAGGAGGCGGAGCTGGACGAAGCGCAGGAGCGCAAGGTGGAGCGGGAGTTCGCCCGCGAGTACCACCTCATCACCCGCGAAGACCGCCTTGAGACCGTGGCCGAGGACATCGTCCAGCACTTCATGGGCCGTGGCCATCGCGGCAAGGCCATGGTCATCTGCATCGACAAGGCCACGGCAGTCCGCATGTACGACAAGGTCCAGACCCACTGGAAGGCGTATCTGGACAAGCTGAAGGCCTCCCTGCCCATAGCGCCCGAGGCCGAGCGGGAGATGCTCACGACGAGGATCGCGGAGATGGAGACCATGGACATGGCCGTGGTGGTCTCCCAGGGGCAGAACGAACAGGAGGACCTCGCGGCCAAGGGCCTGGACATCGTCCCGCACCGCAGGCGCATGGTGACGCAGGACCTGGACGAGAAGTTCAAGACCCCGGACGACCCCCTGCGCCTCGTCTTTGTGTGCGCCATGTGGATCACGGGGTTCGACGTGCCGTCCTGCTCGACGCTGTACCTGGACAAGCCCATGCGGAACCACAGCCTCATGCAGACCATCGCCAGGGCCAACCGCCGCTACCCCGGCAAGCAGGCCGGGCTGATCGTGGACTACGTGGGCGTGTTCCGCGACCTCCAGAAGGCTCTGGCCATCTACGGCAGCCCCACGGCCAGCGGGAGCGGCGACAGCCCCATCAAGGGCAAGGACAAGCTCTTGGCCTTCCTGAAGGACCTACTGACGCAGTTGGGGACGTTCTGCCTGGAACGCGGCGTGGACTGCGGCAAGATCAAGGCGGCCCAGGGCTTCCAGAAGGTGGCCCTGCTGGACGATGGTGTGGAGGCCCTCATCGCCAAGGAAGAGGACAAGAGCGCCTTCATGTCCAAGGTGGTGACGGCCTGCCGCGTGTACCGGGCCATCCTGCCCGACGCCATGGCCAGCCAGGTGACGCCGGACGTGGTGCTGTTCTCCGTGCTGGCCCAGAAGATCAGGGGGCTGGTACCGCCTGCGGACATCTCGCAGATCATGGAGCAGGTGGAGGACCTCCTTGACCGTTCCGTGGCGGCAGACCCCTATGTCATGCCGACTGGCGGTCCTGAGCAGCCACTGGTGGACCTCAGCCAGATCGACTTCGACAAACTCCGTGAGCAGTTCACCGAGGGCCGCAAGCGGACCGAAGCAGAGAAGCTCCGCGCCCTGATCAGCGAGAGGCTTGCCTCAATGGTGGCCAGGAACAAGATGCGGGATGACTTCCTGGAGCGGTTCCAAAAGCTCATCGACGCCTACAACGCGGGCAGCCAGACCATCGAGGTTTTCTTCGCCCAGCTCATCGACTTGGCCCAGAGCCTCAACGAGGAGGACCAGCGGGCCATGCGGGAAGGGCTGACCGAGGAGGAACTGGCCATGTTCGACATCCTCACCAAGCCCGAGCCGGACCTGACCGAGAAGGAGAAGGCCGAGGTCAAGAAGGTGTGCAAGGAGCTGCTGGAGAAGCTGAAGAAGGAGAAGCTGGTCCTAGACTGGCGGAACCGTCAGCAGGCCCAGGCTGCGGTCAGGCAGACCGTGAAGGTGGTTCTGGACCACCTGCCGAGGGTCTATACCCCGGCCCTGTACGACCTGAAGTGCGACCTCGCCTTCCGCCACGTGTACGATAGCTACGCCGGGGCCGGGGCCAGCGTGTACGAGGCAAGAGCTTAGACACCAACCAGGGCATGTCGCGCCCGGAATTAAACATCGGAGAAGTTCATGTACGAAGTAGGATACTGGTGCCGCCCTGGTCACAAGCCTGGAAAACAGCATGTGACCTTTAAGCAAGGTGATAGCTATGAGTCATGCTGCCCTGCCTCTGGGATGCTTGAACCTGATGTAGAGTACTTTCCTGTTGCGGTTGGGATTATCAGATCGAAAGTCACATGCGGACACTGCGGAAAAATACTCGACAATCCAGCCTTGATGCTTAAGCACTTGCGAGAATTATAATTCCTCAACACAAAAACAATAGCGGCATTATGCTGTCAGCTATTGAAACAATTATGCGCATTTTCAGCGGGAACTCAATGAAAAGACTCTTTTTTGTAACTGTAACAATTATTGCCATTGCCGTCATCACAACAAATGTGCAAGCTGAGAGATACATTTCAGACGATCTGATCAGACGAGCCGAGCAAGGAGTTACATCCGCTCAGATCGAGCTAGGTCTCATCTACAGCGGCGACATGGACACAAAGCCAAACGGCCCAGAAGCCGTAAAATGGCTCAGCATGGCAGCAAACAAGGGAAACGCGAACGGCCAGCTATTACTCGGATTAATCCTATACCTCGGAAGAGGTGTTCCACATAACGAAGAAGAAGCAGTAATGTGGTTTCGTAAAGCAGCGTTGCAAGGCGATCCAGGAGCACAGCGCTGGCTTGGTGAAGCCTGCTGGTATGGCCAAGGAACAGCCAAGAATGTACAAGAATCCGTGGCATTATTCCAGATTGCATCCAGGCAAGGTGATGCAGAATCACAAGTATGGCTCGGAAAGGCGTACCTAACAGGAACAGTAGTTGAAAAAGATCTTGTACATGCTTACGCATGGACTTCTGCTGGTGAATCGAATGGTGCAGGCAATGGAGGTGCGCAACGTAGAATCATCGAGCAGCGTCTGACTCCAGAGCAGCTACAGGAGGCCCAAAAGTTAGCCTCCACATTAGCCAAAGAATACAAGTCAAAACGCAATGTTATCCGAAATACTCCTATGCCAACTCGTTGATGTCTCTCGAGAGCATAAGCTCTCAGTGAATACTTTCAGTACCTGGGTTCGAATCCCATCGAGAGATTCACATCCGTGACCGAAGCGGTTTAGTTGTCGCCAAACGCGTTGACAGCACAGCCATTTTTCTGCACAGGATCGGGCCAGGGCAACCGCTTGGGCTGTCCACAGAACTGTACCACACGGGGCCGAAGGCTGAAGCAAAAAGCCATTTGATTTAAGTGTATTAGAAGTCAAAAACTGGAATCCCACCCTCTCCGCCATTTTCAATCAAATCAACACATTAAAATGCGCCAACCACCAGGTGAGACAAGCTGGTGAGGCATGTTGTGCGCATTCCGGACTTCCGCCCCCCCGCGCCCCTCTGCCCGCACCCCTCCCCGCCTCGGCAAAGCGCCCGGCGCCCCCTTGCTTTTGCCCCGCTTTTATACAATAAGAATCGATAGATGCCCTGCCCGCCAGGCAGCCCGCAACCGTTGGCCGGGCTTGCCAGTTCGCCGAACCTCGCCGACGGAACTGCGAGATCGCCATGCCTAGCGCCACCCCCTCCGCCCACCCCGCCCGCATCCGCGGCGTCAACCTGGGCGGCTGGCTGCTGCTGGAAAAGTGGATGGCCCCCAGCCTGTTCGCGGGGCTGGAAGCCACGGACGAGACCACCTGGTGCGCGGAGCTGGGCGAGCGCGCCCCGGAGCGCCTGCGCGCCCACTGGAACAGCTTCATCACCCGCCAGGACTTCGCCTGGCTTGCCGAGCGCGGCATCAACTGCGTGCGCATCCCCGTGGGGCACTGGCTCTTCGGCCCGCCCTACCCCTACCACGAGAAGTACGGCAAGAACCCGCACCCCTTCGTCACCGGCGGGCTGGACGTCCTCGACCGGGCCTTCGACTGGGCCAGCGAGTTCGGCCTGCGCATCCTGCTGGACCTGCACGCCGCCCCCGGCTGCCAGAACGGCTTCGACAACGGCGGCATCATGAACGTGGTGGAGTGGCACACCAGGGAGGAGTACATCTCCTTCGCCGTGGAGGTGCTGGGCCGCCTGGCCGGGCGCTACGGCTCCCACCCCATGCTCTATGGCATCGAGGTACTGAACGAGCCCAGGTGGGACATCCCCACGGACATCCTCAAGGACTACACCCTGCGCGGCTACGAGGCCATCCGCGCCCACTGCCCGCCGGAACGCGTGGCCGTGGTGTTCCACGACGGCTTCCGCACCCACCGCGAATACCTGGGCTTCCTGCAGCCGCCCGCGCACCAAAACGTGGTCTTCGACATCCACCGCTACCAGTGCTTCAGCCGCGAGGACCTGGACATGGACATCCACGGCCACCTGCGCAAGTCCGGCGTGGAGTGGGCGCAGGAGGCGCACGAGATCAACACAGAGCTCAAGCTGCCCACGGTGGTGGGCGAGTGGAGCCTGGGGCTGAACCTGGAGGTGGTGTCGCTGTGGGCCGAGGGGCCCTACGACCACGCGCTCACGGGCATGAGCGAGTTCACGCGCGACCTGGCCTACCGGGCCTACGGCGCGGCGCAGCTTTTGACCTACGAGCAGTACATGGGCTGGTTCTTCTGGAGCTACCGCACAGAGACCACGCCGGAGTGGTGCTTCCGCGACTGCGTGGAGCGGGGCTGGCTGCCCGCCCGCTACTAGGAGGGGCGGCTAGCCGTCGCCGTTCTTGCCGCGGCGCTCGCCGAAGAGCACCTTGGTCTCGGCGCTGCGCGTCAGGTTCAGGGCGCGGTGGTGCAGTTCGTCCAGGTTCGGGTGGAAGCTGATGTTCAGCAGGGTCGAATCGGGCAGCTCGCGGTAGAGCATCTCCAGGATCTGGCGCTCGCCCTCGGGGTCGAAGGCGTCGGTGGCCTCCTCCAGGAACACCCAGGCCGGGCGCTGCAGCAGCACGCGCGCAAAGCCCAGCTGCTGCTGCACGCGCTGGGGCAGCACCTGCTCCCAGTTGTCGCGCTCGTCCAGCCGTGGGGCCAGCCGGGTCAGCCCCACGCTCTCCAGGGCGCGCGGCACGGCATCGCCGGGGAAGTCTTCGGGCGTGCGCGGGTAGCAGATGGCCTCGCGCAGCGTCACCTCGGGCAAAAAGGGCCGCTCGGCCAGGAACAGGATGTCGCCGTCGCCGGGCAGGAAGACCTTGCCCGTGCCCCAGGGCCAGATGCCGCCGATGACCTTGAACAGGCTCCCTGTCACCGCCGGGTCGCCGGAGATGAGCACGCGCTCCCCGCGCCGCACGTCCAGGCTCAGGTTCTCGATGAGCACGCGGCCAGTGGACTCGGCGATGCACAGGTCCTCGATGACCAGCTTGTTGCGGTCCCAGCGCTCCAGGCTGATGGTGGGGCCGCAGGGGCTCTTGGCGTTCTCGTCCACCTGCTCCATGTCCTCGTAGAGCGAAAGCACGCGCTCCGCCGAGGCCTGGCAGCGGGCGATCTCGCCGATGCTGTCCACCGGCCAGGAGAGCGAGGAGGTGAGCCGCTGGAAGGCCTGGGCGGCCTGCATCAGCGCGCCCAGGGTCATGGCCCCGGAGATGTATTGCGGCGCGGCCACCAAGATGGGCAGCACCGGCAGGATGGAGCCGTAGACCGTGCCGAAGGACACCAGCCCCAGGTAGGCCAGGGACTGCTCGTTCCAGTCGCGGATGATGCGGCCGAAGCGCAGGGTGGAGCCGGCGCGCTCCAGGGGCTCGCCGCGCATGAGCGCGATGGCCTCGGTGTGCTCCCGCGCCCGGGAGAGGCCGAAGCGGAAGGTGGCCTCGGCGGTCTGCAGGGAGTTGGTGGTGCGCACCAGGGGCTTGCCGAACATCCAGCCGAAGCCGCTGCCCAGGATGGCGTACAGGAAGGCCAGGGGCACCATGTAGCCGGGGATGTGCACCGAAGTGCCCGGCACGTCCATGGCCCCGGAGACGGACCAGAGGATGTCCACGAACAGGCCCAGGGTAAGCAGGCTGAAGATGAGGGAATGCGCCAGGGCGATGGCGCTCTCCGTGGCGATGCGGATGTCCTCGGAGATGCGCTGGTCCGGGTTGTCGTGGTCGCCCGCGGTGAACTGCAGGCGGTAGTGGCGGGCCTCGCCCATCCAGCTGCCCACCAGCTGCTCGGTGAGCCAGGCGCGCCAGTCGATCTGCAGCCAGCGCTTGACCATGAGGTGCGCCGCCGTCACCAGAAGCGAGGCCACCATGATCACCGCGAAGATGGCCACCTGGATGAGCACCCCGCGCACGGACTTCTGCTCCAGGGCGTCGTAGAGGGCGCCGTGCCAGTAGTTGCCCCACACGGAGAGGGCCACCTGGCCCATGGTCAGCAGCAGGAGCAGCAGGGTGGCGCCCCGGACCTTGGCCCGGCGCTCGCAGTTCCAGTAGGGGCCCACCAGGCGCAGCACCTGGGAGAGGAAGCGGCGCCCGTTGCGCTGGCCAATGCGCGGGCCGCCCTGCGCCTTGCCGGGCTCGTCGCAGGCGGCTTGGGCCGGAGGTGGGGCGTTCGTTGGCTCGGTCATGGTCCTGCGGCCTGGGCCCGGGATGATGGTGTACGTAGCCGTACCGCAACCTCGGCCCGTGGGGAGCCCTTGCGGTTGGGCCTCATATACCAGGAAAACACGGCGGACCACAAGCAAAAGCTCCGCCGCCGCCCCGCGGCGGGCCCCGGCGACGGCAAGGGCGGGACGAGATCCCGGAACCGGGAATAACTCCCGGCGCAAGGCTCCCCTTTCCCGGCGCGAATCGGTCCGCCTCCCTATTTACCCCTTCCCAGCGCACGCATAGACAAGACAACATTGTGGTTTTTTCCCAGGCGGGCGCATCCGGCGTCCGCGGGCGCGAAGGAACAAGGCCAGGTGCTGCCGGGGGGTGGTATGCCGAGCAATTCCGACTATGCGCAGAAGCAGTTTCTCACGGACAAGTCTGACCGGGCCGAGCGTGACCGCATGGCCCGCGAGCTGCGCGCCCTGCGCGGCAAGGTTCGGGAGTTGGAGGACAAGGTCTCCAGCCTGACCTGCGAGCTCGCACAGAGAAAGGTCCTGGGAACGCCTCCGCGCGGATTCTCGTAGACCCCATCCCGGCAGCCTCCAGGCCGGACCGCCTCCACGCCGCGTCGCGGCGGCGGGGTCCGTTTGTGTGACCCGAAACCGCTACGCAAGGGGCAGGGGCAGGTACAGTTGTGTCGCAATCAAGCAACGGGAGGAAGTATGTCTCAGTGGTCCAAAAGCAATGACGTCCTGAACACGGTGAACCGGGGCAATCCCTGCGAATCCGGCCTGTGCACCCTGTGCCGGGCCGACTGCTCCGGCAAGTGCGAGACCTGGCTGTCCAGCCTCAAGGGCCGCAGCCTGCTCTACCCCCGTGATTTCGGCGCCGTCACCGCGGGCAGCAACAACACCTGCCACGTGGGCGTGAGCTACAACTCCCTGCGCATCCAGGGCTACAACTACGGCGCGGACGGCCTGGCCAAGGGCGTGTCCAACTCGCCGGACAACTGCCTGTTCACCAAGGTGAACCTGGAGACCAGCTTCGGCCGCCAGGACCCTGTGAAGTGCCGCCTGCCGCTCATGACCGGCGCGCTGGGCTCCACCTTCATCGCCGCCAAGTACTGGGACTCCTTCGCCATCGGCGGCTCCCTGGTGGGCATCCCCGTGGTTGTGGGCGAGAACGTGGTCGGAGTGGACCGCGAGAGCAAGCTCACGGGCAAGAAGATCACCAAGGCCCCGGAGCTGGACCGCCGCGTGGAGACCTACCTGCGCTACAACGACGGGCACGGCGCCATCATCGTGCAGATGAACGTGGAGGACACGAGAAACGGCGTGGCCGAGTACGTCATCGGCAAGTACGGCGACAAGGTCTGCCTGGAGCTCAAGTGGGGCCAGGGCGCCAAGAACATCGGCGGCGAGATCGAGGTCAAGAGCCTGGACTACGCCCTGTTCCTCAAGAAGCGCGGCTACCTGGTGGACCCCGACCCCGAGGAGAAGCAGGTCCAGGACGCCTTCAAGAGCGGCGCCATCCACGGCTTCGCCCGCCACAGCCGCCTGGGCTACACCGACCTCTCCACCGAGGCGCAGGTGCGCGAGAACTTCATGGAGGCCGTGGCCTACCTGCGCAAGCTGGGCTACAAGCGCATCTCGCTCAAGACCGGCTCCTACGGCATGGAGGCCCTGGCCATGTCCATCAAGTACGCCACGGACGCCGAGCTTGACCTGCTGACCATCGACGGCTCAGGCGGCGGCACGGGCATGAGCCCCTGGAACATGATGGAGACCTGGGGCGTGCCGTCCATCCTGCTGCACGCCAAGGCCCGCGAGTACGCGGCGCTCCTGGCCGCGCGCGGCAAGAAGGTCGTGGACATGTCCCTGGCCGGCGGCTTCGCCCGCGAGGACCACATCTTCAAGGCCATGGCCCTGGGCGCGCCGTTCACCAAGCTCATCTGCATGGGCCGCGCCATCATGATCCCCGGCTTCCTGGGCGCCAACATCGAGGGCGCTCTCCATCCCAAGCGCCGCGCCGCCGTGAGCGGCAACTGGGACACCCTGCCCAAGACCGTGGCCGACCTGGGCAAGAGCCCGGAGCAGATCTTCGCCTGCTACGAGGACGTGAAGAAGAAGGTCGGCGCCAAGGAGATCAAGAACATCCCCTACGGAGCCATCGCCTTCTGCACCCTGGCGGACAAGCTCTCCGCCGGGCTGCAGCAGCTGCTGGCGGGCGCGCGCCGCTTCTCCCTGGCGGAGCTTTGCCGCAACGACATCGCCGCGGCCAACCGCGAGACGGCGCTGGAGACGGGCGTGCCCTTCATCACCGACGTGCAGAACGAGACCGCCAGGAAGATCCTGGAGGCCTAGTCGCAGACCGGGCCCCTCCCCAGCTCTGGGGGGAGGTGGGAGGGGCCCGGCACATCACTTGGCGGCGCGCGCGGGCCGTGGTAGATACCCCCTGCCGCGGCCTGCGCGGCCGCCGACACCACCACCAGCCAGGAGCAGCCCGTGCACGGCCAGCAAGAGGCGCCCGCCGCCCTCGCCCAACAGCACGCCCGCGTCATGCGCGACCTGCGCGAGCGCGTGAAGGAGCTCAATTGCCTCTACGGCATCTCGCACCTGGCGCAAAGCCGCGAGCTGACCATGGAGGCCCTCATCCGCCAGGCGGCTGAGCTGGTCTGCCAGTCCTGGCAGTACCCGGAGATAACCTGCGCGCGCATCCAGATCGGCACCCTGGACTGCCGCACCCCCAACTACCGCAAGTGCCCCGCCCGGCAGTCCAGCCCCATCTTCATCCAGGACGAGCGCATCGGCGAGATCGAGGTGGGCTACCTGGAGCACCGGCCCCCGTGCGACGAGGGGCCCTTCCTGCGCGAGGAGCGCCACCTCATCGACGCCGTGGCCGACAAGCTGGGCCGCCTGGTGCAGGCCAACCGGGCCGAGGCGCACATGCGCATCCTCTCGCGGGAGCTCATCAAGGCCCAGGAGACCGAGCGCCTGCGCATCGCCACGGAGCTGCACGACCACCTGGCCCAGGACCTGGCGGCCATCAAGCTGGAGCTGGGCGAGACGCGGGGCCTCACCAAGGGCGCGGACCCGGCCCTGGCCGGGCGCATCAGCGGACTCACGGACCGACTGTCCAAGACCATCACCGGCATCCGCGACCTGGCCTACGACCTCTTGCCGCCGGGCCTGGAAGACCTGGGCCTGGTGACCACCCTTTCGCGCTACTGCGCCGATTTCGCCAGCCGCAACGCCCTGGCCGTGGACTTCTTCGCCGACGGCATGGAGGGCGTGCGCCTGGGGTTCGAGACCCAGATCAACATCTACCGCATGGTGCAGGAGTCGCTGACCAACGTGCGCAAGCACGCCCAGGCCTCGCAGGTCACGGTGCGGCTCATCTGCTCCCACCCCAGCGTCATCGTGCGCATCGAGGACGACGGCCGGGGCGTGGACATCGAGCAGCGCATGGACGAGTTCTACCAGGCCAAGAAGATGGGCATCTGGGGCATGCGCGAGCGCGCGCGGCTGCTTGGCGGGCGCATCACGCACAAGTCCCGGCCGGGCAAGGGCATGCGCATCCACATCGAGATACCCATCCGGGGGCCCCATGGCGCGTAGGCACAAGCTCCTGGTCATCGACGACCACCCCATGTTCCGCGACGGCCTGGGGGCCATCGTGCGCAGCAACCCGGCCTACGAGATCGCCGGGGAGGCGGGCACCTGCGCCGAGGCCCTGGCCCTGGCCAAGGCCCTGGAGCCGGACATCTGCGTGGTGGACATCTCCCTGCCCGACGGCAACGGCATCGACCTGGCCCGCGACCTGCTCTCGCTTCTGCCGCGCACCCGCGTGCTCATGCTCAGCATGCATTCCAAGGTGGAGTTCGTGGTCACGGCCTTCCAGGCCGGGGTCTCGGCCTACCTGGCCAAGGACTCCAGCCGCGACCAGCTCATGCAGGCCCTGGACGCCGTGGTGGCGGGCAGGCAGTACCTGGACGGCGCGCTCTCGCCCAAGGTGGTGAGCGAGCTTTTGCTGCGCCCTGGCTCCCAGACGCGCATGGCCGACGCCTCCTACTCCAAGCTCTCCCCGCGCGAGCAGCAGGTGCTGCGCCTGCTGGCCGAGGGCCACGCCCCGGCGGCCATAGCCGAGCGGCTGTTCATCTCGCGCAAGACCGTGGAGAACCACCGCACCAACATCCTGGCCAAGCTGGACATCAAGAGCCCTGTGGCCCTGGTGCGCTACGCCGCGCGCATGGGCCTCATCGACCTGGATACCGCCTCGGAATAGCCCGGGCTGGGGAAGGAAAGGGGCCTAGGCGCCCTGCTCCGGCCCGCCATGGCGGTCGGAGCTCACCTCACGCCCGAGGTAGGCGTGCTGCACCTCGCGGTTGGCCAAAAGCTCCGCGCTGTCGCCGGTGAGCGTCACCCGGCCCGTCTCCAGCACGTAGCCCCGGTCGGCGATGCGCAGCGCCCGGCGGGCGTTCTGCTCCACCAGCAGCACGGTGAGGCCCAGGCCCTCGCGCAGGGCCACGATGTGCCGGAAGATCTCGCGGGTCACCAGCGGGGCCAGGCCCATGCCCGGCTCGTCCAGCAAGAGCAGCCGGGGCCTGGCCATGAGCGCGCGGCCGATGGCCAGCATCTGCTGCTCTCCGCCGGAGAGGGTGCCCGCGGCCTGCTTCCTGCGCTCGCGCAGCACCGGGAACATCTCCAGGATGCGCGCCAGGGTCGCGGCGGACTCCTCGCGGGCCTGCGCGCCCCGGCGGCAGTAGGCGCCCAGGCGCAGGTTGTCCTCCACGGAAAGCGGGCTGAACACCAGCCGCCCCTCGGGCACGTGGGAGATGCCGTCCTGCACGATGCGCTCCGGCGCGCGGCGCGAGACGTCCTGGCCATCGAAGGAGATGCTCCCGCCCGAGGGCCGGATGAGCCCGGAGATGGCGCAGAGAAGCGTGGTCTTGCCCGCGCCGTTGCCGCCGATGAGCGAGACGATCTCGCCCTGGCGCACCTCCAGGCACACGCGGCGCAGGGCGTGGATCTTGCCGTAGTGCACGTCCAGGTTTGCGAGCTGAAGCAGGGGCGCGTCCATCTAGCCGTCCTCGTCGTCGCCCAGGTAGGCGCTGATGACCTCGGGGTCTCGCTGCACCTGGGCCGGGGTGCCGTGGCTGATGCCCCTGCCGAAGCAGAGCACCAGCACCTTGTCGCTGATGCGCATGACCAGGTCCATGTCGTGCTCCACCAGCACGATGGACAGGCGGAAATGCTCGCGCACGCGCAGGATCAGGTCGGCCAGGGCCTGGGTCTCGCTCATGTTCAGGCCCGCGGCGGGCTCGTCCAGAAGCAGCAGCCGGGGCCCGGCGGCCAGGGCCCGGGCCAGCTCCAGCAGCCTCTGCTTGCCGAAGGGCAGGTCCTTGGCCTGGTACTTGGCCAGTTCGAACAGGCCCACGAAGTCCAGCACCTCCAGGGCCTGGTTGCGGATGTCCTTCTCCGCCGCCGTGGCCGTGGGCGTGCGCAGCAGGCTGTGCCAGGCGGGCACGCGCAGCCGCGTGTGGCAGCCGGTCATGACGTTCTCCAGCACCGTCATGTTGGAGAAGATCTCCAGGTTCTGGAAGGTGCGCACCAGGCCCATGCGGCTGCGCTCGTGCGCCGTGGCGCGGGAGATGTCGTCAAAGCCCAGCATGAAGCTGCCGCGCTGGGCCTCCACCATGCCGGAAACGGCGTTGATGAGCGTGGTCTTGCCCGCGCCGTTGGGCCCGATGACCGCCGTGATCTCGCCGATGCCCGCCTCCAGGTCCACCCCGGAGAGGGCCTGCAGCCCGCCGAAGCGCACGGCCACGTCCCTGCATACGAGAATGGGCTCAGCCATGGTCCCCTCCCGTGCCAGGGCCGGATCCATCGGGGCCAGCTTCGTCGTCCCTGGCCCCCTCGTCCGTGGACACGTCGCGCACGTACAGGCGCACCCAGGCCCAGCGCCACAGCCGGTGGAAGCCGTCGGCCAGGCCCCCGGGCAGGTACATCATGCACAGCACCAGGATGGCCCCGAAGAGCAGCACCTCGATGTTCTCGAAGGCGCGCAAAAACTCCGGCAGCACGGTGAGGAAGAAGGCCCCCACGATGGAGCCGGGGATGCTGGTCATGCCGCCCAGCACCACCATGACGATGAGCTCCACCGAGAACAGGAAGCCGAAGGAGGCCGGGGCGATGAAGGTGAGGTAGTGGGCGTAGAGCACCCCCGCCAGCCCGGCGAAGGACGCCGAGACCACGAAGATGAACAGCTTGTACCGGGCGATGTCGATGCCCATGGCCTGGGCGGCCTTCTCCGAGGTGTGCAGGGCGCGCAAGGCCCGGCCCACGCGGGAATGCAGGATGTTGAAGGACAGCCAGACCACCAGGCCCAGCACGGCGGCGATGAAATAGTACACGGCCAGGTCGCTGGTGAAGGTCACGCCCGCGAGCGACAGGCGCGGGATGTCCGTGAAGCCCGAGGGCCCGCCGGTTATGGCCACGGTCTCGCTGAACAGGATGGACAGGATGATGCCGAAGCCCAGGGTGGCCATGGCCAGGTAGTGGCCCTTGAGCTTGAGCGCAGGCAGGCCGATAAGCGCCGCCACCCCGGAGGTGAGCGCCACGCCCGCCAGCATGGACAGGCCCACGGGCACCCCCGCGCTGGCCGAGAGCCAGGCCGTGGTGTAGGCCGCCAGGCCGTAGAACCCGGCGTGGCCCAGGCTGATCTGCCCGGCGTGGCCCACCAGCAGGTTCAGGCCCACGGCGATCATGGCGTTGAGGCAGCACATGGTCAGCACGGTGAGGTAGTAGTTGTTGCCCATGAGCGGCGGCAGCGCCAAAAGCACCGCCAGAAAGCCCAGAAGCCAGCGCATGTCGGCCCGGTAGCTCATGCTACACCCGCTTGGAGTCCTTCTGCCCGAACAGCCCGGAGGGCCGCGCGAACAGAAGCGCCAGGAGGATGACGAAGGCCAGGGCGTCCTTGTAGGCCGAGGACACCAGCCCCGCGCCCAGGGATTCCAGCACGCCCAGGATGAGCCCGCCCGCCGCCGCGCCGAAGGGGTTGCCCAGCCCGCCCAGGATGCACGCGGCAAAGCCCTTCAGGCCCAGCAGCACGCCCACGTCGAAGGCCGTGAGCGTGATGGGCGCCAGGATGGCCCCGCCCACCGCGCCCACCAGGGCGGAGATCATGAAGGACAGGAGCACCATGCGCTCCACGCCGATGCCCACCAGGGCCGCGGCCTTGGGGTCGTACGAGCAGGCCAGCATGGCCTTGCCGTGGATGCTGCGGGAGAAGAAGAGCTTGAGCCCGGCCAGGATGAGCAGGCTGATGGCCAGCACCCACAGGCTCTGGGGCATCAGCGCCGCGCCGAACAGCGGCAGCGGGGGGCTGTCGGTGAAGGCGGGCAGCGCGAAGGTGTCCTTGCCCCACAGCAGCATGGCCCCGCCCCGGATGAGGATGGACACGCCGATGGTGATGATGATCAGGTTGATGGGCGCGCAGCCGCGCACCGGGCGGATGGCCAGGCGCTCCACCACCGCGCCGATGAGCGTGGTCCCGGCCACGGCCAGGGCGATGGCCGCGGGCTCCGGCAGGCCCAGCGCGCGCATGAGGAACACGCTCATCATGCCACCCAGCATCACGAACTCGCCCTGGGCGAAGTTGATGATGCCGGTGGTGTTGAAGATGATGGTGAACCCCAGGGCCGTGAGCCCGTAGGTGGCGCCGACGGTGAGGCCCGTGACGAGGTATTGGAGGATGCTTGCCGGATCCATGCGCCCTTCGTTGAGACAAGACGGTCGGCGGACCCCGGGGCCCGCCGACCGCGCTGGACGTTGTGCGTGAGGCTAGTCCACGACCTTCCAGTCGCCCTTGTCGATGGTGACCATGACGAAGGCGCTCTCATCGAGGCCGTTGTGGTTCTCCGGGCTCATGGTGTAGATGCCCGCGGTTCCGGCCATGTCCTTGATCTTCTCCAGGTTGTCGCGGATGTCCTGGGGCTTGGCGGACTTGCCCGCCTTCACGGCGCTGATGACCAGGGCCAGGGCGTCGTAGGCGTGGCCGCCGAAGGTGGAGGGCGGGTTGCCGAACTTCTTGGTGTAGTCGGCCACGTACTTGGTCAGCAGGGCCTTCTGCGGGTGTCCGTCGGGCACCTGGGCCGGAGCCACGAGGCGACCGGCGGGCAGGATGAGCCCCTCGGCAGCGTCGCCCGCCAGCTCGATGAACTTCTTGGAGGCCACCCCGTGGCTCATGTACAGCGGCGTGGCGATGCCCAGCTGGGCGCGGTTGCGGGCCACCACGGCCGGGCCGGGGTTGGTGCCCCAGCAGATGATGGCGTCCGGGGCCGCGCCCTTGATCTTGGTGAGCTGGGCGGTCATGTCCGTGTCCTTGGGGCCGTAGACCTCGTCGGCCACCAGGGTGAGGCCCTGGGCCGGGACGAGCTCCTGCAGCACGGCGCGCCCGGCCTGGCCGAAGCCGTCGGACACGGTGAGGATGGCCAGCTTGGCGTAGCCCTTCTTCTTGGCGTCGGCCAGGATCTTGCCCACGGCGTGGCGGTCCAGCTGCGGGGTGTTGAACACCCAGGGATCCACGGGCTTGACGATCTTCTCCGCCGCCGCGCAGGAGACCAGGGGAATCTTGGCCGGAGCGAAGAACTTGGTGATGGCCAGGGTGTTGCCGGAGATGCTGGGCCCCAGCACCACGGCCACCTTGTCCTGCTCGATGAGCTTCTTGGCGGCCATGACGCACTTGTTCACGTCGGACTCGTCGTCGTAGACGATGATCTCCAGCTTGCGGCCATCCACGCCCCCGGCGGCGTTGATCTCCTCTTGGAGCATGGTCAGGGTGTTCTTCTCCGGCTCGCCCAGAAAGGACGCCGGGCCGGTGACGGAGAGCACCGCGCCGATCTTGATGGTGTCGGATTCCTTGGAGCAGCCGAGCAGGGCCAGCAGGACAATGGGCAGGGCAAGGGCCAGTGCGGCAAAGCGCGCCATCTTCATGTGCATGCCTCTCGTGTCGGTTTGGGTGGACAGTGCAAGTGAGTAAACACTTACATGGGGGCACAGCTTCGCCCCAGGCAAGTGGGCACTCAGTTCCATATTTCGCCTGTGATGTCAATGCGCCGCCACCCCGAACAGCAGTCCCGGGGGCTCGTGGAGGGCCGCTGCCGGCTAATCCGGCAGCTGGCCGGAAACGCCCTTGACGAACCAGCGCATGGAGAGCAGTTCCCCGTCGCCGGCCTTGCCGCCCTTCTTGACGCGCTCCACCCCGGACTGGTCCACTATGGGCCCGGCGAAGCTCATGTCCTCGCCCTTCTCCATCCTGGCCTTGAGCGCCAGCACCTTGTCGGCCACGGTCCTGGGCACGGCATGGCCGAAGGGCGCCAGCCCCACGCCCCCGGCCTCGAAGCCGGTGAAGATCTCCCCGCTCCTCCAGGTTCCGGCCAGGACCTGCCGCACGATGTCCACGTACACCGGCCCCCAGACGAAGGTGGTGGAGGTGAGCGCGCAGGCCGCGCCGAAGCGGACCGAGTCGGTGCCGTAGCCGATGGCGGGCACGCCCTTGGCGCAGGCCGCGCGGGAGGACTCGGAGGTGTCGGCCATCTCGCGGATGAGGTCGTGCCCCCTGGCGGCCAATTCCTCGGCCAGGGCGGTCTCCTTCACCGCGTCGCGCCAGGACTTGAGCCAGACGATGGTGTTGAGCCTGTCGGCGTCGTACCTGGCGCCCTGCTCGTCCAGCCCGCGCCTCAGGCCCAGGGTGAAGGCGTTGATGCCGCGCACCACCTCGGGGATGGGCTGGGTGGCCACGGTGCCCACGTTCCTGAAGCCCATGAGGCCCGCCAGGTACCCGGCCAGATACTCGCCCTGCTCGATGCGCACCATGTAGGTGCCCATGTTGGGCCGGGTCTTGAATCCGGCGCAGTGCATGAACCGGGTCTTGGGAAACTCGCCCGCCACCTTGAACATGGGCTCCATGTGCTCGAACGTGGTGCCGAAGATGAGATCGTAGCCCTGGCGCGCGTAGTCGCGGATGACGCGCTCGGCCTCCGCCGGAGTGTGAGCGTTCTCGATGTAGGAGACCTCCACCCGGTCGCCCAGCACCTTCGTCATGTACTCGATGCCGTCGTGGTGGGCGGTGGTCCAGCCCTGGTCGTCGATGCGGTCCAGCAGCACGAAGGCCACGCGGAGCTTCTTGCCCGCCACCTGGGGCGACGAGGCGACGGCCTGGACGGGCATCGCCGCGAGCAGGAGCGCGCACGCCGCCAGCAACACAGTGAAAATGTTCTTCAGTGGCATGGAATCCTCCCGTTCTCCGCTTGCCCGTTAACCACCCAGGGCCGCTAGCGCCGCCCGCCCTCGGGCTGCAGGGTCACGGGCAGTTCCAGGGTCTTCTCCCCGCGCCGCACGGAAAGCTTCACGCTGTCGCCCACCTTGAAGTCGTCCAGGCGGCTGAGCAGCCCGGGCACCCCGTCCACGTCCTTGCCCTCCACGGCGGTGATGATGTCCCCGGGCACGAAGGAGCCGTCCGTGTCCAGGCTTGCGCCCTTCAGGCCAGCGGCCTCGGCCCCGGAGCCCGGCGTCACGCGCAGCACGGCCACTCCCTTGAGGCGGTAGTGCGCGCTGATGAGGTCGTTCATGCGCTGGTCCACCTCTATGCCCAGGGAGGCGCGGGAATAGCGGCCGTTGGCGATGAGCTGGGGCACCACCCGGTTCACCGTGTCCACCGGCACGGCGAAGCCCACGCCCGCGCTGGCCCCGCTGGGGCTGTAGATGGCCGTGTTCACGCCGATGAGCCTGCCCGCGCTGTCCAGAAGCGGCCCGCCGGAGTTGCCGGGGTTGATGGCCGCATCGGTCTGGATGAGGTGCTCGATGACGCTGCCGTCCCCGCCCTTGAGGGAACGGTCCAGGGCCGAGACGATGCCCGTGGTCAGCGTCCAGTCCAGGCCGAAGGGGTTGCCGATGGCGAAGACCTTCTGCCCCACCCTAAGGTCGCCGGAGGTGCCCAGGGGCAGCGGCACCTGGCCCTTGGCCGCGCCGATGCGCAGCACCGCCAGGTCGTGCATGGGGCTGGCGCCCACCAGGGCGGCCACGTGCTCCTTGCCGTCGGAGAGCCGCACCCGGGCCTCGCTGGCCCCGGCGATGACATGGAAGTTGGTCACCACGTGCCCGGCGTCGTCCCACAAAAAGCCGGAGCCCGTGCCCTGCGGGATGGTGAAGATGTCGCGGCTGAAGAACTCGCGCACCCGCTGGGTGGTGGTGATGAACACCACGGCGTCGCGGGACCGCTCGAAAAGCTCGATGGTGCTCTTCTCGTCGGCGGCCAGGTCGCCGCGCGCGGTGACGGCCCTGGGCGCGGCCTTCCTCTCCCCGTAGAACCTCTCGGCCCAGGGCAGGGCCTGCCAGGCGGCCAGGGCGGCCACTGCCAGGAGGAGAAGCCACTTGAGCCGCCCCAGGAACACCCCGCTCTTCTGCTTTGCTTCCATGCACAACTCCCGCGCTCGCGTTTGCCCGCAAGGTACCCGCTTTGCCCGCGATTTCAAGCCCGGAAATGCCAGCCCCCTTGACTCGGCGCTGCCATGGGGTATGCTCCTGGCAAACTCCGGAGTCGGCATGGACCTGGCCAAGCTCTGCCCCTGGAACTGGTTCCGCAAGCCCGCCGCAAGGCCGGCGGGCCTGGTGGTGCGCCGCGTGGACGAGCCGGACCTGGACCCGGAGTCCATGGACGCCGTGGGCTACGAGATCGACCGGCTCTTCGACCACGCCTTCAGCGGCTTCGGGTTCAACGCCCCGCACCTGCAGGCGGCCATGGACGCGGACAATCCCTACCGGCACTTCCTGCCAAAGGCGGAGACCCGCCAGTCCGACCAGGCCTACACCATCACCGTGGACCTGCCCGGGGTGCTGGAGGTCGACATCGACCTGTCGCTGTGCGGGCGCTCGCTGTGCGTGCTGGCGCCGCGCCGCGCGGCGTTCCGGGAGGGCGGCGGCCAGGACTTCGCCCCGGACCGGGGGGCCTTCCGCCGCGTGTTCCGCCTGCCGCCGGATGTGGACGCGGACGGTATCCTGGCCGCCTGCAGCGGCTGCCAGCTCACCCTCACCCTGCCCCGCAAACCGAGTTGAACCAACCCATTGGCGAGAGTGGTTGCTTCTTGCATTATTCCCACTCTTGAGCTAGAATGTACGCATACGTAGAAATGCGTTCAGAACGCCTCAGACCAGGAGCACCCATGCCCTTCGTTTCCGACTACGACATCCCCGCCCCGGCCCAGCCCATCGGCAAGGCGGCCCTGGAGCCCAGGGCCAACGGCCACCGCGTGGAGCGCCTGCCCGGCGCGCACCTGCGCCTGACCCTGGGCGTCACCCTCTCGCTGCGCCTGCTGTGCGTGAACCAGAAGTACGACGCCAAGGTCGTGGGCCTGGAGGAATACGGCTACATCATCGTGCAGGCCCGGCTGCCGCAGGACGTGGTGAACCGCATGGCCCAGAACAACCAGGTGGTGGGCCAGGTCATCGTGGAAGGCATGGCCTACGGCTTCCGCTCCCAGGTGACCAACCGCATCACCAAGCCCGCGCCGCTGTACTTCCTGGCCTACCCGGACTCCGTGGAGCGCCTGGCCCTGCGCAACGACGAGCGCGTGCGCGTGAGCCTGCCCGCGCAGATCCACGGCAAGTACGGCGACCACCCGGTGATGATCGTGGACATGACCAATTCCGGCTGCCGCATCACGGCCCGGGCCGACCTGAAAAGCCCCCTGCGCGAGGCGCGCCCCGGCGAGGAGATCATCCTGAACGCCGTGCTGGGCGTGGGGCAAAAGCTCATGGCCCCGCTCGTCACCCGCCGGGTGGAGGCCAAGAACGGCCTGATCTCCCTGGGCTGCCAGTACCGGGAGCTCACCCCCGAGACCGCCCAGGTGGTGGCCGAGTACGTGAAGGGCATCGCCAGCTACCAGCACCCCGTGGTCTAGCGGCGCGGCCTGGCCGGCTGGTCCGGCAGAGAGGGCGGCAGGTTTTTCCCGGCCCCGGTCTTGCATCGGCGGCACAGGAGGAAAAAACCATGCTGCGCGTCAACCCGAAAGTTCTGGCGGATCTGGGCCTCGGCGGCTCCCTCATCAACGGCGAGGGCGAGAACACCACGCAGACCGGCGAGGTGTTCACCAAGCTGGGCGCCAAGAAGTGCTTCAAGGACGGCGACGCCAACAAGGACGGCGTCATCACCCAGGACGAGGTGAAGATTTCCGCCGCGGCCTACGCCAAGCTCGACGCCAACAGCGACGGCAAGGTCACCGAGGACGAGATGGACGACGCCCTGGCCGGGCACGGCGGCGAGATCGCGGCCTTCTACCTCAAGCACAGGAAGGCCGCCAAGTCCGCCGACCTGCTGGAGGCCATCCTCACCGGCGGCTCCGGCACCGGAAACTCCGGCTACGTGGAGGCCGCGGCCAAGAAGTACATCGCCAACAAGGACGCCAACAAGAACGGCACCCTTGAGCAGGGCGAGATCGGCGTCTCCGCCGAGACCTTCTCCAAGCTGGACACCGACAAGAGCGGCAGCGTCAGCCTGGCGGAGATGAAGGCCGCGCTCAAAGGCCAGGACGCCCGCCTGGCGGCTTATTTCAAGAGTGCCACATCGGAAAAGAAGTCAACCGACTTGACTTCCAAGCTTTTGGGGACCATCTAGGGCCCACCGCGCGTCCACCGGTCCCCTCCGGAACGTCGGCACCAGGAGGTCCATGGCCCAGAACGAGGTGCTCATCTACGGCAAGGGCGGCTGCCCGCACACCCGCCGCGCGCTGGAGGCCATGCCCGGCGCGCGCTTCGTGGACGTGCTGGCCGACCCGGACGGCCTGGACGAAATGCTCCGGCTCACCGGCGGGGTCCGCCGCGTGCCCGTCATCGTGCGCCCCCGGGACGGGGAGGCCAGCGGAGCCGACAGCATCGGCCCCAGCGTGGAGATCGGCTACCGCCGGGGGGCCTGACACCTCTGAGCCGCCGGGCCGTGCGCCCGGCACAAGCCCCTGCCCGCCTTGCCTCGCCCCGCGCTTTCAAGCATACTGGCCCCGGAACAGCACCCTTTCCGGAGGCCCGCCGTGCGCATCCCCCTGCCTTTTCCCTGCCGAGCCGCCCTGTGCGCCTGCCTGGCGTTTGCGCTGAGCGCCTGCGCCGCGCCCGTGCTCAAGAAGGACGTGCTGCGCCCGGCCCAGGCTTCCGACGTGGCCCGGCTCACCCGGCTCACGGTGGCCCCCTTCGACAACGACCCGGACGGCAGCGTGCGCGCCGCGGTGGAGAGCGCCCTGTCCTCCATCCAGGTCAACGGCCGGCCCTACTTCACCCTGGTGGGCCCCGGCTCGCCCCCGGCGGCCAGCCTGGGCGTGCCCATGCAGTGGGTGGACCCGGCCAAGCCCAAGGACAAGGCCATCCGCTACGGCAGCGAGGGCACGGTGCGGGCCAGCGTGAACCAGAACGGCTGGCGCGACGAGAGCTACTACGTGCAGCGCCGCGAGTGCTGGAGCGAGGACGCCAAGGGCCGCTGCCGCTCCTGGGGCTTCCGCAACGTGCGCTGCGTCAACCGCTTCGCCAATTTCAGCTTCACCCCCCGCGTGGTGGCCAAGGACACCGGCGAGGTGCTCATGAGCCAGGAGTTCGCCCAGACCGAGCAGAGCTCCGCCTGCCTGGACGAGAACGACCCCTCGCCCGGCGTCTCGCTCCTGGCCAAGGCCAGGGGCAAGGTCCTGGACCGCTTCCGGCAGCACGTGGCCCCGCACACCGTCACCGTGGGCATACCGCTGATCACCGAGGACGGCTCGGGCATGAGCGCGGCGGTGGAGGCCACGGTGAAGCAGGGGCTGGAATACGCCAAGGCCGGGCGCGCCGACGAGGCCTGCCGCCACTGGCGCGCCGCCGCCCGGGCCCACCCGGCGGGCTTCGCCCTGCCCTACCTGCAGGGCGTGTGCGAGGAGTTGGAGGACGACCTGGACGCGGCCCAGGAGTTCTACACCCAGGCCGACCGGCGCTCGCCTAAGCCCCTGCAGGAGATCGCGGCGGCCCTGGGCCGCATCGCGCGCACCCGCGCGGACCTGGAGAAGCTGGACCGCCAGCTCCGGTAGCGCGGGCTACAGCGCCAGGCGGTAGAACACCGTATCCACGGCCATGACCGGGAAGGCGGGGGGCAGTTCGCCCTTCTCCACGCGCGCGAACCCGTGCTTCTCGTAGAAGCGGTGCGCGGCCAGAAAGCGCGTGGTGGTGCCCAGGAAGATCTCGGCCAGGCCCTTTTCGCGGGCATGGGCCAGCAGCGTGCCCAGCAGGGCCGCGGCCACGCTCCTGCCCGTCCCGTCCGCCGGGGCCCCGCGCCAGTCCGCGTGCACGAACATCTTGCGCAGGGCGGCCTGGGCGTTGCCGATGTCCAGCAGGGCGATGCACCCGATGATCTGGCCAGCGATCTGACTGCCGATCTGACTGCCGATCTGGCCGTCCATCTGGCCGCTGGGCACGGCCCCGCCGTCGGCACCGGCCGCCTCGGCCACCCAGAACTCGCCCGCCCCGGGCCTACCCTGCGATCGGTAGAACCCGTCGATGTCCATGAGGTCGGGCTGGTCCGCAGGGGTGATGGGCAGGCCGAACTCCCCGCGCTGGATGCCGGAGATGAGCGCCACCACGCCCTCCTGGTGGGCCCGGGTCCAGGGCCGGATGGTAAAGGGCCGGATGGCGGAGGGCCGGATGGCGGGGGCGGAAGGCATGGGGAAGGGCCGCTACTTGAGCCCCGCCATCATGGAGCCGATGCGCTCCACCTGGGCGGCGTCCGAGGCCGGGAACAGGCCCATGAGGCGGCCCCGGTACATCACCGCGATGCGGTCGGCCAGTTGCAGGGCCTCGGCCAGGTCGCCGGTGACCAGCAGCACCCCGGCCATGGCCCGGGCGTCCAGCAGGCGCTGCCACACGGCCTCGGTGGCGGCCACGTCCAGGCCCTGGGTGGGCTGCTCGGCCACCATCAGGCGCGGCTCGCGGAACATCTCGCGCCCGAGCACGAATTTCTGCAGGTTGCCGCCGGAGAGCTGCCAGGCCTGGGCGTCCACGTTGCCGGGCTGCACGTTGTGCTCGCGCACGATGGCCTGGGCCGTCTGGCGGGCCTTGTCGCGCAGCAGCCACGGCCCGCGCGAGAAACCCTGGCGCGTGGTCAGGAGAAGATTGTCCGTCAAGTCCATGGTGCGGCAGGTGGCCAGGCCCTGCCGGTCCTCGGGGATGTAGGCCAGGGCGTTCTTCCAGCCGGAGCGGGAGAAGAACTGCTCCCAGCCCTCGCCCATGAGCTCCACGCTCCCGGCCTCGGGCCGGCGCAGGCCGCATACGGTCTCCACAAGCTGCTGCTGGCCGTTGCCCGCCACGCCCACCAGGGCCAGGATCTCGCCGCGCCGGAGGTCGAAGGACACGTCCGAGAGCCCCTCGCCCGCAAGCCCCTGCACGCTCAGCACAACGCGGCCGGGCTGCACAGGCTCGCGCTCCACCTCCAGCAGCACGTCGCGGCCCACCATGCGCCGGGCCAGGTCCGCCGGGCTGTGCACCTCGCTGGCCAAAAACTCGCCCTCGATGCGCCCCTTGCGCAAAATGGCGATCTCGTCGGCCACGGAGAGCACCTCCTCCAGCTTGTGGGAGATGAACACGATGGCCTTGCCCTGGGCGCTCATGCTGCGCAGGGCGTCAAAGAGCGCCTCGGTCTCGCCGGGGGTCAGCACCGCCGTGGGCTCGTCGAAGATGAGCACCCGGCTCCTACGGTGCAGAAGCTTCAAAATCTCCACGCGCTGCCGTTCGCCCATGGAAAGGTCGCCCACGCGCGCTGCGGGGTCGATGGCCAGGCCGAAGCGCTCCGCCAGCTCGCCCACGGTGGCGCGCATGGCTTTCGGGTCCAGGATGGTCATGCCCTCCTGGCCCAGCAGCACGTTCTCGGCCACGGTCATGTTGTCCACGAGCATGAAGTGCTGGTAGACCATGCCGATGCCCGCCGCGATGGCCTGGCGCGAGGTGGCGAAGCGCACCGGGCGGCCCTCCACCTCGATGTGCCCGCCATCGGGCTGGAAGCGCCCGGCCAGCATGGCCATGAGCGTGCTCTTGCCCGCGCCGTTCTCGCCCAGCAGGGCCTTGATGCGCCCGGGCAGGATGTCCAGGGAGATGCGGTCGTTGGCCAGCACCTGGTGGAAGCGCTTGGTCACGCCGGAAAGGCGCACCAGGGGTGTCACGTCCACAGGCCCGACCTCGGGGGTGTGCTCGGCGATCCTGCTCACGGCCCTAGCCCTCCGGCTCGATGTTCACGCCCAGGGCCGCCGGGGCGGCAGAACGCTTGGCCCGGGCGGCGGAGAGCACCAGCACGAAGACCGTGAGCGCATAGGGCAGCATGAGCAAGAGCGACGAGGGCACGTTGGTGCCCGTGGCCTGCAGCCTGAGCTGGAAGGCCATGACCCCGCCGAAGAGGTACGCGCCCAGCACCGCCCGGCCGGGCCGCCAGAAGGCGAAGATCACCAGGGCCACGGCCACCCAGCCGCGCCCGGCGGAGAGGCCCGTGGTCCACAGGTGGGTGTAGGCCAGGGAAAGGTAGGCCCCGCCCAGGCCGCAGAGGAAGCCGCCCAGGGCCACGCCGATGGACCGCAGGCGGATGGGCCTGCGCCCGGCGGCGGCCACGGCGGCGGGCATTTCGCCCACGGCGCGGATGCCCAGCCCCATGCGCGTGCGCTCCAGGAAGAACCAGAACCCCAGGGGCGCCAGGTACGACAGGTATACCAGGGCGTCCTGGCGGAAGAAGATGGGCCCCAGGACGGGCAGCTCGGAGAGCACGGGCACGGCCAGGGTGCGGAAGCCCTCGGTGGCCTGGCCCACGTAGGGCGTGCCCAGGTAGTTGGAAAGCCCCACGCCGAAGATGGTCAGCGCCAGGCCGGAAACCACCTGGTTGCCCAAAAAGATCTGGCACACCGCGCCGTGCAGCCCGGCCAGAAGCGCCCCGGCCAGGCCCCCGGCCAGCAGGCCCAGCCAGGCGCTGCCGGTGGCGAAGCAGGTGATGAAGGCCGCGAAGGCCGCCAGGGACATGATGCCCTCCACGCCCAGGTTCAGCACGCCCGCCTTCTCGGTGAGCATCTCGCCCAGGGTGGCGAAGAGGATGGGCGTGCCCGCCTGCACCGTGGCGGCAAGCAGTGCGATGATGAGTTCGGGGCTCACTGGGCGGCCTCCCCTGTGGGTCCGGCTGGCCCGGCTGTTTCGGGCGCGGTCTCGGGGAGCGGCCGCTTCGGGCGCACGCCGTAGGTCAGGAAGAACTGCCCGGCGATGACGCAGAGCAGGATGGAGCCCTCCATGATCTGGCCGAAGGCCGCCGGGATCTGGAGCTCCAGCTGCATGACCTCCACCCCCACGCGCAGGGAGGCCAGCAGGTAGGCGGCGCACGCGATGGGCACCGGGCGCAGGCGCGCCAGCCAGGCCACCACGATGGCCGTATAGCCGTAGCCCACCATCACCGTGGGCTGCAGGCGGCCCAGGGTGGCCGAGGCCTCGATGCTGCCCGCGATGCCCGCCAGGCCGCCGCCCACGGCCATGACGAAGAGCACGAGGAAGCCGTAGGGCAGGCGGGCGTAGCGGGCCACGCGCTCGCCGTCGCCGCAGGCCGCCAGCTCAAAGCCCAGCCGCGTGCGCGCCAGGAACAGCCAGTAGGCCACGCCCGCCACCGGGCAGGCCAGAAGCCCCCAGTGCAGCTTGCCCAGCACCCCCGGGGCCACGCGCCCGATGAGCGCGCCGGAGGAGAACTCCGCCGTCATGGGAAAGCCGAAGCTGGCCGGGTCCTTCCAGATGCCGAAGACCAGGAACTCCAGCACCAGGATGCCGATGTAGTTGAGCATGAGCGAGGAGATGATCTCGTTGACGCCCAGCCTGAGCCGCAGCGCCGCCGGGATGAGCCCCCAGGCCCCGCCCAGGGCGAAGGCGCAGGCGAGCATCAGGGGCATGAGCAGGATGCCCGGCAGGCCCGGGAAGGTCAGGGCTGCCCAGGTGGCGCCCACCGCGCCCAGGGCGAACTGGCCCTCGGCCCCGATGTTCCAGATCTGCATCCGGAAGGACAGGGCCACGCCGAGCGAGCACAGGAAAATCGGGATGGCCTTCACCAGGCCATCCAGCAGGGAATAGGACTGCCCGAAGGCGCCCTGGAAGAGGATCGCCAGCCCGTGCAGGGCAGGCTTGCCCGAGGCGGCGAGCATGAGCGCGCACACGCCGAGGGAGAGGGCCAGGGCGCCCAGGTACACGACCAGGGCGCCCCATCCCAATGCTTCCGGACGCTTGTAGACGGACAGGTTCATGCGTTTCGCGGGGCTCGGACTGCGCCTACTGGACGCTGCCCACCACGCCTTCCACAAACCAGGTCATGCTGAGCAGTTCCTTGTCCTCGGCCTTCACGCCGTCGGGAATCTTGACCTGCCCGGCCTGGTCCTTGATGGGGCCGACGAAGACCTTGTCCACGCCCTTCACGAACTCGGCCTTCTGCGCCAGCACCTTGTCCTGCACGGCCTTGGGGACCATGGGGCCGAAGGGCGCGATGTCCACGATGCCCTTGTCCATGCCCCACCAGATGGCGCGGTTGCCGGTCCAGGTGCCCGCCTGCACTTCCTTCACGATGGCCTCGTACAGCGGGGCCCAGTTCCACACCGCGGCGGTGAGGTGGGCCTTGGGGGCGAAGGCGCTCATGTCGGAGTTGTAGCCGATGGAGTACTTGCCGCGCTGCTGGGCGGCCTCCTGCGGACCGGCGGAGTCCTGGTGCTGGGCGATGACGTCGGCGTTGACGTCCAGCAGGCTGATGGCGGCGTCCTTCTCCAGGGCCGGGTCGAACCAGGTCTTGGTCCAGACCACGCGCACCTGGGCCTTGGGGTTCTGGCTGCGCACGCCCAGGGTGAAGGCGTTGATGCCGCGGATGACCTCGGGGATGGGGAAGGCGGCCACGTAGCCGATGATGTTCGACTTGGTCATGGAGCCGGCCACCATGCCGGTGAGGTAGCGCGCCTGGTAGATGCGGCCGAAGTAGTTGGAGACGTTCTCACCGGCCTTGAAGCCCGAGCAGTGCATGAACTTCACCTTGGGGAAGTCCTTGGCCACCTTCATGGTCGGGTCCATGAACCCGAAGCTGGTGGTGAAGATCAGGTCGTGGCCGCTGCGGGCCATGTTCTCGATGACGCGCTCGCTGTCCGCGCCTTCCTTGACGGCCTCCACGTAGGAGGTCTTGACGTTGCCCAGCTTCTCCAGGGCCTTGCGTCCCTGGTCGTGGGCCCAGGAGTAGCCCGCGTCGCCCACGGGCGAGGTGTAGACGAAGCCGACCTTGATCTCGCCGGTCTTGGGACCGTCGGCCGGGGCAGCGGCCTTGTCCGGGGCCTTCTCGCACCCGGCCAGGGCCAGGGCGGCGGTAAGGGCCAGGGCGCCCAGGGCGCGCATCCACTTCTTCATGATCATCCTCCCTTGCAATTGGTGCCCCCGGCCTTGCCGGGCGGCGATGCCGAATCCAACCGCCGGGGCTCGCCCCCGGCAACCACATCAGTCACGAACAGGCCCGACCGGGTGGCCGGTGCCCAAAAACTAGTCCACGGTCTTGGCGATGGGCGGAACGAACTGCGTGCCCGCGTCCCAGGGGAACAGGATCCAGGTGTCCTGGCTCACCTCGGTGATGAACGTGTCCACCAGGGGCCGGCCCTCCGGCTTGGCGTACACCGTGGCGAAGTGGGCTCTGGGCAGCATCTCGCGCACTATGCGCGCGGTGCGGCCGGTGTCCACCAGGTCGTCGATGAGCAGCCAGCCCTCGCCGTCGCCCGCGGGGCGCTCCTTGAGCATGCTGGCCTCGCCCCGGCTCTGCCAGTCGTAGCTGGAGATGCACACGGTGTCGATGAGCCGGATGTCCAGTTCGCGGGCGATGATGGCCGCGGGTACCAGGCCGCCCCGGGTGATGGCGTAGATGCCCTTCCAGGGCCCGCGCTCCATGAGCCGCCAGGACAGGGCCCGGCAGTCGCGCTGGAGCTGCTCCCAGGTCACGGGATAGACTTTGTCGTAGGGGGTGTTCGCGTCCAAAAAAAGCCCTCGCTTCAAAGGAAGGCGGCATACTAGCCGAGAGCCCCCGCCTGGGCAAGTCCTGTGTTCACTGTCCGGAAAAATCGGAAGACTCTCGCACCAGCCCGGAAAAACAGAAGATCACGCCAAATCCCCCAGGGCCTGGGCCGCCGCCAGGGCCGCGCCGTGCACCCCGGCGTCCTGGTCGGCGATGTGCGCCACGGGCAGGGCCGCCAGCAGGGCCGCGTGCCCGCGCGAGCTGCGCAGCTCCTCCAGAAAGGCCGGATGCTCCAAGAGCGCAGGGTTCCTGCCCGCCACCCCGCCGGAGACGAACAGCCCGCCCCGGGCCAGCACGGCCAGGGCGTAGTTGCGGCACACCCGGCCGTAGAACCGCGCGAACCACTCCGCCACCTTCGGATGCTCGCCCAGGCGCGCGGCGGCCTCGGGCGGGGTCAGGGCCTCCCCGGCCAGGTGCTCGAAGAGCAGGGCCAGCCCGGAGCCGGAGACGATGGCGTCGCCCACGCAGTAGGCCGTGCCGGTGCGCTGCCGGGCAAAGGCCTCGTACCGGGCCTCCTCGGCCCCCACGAAGGGGAAGGCCATGTGCCCGGCCTCCGAGGGCAGGGCCCGCCAGCCGCCGTTCTCCAGGGGCAAGAGGGCGCAGTGCCCCAGGCCCGTGCCCGCGCCCACCACGGCCACCACGCCGCCGGGCTCCGGGGTTCCGGCCTGGAGCACGCGGGCGCGGGCGGCGATGGCGCTGCGGCAGGCCCAGGCCTGGGCCGTGAAGTCGTTGATGAGCAGGGAGCGGGAGAGGCCCAGGCGCGCGGCCTCGGCCAGGTCGATGTCCCAGGGGATGTTGGGCGGGCGGCAGAAGGCCCCGCCCACCACCGCGCCGGGCACGGCCAGCACGGCCATGTCGCAGGCGCGCGGGCCAAAGGGGGTCTGCCCCGCGAACAGGGCCTCCAGCAGCGCGGAGAAGCTGTCGTGGGCGCGGGTCTCCAGGCGGATGATCTCCAGCAGCGCCGGGCCGCCCGCCACCGAGCCCTCCGACAGCTCGAAAAAGCCGAAGCGGCTGGTGGTGCCGCCGATGTCCGCCGCCAGAATGCGCCGCATGTGTCCTCCCCCGGTTCCGGTGCGTTTCCCTCCCATAGCGCACCCGGCCAAAAAAACAAACGGGGGAAGCCGAAGCTCCCCCCGTTTCCGGTGCGGATTGTGGGCGATTCTACATGGCCCGGGCCGTGGGCGCGAAGCGCAGGGCCCCGGCCGGAACCTCCAGGGGCTGCGGCATGGGCACGTCCTCGTTGAAGGCGGGCTCCGGCCTGGGGTGGGCTTCCTCGGCCGCGCGCTCGTTGGCCGCGCGCTGGCGGGTGATGTACTTCTTGGTGATGGCCTTGAGGAGTTCGGCCTTGCCCGCGCGCTCCGTGGGCGAAAGGAAGCTGGTGAGCTTCTTCTCCAGGCGGTGCGAGTTCTGCTCCTTGCTGATGGCGATGATGCCTTCCATGATGAGCTTCTGGTTCAGCATCTCCGCCCCGGTGTGGAAGTTGATGCTCTCCGCGATGGGCGCCAGGATCAGGTTGCTGATGACCACGCCGTACAGGGTGGAGATGAAGGCCACGGGGATGCTCTGCACCAGGGCTTGGGTGTTGTCGATGCCGGACAGAAGCCCGATGAGCCCGATGACGCTGCCCGCCACGCCGAACGCCGGGGCGGCCTTGGCCATGGTCTGGAACACGCGCTCGCTCTGCTGCCTGCGCTCCAGGAAGAAGCTCATCTCGGTGTTCAAGAACTCGCGGATGTCGCGCTCCTTGTAGTTGTCCACCAGGAAGGCCACGGCGTTGCGCAGGAATTCGTTCTTGATCTTGCCGCGCACGGCCTCCAGGGAGAGCATGCCCTCCACGCGGGACTTCACCGAGAGTTCCAGCAGCACGCGCACGATGTCGTCCGGGCTGGGCTGGCGCTCCGTGTACACGCTGCGCGCCACCAGGAAGGCGTTCCTGATGCGCGCGAAGGGGTAGCTCATGAACATGGAGGCGAAGAGCCCCGCCACCACGATGAGGAAGGCCGCCAGGTTCCAGTACACGGCCAGTCCGCCGCTCATCCAGAACCCGCCCACGAAGATGGCCCCGCACAACAGCACGCCCAGCATGTTCTTCTTGCTCATGGCAAACTCCTCCAAAACCGTTTCCGGCTAGATGTCCGTCAGAATCAGCACTTCCACGCGGCGGTTGCGCTTGTGGGCCTCGGGGTCGCTGGCCGGGGTCTCGGGCTGGAAGGCCCCCCGCCCCGTGACCATGAAGCGCCGGGCGTCCAGCCCCGCCGTGCGGATGAAATATTCGGCCACGTTGGCCGCGCGCCGGGCGGAAAGGCCCAGGCTGTCCTCCGGCGTCCTGGTCTCGCCGCCGTCGGCGTGGCCGATGACCAGCACCGCGCCCGCGCTCACGCGCAGGATCTCGGCGATCTGCCCCAGGTAGGCCTCGCTGGCCGTCACCAGGCGGTCGCCCCCGGGGGTGAAGAACAGGTCACCGCGCAGGAACACGCGCACCTGCCGGTCGGTCTCGCGCACCACGGCGATGCCCAGGTTGTCCGACTGGTAGTAGGTCTCGCGGTTGGCGGCGTCCCTGGCCTGGGTGAAGGTGGCCTTGCCGCCCTTCACGGGATCGTTCAGTTGCCCCAGAAACGCCTGCATGGGGTCCGTGGGGGCCTTGGTCTCGGCCACCCTCGGCTCGGGGGCCGGGGCCTCCTTGCGCGTGGCCTGGTACACGAACAGCACGGCGAAGACGATGAACATGATCATCATCAGGTCCGACCAGGGCACGCTCCACTCGGCGAAGTTGCCCCCGGCGGCCACGGCGTGGGATTCGCCCGGGCGATGTTTTCGGGACCTGCTCGGCATGTGGCACCTCGTTCGCTCTGCCCACCAGACGCTCCGGGGGACTCGCTGGTTGCCAAGCAATTTGCCTGCCAAAACTTTAATGTTCTGATTTTGCCAAACTTATTTCCAAAAGCCAGGTGCCCGCGCCGGAAAAACGTCAGTCCTTGCCGGGCGGGCGTTGACTTGCGCCCCGGTTCGGGCCAGAACCCCCGCATGACGCTCATCCCCAATACCGCCACCACCGGGGCCTACCGCGCCCTGGCGCCCATCGTCCTGGCCTCCGGCTCCCCGCGCAGGCGCGAGCTGCTCTGCTCCCTGGGCCTGGACTTCGAGGTCTGCCCCAGCAACGCGCCGGAGCCGCCCCCGGCCCCGGGCGAGGCCCCGGACGCCTACGCCCGGCGCATGGCCCAGGTGAAGACCATGGAGGTGGCCGTGCTGTACCCGGAGAGCGTGGTGCTGGGCGCGGACACCATCGTGGTGCGCAATGGCGGCGCGGGCCCGGCGGCGGTGCTGGGCAAGCCCGCGGGCGCAGGCCGGGAAGAGGCCGACGCCGACGCCCTGGCCATGCTGACCAGCCTGTCGGGACGCGCGCACCATGTCGTCACCGGCTGCTGCCTGGCCCTGCCCGGCAAGCCCGTGCCCGTGGTGCTCTCCGTGTCCACGGAGGTTCAGATGCGCGCCAGCAGCGAGGCCGAGCTCCGGGCCTACATCGCCACCGGGGAGCCCCACGACAAGGCCGGGGCCTACGCCATCCAGGGCCAGGGCGCCTTCCTGGTGACGCGGGTGGACGGATCGTATACCAACGTGGTGGGCCTGCCCGTCACGGAGATCGCCGAGCTGCTGCTGGCCGCCGGGGTCATCGCCCCGCGCTAGGGCCGCCCATAGCCACCCACTTCGGAACAGGAAGGGGGGAGAAGGCCCAGGCCTCCTCCCCCCTTTTCATTTCATTGCCGTGGCGTGGCGTTGACCCGGCTACGCGCAGTCCTCGTGGAAGGCCGCGTGGGCGCTGATCTCACCCTCGGGCGCGGCCCGCGTGAAGGCCAGGGCCAGGACGTACTGCCCCGGCACGCCGGGATAGGCCAGGCCGGGCAGGCTCCGGAAGCCGAAGCGGGCGTAGAAGGCCGGGTCGCCCACCAGCACCACGCCGAGGGCCCCGGCGGCGCGCATCCTGTCCAGCGCTTCCCGCACCAGGGCCGAGCCGATGCCCTGGCCCTGGCGCTCCGGCACGACCCCGACGGGGCCGAGCAGGTACCATCCGGAGGCGGCTGCTCCGATCCGCGCCGGGGACAGGGCGATGTGCCCCAGGGCCGCCTGGCCGTCCTCGGCCAGCAGGGAGAGGCTCAGCGCCCCGTCGGCGCGCAGGCGCTCCACCATGGCCGGTTCGGTGGGCTCCGCGCCGGGCTTGTGCATGGGGTGCCCCTTGAAGGCGGCGTACTGTATCCGGGTAATGGCCTCGGCGTCGCCGGGCTGTTCGTTCCTGATGTGCATGGTTCCACTCCTTGCGTGTTGCGATGTGTGCTGGCCGCTTCCACGGTGGTCGTGGCAGGCGGCGCGGGAATGACACAAGGGGAGGGCTGCCGGGACCGGGCGCGACCGAGCGCGAATGGGCGCGACCAAGTGCGCCCCGCGTCAACACGGGGCACAGCAGGGGAAGCGCCGGAGCTTCGGCGAGTGGACGGCGCAGGCCCCGCGCATGGCGGGCCGCGCCTGGAAGGCGTCTACTGGCCGAGGCCCGGGCCGGCAACCAGCAGTGCAAGATCCAGGGAATTGGTGCGCAAAAAGACCTCATGGGGCTTGATTGAGTGATGGGGAACAACTACAGAACCAGTGGTGGGCCGTCAAGGACGCGGAAGCCCGGAAAGCTCGGCGCGTCCCCGCCCTCCCCCCTCCCGGATGAGCCCCAAGGAGCCAGCATGACGAACCCAAGCGACGCCCCGGAACGCGCGCCATCGCCCACCCCCACGGGCCTCGACGCCATCGCCCTGGCCATGGCCACCCTGGGCCCGGTGGGCCGCATGCCGAAAGCACCGGGAACCTGGGGCTCGGCCGCGGCGCTGGTGCTCTCGCCCTGGGCCTTCCAGCCCCTGCCGCTCACGGCCCGCTGCGTGGTGCTGGCCGGGGTGCTGGCCCTGGGCACCTGGGCCGCCGCCCGCGCGGGCAAGCTCCTGGGCAGCGAGGACCCCGGCTGCGTGGTCATCGACGAGGTGCTGGGCCAGTGGACGGCCTTCGCGCCCTTCCACCTCGCCCCTCCCATGGGGGGCGGCTTCACCAGCGCCACGCCCTGGGAGCTGCTGGCCCTGTTCGGCCTGTTCCGGCTCTTCGACATCCTCAAGCCCTGGCCCATCCGCTGGGCGGACAGCAAGGTGCGCGGCGGCCTGGGCGTCATGCTCGACGACCTGCTGGCCGGGCTCATGGCCGCCGGAGCCTACGCCCTCATCCGGCCCTTCGTGTAGCCCGTCCCCTCCCCCCATCCGCGCGGCGCAAAAAAAGACCGCCGGGGCTCAGCGCTCCGGCGGTCTTTGCGTGTGCGGGATGCGTCCTAGTTGGTGATCTTGAACTCGTCGCGACGGTTCTTGCTCCAGGCGGCCTCGCCCTTGCCCGGATCCAGGGGGCGCTCCTTGCCGTAGCTCACGATGGTCATGCGCTCGCCGGAGATGCCCAGCTGGGACAGGAACTCGCTGGCGGCCTTGGCGCGGCGCTCGCCCAGGGCGAGGTTGTACTCGCTGGTGCCGCGCTCGTCGCAGTGGCCCTCGATGACGATGTTGAACAGGGCGTACTTCTTCAGGCTGTCGGCCTTGGCGGTGAGCACGTCGCGGCTCTCCGGGGTCAGCTCGAAGGAGTCGAAGGCGAAGAAGATCATGTTGCCGACCTCGCGCTGGGCCTGCTCACGCTGGGCGGCGCGCATCTCGGCCTCGGTCAGGCTGCGGTCCGTGGGTTCCGGCGCGGGCTTGCTCTGCCAGTCGGTGTCCTTGTCGGTGATCTCAACCTTGGTGGCGCTGGGCGGCATAGAGTCGGCCTGCTTCTTGGCGCAACCGGCGCCCAGCATGGCGGTCATGATGAGAACGAGAATCAGGGCAAAGAGTTTTTTCGCGTTCATGAGTCCTCCTTCGTGTCAGACGGGTGCTGACATCGCATATCGGTTGCAAAAAGCGTCGGGTTTAGACCCTCGGTTGTCCTCTCAACTCATATAATCCCCCCGTTCCTTGCGAAAATCAAGGGGGAATTGCGACAACTATTCCAGGGGCGCGGCCGGTCCCCAGGAGGGGGCCATGGCGTCGCCGTTGCCCGTGGGGATGAGCTTGGCCGGGTCGCCGTTGCGGGTGGTCACGTAGATCCTGTAACCGCCCGACCTGCTGGACGAAAACGAAACGAAGTAGCCGTCGGGGTCAAAGGACGGGTCCTCGTCGCTGCCGGGGCCGAAGCTGATCTGGCGCTCCTGGTTCTGCAGCAGGTCGCGCATGAAGATGCGGTGGCCGTCGGGCATGAGCCGCGCGAAGACGACGTACCGTCCATCGGGGCTCAAGGAGGGCTTGGTGTTGTAGCTGCCCTCGTAGGTCACCCTCTCCACCGCCCCGGAGTCACGGTTCAGCAGGAATATCTGCGGCCCGCCCAGGCGGCCGGAGGTGAAGGCCATCTTCTTGCCCGAGAGGTCGAAGCAGGGCGAGACGTTGATGGCCCAGCTGGGGGCCAGGGGCCCGCCGTTGACCTTGAACTCCTTGTCCAGCAGGTAGATGTCCGGATGCCCATTGAGCGACAGGGCCACGGCGATGCGGTTGTCCGGGGTGAAGGTGGGGCTTATGACCACATCGCCCTTGAAGGCGCGCAGCCGCGTGGCGTGGACCTTGCGATCCCAGATGCCCAGGCGGTGGCCCTTGTCGGAGATGTTGGTGAAGGCCACGTAGCGCCCGTCCTTGGACCAGCTGGGGCTGACGTTGTAGCCGCCTTCCTTGGTGATCTGGTACAGGTCGCGGCCAAGCGCGCTGGAGACGAACAGCTCCTTGCCGCCGTTGACGCGCCGGGAGAAGGCGATGGCGGAGTCGAAGAACCCGCTCTTGCCCGTGAGCACGCGCATGAGCTGCGCGCAGAAGCGGTCGGCCACGCGCGCCACGGAGGCCGAGTCCACCTGGCTGTACGACTTGCCCAGCAGCAGCTTGCGCGAGTAGGTCTCGTACACGCGGGCCTCGATGTCCTGGCCGCTGCCCACCACGGTGAGCACCAGGTCGATGCGCGCCAGCTGCAGGGGCTTGAAGTCGATGTCCTCGGCCTTCACGCCCTTGCTCGGGTCGCCGCCCAGGATCTCGTTCAGGAACGCCAGGCGCAGGAAAGGCAGGTAGCCGATGTCGCCCTGGACATACTCGCTGAAGCTGCGGGCCATGGTGGACGGCGGGGAGCCGTTGGGGCCGCGCGGCGGCAGGGGCAGTATGTTCACGCGGCTCTGGCCGGGGCCGAAGATGTCCACGGACAGGGCTTCGGCGGCCGGGGCCGCCTCCACGGTCAGCAGCACCAGCAGGCAGGTCAAAATCCAGGTCTTCAGTTTCATGGTGTCGCCAGCGGCCAGCGCTTACTTGCGCAGGTCCTGCAGGTTGAAGGTGATGCGCAGGGTGTCCACGCTCTTGGTGGGGGGCGGGGGCAGGGTCTGCGTTTCGGACACGGCCTGCATGGCCGAGTCGTCGAAACGGGCGTTGCCCGAGGGCGTGAGCACCCTGGAGGCGGAAATCTTGCCCTTGGGGTCGATCTTGATCTCCAGCACCACGGCCACGTTCTTGTCCTGGGCGAAGGTGGGGTAGCGCCAGTTCTTCTTGATGGCCTGCTCCACGATGGCC
>CAZCYB010000020.1:0-50954 GCA_964502805.1 uncultured Desulfocurvus sp.
GAAATCAACGACAAAAAGGAAGGCCATGTTTCGCATCCTGCGCTTCTTTCTGCTGCTTGTCCCGGCCACCATTTACTACAGCGTGCGCCAGCTGATGCTGGACCAGAGCAAGGCCACGCTGGACGAGAAGGACCACTTCGGCAAGGTGTACGGCCGGGGCATGCTGCGCCTGGCGGGCATCAAGGTGCAGGTGGACCTCTCGGCGCTGGATCCCAAGGGCCACTATGTGTTCATGTGCAACCACCAGAGCCTGTTCGACATCCCGATCCTGTTCGACGCGCTGTGGAACTACCACATGCGTTTCGTGGCCAAGGAGAGCCTGTTCCGGATACCCATCTACGGCAAGGCCCTGGGCAACGCGGGGCACATCTCGCTCAACCGCGAGAACCGGCGCGCGGCCATGAAGAGCCTTGAGGCCGCGGTGGACGCCATCAAGGGGGGCATCTCGCCGCTGATTTTTCCCGAGGGCACGCGCAACCCGGAGTTGGACAAGCTCCTGGACTTCAAGGTGGGCGGCATGGTGCTGGCCCTCAAGTGCGGGCTGCCGGTGGCGCCGCTGGTCATGGAAGGCACGGGCAAGCTGCTGCCGAAAAAGAGGATTTTCTTCAACCCCGACCAGCCGGTGCGCCTGAAGGCCCTGCCGCCGGTGGACACGAGCGCGTACACCCTGAAGGACCGCGAGAAGTTCAAGGACGACATGTACGCCATGATGAACGCGGCCTATCAGGAAATGGCAAGGAGCTGACATGGCGACGGGCAAGGGCGAGCTCACCATCCATCCGCTGGGCGGCCTGGGCGAGATCGGGCTCAACTGCATGGCGTTCAAGTCCGCCAACGACACGGTGCTGGTGGACTGCGGGCTCATGTTCCCCGAGGACTACCTCTTCGGCGTGGACGTGGTCATTCCGCGCTTCGACCACATCCTGGAGAACAAGGACAACCTGCGGGCCATCGTGCTCACCCACGGGCACGAGGACCACATCGGCGCGCTGCCGTGGCTTTTGCCCCACGTGGACGTGCCGGTGTACGGCTCGGACTTCACCCTGGCGCTGGTGGCGGCCAAGCTCACGGAGCGCGGCATCGAGGCCGACCTGCGCGCGGTGAAGGACGGCGACCGCGTGGAGATCGGGGACTTCGCCTTCAATTTCTTCCCGGTCTGCCATTCCATCATCAAGGGCCACGCCCTGGGGATAGAGACCCCGGTGGGCCGGGTGGTGCACACCGGCGACTTCAAGATCGACCGCAACCCCCTGGACGGCCACGCCACGGACCTGGAGGCCATCCGGCGCTTCGCCGAGCCGGGCGTGAAGCTTCTGTTCTCCGACTCCACCAACGTGGAGCGCGAGGGCTTCGCCCTCACCGAGCGCGAGATCCAGGCCAGCCTGCGCGAGATTTTCGACAAGAGCCGGGGGCGCATCATCGTCACGCTGTTCTCCAGCCACATCCAGAGGCTGCAGGAGATCTTCGACCTGGCCGCGGCCTGCGGGCGCAAGGTGGCCATCTCGGGCAAGAGCCTGGTGCGCAACATCGAGCTGGCGCGCGAGCTGGGCTACCTGCGCTTCCCCGGCGGCACGCTGGTGGAGGTGGAGGAGGTGCTCGACCTGCCCGACGAGCGCGTGGTGCTCCTGGTCACGGGCAGCCAGGGCGAGCCCTTGGCCTCGCTTTCGCGCATGAGCATGGACGAGCACCGGCAGGTGCGCATCAAGAAGGGCGACCTGGTGCTGTTGTCCTCGCGCTTCATCCCGGGCAACGTGCTGGCCATCACCAAGGTCATCAACCGGCTGTACAAGCTGGGGGCCGAGGTGCTGTACGAGAAGGTGCAGGCCATCCACGCCTCGGGCCACGCCCACCGCGAGGAGCTGCGCATCATGTTCGAGACCGTGCGGCCCAAGTATTTCATCCCCGTGCACGGCGAGTACCGGCATTTGGTGAAGCACAAGCGCCTGGCCGAGGAGTGCGGCGTGGCGCCGGAGCGCGCCATCGTGCTGGAGGACGGCCAGCCCATCACCTTCCTGGACCAGGGCATCCGCCTGGAGGACGCCCTGCCCGCGGAGCGCATCCTGGTGGACGGCAAGGGCGTGGGCGACGTTGGGCAGAGCGTGCTCAAGGAGCGCCAGCTGCTGGCGGGCGAGGGCATGGTGGTGGTGCTGCTGGTGGTGGACAAGGACACCGGCGAGATCACCCTGGGCCCGGACATCGTCTCCAAGGGCTTCGTGTTTGAGCAGCAGTACGCCCACCTGCTGGAGGACGCCAAGTGCGTTGTGCTGGAGGAAGTGGAGATGGGCGGCGCGGGCAACCTGAAGCGCCTCAAGGAGCGCGTGCGCGGGGCGCTCCGGCGTTTCTTCCGCAAGGTGCTGGAGCGCGACCCCGTGGTGGTCCCGCTCATTATCGCGGTCTGATTCTCCGCGCAGTCCGAGGGTCGCCGCGCAAGGCAGCTCCTGGCCACACGACACGTTTCCTACTCCCACCGGAGGCTCCATGCGCATCATCCGCGTCCGCTACCAGGGCCGCGCGTTCTACGCCGCCATCACCAGCCCGGAGACCGTGCGCTGCCTGAACCGCGAGCCGGACATCCCCGACGAGATCCCCTTTTCCGCGCTGGAGCTTCTGCCCCTGGTGCGGCCCAGCAAGGTTGTCTGCGTGGGGCTGAACTACCACGACCACGCGCGCGAGCTGGACCTGCCCGTGCCCGACGAGCCGGTGCTGTTCTTCAAGCCGCCCACCTCGGTCATCGGCGCGGGCGATCCCATCGTGCTGCCCTCCTGCTCGGCCAGGGTGGACTACGAGGCCGAGCTGGCCCTGGTCATCGGCAAGACCGCGCGCTTCGTCACCGAGTCCCAGGCCCCGGCGCACATCTTCGGCTACACCTGCGCCAATGACGTCACCGCCCGCGACCTGCAGCAGAAGGACGGCCAGTGGTGCCGGGCCAAGGGCTTCGACACCTTCTGCCCCATCGGCCCCTGGATCGAGACCGACGCGGGCGACCTGGGGGCCCTGGGCCTGCGCACCAAGGTCAACGGCGAGCTGCGCCAGGAGGGCACCACGGCGGACATGATCTTTCCGCCCATGCGCCTGGTGAGCTTCCTCTCCCGGGTCATGACGCTTTTGCCCGGCGACGTGGTTTTGACCGGCACCCCGGCGGGCATAGGCCCCATGAAGGCCGGTGACGAGGTGACCATCGAGATCGACGGGGTGGGCTTTCTGCAGAATCCCGTGGTGGACGAGGGCGGCGACGAGCCCGCGGCCATGCAGTAGCGCCCCGGCCACGCCTTCCCGCGCGCCGGCCGGCCCGCACTTTCCGCTTGCAAAGCGCCGCAATCCGGCGTAAGCATCCCTGTTTCACAAATTCGCACGCCTTGGCCCGCAACTGGGTGCCCCGGATGTTCCGGGGAGTATCAGGTGGCCGGGGCGGAGGGTAAACCCAGGAGGATCCATGGCTTACGTTACCATGAAGCAGATGCTGGAGACCGGCGTCCACTTCGGGCACCAGACCCGTCGCTGGAATCCCAAGATGCGCACCTACATCTTCGGCGCGCGCAACGGCATCCACATCATCGACCTGCAGCAGACCGTGAAGCTGTTCCAGAAGGCCCACGACTTCATCGTGGACACCGTGGCGAACGGCGGCAAGGTCCTGTTCATCGGCACCAAGCGCCAGGCCCAGGAGGCCATCAAGGCCGAGGTGGAGCGCTGCGGCATGCACGCCGTGACCCAGCGCTGGATGGGCGGCACGCTCACCAACTTCCAGACCATCAAGAAGAGCATCGACCGGCTGAAGAGCCTGGAAGCCATGTTCGCCGACGGCAGCATCAACAAGTTCCCCAAGAAGGAAGTTGTGCAGCTCGGCCGCGAGGTGGTGAAGCTCAACGACGCCCTGGGCGGCATCAAGGACCTGACCGAAGCCCCCAAGGTCGCCTTCATCATCGACCCCAACCGCGAGCACATCGCCGTGAAGGAATGCCGCAAGCTGGGCATCCCGGTCGTGGCCGTGGTGGACACCAACTGCGATCCCGACCAGATCGACTACGTCATTCCGGGCAACGATGACGCCATCCGCGCCATCAAGCTCTTCGCCACGCACATCGCCGACGCCTGCCTGGAAGGCCTGGCCGCCCGCAAGGACGCGGCCCCCGGCGGCGCCAAGAACGCCCCCAAGGAAACCGAAGTGGAAGCGGCCGCCGAGAAGGGCGACGCCGCGGAGGAGTAGGAACATGGCTGAGATCAGCGCCAATGCGGTGAAGGTCCTGCGCGAGAAGACCGGCGCGGGCATGATGGATTGCAAGAAGGCCCTCGTGGAGTGCGGCGGCAGCGAAGACAAGGCCATCCAGTACCTGCGCGAGAAGGGCCTGGCCAAGGCCGCCAAGAAGGCCGGCCGCGCCACCAGCCAGGGCATCATCGGCTCCTACATCCACTCCAACGGCAAGATCGGCGTCATGGTCGAGCTCAAGTGCGAGACCGACTTCGTGGCCAAGAACGACAAGTTCAAGGAGTTCGCCCGCGACCTGGCCATGCAGATCGCCGCCGCCTGCCCCGTGTGCGTGACCCCCGAGCAGGTGCCCGCCGACCTGCTGGCCAAGGAGCGCGAGATCTTCAAGCAGCAGGCCATGCAGGAAGGCAAGCCCGAGGCCATTGCCGAGAAGATCGTGGAAGGCCGCCTGAAGAAGTACTACTCCGAGGTCTGCCTGCTGGAGCAGCCCTTCATCAAGGACGACAAGAAGACCATCAAGGATCTGCTGAACGAGCTCATCGCCGTCTTGGGCGAGAACATGCAGATCGGACGGTTTACCCGCATGGTCCTGGGCGAAGGGGCCGAAGCGGAAGAAGCCACGGAAGAATAGGACGACAAAACGGGCCGCAAGGCCCGTTTTTTTTGGCGGCGGGGGGTGGCGTTCCTCCCGCCGCCGTTGCATAATCACCACGGCGTTCAGGCCGCAATCGGCAGGCCGCAATCAGCAGGGAGGATGCATGGACAAGCTCAGGTACTCGCGTGTGCTCTTGAAACTCTCCGGCGAGGCCCTGGCGGGCGAGCAGAAGTTCGGCATCGAGCCCAAGGCCATCGGCACCTTCTGCCGCGAGATCGCCGACGTGGCCTCCATGGGCGTGCAGGTGGCCCTGGTCATCGGCGGGGGCAACATCTTCCGGGGCATGGCCGCCAGCGAGCAGGGCATGGACCGCGCCCAGGCCGACTACATGGGCATGCTGGCCACGGTGATGAACGCCCTGGCCGTGCAGGACGCCCTGGAGAAGCTCGGCTGCAGCACCCGCGTCATGACCGCCTTCACCATGAAGGAGGTGGCCGAGCCGTACATCCGCCGCCGCGCCGTGCGCCACCTGGAAAAGGGCCGCGTGGTCATCTGCGCCGCGGGCACCGGCAATCCCTATTTCACCACCGACACCGCCGCCGCCCTGCGGGCCATGGAGCTCAAGTGCGAGGCCATCCTCAAGGCCACCAAGGTGGACGGCGTGTACGACAAGGACCCCAAGAAGTTCGCCGACGCCAAGCGCTACGACACCGTCACCTACATGGAGACCCTGGAGAAGCGCCTGGGCGTCATGGACGCCACGGCCATATCCCTGGCCCGGGACAACGACCTGCCCATCATCGTCTTCAACCTGTTCAAGGAAGGCAATATCCGCAGGGTCGTCTCGGGCGAGAACATCGGAACCATCGTTGAAGGAGGCAACTAGCCATGCACGCAGTCATCGACGACGGAAAGAAGCGCATGACCGGGGCTCTGTCGAGCCTGACCAAGGAATTCGCCCGCCTGCGCACGGGCCGGGCCTCGGCCCAGCTCATCGAGCCCATCGTGGCCGAGTACTACGGCAACCCCACGCCCATCAGCCAGATCGCCTCGGTCTCCGTGCCGGATGCGCGCACCATCACCATCCAGCCCTGGGACAAGAGCGCCTTCAGCGCCGTGGAAAAGGCCATCCAGAAGTCCGACCTGGGCTTGAACCCGGTGAACGACGGCAAGCTCATCCGCATCTCCATCCCGCCCCTGACCGAGGAGCGCCGCAAGGACCTGGTGAAGCTGGCCAAGAAGTTCACCGAGGAGGCCAAGGTGGCCGTGCGCAACGTGCGCCGCGACCTGAACGAGGCCCTCAAGAAGATGAACAAGGACAAGGACATCACCGAGGACGAGCAGCGCAAGCTGGAGGCCGAGGTGCAGAAGCTCACCGACGACACCATCAAGAAGTGCGATGAGGCTTTTGCGGCCAAGGAAAAGGAAATCCTGGAGCTGTAGCCCCATGCCGGACGCTTTCGACCAGAAGGGCGGCGTGCCCGCGCACGTCGCCATCATCATGGACGGCAACGGCCGCTGGGCCACCGCCCGGGGTCTGCCCCGCAGCGAGGGCCACCGCGCGGGCACGCGCGCGGCCAAGGCCATCGTCACGCGCTGCCGCGAGCTGGGCGTGCGCCACCTCACGCTGTACACCTTCTCGCGCGAGAACTGGTCGCGCCCCAAGGACGAGGTGGGCCTGCTGTTCGACCTGCTGGTGGACTACCTGAAGGGCGAGCTCAAGAACCTGCTGGACCAGGACATCCGCCTCAAGGTGCTGGGCGAGATGGACGGGCTGCCCTTCATCGCCCGCCAGGCTCTGTCCCATGTCATCTCCAAAACCGAGCGCTGCGCCACCATGACGCTCAACCTCGCGCTCAACTACTCCGGGCGCGACGAGATCCTGCGCGCTGCCCGGGCGCTCTCGGCCAGGGGCGTCACGGGCGAGGCCCTCACCGAGGAGGCCTTCGCCGCCGAGCTCTACACCGCGGGCCAGCCCGACCCGGACCTCATCATCCGCACCAGCGGCGAGCTCCGGCTGTCCAACTACCTGCTCTTCCAGGCCGCCTACGCGGAGTTCTACTTCACCGACACCCTCTGGCCCGACTTCGGCCCCGGGGAGCTGGAAAAGGCCCTGGCCGACTACCAGGGCCGCCAGCGCCGCTTCGGCAAGACCGGGGCGCAGGTGGAAGGGGAGTAGGGCTCCCGGCACTCCGGCAAACGAAAAGGGCCTTGCGGCGCAGCGCGCCGCAAGGCCCTTCGATCATTTCTCGCCAGGCTCTTTAGAACACCAGTCCGAACTTCTGCAGGTCCTCGATGAGCAGCTGGCGGATGCGCTTGGCCACGGGGCCGGGCTTGGCGTCGTGGATGGGCTTGCCGTTGTAGCGCACCACGCCGATGCAGTCGAAGCTGGTGCCCACCATCATCACCTCGCGGGCGGCGAAGATCTCGTCCTCGGTGACGCCCTTGAACACGATCTCCATGTCGCCCTTGACCAGGTCCACGGCGCGCATGAGGGTGGTTCCGGCCAGGGCGTTGGTGAACTCCGGGATGACCAGCCGCCCCCGGTCGTCCACCAGGGCCACGTTCTCGGTGGCGCCCTCGGCCAGAAAGCCGTGGTCGTCGAAGCAGAACGGGAAGTCCATGCGCTTCATCACCGCCTCGCGCTTCATGAGCACGTTGGGCAGGTAGTTGGTGGTCTTGACCGTGGCCATCCAGGCCTGCTTGGCCGGAATGCTGGTGCGGAAGGCGGTGACGCCCTTCTCGAAGTACGTCTCGGGCCTTGCGTGCTTGCGGTAGGCCACGATGTACAGGCTCTGCACCGGGCTCTCGAAGGGATCGATGCCGAAGCCGCCGGGCCCGCGCCCGATGAGGATGCGGATGAGCCCGTCGGGCTCGTTGCCAGCAGCAGCCACCTCGATGACCGCCTCGCGCAGCTCGTCCCAGGTGCAGGGCGGCTCCAGGTGGATGGCCTGGCAGGACACGCGCATGCGCCGCAGGTGGGCATCGAGCTGGTAGAGCTTGCGGCCCACGTACTTGAGCGACTCGAACACGCCGTCGCCCCGGTGCACCAGGTGGTCGTCCCAGGGCATGAGCATGAGCGTGGGGTCGGTGCCGATGACCCCGATGCGGTGGTCGTAGAAGGCCAGGACCTCCTCCGTGCCGGGGCGGATGGCGTCGAGCATGGCGCGGAGGTATTCTTCGCTGTTGGCGACGCGCATGGCGTGCTCCCTTTTGTGCTGTGGTCCGGGGCCTACTTCACGCGCAGCAGGTTGCGGCGGATGAGCTCCTCGCCGATCTGCACGGCATTGAGGGCCGCGCCCTTGCGGATGTTGTCGGCCACGACCCACATGTTGATGCCGTTGTCGATGGACTCGTCCTCGCGGATGCGGCCCACGAACACGTCGTCCTGCCCGGCGGCGTCGATGGGCATGGGGTAGATCTTCTTCTCCGGGTAGTCGGCCACGGTGATGCCCGGGGCCTCGGCCAGGATCTGGCGCACCTGGGCCACGGTGAGCTTCTTCTCGGTCTCGATGTTCACGGACTCGGAGTGGCCGTAGAACACGGGCACGCGCACCGTGGTGGCGGTGACGCGGATGGAGTCGTCGCCCATGATCTTCTTGGTCTCGTTGACCATCTTCATCTCTTCCTTGGTGTAGCCGTTGTCCAGGAACACGTCGATCTGCGGCAGGCAGTTGAACGCGATCTGGTAGGGGTACACCTGGGGGATGATCTCCTGGCCGTTCATGAGCCGGGCGGTCTGGGTCTCCAGCTCGGCGATGGCCTTCTGGCCCGTGCCGGAAACGGCCTGGTAGGTGCTGACCACGATGCGCTTGATGCGCGCCTCGTCGTGCAGGGGCTTTAAGGCCACCACCATCTGGATGGTGGAGCAGTTGGGATTGGCGATGATGCCGTTATGCCACTCCAGGTCGTGGGCGTTCACCTCGGGCACCACCAGCGGGCACTTGGGGTCCATGCGCCAGGCGCTGGAGTTGTCCACCACCACGCAGCCCGCCTTGGCGGCCAGGGGCGCGAACTTCTCGGAGGTGGAGCCGCCGGCGCTGAACAGGGCCAGGTCGAACCCGGCGAAGGAGTCTTCCTTCAGTTCGCGCACGGTGAGCTCACCGCCCGCGTACTCCACCTTGGAGCCCGCGCTGCGCGCGCTGGCGAAGGGAACGACTTCCGAGGCCGGGAACTGGCGCTGGGCCAGCACTTCCAGCATCTCGCGGCCAACGGCGCCCGTCGCGCCGACCACAGCAACCTTGGGATTCTTGGCACTCATGATATTTTCCCCCGTTTAGCGGATGGTGATGTTCTTCATGATGGAAAGACAGGCCTCGGCGCGGTTCAGGGTGTACAGGTGCACGCCCGGCACGCCAGCGTCCAGAAGGCCCTGCACCTGCTCCGTGGCGTGCCTGAGCCCCAGCTCGCGCACGGCCTCGTCGCCCCCGGCGCTGTACGCCGCCTCGAGCACCTCGTAGAAGCGCCCGAACACCTCGCGGCCATTGAGCTTGGCGATGAATTCCGCGCTCTTCATGCTCATGATGGGCATGACGCCCGGCAGCACCGGAACCGTGACCCCGATGGCCCGCAGGCGCTTCACGTACTCGTGGTACAGGCCGTTCTCGAAGAACAGCTGCGTCACCACGAACTGGCCGCCCGCGTCCACCTTGTACTTGAGCCACTTCAGGTCGTCGTCCAGGCTCCCGGACTCCGGGTGCATGGTGGGAATGCCCGCCACGCCGATGCCCATGTCCGGAAAATCCTTGCGGATGAAGCGCACCAGATCCGAGGCGTGCTGGAACTCCTGGCCCTCGAAGCGGAAGTCCGGCCTGTCCTTGGGCGGGTCGCCGCGCAGGGCCAGCACGTTCTGGATGCCCGCCTCGGTGATGCTTCGTAGGAACTCGCCCAGCGCGGCCGACGACGCGCCCACGCAGGTCAGGTGCGCCATGGGCTCCAGGCCCATCTCGCGCTTCAGGTGCGTCACCACGTCCAGGGTGTTGGCCTGGGTGCCGCCGCCCGCCCCGTAGGTCACGGAAACAAACAGCGGATCCAAGGCCTTCAGCTTCTCCACCTCGGCGAAAAACTTCGGCCAGGTGTCCCGCTCCTTGGGCGGAAAAAACTCCAAGGATATGAAGGGGCGCCGGGTCGGGATCAGGTCAGCTATGCGCAACTCTGCGAACTCCTTGACTTTGCCGCGCCGGGAAGGACATCCGGGGTAGGCGCGGAATAGGGCCCTGTACCCTTTCTTGCTCCGGCCCGCAACGCTTGCGCGGTGTTTCACAAGGGGCGGGCAGGGGGGAGGCTCCGCCTCCCCCCGCACCGCCCCCAATATCACCGCCTCACAATCTCTTGCTGCCCCGGTCCAGGATGTCCTGGGCCTCCTCCACGCTCAGGCCCCTCTGGGCGGCGATGGCCTCCAGGTTGTCCTCGGCGTCGGAGGCGCGCAGGTACACGGGCGCGATGTCGGTGGCGGGCAGGTATTCGGCGCGGGCGGCCAGGGCCAGCAGCGTCTCCGGGCGCGGGTTGTCCCACAGGGGCGGCAGCAGTCGCAGGCTGTCGTCGGCTGCGGCCAGGGCCTGGAAGTGCGTCAGGTTCTTGCGCAGGCCACCGCCCAGGAGCGAGAGCGGGCGGGGCAGGGCGGCCAGCAGCGCGGGCAGCTCGTCCAGGCGCAGGGCCTGGGGGGCGCAGAGGGCGGAGTTCCTGGAGAAGGCCTGGGCGTAGACCTGCCCCCGGCGGCTCCAGGCCAGGGCCAGCACAGCGCCCTCGGCCACGGCGGCGGCCTCATGGGCCAAAAGCTCAAGGTGATTCAGACCCGCGAGGAGGGCGCCCCCTTCGCGCGGGGTGGCGGCGGCCATGCCCTGGGCCAGGGCCAGGGCCATGCGCAGCCCGGTGAAGCTGCCCGGCCCGATGTCGCAGGCGATGCGCCCCACGTCGGCGGCGCCGAGGCCCAGTCCGTCCAGCATGGCCTGGATGCCCGGGGCCAGGAAGCGCGCTGCCTGGCCGGGCACGTGCCATTCCTGGCTGGCCAGCAGGGTGGCGGTGTCGCCGTCGGGACCGCCCTCGTTCACGCGGCCCAGGGCGACCTGGAGGCGCTCGTCGGCCCCGCCTATTGCAAGAACATGGGTTCCCGCAGGGCTATTGGAACAGTCGGCGCAGGTCATTGTAGGTCGCCAAAAGCATGAGGGCCGCCAGCATGGCGATGCCCACGCGGATGGCCATGGCGCGCACGCGCTGGCTCAGGGGCCGCCGCATCACGGCCTCCAGGCTGAAGAACACCAGGTGCCCGCCATCGAGCACCGGGATGGGCAGCAGGTTCACGAAGCCCAGGTTGGCCGAGAGCGCGGCGGTGAGGGCCAAAAGCTCCACCCAGCCGCTCTTGGCCTCCTTGCTTATGAGCTGGGCGATGAGGATGGGCCCGCCGATGGAGTCCGCCGGGATGACCCGCTCGATCATCTTCACCAGGGCCATGACCATGGTCTCGATGGCGCGCCAGGTCTCCTTGGCCGAGACCTTGAGGCTTTCCCCGGCACTGAGCTCCACGCCGACGATCTCCTTGGAGGCCACGATGCCGAGCATGGGCGTGGCCTTCTCCTCGCCGAAGATGTTCTTGCGCACGCGCATTTCCGGCGCCACGGAGAGGGTGACCCGCTCCTTGCCGCGCTTGACCTCCATGGTCAGGGCCCGGCCCTCGGAGCGCTGCACGCGCTCGGTCAGGTCCTCCCAGAAGATGATGGTCTTGCCGTCCACGGTCTGGATCTGGTCCCCGGGCATGAAGCCCGCGCGGGCGGCGGGGCTTTCGGGCAGCACCTCGCCGATGTTCGGGGCCAGGCCCATCTGCCCCTGGGTGGCGAAGAGCAGCCAGTAGATGCCCCAGGCCAGCAGGAAGTTGAACACCGGGCCCGCGGCCACCACGGCCATGCGCTGCCACACCGGCCGGGCGGAGAACAAAAGCTTCTCCGGGATGGTCTCGGCGTCCTCCTCGTTGTCCGGGCTTTCGCCCGCCAGCAGCACGTACCCGCCCAGCGGAATGGCGCAGAGGCGGTACTCGGTCATGCCGTGGGTGAAGGAGAAGAGCTTGGGCCCGAAGCCCAGGGAGAAGGCCTTGACCCCCATGCCCAGCAGGCGCGCCACCAGAAAGTGTCCGAGTTCGTGGAAAAAGATCAGTCCGCCCAGGACCAGGACCACGGCAATGAAACTCACGCTTTGCTCCTCGCGTCCCGGCGTTCGGGGCGCTGCTTTGGATCGTGGCTAGAGGGCCAGCGCCCTCGTTTCTTGTCTCGTCTCGGCGTCGGCGGCGATGAGCGCATCCGCGCCGCAGTGTTCCGGCAGGGTCTGGTGGCGTTCCAGCGCGCCTTCGATGAGCCGGGGAATGTCCGTGAATCCGATGCTCCCGGCCAGGAACAGCTCCACGGCCACCTCGTTGGCGGCGTTGAGGGCCGCCGGGTGGCTGTGGCTGGCGGCGAAGGCCTGCTTGGCCAGGCGCAGGCAGGGGAACAGCGCCTCGTCCGGGGCCTCGAAGGTCAGGCTGCCCACCTGGGCCAGGTTCAGCCGGGGCATGGCCAGGGCCACGCGCCGGGGGTAGCACAGGCTGTGGGCGATGGGGATGCGCATGTCCGGCAGGCCCAGGTGCGCCAGCTGCGAGCCGTCCACGTACTCGACGAGCGAGTGCACGATGCTCTGCGGATGCACCAGCACCTCCACGCGCTCCACGGGCAGGCCGTACAGGTGGCAGGCCTCGATAACCTCCAGGCCCTTGTTCATCAGCGTGGCGGAATCGATGGAAATCTTTGCGCCCATGCTCCAGTTCGGGTGGTTCAGCGCCTGGGCCGGGGTCACGGCGGCCAGGAAGGCGGCGTCGCGCCCGCGGAAGGGCCCGCCCGAGGCCGTGAGGATGAGTTTGTGCAGGTCGGCTCCGTCGCCCTCCCCGGCGTTCTCGATGTGCCCGCACAGGGCCTGGAACAGGGCGTTGTGCTCGCTGTCCACGGGCAGGACCAACGCGCCGCTCTCGTGACAGGCCTGGCGGATGAGGCGGCCGCCCAGCACCAGGCTCTCCTTGTTGGCCAGGGCGATGCGCTTGCCCGCCTTGGCCGCCGCCAGGGTGGGCAGAAAGCCCGCCGCGCCCACGATGGCCGAGAGCACCAGGCCCGCCTCGGGCAGGGCGGCGATGGCCTCGTAGGCCCCCGGGCCCACCAGGATCTCCGGCGCGTAGCCAGCCGGCAGCAGGCTTTTCAGCTCGGATGCGCCCTCGGGCGTGAGCACGGCCAGCACCGGGGGCCGGAATTTGGCCGCCTGGGCGGCCAGCTTCCTGGCGTTGCGCCCGCCCGCCAGGGCGGCCACGCGGAACAGCTCCGGGTGCTCGGCCACCACCTTCAGCGCGCTGACGCCGATGGAGCCGGTGCTGCCCAGGATGGCGAGGCCGCGCGGAAAGGGCGCCTCGGGCGCCGTGCTCGGCCAGGGGGAGATGTAGGACTTCACGCCGGGCTTCCTTATGGGAACAGGGGGATGAGTTGGCGGAACAGGGCGTAGCAGGGCAGGGCCAGGAGCAGGCTGTCGATGCGGTCCAGGAGGCCGCCGTGGCCGGGCAGGAGCGTGCCCGAGTCCTTGACACCCAGGCGGCGCTTCAGCGCGGACTCGAAGAAGTCCCCGAACTGCGCGGCCAGGTTCAGCACCACGCCCAGGGCCAGCCAGGCGGCCAGCGGAGCCTCGCCCAGGGCCAGGCCGAAGGCCGCCACGGCGGCAACGCACCCGGCCATGCCGCCCACGCTGCCCGCCCAGGACTTCTTGGGGCTCACCTGGGGCCAGACCTTGGCCTTGCCCCACAGGGTGCCGGAGTAGTAGGCCGCCGTGTCCGAGGCGGCGGTGGAGAGGATGACCAGCACGATCTCGCGGGTGTTCAGCAGCAGCACCAGCTGGAGCATGAGCGGGATGTAGGCCAGGCCGCAGAGCACGATGATCTCGTCGGCGAAGTCGGCGGCGTCCAAAACCTTGCCGTAGCGCAGGAGGAAGCGCAGGGCCAGCGCCCAGAAGCAGGCGGCCAGGGCCCACTGCGCGGCCTGGGGGCCGCCCAGGCGGGCGGCCAGCACCAGGGCCGAGCCCAGGATGACGGCCAGGACGCGCAGGCCCTTGTGCTCCGGCCCGGGGCGGAACATGGCCGTGAATTCCCACAGGCCCAGGGCGCAGAGCAGCAGCAGCGTCAGGGTGACCAGCACCCCGCCAAGCCAAAGCGCCAGACCGACGAAGCCCACCGCCACGGCGGCGGTGCAGATGCGCTGGCTATGCGGGGTCAGGGTCACGAAACCTCCAGAAACGCCGTATGCGGCGGGAAAGTCCCGCTCTCTCTACTCCATTCCCGCCCGCTGGGCAACCGCCGCGAGGGCCCCTGGCCCTCCCCCGGGCGCGGGCAGCGGGGGCGCGATTTTCTGTTGTGAAACGGCGCGGTTCTCGGCTACTATTGTTTTGGTCGATGCCAGGGCTCCCCCCGTCCATGGCATTGGCCCTCCACCACTGGCCGGAGGTGAGCATGACCGCGGAAGAGTCCGAAAGCACGAATGTTTGCGCCATGAGCGAGCCCGGCGCCCTGGGCCCTGCGGAGGAACTGGCGCACCTGCGCGAGCTGGCCGCCAGGCAGGCCCGGCACATGCAGCGCCTCACGGAGATCGGCCTGGCCCTCTCCGGCGAGCAGAACCGCGACCGGCTCCTGGAGATGATCGTGGAGCTGGCGCGCTCCCTCACCCACGCCGACGCGGGCACCCTGTACATCGTGGACGAGGACAAGACGCACCTGAACTTCGTGGTGCTGCAGAACGACACCATGAACACGCGCATGGGCGGCACCAGCGGCAACCCCATCACCCTGCCGCCGGTGAAGCTCTACGACGACGCGGGCCAGCCCAACCACGCCAACGTCTCCAGCTACGCCGCCCTCACCGGCCAGTTCGTCAACATCCCGGACGTGTACTGCGCGGAGGGCTTCGACTTCACCGGCCCCCGGCGCTACGACGCCGCCACGGGCTACCGCTCCCAGTCCATGCTGGTCATGCCCATGCGCAACCACGAGAACGAGGTCATCGGCGTTTTGCAGCTCCTGAACGCCAAGGACCAGGACGGCACGGTGCGCGAGTTCTCCGACGAGGGGCTGGAGGCCGTGCGCTCCCTGGCCACCCAGGCCGCCGTGGCCCTCACCAACACCCAGCTCATTGCGGGCCTCAAGGCCCTCTTGTACTCCTTCATGCAGAGCATCGCCGCGGCCATCGACGCCAAGAGCCCCTACACGCGCGGCCACATCGACCGCGTGGTGGACCTGACCATGCGCATCGCCGAGAGCATCAACGCCCAGGCCGAGGGGCCCTTCGCCCAGGTGCGCTTCACGCCCGACGAGTTGGAGGAGCTGAAGCTGGCGGCCTGGATGCACGACGTGGGCAAGATCACCACGCCGGTGCACGTGGTGGACAAGGCCACCAAGCTGGAGACCATCATCGACCGCATCGAGATCATCCGCGCGCGCTTCCGGTACATCGGCAAGGCCATGCAGGCCGAGCTGCTGGAGCGGCTGCTGGAAATGGCGGGCGCCGGGGCCAGCAGGCAGGAGATGTTCGCCGTCACCGAGGAGATGGAGACCCGCAGGCAGGAGCTGGAGGCCGACCTGGCCTTCGTGGAGGGCTGCAACCAGCCCGGCGAGTTCATGAGCGACGAGCGCATCGCCCGCGTGAAGGACATCGCCAGCCGGACCTACGGCGACGACGAGGGCGGCCAGGGCGGCAATCAGAAGCCCTGGCTCACCCCGGACGAGGTGGAGAACCTGTGCATCCGCAAGGGCAGCCTCACCGACGCCGAGCGCAAGATCATCGAGGACCACACCGTGGTGACGCTGGACATGCTGGGGCGCCTGCCCTTCCCGAAGCGGCTCAGGCGGGTTCCGGAGTTCGCGGGCAGCCACCACGAGAAGCTCGACGGCACCGGCTACCCGAACAAGCTTTCCGGCGACCAGCTCCCGTTGCAGGCGCGCATCCTGGCCGTGGCCGACGTGTTCGAGGCCCTCACCGCGCGCGACCGGCCCTACAAGCCGCCCATGAAGCTCTCCCAGGCGCTGAAGATCCTCGGGTTCATGTGCAAGGACAAGCACATCGACCCGGAGGTCTTCGAGCTGGTGAAGGCCAGCGGCATCGTGGGCGACTACGCCGCCGCGCACCTTGGCCCGGACCAGAACGACCTGGGCGAGCAGGCTCCCCCGGTCGAGGCGCCCAAGCCCGCCTAGGCTCCCCTAGTCCGGATACCCGCGCAGGCCCAGTTCGCGCTTGCGCTCCACCAGCCGCGCGAAAACCTCCGGCTCCACGCGCCGCGCCAGCTCCGGGAATTCCCAGGCCTTGTGCTCGGGCCGGTACTGGTCCATGAGGTTCACCCAGGCCTGCGGCCCCAACTCGCGGGCCACCCATTCCAGGGCCAGGTCCGCGCGGCCCGCGTCGCCGGGCAGCACCAGGATCCTCGTCAGCACCCCGCGCTGTGCCAGCCCGTCCTTCAGGGTGATGTCGCCCACCTGCCGGTGCATCTCGCGGATGGCCGCGGTGGCCACCTCCGGGTAGTCCGGGGCATCGGCGTAGCGGGCCGCCGCGCCCGCGTCCATGAACTTCAGGTCCGGCAGGTAGATGTCCACCAGGCCCTCCAGCCCGCGCAGGCTCTCCAGGGTCTCGTAGCCGCTGGAGTTCCAGACCACGGGGATGGACAGGCCGTTGTCCCTGGCGCTGCGGATGGCCTGGGCCAGCAGCGGCGTGAAGTGCGTGGGCGTCACCAGGTTCACGTTGTGCGCCCCCGCCAGCATGAGTTCGAGCATCAGCGCGGTCATATCCTCCACGGTCAGCGCGTGGCCCCGACCGTCCTCGCCTTCTTCGCTCTCCACGCTCTCCTTGGCGGGGGGCGGCATGCTGATGTCGTGGTTCTGGCAGAACACGCACCTGAGGCCGCAGCCGGTGAAGAACACCGCCCCGCTGCCGCCCGCGCCGCTCCACGGAATCGTGGGCGGGCCGGAGAGGCAGGGCTCCTCGCCCCGGTGGAACTGCGCCGTGGACACGCGGATCTCCGCCGGGGCGCCGCACAGGCCGGTGGTCTCGTGGCGGTTCACTCCGCAGGCGCGCGGGCAGACGGTGCAGCGGGCAAAGGGATCGGCGGTGGCGAGGAAGTCGTGTGTCATGGGGTGTGCGTGTCCTTTGTTTCGGCGGCCCCGGGCTGGGCCAGCAGGAAGGCCAGCTTGAGCGCCCTGGGTTTCTTCTTCACGGCCAGCTCCAGGCGCAGGGCGGCGGGCTTGTCCGCGCAGGGCGCGTGGGCAAGCATCTCCACGGGCGGGCGCGCGCGGGTGTACTTGCTGGCCGTGCCCGCCCGGTGCTCCGCCAGCCGCCGGGCCAGGTCGGTGGTGATGCCGCAGTACAGGGTGCCGCCCGCGCAGGCGAGCAGGTAGACGTGCCAGGGGGCCGCGGGGGGCGTAGCGGGGGATGCCATGGCCCGCAGCATACCCGTGGCCCAGGCGCTTGCCAACACCATGGCCCGCGATATATTGCCACAGCGCCGCACCCCGTTTCGGGGCGAGCAGGCGGCGAACGCACCCGGAGGCCAGAGTTTTGTCCAAGATCACGGTCCAGAACGTCGAGAAATCCTACGGCGGCGAGGAGCTGTTCCGCAACCTCTCCTTCGAGGCCCAGCCGGGCATGCGCCTGGCCGTGGCCGGTCCCAACGGCTCGGGCAAGAGCACGCTTCTGCGCGTGCTGGCGGGCCGCACCGAGCCCGACGGCGGCAGCGTGGTCATGAGCAAGGGCGCGCGCCTGGGCTACGTGGCCCAGGAACTCTCCCAGGCCGACCTCATCGAGCCGCTCCTGGGCTGGGTGCTCTCCGTGCTGCCCAGCTGGCGCGACTTCTGGCGCGAGTGGGAGCAGGCCGTGCAGGAGCGCGACGAGCTGAAGCTGCGCAAGCTCTCCGAGCGCCAGGCCCGGTTCGAGGAGCAGTACGGCTACCACCCGGAGCACAAGGCCCGGGCCATCCTCTCCGGCCTGGGGTTCAAGGAGGACAAGCTCTCCCGCAGGCTGGAGACCCTCTCCGGAGGCTGGCGCGAGCGCGCCAAGCTGGCGCGCGTGCTGCTGCAGGGCGCGGACATCCTGCTTTTGGACGAGCCCACCAACCACCTGGACCTGGAGGCCGTGGAGTGGCTGGAGGACTACCTTCTGAACTTCAAGGGCACGCTCATCTTCGTGGCCCACGACCGGGTCTTCCTGGAGCGCGTGGGCACGCATGTGCTGGTGCTGGGCCTGGCCCGGCCCGTGCTGCGCGCCGGGTCCTTCAGCGAGTTCCTGGCCTGGATGGAGGAGAACGCCGGCCAGCGCGAACGCGAGGCCGCCAAGCTCTCCGCCCGCATCGACCACGAGGAGACCTTCATCAGCCGCTTCCGGGTCAAGGCGCGCAAGGCCGCCCAGGCCCAGAGCAAGCTCAAGAAGGTGGACAAGCTCAAGGAGGAGCTGACCAGGCTGAAGGACGAGCAGCTGGCCGCCCGCCCCGGGCGCAGGCTGTCCTTCCGCCTGCCGGAGCCCGCGCGCGGGGACAAGGTCGTGCTGAACGTGGTGGACCTGGAGTACGCCTACCCGGACCGCCCGGAGAAGAAGGTCTTCAGCGGGCTCAACTTCCAGCTCTTCCGGGGCAGGAAGATCGCGCTCGTCGCCCCCAACGGCAAGGGCAAGTCCTCGCTTCTGAAGGTGCTGGCCGGGGTGAACCCGCCCACCAGGGGCTACGCCAAGCTGGGCAACAGCACCCAGCTGGGCTACTTCAGCCAGCACGCCCAGGAGATCCTGCGGCCCACGGGCACGGTCATCGGCGAGATGCGCCGCCTGTGCGACCCCAGGTGCACCGAGGAGCAGCTCATGGGCGTGCTGGGTCTGTTCCTGCTGGGCGAGAAGTATTTCGAGCGGCCCGTGGCCGCGCTCTCCGGCGGGGAGAAGGGCAGGCTCATGCTGGCCAGCCTGTTCCTGGGCCGCTGCAACCTGCTCATCCTGGACGAGCCCACCAACCACCTGGACCTGGAGAGCCGCGAGGGCCTGGTGGCCGCGCTCAAGGACTACGAGGGCACCCTGCTCATGGTGGCCCACGACCGCCACCTCATGGCCGAGGTGGCCGAGGAGGTCTGGACCCTGGGGCCCGAGGGCCTGGCCCAGCACCACGAGACTTTCGAGGAGTACGACGCCAGGCGCCGCGCGGCGCTGCTGGAGGCCCGGCGCGAAAGCGGGCGCGAGCAGAAGGCCGAGGTCCGGCCAGAGCCTCGCAGGTCCGAGGCCGCCGCAGGCGATGACGGGGAGGCCGACCAGCAGGGGGGCCGCCGCCTGTCCAAGGAGGGCAAGCGCAGGCAGGCCGAGATCCGCAACGCCTTTTCAAAGAAGTTGAAGCCCCTGCGCGAGGAATATGGCAAGTGCGAGAAGGACCTGGAGCGCGTGCTGCTGGAGCAGGGCGAGCTGGAGGCGAAGATGAACGACCCCGCCACCTACGAGAGCGGGGGCGATGCCCTGGCCGTGAACAGCCAGTACCGCGAGGTGAGCGACTGGGCCGAGACGCTCATGGAGCGCATGGGGGCGCTGGAGGCGGACATGGCCGCGCTGGAAGGCGCCCAGGCCGCCGAGCTGGAGGCCTGTTATGAGTCCTGATCCCCAGGCTGATCTTCAGGTCGTGGCCGGGGTTGTCTGGCGCGCCGGGCGCTTCCTGGCCGTGGAGCGCCCGGCGGGCAAGGCCCACGCGGGCTGGTGGGAGTTTCCCGGCGGCAAGGTGGAACCCGGCGAGAGCCTGGAGCAGGCGCTTGTCCGCGAGCTCAGGGAGGAGCTGTCCTTCACCTCCACGCGCCTGCAGTTCTGGCGCGCCAAGCGCTTCGTGTACCCCCAGGGCCCGGTGCTGCTGCACTTCTTCCACGTCACGGAGTTCACCGGCGAGGTGGTGCCGCTGGAGGGCCAGCGCTTCGACTGGTTCACCCCCGGCCAGGCCGACGTGGGCATCTTTTTGCCCGCCAACGCGGACATCGTGCCTGCCCTGCGCTGGCCGCTTCCCAAGGGCTAGCGGGCTCAACAAAACCCCTTCCGGGGCGCGGATTTCTGCGCTAGGGTGCGCGGACATGAACGCCCCGACAATAGCAGCCCCGGACACCGCCATCCTGCTGGCCGCCTTCGGCTCGCGCCTGCCCGATGCCTCGGGGGCGCTGGAGCGCATGCTGGGGCGCGCCCGGGCCGAGTTTCCGGGCCTGCGGGTGGAGACGGCGCTCACCTCCGGCACGGTGCGCGGCCACAAGGCCCGGCAGGGCGCGGGCGAGGCCTCGCCGGAGGAGGTGCTGACGCGGCTTGCCGCCGAGGGCGTGCGCAGGCTGGCCGTGCAGTCCCTGCACGTCGTCCCCGGCGACGAGTACAGGGGCCTGGAGCGCCTGGCCCAGTCCATGAGCGGGGCCACGACCCAGGGGGCCGCGAATTTCGAGCGCATCGAGGTGGGCCGCCCGCTTTTGGGCAACCCCGGGGACATCCGCCGCGTGGCGCAGGCGCTTTTGACCGTGCTGCCGCCGGAGCGCGCCCCGGGCGAGGCCGTGCTGCTCATGGGGCACGGCACGCGGGGCCGGGCCAACGCCGTCTACGCCGAGCTGGCCAGGGAGCTGCGCGCCCTGGACCCGCTGGTGCTCATCGGCGCGCTGGAGGCCGAGCCCGGCCTGGAGGCCATGGTGGCCGAGCTGCGCAGGCTGGACGCTCGGCGGGTGCACCTCATGCCGCTTTTGTTCGCGCGCGGGGTGCACGCCACCCGCGACATGGCGGGCGCGGGCGAGAAATCCTGGAAGACGCGCCTGGACCGGGCGGGGTTCGAGTGCCGGGCCTACGTCAAGGGCGCGGGCGAGCACGAGGCCCTGGCGGGCATCTGGCTGGAACACCTGCGAGAGGCCGTGTCGCGGCTGGCCGCGTGAGTCGCGGCACAACGGAGGAGGGGAGCATGGGCGAGCAGATCAAGGTTCTTGTTGTCGACGACGAGGAGCGCTTCCGCACCACCCTGGGCAAGCTGCTTTCTGCCAAGGGCATGAAGGTGAGCCTGGCCGACGGCGGGCAGCAGGCCATCGATATCCTCAAGGCCGAGCCCCACGACGTGGTGCTGCTGGACGTGAAGATGCCGGGGTTGAGCGGCCAGCAGACCCTGCCGGAGCTGAAGAAGGTGGACCCCAAGGTGGAGGTGATCATCCTCACCGGCCACGCCTCGGTGGACATCGCCGCGGAGATGATCACCCACGGCGGCTCGGACTACCTGCTCAAGCCCTATCCCATGGACGAGCTTCTGGACATCATCCAGATCGCCTACGACCGCCGCAAGGTGGCCCTGGGCCGCTAGCGCGAGTTGGCGTAGGCGTTGGCCGCGCGGTAGCGGACGGTCTGCACCGGGGCTGCTGGCTCGGCTGGCGCCGCGGGTGCGGCTGTGGGCTCCGCCGCAGCCGCCGGAGCGTCCTGCGCCTGCCCTGCCGCAGGGGCCTCGGGAGTCGGCGCCGGGGCTTCGGCCACGGGGGCCTTGCCGCCCTCGGCGAAGGGCGAGTGGGCCGAGGCCGTGGAGTTGCCCTCGTGCATGGGGATGATCTGCGCGAACGCCTGCCTGAGGCCCCCGAGTATCCCGATGACTTCCTCGATGAGCGCGGTGTTGAGCTGCAGGTTGGCCTGCAGCAGCTTGGTGTTGCAGATGAAGTAGAGCTGGAACAGGTTCTTGGTCACGTCCCCGCCCTGTTCCTTGTTCAGGCTCTCCTGCAGCTCGCTGATGATGGTGATGGCCTTGGTGATGAGCACGCCCTTGGCCGCGAAGTCCTTTTCCCCGATCTTCACCATGGCCAGCTTCAGGTGCTTGATGGCCGTGTCGTAGAGCATGAGCAGCAGGTCGCCCTTGCTGGCCGTGGAAACCTGGGTGGAGAGATACGCCTTGGCTGCCTTGAGCATGGTGTTCCTCTATCGCTGAGTGCGGATGTCCGGCCCTTCCGCTAGTTGTTGGTTAACTGGGTGATTGTGCTGGTAAGCTGGGTCTGCTTCTGGGTCAGCGACTGGAGCAGGGCGTCCAGCCGCGCGTACTTCTGCTGCAGTGTCGACTTGAGGTTGGAGATGCGCGTGGTCTCCCGCGCGATCTTCTCGTCGATGTCCTTGGTGATGTCGCCGTAGTTGTCTTCCAGGATGGCCAGGGGGCCGGTGGTGCTGTTGGTCAGGGTCTTGAGCTTGTCCACCATCTCGCCGGTCTTGCCCAGCTTGATGTTCACCGTGCCGGTGTAGGTGGTGTTGCCGGTGTGGTTGTCCAGCTGGAGGACCAGGCCGGCCATGTCGCCGGAGAGGCCGGTGACCTTCCAGCCGTCTATGCCCGCGGCCACGCCGTTGATGGTGGCGCTGGAAATGCCCGAGGCGCTGGTGGTGATGCTCACCGTGTAGGTTCCGGCCTTGGTGGTGCCGTCGATGTGGTCCAGGTAGGAGAAGTCCTGGGACTTGCTCTCGCCCAGGTAGTTGGCGGCGAAGAGCTGGGCCACCTCCGTGGGGCGGCTGGCCAGGGCGGCGTCCAGCACCGCCTCGTCGAGCATCAGCAGGCCGTTGTTGATCGAGCCCTGGTCCGCGTCGGTGGTGATGCCCAGCTGGGAGAGCGAGGAGTAGTAGTCGCCGGTGGTGGTGCTCCCGCTCACCTGGTAGTTCTCGAACCCCAGGCCCCTGTTGGCCACCACGTCCTTGAGCTGGGTGGAAATGAGCTGGATGCCGTAGTTGCCGGTGAGGATGGAGCCCCTGGTCGTGCCGCTGCTGTCGCTGACCTTGGTCGGGCTCTTGATGAGCGAGCGCGCCTCGTTGACCTGGGAGATGAAGTTCTTGATGTTCGCCTTCGCCCCGGCGGTGTCGGTGGTGACGCCGATGGACAGGCTGGCGTTGGAGTTGGCCTGCTTCAGGTTCAGGGTGATGCCCGGGATGACGTCGGACACGGTGTTGGAGTCGCGCGAGAGCCAGTTGCCCGCGCCCACGGGGTAGCCGTCCACCTTGATCAGGGAGCTCTGGGCGTCCTGGGTGTTGGTGAAGTCTCCGGGCTGGAAGGCCAGGGTGCCCATGCTGGTGAGGGTGACCTGGTTGGTGGCGCCCTGGTCCATGCCGTAGAGCTGCAGGTGGTACAGGCTGCCGTCGAAAATGGTGGTGGCGCGGATCTTGCCGCTGGCGATGGCGTTGTTGTTGATGAAGTTGACCAGGCCAGTGAGGTTGGTGCCCGCGCCGATGTTGCTCAAGGTGTAGCTGGTGCCCGCATACGTGAAGGTGATGCTGGTGGGGGAGCTGGTGAGCGAGCTGGTGAGCGAGCTGACGCCCGAGGTGGTGGTCAGGATGTCGTTCTTGGCCAGCTGGCCGATGATGACGGTGTGCGTGGAGACCTCGGCGGTGCTGTCCGCCGTGGCGGTGAGGGCGGCATCGCTGGTGCTGGAGACGGCCTTGGTCACGAACTCGTTCATGGTGTCCATGCCCATGAGCGTGGTCTTGAGCGCCAGCATCTTGGTGTTCAGGTTCTGGAACTGCTCGACCTTCTCGGTCCACTCGCTCTTCCACAGCTCCAGCCGGGTGACGTGGACCTGCTCGGCCTTGATCAGCCCGTCGATGAGGGAGTTGAAGTCCGTGCCGTTGCCCAGGCCGCTCACGTTGATGGAGCCCGAGGTGAACGGGGAGGATACGGTGGAGGTGGAGTCGTCTGCCATTGGCGTACCTCTGGGGGAAAAACTTTCCTGGTCGTAAGAATCCACCCAAACTGTGCAAGCCAAGTGCCAGAACGATTGCGGGCCGCCTTTCGGCGGCCCGCTTCAACTCTTCGCTGTCGCGGTTGCCCGCGGGGTTTACGGTTAGCCGCCGATGAGCTGCATGGCCAGGCGGCCCAGGTTGTTGGCCTGCGAGAGCATGGCCACGGCGGACTGCACCAGGATCTGGGTGCGGGTGAACTCGGTCATCTCGGTGGCCACGTCCACGTCGGAGATCTGGGCCTCGGCGGCCTGGGTATTCTCGGACTGGATGGTCAGGTTGGTGATCGTGTTCTGCAGGCGGTTCTGCATGGCGCCCAGGTTGGCGCGGATCTTGTCCTTGGAGACGATGGCGTTGTCCAGGGCATCCAGGGCGGCCTGGGCCAGGCTCTGGGTGGAGATGGACTTGCCGGCGTTGGCGGTCTCGCCGGTGCCGCCCTTGGCGGCCGCGCCGAGGCCCAGGCCCAGGGCGGAGGCGGTGGCGCTGTCGATGGACACGTAGTAGTAGTCCTCGGACGAGTCGTTGCTGGTGCCGAAGTGGACCTTCACCGGGCCGCTGGTCTCAAGGCCGTGGCCGTTGTGCACGCTGGTGGCGCCGGAGACGTGGCCGTTGAGCAGGTGGATGCCGTTGAAGTCCGTGGCGTTGGCGATTCGGGTGATTTCCGAGGCCATGGCCTGGTACTCCGAGTCGATGATCAGGCGCTGGTCCGAGCTGTAGGTGCCGGTGGCAGCCTGCATGGCCAGTTCCTTCATGCGGATGAGCTTCTCGTCGATGACGCCCAGCGCTCCGTCCGCGGTCTGGATCATGGAGATGGCGTCGTTGGCGTTGCGCACGCCCTGGTTCAACGACTTGATCTCCGCGCGCATGATTTCGCGCACGGCCAGGCCGGCGGCGTCGTCGGCCGCGGTGTTCACGCGCAGACCCGAAGACAGGCGGCGGGTCGAGGTGGACAGGGCGCCGTAAGCCGTGGACAGCTGGCGGGCGGTGTTGGCGGCCATCATGTTGTGGTTGATGCTAAGAGCCATAGTCATTTCCTCCTTGAAAGCTTTTTGGCATCCTTGCCATCGGGAGCCCTCGCCTTGGCGGGATTGCCTGCGGGGCTTATCCGTCTTGTGTTACGCTCACCTCATCGGTGGGCTGGAGGAAAACTTTAGGAGCCCCACGAAAAAAAACGCCTCCAACGCAAAAAGTCGTAGTGGCAACCGCCTCGACCCATCGAAAAAACGGATGGGCCTATTTTTCCGCACCGGGCAAGCCGCAGCCGGGCATTGCCAGGGACGGCGCTTCCGTGCCAGTATTATCGACCTGCCAAGGAGGGGCCCAATGGCTTCACGTCTCTTCGCCGTGCTGATCAAGCGGCGTTTCTGGCCGCTGTTCGCCAGCCAGTTCGTGGGCGCGGCAAACGACAACATCTTCAAGAACGCCATCGCCATCCTTATAATATACCGCCTTGCCGGGCAGTCGCCCATCGGCCCGCAGGTGCTGGTCAGCCTGGCCGCGGGGCTGTTCATCCTGCCCTTCTTCCTCTTTTCCGCCACCGCCGGGCGGCTGGCCGACCACTACGAGAAGACCGGGCTCATCCGCCTGCTGACCTTCGTGGAGGTGCTCATCGCCGCCCTGGGCTCCTGGGCCCTGGTGCTCCAGAGCATCCCCGGCATGCTCGGGGCGCTTTTCCTGCTCGGGGCGCACGCGTCCTTCTACGGCCCGCTCAAGTACGCCATCCTGCCCGAGCAGCTGCCCGGGGAGGAGCTGCTGGACGGCAACGCGCTCATAGAGGGCGGCACCTTCCTGGCCATCCTCCTGGGCACCATCGCCGGAGGCGTGCTGATCCTGCGCGAGGGCGGCACGGTCATGGTGGGCGTGCTGCTGACCGGCCTGACGGCGCTGGGCTTCCTCGCCAGCCTGTTCCTGCCCAGGGCCAGGCCCGGCAGCCCGGACATAGCTCCGAGGCTGGCCATCGTCCGCGAGACGCGCGAGGTGCGGGGGCTTCTGGGCAAGCGGCGCGACGTCATGCTCTCCGTGCTCGGGGTGTCCTGGTTCTGGCTGGTGGGGGCCACGTACCTGGCGCAGCTCCCGGCCTTCGCCAAGGACATGCTGCATGCGGACGAGCAGGCCGTGACGCTGATGCTCACCGTGTTCTCCGTGGGCATCGGCGTGGGGTCGGTGGTCTGCACGCGCCTGCTCCGGGGCGAGATCTCGTCCCGGCATGTGCCCGCCGCGGCCCTGGGCATGGCCGCGTTCGGCTTCGACCTCTGGCTTTCCGGCAATGGGGTGGCGGGCGGCCACGCCAGCGCCGAGATCCGGCCGCTGGCCGAGTTCCTGGCCCAGCCCCAGGCCTGGCGCGTGCTGGCAGACCTGCTCATGATCGCCGTGTGCGGCGGCATCTACATCGTCCCGCTCTACACCATCGTCCAGGCCCGCAGCGAACCCCACGAGCGGGCGCGCGCCGTGGCCGCCAACAACATCATGAACGCCGCCTTCATGGTGGTCTCCGCGCTGGCCGGGGCGGCCATGCTGGCCTCCGGCGCCACGGTGTCCGAGGTCTTCCTGGCCCTGGCCCTGGCCACGCTGGCGGTGGCGGTGTGCATCTGCGGCCTGCTGCCGGACACGGTGCTCAAGCGCTGCTTCGCCTGGGTGCTGCGGCTGCTGTACCGGGTCGAGGTGCGCGGGCTGGAGAACATGGAGGCCGCCGGCCCCAGGGCGGTGGCGGTGGTCAACCACGTCTCGCTGCTGGACGCGGTGCTGGTGGCGGTGTTCCTGCCCCGCAAGCCCATCTTCGCGGTGCACACCGTCATCGCTCGGCGCTGGTGGGTGCGGCCCTTCCTCGCCCTGGTGGAGGCCTACCCCATGGACCCCACCAACCCCCTGGCGGTGAAGGGGCTGATCCGCTCGGTGCAGGAGGGCAGCGCCTGCGCCATCTTCCCGGAGGGGCGCATCACCATCACCGGCTCGCTCATGAAGGTCTACGCCGGGCCCGGGGTCATCGCCGACAAGGCCGAGGCCCCGGTGGTGCCCGTGCGCATCGACGGGGCGCAGTACACGCCCTTCTCCTACCTGAAGGGCAAGCTGCCCCGCCGCTGGTTCCCCAAGATCACCATCACCATCCTGCCGCCCCGGCGCGTAAGCCTGCCGCCGGAGCTCAAGGGTCGCGCCCGGCGCCGCATGATCGGCCTGGCGCTCTACGACATCATGTCGGACATGATGTTCACCACCTCGCGGCGGGAGCGCACGCTGTTCGACGCCCTGCTGGACGCCTCGGGCGCATATGGCTCAGGGACCCCCGCGGTGGAGGACATGAACCGCGCGCCCCTGTCGTATGGCCGGTTCGTCACCGGGGCCCTGGTCCTGGGCAGGCACATTACGCGGGGCACCGGGCCCGGCGAGGCCCTGGGCCTGCTGCTGCCCAACGCCAACGCCTCCGCCGTGAGCTTCTTCGCCGTCCACGCCTATGGCCGCGTCCCGGCCATGCTGAACTTCACCGCCGGGCCGCGCAACGTTCTCTCGGCCTGCGCGGCGGCGCAGGTCCGCACGGTGGTCACCTCCCGGGCCTTTGTGGAGAAGGCCCGGCTGGAGCCGCTGGTGGCGGCCCTGCAGGGCAGCGTCAGCCTGATCTACCTGGAGGACGTGCGCGAGCGCGTGGGCCTGGCGGACAAGCTCCGGGGGCTGGCGCAGCGGCCCTTCGCCCGGGCCCTGGCCAGGCGTTGGGGCCGCACCCCCTCGGACCCAGCCGTCATCCTGTTCACCTCCGGCTCCGAGGGCGTGCCCAAGGGCGTGGTCCTGTCGCACCGGAACATCCTGGACAACTGCACCCAGATCGCCTCCCGGGTGGCCTTCAACGCCACGGACAGCGTCTTCAACGCCATGCCCATCTTCCATTCCTTCGGGCTCACGGGCGGCCTGCTGCTGCCGCTGCTGAACGGCCTCAAGACCTTCCTCTATCCCTCGCCGCTGCACTACCGCGTGGTGCCGGAAATGGTCTACGACACCAACTCGACCATCATGTTCGGCACGGACACCTTCCTCACGGGATACGCCCGCGTGGCCTCGCCCTACGACTTCCACGGCGTGCGGCTGGTGGTGGCCGGGGCCGAGAAGGTGCGCGAGGTGACCATGCGCACGTGGATGGAGAAGTTCGGGGTGCGCGTGCTGGAAGGCTATGGAACCACGGAGGCGTCGCCCGTGCTCACCCTCAACACGCCCATGCACTCGCAGCCGGGAACGGTGGGCCGCCTGCTGCCCGGCATCGAGCACAGGCTGGCCGAGGTGCCCGGCATCGGCGAGGGCGGCCGGCTGTGGGTGAAGGGGCCGAACATCATGCTCGGCTACCTCCGCGCCGAGCGCCCTGGCGTGCTGGAGCCCCCGGCGGACGGCTGGTACGATACCGGAGACATCGTCTCCGTGGACGAGCAGGGGTACATGCGCATCCTGGACCGGGCCAAGCGCTTCGCCAAGGTGGCGGGCGAGATGGTCTCCCTGGGCAGCGTGGAGGCCGAGGTGGCGGCGCTGTGGCCCAGGCGGCGCCACGCCGTGGTCGCCCTACCGGACGAGTTCAAGGGCCAGCAGCTGGTGCTGGTGACGGACCACGCTCCGGCGGCGCGCCCCGCCCTTTTGGCGCATTTCCGCGCCCAGGGCCTGGCGGACCTCACCGTGCCCCGGACCGTCCTGGTGGTGGAGTCCGTGCCGGTGCTGGGCAGCGGCAAGACCGACTACCTGGCGGTGCTGGCCCTTGCGGAGGAGCGCCTTCGGGAGCAGGCCGCCGGGGGCGGGGACTGACGCGGCCCGGACGCCGGGGCGCCCTTGTGGACGCGCCCGGCCTGGGCTATGGAGAGGGCCTGCCCGCGCGCGGCCCTGTGGCCGCCCGGAGCGGGCGTGGCTGCAACGGAGCAGGGGAGGAGCAGTGACAGAGTTCATACGGCGCGAGTTCCAGGTCCAGGAGCCGGACAAGGTCCGCACCCACAGCCAGGACGGCCCCTCCGCCGGGCCGGGCCTGCCCACGGCCGGGCCCCTGTACCTCGTCGGCCTGCCCGGCAGCGGCAAGACAGCCCTGGGCCAGCGCCTGGCGGCGAAGCTGGGGGTGGCCTTCGTGGCCCTGCCCGCGCAGAACCCCGGCGCGGCCCTGGACGCGGCCCTGGCCCTGGGCGCGCCCGTGGTGGAGGTGCCGCACAGGCTCCTGGCCGACGAGGCCCTGCGCCAGCGCCTCGCCTCCACGGGCCGGGTGCTCTACCTCATGGCCAATGCCGGGGCCTTGGCCCAGCGGCTGGCCGCGGCCAAGCCCGGCCAGGACCCCGAGGCCCTGCTCCGGGGCCTGGTCAACCTCATGGGCTCCTACGAGCTTTTGTTCGTGCAGACCCTGCACATGCTGGTGCCCGCCGAGGGCACGCTGGACGAGGTGGAGGCCCTGGCCTTGGAGCGCCTGCGCTTCACCATGAAATAGGCCGTCCCCATACCGTACCCTAAACGCCCCGGAGACCCGATGCCCGTGAAGACCCTGCGCGTGGAGCTGCTCTCCCGCACCCCGGACGCCCTGGCCCTGATCTACGCCGCCTTCCGCCAATGCTACCACGCGGGCTTCGTGGCCGACATGTGGCCCCGCCTGCTCAGCGGCGAGGTGGACCCGGCGGTGCAGGCCGAGTTCGTGCAGAAGGTGCTGGAGAGCGGGCACGACAGCCCGGTGGAGCACGTGAGCTTCAGCTTCGCCGTGGAGGGCATCTCCCGGGCCTGCTCGCACCAGCTGGTGCGCCACCGCATCGCCTCCTACTCGCAGCAGAGCCAGCGCTACGTGGACGAGTCGGACATGGACTACGTTCTGCCCCCGGCCATCGCGCGCATCCCCGAGGCCCGCGAGCGCTTCGAGGCTTTCATGGCCGAGGTGGGCAGCGCCTACCGCGACCTCAAGGCCATCCTGGACGCCCACGGCCGCAAGGACAAGAGCAAGGAGGACGCGCGCTTCGTACTGCCCCAGGCCGCGGAGACCAAGGTGGTGCTGACCATGAACTGCCGCGCGCTCCTGCACTTCTTCCACCTGCGCTGCTGCCGCCGCGCCCAGTGGGAGATCCGGGCCATGGCCGAGGCCATGCTGGAGCTGTGCAAGGCCGAGCTGCCCGCCATCTTCGCCAGCGCCGGGGCCAAGTGCGAGTCTTTGGGCTACTGCCCGGAGAGCGAGCGCTTCGCCTGCGGGCGCTACCCCACCAGGGCCCAGGCCGGGCTGTAGCCGCCCGGCGCCGTTTTCCGGCGTTTCCCGTGTTTCACAAGACGTCCCCCGGTTCGCCGGGGGATTTTTTTAGCGCAGAATTCGAAGCCCGGGCTGTTCCTAGTGCCAAATCGTTTAGTGTCCGTCCTGCCTGCGTTTCTTGCCCGGCACTGCGTAGGGTGTGGGAATCGCCCGGTTGGCGCGGCCTGGGCCGTCATGGCCGCCGGGCAAGGCTGCTTCTGCCCTGGCGGGAATTCCGACCGGCGCGGCGCAATGTTTCACAGGAGCGCGATACAGCGTGAAAACATATGTCGCTGAAAATCGATTTGCGACTTCAAAATTCGTCGAAATTCAGAGTTGTACATGTTGAAAACAATCCTGGTCTATTTGGGGCAAGGCGCTTGACTCCGCCGAGAGACGAGCATTTTCAAGCCTCGCAGATACGTAGAATAAATGGTTTGGAGCAGCGATTATTCTCATGAATCATGTGATTACAGGTGGTTGCGCTGTCGATAAAAGCGGCGCGCCTTGGGCTTGTTCCGGCAACCACCGGGATTGTCCAAGGCCGTGCCGAAAGGTAGACCACGCGACATGAATGCGGACCTCTGGCCAAAACTGCTTCTTATTCTCGAAAAGAGCCTGAACCCCGGCCTCTTCACTCTTTGGATCAAGCCCTTGGAGGCCAGCCTCCAGGGCGGGACCCTCAGGCTCGCCGCCCCCAACGAGTTCGTCGCCACCTGGGTCCGCGACAGGCTCATGGACGACATCGTGGCCGCGGCCATGCAGGTCACCGGAAAACGCCCGGAGGTGCTGGTGGAGGTGAAGAGCCCGGCCAGCAGGCCCCAGCCGCAGGCCCTGCCCACGGCCAAGGCCGATCCCGGCCCCCTGGCCCTGCCCCTGGGCTACAGCCCGGCCCCGGCCCAGGCCTCGCGCTGGCGCTTCAGCTTCGAGGACTTCGTGGTGGGCCCCTCCAACGAGCTGGCCTGCGCGGCGGCCAAGGGCCTGTGCAACGACGCCCTTTCCGCCGACCACCTGTTCCTCTCCGCCGGGCCCGGCCTGGGCAAGACCCACCTCATGCACTCCATCGGCAGGCTCATGAGCGCGCGGTCCAACAAGAGCCGCGTGTCCATCGCCTGCCTCTCGGCGGAGGAGTTCGCCACCCGCCTGGTGCTGGCCATCAAGGCCCGCGAGGCCGCCCGGTTCAAGACCGAGTTCCGCGAGGCCGTGGACGTGCTCCTGCTGGAGGACATCCACTTCTTCCAGGGCAAGGGCAAGCTCCAGGATGAGCTCTTGATGACGCTCAAGGCCCTGCAGTCGCGCGGGTGCAAGGTGGTGCTCACCAGCTCCTTCCTGCCCCGGGAGCTCAATGAGGTCGACCCGCAGCTCTTGTCCTGCTTCGCCTCGGGGTTCATGGCCTGCATCAACACCCCGGACTTCACCACCCGCGAGCGCATTGTGCGGCACAAGGCGCGCAGCCTGCAGGTGCAGGTGCCCGACGACGTGGCCGGGCTTTTGGCCGAGCGGCTCACCACGGACATCCGCCAGCTGGAGAGCTGCCTGAACAGCCTGGTGCTCAAGGCCCGGCTTTTGAACCAGCAGATCAGCACCGAGCTGGCCTGGCAGGTGCTGGAGAACTACGCCATCCAGAACCCCAGCCCGGACATCGACCGCATCGTGGCCTACGTCTGCCGCACCTACGGCATCGAGGAGCCGGAGCTCCTGTCCAAGAGCCGCAGGCAGCAGGCCGTGCTGGCGCGCAACACCGCCTTCTTCCTGGCGCGCAAGCACACCCGGCTGTCGCTCTCGGCCATCGGCGAGCGCCTGGGGCGCAAGCATTCCACCGTGCTCAAGGGCATCATCAACGTGGAGCGGGAGATCAGCCACCAGACGCCCATGGGCCGCCAGCTGGCGGGCACCATGGACCGACTGCTCTGCTAGGCGGGGCAGGACCGTTCACACCGGCGCGCGCCGGGTCGGCACTTTCGCCAGGCTGCCAGCGGGCCACGCGGAAGGGGGAGGAAGCCGGCCCGGCGCGTCCTCTTTTGCCCGGCCGGGCGAAGATCGCCTATTCGTCGAACTTGCGGATCCAGTCCGGCAGGCCGGAGACGCCCTGGGCCTGGGCCTGGCCCGTCGCCTGATCAGAAGTCTGCCCCTTGCGGGCCACCACGGCCAGCCTGTCCGCCGAGAGGGCCTTCCTGCCCGTGAGCGCCCGGTAGTGCTGGGCCGAGGCCCCGGAGCGCTTCAGGTTCTTCTCCCCGCGCGTCACGTTGAGCCAGGTGAGCGGCTTGATGAGCCCGGCCAGGGCCAGGAACAGCGCCACGGACTTGGCCTTGACGTAGATGCCGTCCACCACGGGCTCCCGGAAGCCCAGGGCCGCCAGGTAGTACAGGAGCACCGGCAGGTGCACCGGGTGGTTGTGGAAGGCGAAGGACTGGGACAGCGGCACGTCGTGGCCCGGGAACATCCACTTGACCTTGAAGTAGCCGGTGAACAGGAAGTGCAGGCGGCTCTTTATGCTCATCATGTTCGGCGTGGTGAGCACGAACACCCCGCCGGGCCTGAGCACGCGGGCCACCTCGCGCAGCACCGCCGGGTGGTCGGGGATGTTCTGCAGCACCTCGGAGAGCACCACGCAGTCGAAGGAGGCGTCCGGGTAGGGCAGGGGCCTGGTCAGGTCCACGCCGGTGTCCACCGGGATGTCCGTGCCCACCCCGGGGCTTAAGTCCGGGTAGACGGAATAGTTGGTGCCCCGCACGGAAAAGCCCGCCCGGGCCATGGCCCCGGCCAGGATGCCCGCCCCGCAGGAGAGCTCCAGCACGCTGCCGCCGGGCTTGGCGTGCTCGCGCACGAGCTTGAGCGCCGTGAACTTGGTGTGCCCAAGGGTCTTGAGGTCGTCGCGCACGCCCGGGCCCCTACAGGTAGGCCACGGAGCCGGGCGCGGTCTTGCCCTCGAAGAAGGCGTCCACCGCCGCGCGCTCGGCCGCGCGGATGCGCAGGTCGGACACGGGCAGCGGCTCGGCGGCCCCGGCGTAGAGCTTCAGCGCGCGGTCCACGAACTCCGCCAGCACGAACCCGGCCTGGACCTCGAAGTCCTGCCCGGCCCAGGTGACGGTGAGCGGGATGATGTGCGTGCGCACCACCGGGTTCACCACCATGTTGCCGGTGTGGGCCAGGGTGTTCAGCACGTTGTCCGGAAAGGTCACGGCCCAGCGCGAGAGGATCTCCGTGAACACGGGCTCCAGGGCCAGGTAGTAGTTGGGGTCCACCTTGCACAGCACGCTCTGGCCGGGCACGTTGAGGACATAGGGCGTGTCCTGCCAGGCCTTGGCCAGACCCTTCTGCAGGCGGGTCAGGTTGTCCTGGTAGTCGGGCAGGGGCATGGGCGGCCTCCTTGGCTGCTGGGGTTTCTCGCGGTCGGCAGACTGATACAACGCCGGGGCCCGGGCCGCAAGTGGCCGGGGATTTCCCCGGGGCCCCTTGACGCTTTGGTCGCGTCAATATAGGGAACCAGCATCGTATTTTCAGGAGCCCGCCATGCTCGCCGCCGAGGAAGCAGCCCCAACCATCCTTACCGCCGGGTTTTCCAACCTGGGGGTGGAGACCTTCCTGGCCAACATGCACCTGCACGGGGCCCAGGTGCTGCTCGACGTGCGCTCCCGGCCCTACGCCAGCTACACCCCGCACTTCAACCAGGACCAGATCGAGGCCTCGGTGAACGCCGCGGGCCTGCGCTACCTGTTCATGGGCCGGGAGCTGGGCGGCCAGCCGAACAACCCCGGCTTCTACGACGAGCAGGGCTACGTGCTCTATGACCGCATCGCGGCCTCCCCCGACTTCCGGGAGGGCGTGGAGCGGGTCATGTACGGCCTGTCCAAGGGCCTGCGCATCGTGCTCTGCTGCGCCGAGGAAAACCCGCGCCACTGCCACCGGCGGCTGCTGGTGGGCCGGGTGCTGCGCCAGCGCGGCGTGGCCGTGGCCCATGTCCTGGGCGACGGCAACATCATCTCCGAGACGGAGCTCTTGGAGGAGGAGGCCCGCGCCCCCAGGCAGCTCTCCCTGTTCGGCGGGGTGGAGCAGCCCCGGGCCTGGCGGTCCATGCAGCCCTACCCGCAGCGCCTGGCCCAGGGCGATTCCTCGCCCTGCTGAGGCGCCCGCGGCGCCCACCGGCCCGGGGGCGGCCCATCTCCCGCCACAACTTGCGCATCCCCCTGAAAACGCGCGGAGTTCGGGCCTATCCGGCCCCCGCCCTTGACATTCTCGCCTCCTCCGCCCTATTGATCTAAACCTCGGAAAATCCTTGGGACTGGCGTAAGAACCGCCGGGACGAGACGTACGGCGGAAAAACTCGATACATGGAGTAAGGGATGTCGGAAGCGCTCAAATCTCAACGGACGTATGTTTTGGTCGGCCATGGCGGCAGCGGCAAAACCTCTGTTGCCGAGATGCTCCTGTTCAACGCCGGGGCGGTGGCCCGTCTCGGAAAGATCGAGGACGGCACCACCGCCCTTGATTTCGAGCCCGAGGAAATCAAGCGCCGCGGCTCCATCCAGCCCAGCTTCGCCCACTTCAAGTGGAACAAGAACAGCCACTTCCTCATCGATACTCCAGGTGACAACAACTTCAACGGCGACCTGCCGTACACCCTGGCCGCCGCCGACGCCGTGGTCTTCGTCATCGACGCCGTGGACGGCGTGAAGCCGCTCACCCGCAAGGCCTGGAGCGAGGTCAAGAAGGCCGGCATCCCCGCCCTGGTGTTCATCAACAAGATGGACCGCGACCGCGCCGACTTCTCCATGGCCTTCAACGGGCTCAGGGAGAGCCTGGGCATCAAGCCGGTGCTGCTGCACTACCCCATCGGCGAGAAGGAGCAGTTCAAAGGGGTGGTGGACACCCTGGAGAACAAGGCCATCATGTTCGACGGCAAGGGCGGCTGCACCATGTGCGCCGTGCCGGATGTCGTCTCCGGCGAGTCCACGCCCCTGCGCGAGGCCATGATCGAGAACATCGCCGAGAGCGACGAACAGCTCATGGAGAAGTACCTGGAGAGCGGCGAGCTGGCCCCGGACGAGCTCAAGGCCGCCCTGGTGGCGGGCGTGAAGAGCGGCGAGCTGGTGCCCGTGTGCATCGGCAGCGCGCTGAACAACATGGGCGGCGCCCAGCTGCTGGACGCCATCCAGGCCCTGCTGCCCAGCCCCCTGGACCACGCCCACTGGGAGGCCGAGGACGGCAGCACCCGCGAAAGCACCGAGGCCGCGCCCGTGTCCGGCTTCGTGTTCAAGACCCTGGCCGACCCCTTCGCGGGCCAGCTCACGGTCATGCGCGTCATGAGCGGCACCCTCACCGGCGACATGAGCCTGGTGAACTCCCGCACCGGGCAGCACGAGCGCATGGGCCAGCTCCTGCTCACCGTGGGCAAGGACAACACCCCCTGCAAGACCCCGCTGGGCCCGGGCAGCATCGTCACCCTGGCCAAGCTCAAGGACACCAAGACCGGCGACAGCCTGTCCTCGGACAAGGCGCCCTTCGTGCTCAAGAAGCCCGCCCTGGCCCCCACGCTCATCACCTACGCCCTGGCCCCCAAGGAGAAGGGCGACGAGGACAAGGTCTACCAGGCCATGGCCAAGCTGCTTGAGGAGGACGTGACCCTGAAGCTGGGACGCGACGAGGAGACCGCCGACACGCTGCTCTCCGGCATGGGCCAGAACCACATCGAGATCAGCGTGGACAAGGCCAAGCGCCGCTACAAGGTCGACATCGTGCTCAAGACCCCCAAGGTGCCCTACCGCGAAACCGTCAAGGGCACCGCGCGTGAGATCCAGGGCCGCCACAAGAAGCAGACCGGCGGGCGCGGCCAGTTCGGCGACTGCTGGATCCACCTGGAGCCCCAGCCCAAGGGCGCGGGCTACGAGTTCGTGGACGCCATCGTGGGCGGCTCCATCCCCAGGCAGTACATCCCCGCCGTGGACAAGGGCGTGCAGGAATCCTCCGCGCGGGGCGTGCTGGCGGGCTTCCCCATCATCGACTTCAAGGTCACGCTCTACGACGGCAGCTACCACAACGTGGACTCCTCGGAAATGGCCTTCAAGATCGCCGGGTCCATCGCCTTCAAGAAGGCCTGCGAGAAGGCCAAGCTGGCCCTGCTCGAACCCATCATGACCGTCACCGTGGCCGTGCCCGACTCCTACATGGGCGACGTCATCGGCGACCTCTCCAGCCGCCGGGGCAAGGTGCTCGGTTCCGAGTCCCAGGCCGGGGTCACCGAGATCAAGGCCCACGTGCCCATGAGCGAGGTGCTCAAGTACGCCCCGGACCTGCGCTCCATGACCGCTGGCCAGGGCACCTTCACCATGGAGTTCTCGCACTACGAGGAATGCCCGCCGCCCATCGCGGCCAAGGTCATCGAGGAGAACAAGCGCGAGGCCGAGGAAGAGGAATAGGGAAACACCCAGGGGGGAGGCTCCGCCTCCCCCCTGTACCCCCTTCCGCCAGGGGCGCCTATCCAAATTGAAGGGCCCCCGGGCCCCGCGTATCAAGCCGAAGCGCCCGGCAGAGCGAAAGCTCTGCCGGGCGCTTCGGCTTGTGGGGGGCTGGTTCCAGGTCTGGGCCGCTGTCCCCAATGTCTCTACACAAGTTTTATGGGGCGGTAGGAAGAATTGTACAGATGATGGTTGACAGGGCGTTTATTCGTTCGTATACACGGATTGTGTAACAAATTAATGAGAGGCTGTATGAACGACAAAGCAAAGAGTGCGGAGGAGATGAGACGAGTGATTGAGGCCCTTGGAATATCCCAATCGGCGTTCGCTAGCCTGCTTTCGGTAACGCAGGCAGCAGTGTCGAGATATCTCGCTGGGGTGCATCAGCCGACGGGCGAGGTCGCGACCCGTTTCGCGCTACTTCAGAAAATTGTGGACGATCCTGGCATGTTGCCTAAGTTTCGAGAGGAGTTGCATGGCAAGTCCGGGGTGGCGGGGGGGGCCAGTTTTCTTGGAATGACTTCTGGCGCGCTTGTAGGTGCATCGCTAGCCTTCTTGGGGTCTATTGGAATGGGGGCTTTATTGGGAGGAGTGTTAGGTGCCGGAGCCGCCCGCATTGCACAACGACTTATGGAGGTAGGAAAGGAGGGGCAGCAGAACAGTTCGACTATTGTGGCTGAGGGTGCGTCGAAAGAGAACTCAAAACAATAAGAAATTCCTTACTGGCCCAAGGAGGGCTACATAATGGAAACGATAAAGATTCTTGGTGTGATGAGTGGCGGAGCTGCGGCTGGGTTTGCATTGATCGCATCGCTACCTGTACTGGGGCCAATAGGTGGGGTCACGACGGTGGGGGCGGCTGTAGGGACCTTCGGTGGCGCCATACTGGCTGGCCTCGAGGAAATATACAAGCGCTGGGAAAAATAGGGTGTGGTTATGGGCAACATAGGGGGTGCTGCCCCGCCCCACGCACTCACTTCAACCTTCTACTCCACCTGCCCGGCGTTGGGGCACTTCGCACTCAGCATGCAGATGGAGCAGCCCGCGCTGAAGGGTAGGCGCGTGAACACGGCGAACTGGCGGCTCACGGTGCCTTCCTTGTTCCAGGTCAGCCCCAGGTCCTTGAAGGCCTTTATGATGCCCTTGCTGGGGTGCGGCAGCGGCGCGCAGCCCTTGTCCGCCAGCTCGGGGATGAGGTTCTGGGCGGCGCTCATGACCATGTGGATAGCCAGGTTGTGGAAGGCCATGCCCGCGGAGGGCGAGTCCTGCCAGATGCCCTCGATCTCGTCCTCCACCGGCTGGTCCAGCCAGATGATGACGTGCTTGCCGCCGGTCTTGCCCGCGCCGGGGGCGTCGGGGTCGGTGATGGCGTAGGCGCGCAGGTGCTGCTCCATCCAGGTGTCGAAGCGCGGCTCCAGCTCCTCGAGCATGCCGTCGTCGATGCGCGTCTCGCCGGAGAGCTCGCAGTAGGTGAACATGTCGAATTCCGGCTGCACGGCCAGGGCCTCCACGGTGACGTTGGAGGCGGCCTTCTTCCCTTTGACAGGGCCTTTGGAAGGGCCTTTGGCAGGGCCCTTGGCGGCGGCGGTCTTGGTGGCGGGCTTCTTGGTGGTGGTCATGGCGGTTTCCTTATGGTGCGGCCCTAGGCCGCCTCTTTGTCGGCCAAAAGCGCGGCCTTGAGCGACTCGTCCAGGGTGGGGTGCGGGAACATGAAGGCCTCGGCCTGTTCGCGGGTCCAGCCCGCCTGCACCATGATGGTGGCGGCCACGGCCATGCGGGAGACATCCGCGCCCACGGCGCTGACGCCGATGAGCCTGCCCTGGCGCCACACGCACTTGACGAAGCCCTGTGTGGCGGCGTGGGCCTGGGCGATGGGGTTGGCGATGAGCTGGGCGCGCGACACGAGCACGCCCTCGCCCTGGGCCTTGGCGGCATCGGCCGTGAGGCCCACGCGCATGACCTCCGGGCTGCCGTACAGGATGCTCGGCACCGGGCCAGAGTCGTAGGGGCCGGAGTCGTGCCCCAGCAGGCGCGAGACCACGTAGTGGGCCTGGTGGCTGGCGGCGTGGGCCAGCAGCATGCGGCCGTTCACGTCGCCCACGGCGTAGATGTTCGGCGCGGCCAGCAGGTTCTCGTCCGTGGCCAGGTAGCCGGGGCCCGCGAACAGCGCGCCCAGCTCCTCCAGGCCCAGCCCGGCGGTGTTGGGCCTGCGGCCCACGGCCACAAGCGCGGCCTCGGCGGAGACGGTCTCGCCGCCGCCTGCTCCATCAGTGGCCAGCGTGAGAATGGCCGAGTCGCCCTCGGTCTTCACCCCGGCCACTTTGACCCCCAGGCGGATGTCCCAGCCCTGGCGCTTGAACACGGTCTCCAGGGTCTTGCTGACCTCGGGGTCCTCCATGCCCGCCAGGCGGGGCAGGGCGTCCACCAGGGTGACGTGCGCGCCCATGCGGTGCGCGGCCTGGGCCATTTCCAGCCCGATGAACCCGCCGCCCACCACGATGAGCGACTTCGGCATTTCGGCCAGGGCCAGAAAGCCCGTGGAGTCCAGCACCCGCGCGCCGTCGGGCTCGATGCCCGGGAAGGAGCCGGGCCGCGAGCCCGTGGCCACGATGCAGCTCTTGAAATGCAGGGGCTTCGCCCCGTCCGCGGTTTCGACCTCCACGAGGCCCGCCCCGGCCAGGCGGCCCCGACCGGCCACGAGCTCCACGCCCAGCTGGCCCAGGCGGGCGGCCATGGCCTTGCGCGTGGCCGCGAGGTACTTGTCCTTGCGGGCCTGCAGGGCCGGGAAGTCCGTGCGGATCTCCCCGCTGGCGATGCGCAGCTTGGCCTGCGCGGCCAGTTCCTCCACGGCGTGGGTGGCGCCCAGCCACAGCTTGGTGGGGATGCAGCCCCGGTTCAGGCAGGTGCCGCCCATCAGGTCGGCCTCCACCAGGGCGCACTTGAGGCCCGCCGCTGCGGCCTCCACGGCGGCGTCGTATCCGCCGGGCCCGCCGCCCAGCACCACGAGGTCGTAGGTCGTCGTCATGCAGTCCCCTTGAAAAATGGGGCAGCCCCCGGAAGGGCCGCCCCTGATTGCGTCAGTGCGGACCGGCGCCTACAGGTCGTCGGTCAGCTCCATGTTGCGCGCGGCGCGGGTCTCGTCCAGGCGCGTCACCGGCAGGGTGCGCGGGGCGCCCGTGGCGAACTCCGGGTCGGCCTTGGACTTCTCGATCATCTCGATGAGGTCGTCGGCGAACTGGTCCAGGGTCTCGATGCTCTCCGTCTCGGTGGGCTCGAACATCAGGCATTCCTTGACGATGAGCGGGAAGTAGATGGTCGGGGCGTGGTAGCCCTTGTCCAGGAGCATCTTGGCGATGTCCAGGGCGCGCACGTGGCAGCCGGAGAGGTTGCAGGCGCTGGCCACGAACTCGTGCATGCACACGCGGTCGTAGGGCACGTCCAGGGTGGAGTCCAGGCGCTTGCGCAGGTAGTTGGCGGCCAGCACGGCGGCCTCGGTGGCGCGGGTAAGCCCCGCCCCGCCCAGGCGCAGGATGTAGGCGTAGGCCTTGAGCACCACGCCGAAGTTGCCGTAGAACGGGGCCACGTAGCCGATGGACTTGGGGAAGTCGTAGTTGAGGAAGAACTGGCCGTCCTCCAGCTTCTCCACGCGCGAGATGGGCAGGTAGGGCACCAGCCGCTCGGACACGCCCACCGGGCCAGCGCCCGGACCGCCGCCGCCGTGGGGCGTGGCGAAGGTCTTGTGCAGGTTCAGGTGCACCACGTCGAAGCCCGCGTCGCCCACGCGCATCTTGCCCATGATGGCGTTCAGGTTCGCGCCGTCGTAGTAGAGCAGGGCGTCGACGCTGCGGAGCATCTCGACGATTTTGGGCAGGTTCTTCTCGAACAGGCCCAGGGTGTTGGGGCAGGTCATCATCATGCCCGCAACCTCGTCGTCCAGCACCTTGGCCAGCTCGTCGGGGTCCACGATGCCGTCCTTGGAGGGCAGGTTGACCACCTCGTAGCCCGCGATGGCGGCGCTGGCGGGGTTGGTGCCGTGGGCGCTGTCCGGGCAGATGATCTTGGTCTTCTTGTTGCCCTTGTCCTTGTGGTAGGCGGCCATGATCATGACGCCGGTGAGCTCGCCGTGCGCCCCGGCCATGGGGTGCAGGGTGAAGGCCTTCATGCCGCAGATCTCGCACAGCAGGCGCTCGGTCTCGTACATCACCTCAAGCGCGCCCTGGCACAGCCTGCCCGCGCCCTTCAGCTGGGGCAGAACGGGGTGCAGCCGCGTGAAGCCGGGCATGGCGGCCACGGCCTCGGTGAACTTGGGGTTGTACTTCATGGTGCAGGAGCCCAGCGGGTAGAAGTTGCCGTCCACCCCGAAGTTGCGCCGGGAGAGCTGGGTGAAGTGGCGCACCACGTCCAGCTCGGAGAGCGAGGGCAGGCCCGCGGACTTCTGCCTCAGCAGGCCCTGGGGCAGCAGGTCGGCGGCGGACTTTCCGGCCTTGGCGGGCCAGACGCCCTCGCGCCCGGTGTCGGACTTCTTGAACACGGTGGTCATGGGTCTGTCGTTCATGCCAGGCTCCTTTCCGAGAGCATGCCGCGCAGCATCTCGGCGAATATGCCGATGTGCTCCTGGCTGGTCTTTTCGGTGCAGGCCACCAGCAGGGCGTTTTCCAGGCCCTGGTAGTAGCGGCCCAGCGGGAAGCCGGGCACGTAGCCGCGCGCGGTGAGCTTGTCGATGGCCTGGTAGGCGTTCACCGGCAGTTCGATGGCGAACTCGTTGCCGAAGGGCGCGCCGCCCGAAAGCAGCTTGACCCCGGGGATGGCCGTGAGGCGCTCGGCGGCGTAGTGCGCGCGCTCGATGCAGGTCTCGGCGGTGCGCGTCAGCCCCTCCTGGCCCAGCAGGCACAGGTGCATCAGCGAGCGCAGGGCGCACAGGGCCTGGTTGGAGCAGATGTTGGAGGTGGCCTTCTGGCGGCGGATGTGCTGCTCTCTCGCCTGCAGGGTCAGCACGTAGCCGGTGCGGCCCTGGGTGTCCACCGTTCTGCCCACCATGCGGCCGGGCATCTGGCGCACCATGTCCTTGGTGCAGGTCATTATGCCCAGGTACGGCCCGCCGAAGGAAAGGGGCAGGCCCAGGCTCTGGCCCTCGGCCACGGCCACGTCCGCGCCCATCTCGCCGGGGCTTTTCAGCACCGCCTGGAGCACCGGGTACACCGACATCACCGAGACCACGCCCTTGGCCTTGGCCGCGGCGAACAGGGTGGTGAAGTCGTTCAGGGTGCCGAAGAAGTTGGGGTTCTGCACCACCACGGCGGCGGTGTCCGCGTCCAGGGCGGCGGTGAGGGCCGCCAGATCGCAGTTGCCGTGGGCGTGCGGAATCACCGCCAGCTCAAGGTTGAGGTTGGAGGTGTAGGAGGCCAGCATCACCCGGTAGATGGGGCTCACGGCCTCGCAGACCACCAGCTTGCGCCGCCCGGTCTGGCGCACGGCCATCATGGCGCCCTCGAACAGCGCGCTGCCGCCGTCGTACACGCTGGCGTTGGCGAAGGTGAGGCCGGTCAGGCGCGTCACGGCGGTCTGGTACTCGAAGATGGCCTGCAGGGTTCCCTGGCTGGCCTCGGGCTGGTACGGGGTGTAGGCGGTGTAGAACTCGCTGCGCATGGACAGGGCGTCCACCGCGGCCGGGATGTGGTGGTCGTAGAACCCGGCGCCCAAAAAGCTCACCTGGCCCACGGCGTTTCTCGCGGCCAGGCCCTCCATGTGGGCCAGCACGTCCATCTCGCTCTTGCCCTCGGGCAGGTCGAAGCTTTTGGGGCGCATTTCGGGTCCGATCTCGGCGAACAGCGCCTCCACAGAGGGCGCGCCGATGACCTCGAGCATCCGCCGGATGTCCTCCGGGGTGTGCGGAACATAAGGCATGGCAGTCTCCTTGCCGGATTATGGGGGCCGGACGGGGCTAGTGGGCCTCGTCGGCGCAGACCTGGGCGTAGGCGTCGGCGTCCAGCAGCCCTTCCGCACCGCCGGAGAGCTTCACCTTGACCATCCAGCCCGCGTTGTAGGGGTCCTGGTTGATGGCCTCGGGCGCGCCTTCCAGGGCGGCGTTGACCTCGGTGACGGTGCCGGACACCGGGCTGTACAGCTCGCTGGCGGCCTTCACGCTCTCCACGGAGCCCATCTCGGCCCCGGCGGTGAGGGTGGCGCCCACCTTGGGCAGGTCCACGTAGGTCAAATCCCCCAGCTGCTCCTGGGCGAAGTGGGTGATGCCGATGGTGGCGGTGTCGCCGTCGATCCTGGCCCACTCGTGGCTTTTGGCGTACTTGAGCTCCTTGGGAATCATGCTGGTCTCCTCCTCGAATGGTTGCCTTGCGGGCCGTGGTTGCCTTGCAGCAAGGTTATGTATTTCAGGGTGAGGGTTGATAGCACTCCCTGGCAAGAATGAAAACCCCGAATTTCCGCGCCCGGCAGAAGGATGTTCTTGCCTGCCAAGGCCTCCGGGCGGACCGTGCGGGTGAAATGGCCGAATAATTTTCGGCCCGGAAATGCCGTCTTGACTTCGCGCCGCCGAGGACGCATTTTCCGGGCACACTCCGCGCCGGGTCCTGCCGAACATCCCCCGGCGCGAAAAACCGAGAGGACAGAGAATGAAACCCATCGCCATAGCCGCCATCGCCCTGGTCGCCCTGCTCGTCATCGGCGGCGGAGCCATGATCTCCACCAACAACGACATCATCACCCTGGAAGCCCAGTGCGAGCAGATGACCGGCCAGGTGAACAGCGCCCTGCAGCGCCGCCTGGACCTCATCCCCAACCTGGTGGAGACCGTGAAGGGCTACACCAGCCACGAGAGCGAGACCCTCACCGCCGTGATCCAGGCCCGCGCCGCGGCCACCGCCGTGAAGCTGGACGCCAGCACCGTGAGCGACCCGGCCAAGCTCAAGGAGTTCAACCAGGCCCAGGGCCAGCTCTCCGCTGCCCTTGGCCGCCTCATGGTGGTCAGCGAGCAGTACCCCAACCTCAAGGCCGACAAGCAGTTCTCGGACCTCATGATCCAGCTTGAGGGCACGGAGAACCGCATCAAGATCGAGCGCGACAACTACAACAAGGCCGTCACCGCGCTCAATACGCGCATCCGCACCTTCCCGGGCAGCCTGGTGAACTCGCTCATGGCCAATGTGAAGCAGCGCGAGGTGTTCCAGGCCGAGGAAGCGGCCAAGACCGCGCCCAAGGTCAGCTTCGGGACGGAGAAGAAGTCCTAGCTCCATGAAGCGGCTGAAGCGCGTCTTCTGCCTGTTCCTGGTGGCGGTGGCGGCCCTCGCTTGCGCGGGGGCCGGGAGCCTGCGCGCCCAGGAAACCGGGCCCGCCGCCCCGCCCGCCCACGGCGGGCGCTGGGTGGTGGACAACGCGCGCCTGCTGCTGCGCGAGGACAAGGCCGCCCTGGAGGCCGAGCTCTCGGCCTACGCGGCGCGCACCGGCAACCAGATCGTGGTGCTCACCGTGCCCGGCCTCAAGGGCGAGGCCATCGGCGCCTTTGCCAACCGCGTGGCCCGCCAGTGGGGCGTGGGGCAGAAGGACAGGAACAACGGCGTGCTCATCGTGGTGGCCAAGGCCGAGGGCCGGGTGCGCTTCGAGGTGGGCCGGGGCGTGGAGGACAGGCTGCCGGACCTTCTGGCCGCGCGCATCCAGAAGGAGACCATGGTCCCGCTGTTCCGCCAGGGTCGCTTCGGGCCGGGCCTGCGGCAGGGCGCGGCGGCGGTGATGCAGGCCCTGGGCGATGCAAACGCGACCAGCCCGGCAGGCCCGACAGGCCAGGAGGGCCAGCCACAGCCGACGGGGCCCCAGGCCGTGAAATCTCCGGCCGGCGACGGCCCGCCCCTGGCGTTCACCGGGGTGCTGGTCCTCGTCTTCCTGCTGCTGGCCCTGGGCCTGGTGTGGCGCAGGCACGGCGAGAACTACCGCTCCGGCCACCAGGAGGACTACTCCTTCCTCATGGGCCTGCTGCTGGGCCTGCTGTCCAGCCTGTTCCGGGGCCGGGGCGGCGGCGGCTTCGGCGGCATGGGCGGCGGCATGGGCGGCATGGGCGGCGGCGGAGGGTTCTCCGGCGGCGGCGGCGACTTCGGCGGCGGCGGGGCCGACAGCGGCTTCGGCGACGGCGGGGGCGGCGGCGACGAGTAGCCGGGAGGCGCTTATCGGGCGCTGCGCGTTTCGTGCCACGCTTCGTTGACTTTTTGTGCGCAGATGGTGCACTTAGCCCTGGGCCGAGGCCCGGGAGGAGACCGAGTGACCGTTGATCTGTGTGCGGCGCCCGCAAGCCCGGCGGGGCTCATCGAGGCCCTGGTGGCCGGGGAGCGCTGGCTGCTGGAGCGCCCGGCGGACCTGGAGAGCCTGTGGGAGGCCCTGTGCGCGGAGCACGAGGGCAAGCCTGGGCTGGCGGGCCTGTCCGGGCGGTCCGGCCTGGACGGCGGCGACGAGCGCCTGCCCTACTGGGTGGAGCTTTGGCCCGCGGCGGTGCTGCTGGCGCGCTGGCTGCGACTGCAGGGACCGGCCCTGCGCGGGCGCGTGTGCCTGGACGCGGGCTGCGGCCTGGGCCTTTGTGCCCTGGTGGCGGCGGGGCAGGGGGCGCGGGTGGTGGCCTTCGACTACGAACCCGAGGCCCTGGCCTACGCCCGCAGGAACGCGGCGCGCAACCGGGAACTGCTCGGCGGGCACGCGCCGCCGCTGTTCACGCTCATGGACTGGCGCTTCCCGGCCCTTTTTCCGGGCGGGGCGGACATCCTCATGGGCGCGGATATTTTGTACGAGCGCAAGTTTTTCGAGCCCGTGGCCGCGCTTCTGGACCACGCCCTGGCCCCCGGCGGCGAGGCCTGGATCGCCGACCCTGAGCGCAGCGTGTCCTCGGGCGTGTGGGAGCGCCTGGAGGGCCTGGGCTGGGCGGTGGAAACACCCCTTTCGGACAAGGTCGCCCAGGGCGGCCAGAACATGACCGTGCACCTGCGCCGCATCACGCGGCGGAACTGAACGCTAAGGAGCCTTTCGTATGGGAGAGACCATCCGCTTCGGCGTGTCGCTGGACTCCGACCTCTTGGACAAGTTCGACGCCCTGTGCAAGGAGAAGAGCTACCAGACCCGCAGCGAGGCCATCCGCGACCTCATCCGCAGCATGCTGGTGCAGCGCCAGTGGGAGAACAGCGACGGCGAGGTGGCCGGGACCCTGACCCTGGTGTACGACCACCACGCCAGCGGCCTGGCCCAGAAGCTCACCGAGGCCCAGCACGACAGCCACGAGGTCATCCTCTCCACAATGCACGTGCACCTGGACCACCACAACTGCCTGGAGGTGCTGGTGCTCAAGGGCAGCGCCGAGGGCATAAAGGCCCTGGGGCAGAAGCTCATCTCCACCAAGGGCGTGAAGCACGGCCACCTGGTGCTCACCACCACCGGCCAGGAGATCGACTAGATGGCGACGAAGCTTTCCCAGGGCATGGAAGACGTCCAGAAGCACCCGGCCAGCGTGCAGCTGCCCATCGACCGCGTGGGGGTGAAGGACCTGCGCCTGCCCCTGGTGGTGCGCGACAAGCAGTCCGGCACCCAGCACACCGTGGCCCGGGTGGAACTGGCCGTGGACCTGCCCGCGCACTTCAAGGGAACGCACATGAGCCGCTTCGTGGAGGCCCTGGAGAACTGGGAGGAGGAGCTCTCGCGCTCCTCGCTGGAGAAGCTCCTGTCCGACATGGCCCAGCGGCTGGAGGCCCGGCGCGCCTTCGCCCGGTTCGAGTTCCCGTACTTTTTGCGCCAGAGCTCGCCCATGAGCGGGGCCAAGAGCCTCATGAGCTACCCCTGCACCGTTGTGGGCGCCTGGGAGGACGGCAGGCTGGACTTCACCCTGGGCGTGGACGTGCCGGTGATGACCGTGTGCCCCTGCTCCAAGGCCATCAGCGACGAGGGCGCGCACAGCCAGCGCGCCAGCGTGCGCATCCAGGCGAAATTCAGGGGCTTCCTCTGGCTGGAGGACCTGATCGAGATCGCCGAGCGCTCGGGCTCCTCCCGGGTGTACACCCTGCTCAAGCGCGAGGACGAGAAGTACGTCACCGAGACGGCCTTCGCCAACCCGGCCTTCGTGGAGGACGTGGTGCGCGCGGCGGCCCAGGGCCTGGGCGAGCATCCGCGCATCACCTGGTTTAAGGTGGAGGTGGAGGCCTTCGAGTCCATCCACGGACATTCCGCCGTGGCGACTATTGAAAGTTCCGCGCCGAAGGTGTAAGCAATAGCTGCAATGCCCGGAAAAGGGGTCCGCGCATCGGACCCGGCAATGATGGGCATGAGGAGCGCGACGCATGTCCCTCGACGCCAGCTGGAACCTGCAGGCCCTCTCGGCGCTTGATCTCTCGGCCATGGCGGCCTCGGAGAACATCGCCAACTCCAGCACGGAGAACTATCGCCCCTACCGGGTGGAGCTGGAGGACGGCCCCGGCGGCAAGGGCGTGCTCGTGGCCGACGTGGTGGAGCTTTCCGGCACCATGGGCCACGGCCTCACCGGGGCCGAGGGCCCGGGCTACCCCCTGGTGCCCCAGGGGCGCCCCACGGACTACGAGAGCGGCATGATGCGCCCCGTTGCCGCCACCGGCGAGTACAACGGGGTGGACATCGCCCGCGAGATGGTGGACCTCATCCAGATCGACCGGGCCTTCTCGGCCAACGTGGCGGCCATCCAGGCGGTGGACCAGACCGTGGGCCACATCGTGGACGTGCTGGCCTAGGCCCCGCCCCCTTACGTTCCCTTCTTCCCCATTCTCTGCGGCGGGTCCTACTCGTCCTCTTCCATCATGGCGAAGTAGTCCTGGCCGGACTTGCACCGGGGGCAGACCCACTCCGGGGGCAGCTCGTCGCTCCGGGTGCCGGGCAGGACGCCGTTTTCGGGATCGCCCTTCTCGGGCTGGTACACATAGCCGCAGTTCAGGCATGCGCAGCGCATGGGATTCTCCTGGAAAAGCCCGGCCCTGGCCGGGATTGTCGTTTCTGGCGCGGTCCGTTCGGACGGCGGGACCATAGCCCCGCGCGGCCCGGTTGGCAACATCCGGCGCGGCAGGGCGTGGGGAGGGCGGAGGGATTGGAACGGCTCTTGCTGTGTCCACGGCGCAGCATTCCGAACAACCGCCACCAGGAGCAGTCCATGTCCGCCGCCAAACAGATCGTGACCCCCGAGCTTGTGCACCAGGCCGTGTACCTTTTGGCCAAGGGGGGAACCGAGGACTTCCACCAGCTCTACCGCCAGCGCCAGTTCCATTCCCGGGCCCAGGCCATCGACGAGGCGTGCCAGGTCATGGAATTTCCATACGAAAAGCGCCACGCCTTCTATGCCTACGTGCACGCGCGCGTGCTGGGCAAGGCCCCGGTGGACTACCTGGAGTTCGGCGTGGCCACGGGGGAGAGCTTCCGCTCCTGGCTGGCCCTGGACAAGAACCCGGGCTCGCGCTTCTTCGGCTTCGACTCCTTCGAGGGCCTGCCGGAAAATTGGCAGGCGGACTCGCCCCGGGGGGCCTTCAGCACCGGGGGCCGCGCCCCGCTGGTGGACGACCCGCGCGCGGCCTTCGTGGTGGGCCTGTTCCAGGACACCGTGGACGCCTTCAGCCTGTCCTTCACGCCCAGCAATCGCCTGGTGCTGCACCTGGACGCGGACCTGTACTCGTCCACGCTGTTCGTGCTCATGTCCATGAACCGGCACGTGCGGCCCGGCACGGTGATGCTCTTCGACGAGTTCTCGGCCCGTGGCTTCACGGACGAGTTCGCGGCCCTGGAGGACTGGTGCGCGGCCTGCCGCCGCGACTACCAGGTGGTGGCCCGGCGCACGGACTTCGCCAAGCTGGCCGTGGAGATCACGCAGTAGGCGGGATGTGGCGGAGGGGGAGGGAAGCTCTGCCGCGTTTGCAACATGCTAGAATTGCAAAGATTCACTGATGAGGAGTTAGTGAAATGTCTCCCCGAAATGCTCACCTTTCCCATAGCCCAAACCAGCCCCAGTGTCGAGGCCCACTGCACATAGTCTGAAGCTGAACGACTGTACAGCATCTTGGCGGAAACCCTGGAATGGCTGGGCTGGTGGGCAATCCCCTCCCTTGGAAGATGGGCCTCTAGAATTGATTCTAAGGCCCTTTTGGGCCCTGCCCTTGCCCTCTTCCATAAATGGGCTTGGCGAGGCCTCAGGGGGCTCCTAGCGAGTTTTGGCGAGTCAGGGGGGGCTGCGACTTGCTGCGAGGATGAGAAATCCAGGCAAAAGCCTTTAGGGCGTGATTCTCTGTGTTAGGTTCGCAATGAGCACACATTTTCTGGCTGGTGACTGCGTTGTGATGTGGAGTGTTCGCTTGTTGATTAATAATTTGTGCAACAAAGAGTATACGGCCTTAGCGGATAAGGTGAGTCTGTTCGACAATCAGTGATTAAGCATGTCTGGTGTAGGGCTCTTTGCTAAGTGTGTAAACAGTTCAAGTCGTTCTTCATCAGTATCGCATGCTTCAAGAAGTGAAATGATGTATGTGTTTGCTTTGCCTATAAAATCAAAATCGCTTGTTTTGACCGCCAGCCAGTAAGCATGAAATAATGACCCAGCGGCTACAATCTGGCCTTTTGTGAGCTTGTCTATATTTGTGATACACTTAATCAGTCGATCTGCTATAAGCCGGTGCTTCTCGATAAAATCAATTGGTTTGCACTGGATACGCCGAGCCTCATTTGTGAAAATTCCGACTTCTCTTGAATTCAAATTGCCCATCTCTGCTTGAGTCGGTTTGTATTCCCACTTTTCACAAAACGATTTAATCTGTTTGGCCATGTGAACAGCTGGTGTTTTCGTTTCGTGAGAAGTTCCTTGCTGCGTGAGATTGTCCCGCTGTGCAATCGCTGAATAGCTTGGATAAGTGTTCTTCGCATTGCCGCTATTGTCTGCGCTGCACCACATCTTCCACATAAAACGTACTGCAACGCATGCAATAATAAAAATGATAAGCTCCATCTGCACTCTCCAGTTTTCTTATTATTAAGTGAAAACGAGTTTGATTGTCAACGCCTACTGTCATGTGGTTTGTTGTCAATCCTGGTTGTCTGAGCCCAACGATTCTGCCCCCGCGTTCGTGCGGGTGCTAGTGGATATACCGCAGAGTCAGGGAGGCCTGGACTCGGCGCAGAATTCCGTGGGGAGGGCTTGAGGCTTGATGAGGGCAGTGTCCCCCAGGCCGCGTATGAGGTCCGTGAACAATGGTGTGGCTTGCGCGGGTAAGGGCCTATGCCTACGTGAGAGGAGCTAAGGAGCGGTAGGTGGATGGCCGGTTATGAGGTGTGAGCACTGTACGGCCTTGATTGTTTGGAAATTCGAGCGTGTTCCGTGCATTGAGGAAGGCTAGAGAGAGGAACTAGAATAGATCAGGTCTGACCAGGACTGTCCTGGACTGTAGAATAATAGACAAGGAATGTCTGAGATGCGTTAAGATATGATCAGGCTAGAACTAAATATCTATTGAGCTAATCAGGACTATAAGGGCAGTCCAGGTCAGAAAGGGACTATACAGGTTAGGCCTGATAGGGCTGGTAATAACCGCAACATGCCAATACATGGCAGAACTGATTATGAGCATATCTCAGCCAGACCGGGCCAGTAATTAGATCGGCCTGTCGAGCTTGCTAGCAGATAGGACAAGTCAGTATGGCTGCAATCACGCGGTAAGGAAAATGAACTAGAAAATGGTCACAGGACATCGAAAGGTGTCTGAACGTTGCTGTGAGCTTTATCGATGGCTTCTTTCAACTGACTTGGACTATAACCCTTTCCGAAATACACATTCAACGTAACACCTTCTTGGGCATGGCCGACAATGGACTTGACCAAGCTTTCCGCGACATCTGCCCGCAACAGCTCCGTTATCAGAGTATGCCGCAAACAGTGGAAAACAAGCTGCTTATCCTTGATGCCAAGCTTGGAAAGAAAGGACTCATTGAACCATCTTCCGAGGTTGCGGCCATATCCATTTTGAGGATCGTAGGTGAGTTCGTGCAAAATCCGAGTGTGCCCAGCCGCCTTCGTCTGCTCAACGTACTCCAAGAATCCAAGCTCAATGAGTCTCGAATGTGCCGGAACAATGCGCTTTGCAGATTTGGTCTTGAGGTGCTTCCCTTCCGAGTCGGTATTGATGTCTAGGCACCATACCCCGTCAATCTGTCGAACATCAGCCGGGGTGAGTTGAGCGAGCTCGTTTAACCGCGCCCCGGTGAAGATGCCCAGCAATGGACCCCACTTCTGAAATTCCTTATTTGTGGGGAAGGTCATCAGTTGCCAGACGATTCGGGCAATCTGTTCTTGCGAGAATGCTTTGCGTTTGCCCTCAGTCAGCTTGGCCTGCCGGATTGAAAGCCCTTGGAAGATATTCGCATCCGCGTAGCCATTAGCAACTGCCCACCTGAAAAGGGCCGCATATGCTGTCAGATGCTTGTTGATCGTTTTGACGCTGAGAGTGTCCGGGGAATCCGACTGGGAAGCACAGGCCTTGCGAGGAGCAAAGCCGCGCCGGGCATTGGGCTTCGTACGCTTGCCGAGAGCTTCCTTAACTGTGCGAGCATTCACAATGCTCAGCGCCTTGATGTCTGTGTCAGCACCAAGCGTTTCCAAGAGAAATGCAAACATTGCTGCGTATTCACGCTCTGTCTTGTGAACCCAGTTGCCAGTTAGAGTCCACGGACGTGGTGTAAATTCTGAGGTTGGCCAGGGGGAGAGGGA
>CAZCYB010000021.1:0-48769 GCA_964502805.1 uncultured Desulfocurvus sp.
TTTGGCAGGCCTATCGCGCGGGGCCAACTCGTGGGGCCCGGGGGCCCCTGCTATTGGATAGGCCCCCCGCCGGAGGCTTCCCGCTACCTGCCCCGGCGCTTGCCGGGCTTGCCCGCCGGTTTGCCGCCCTTGCCGCCTCCGCCAGAGGAGGACTTGGAACGCCGCGAGGAGCGGGCCTGGTCCTTGCGGTCGCGGTCCTGGCCTGCGCGGGCGGCGCGCCGCTGCACGCGGGAGGGCCGGGGCGCGTGGGGAGCCTCGGCGTGGCCCTGCACCATGACGGAGCCGTCGCGGGAGGGCTTGGCCTCGAGCAGCTCCAGGTCGATTTCCAGGCGGTCCAGGGAGACGTTGGCCAGGCGCACGCGCACCCCCTGGCCCACGCGGAGGGTCTTGCCGGTGCGCTGGCCCACGAGCATCTCGCGCTCCTTGAAGTAGGCGTAGTAGTCGTCCTGCAGCCCGGCCAGGCGGATGAAGCCCTCGGCCAGCACCTCGGGCATCTCCACCCACAGGCCGTACTCGGTGAGGCCGGCCACGATGCCCGGGAACTCGCGCCCGATCTGCGGCTGCAGCACCATGCACACGTAGCGCTTCTGGCACTCGCGCTCGGCCTCCATGGCCACGCGCTCCCGCGCCGAGAGGTGCTGCCCGATCTCGGCCAGCTTCTTGAAGCCGGGCACGGGCAGGTTCTTCTGGCCCAGGGCCACCTTGATGAGCCGGTGCACCACCAGGTCGGCGTAGCGGCGGATGGGCGAGGTGAAGTGCGCGTAGGACTCGCTGGCCAGGCCGTAGTGGCCCTCGTTGTCGGGCTGGTAGCGGGCCTGCTTCATGCTGCGCAGCACCAGCCTGTTGACCAGGAACTCGCGCTCCGTGCCCGCCACGCTGGCCAGCAGCCGTCCCAGGGCCTCGGGGGTGAAGTCCTCGTCGCTGAAGCGGTCGTTACGGGCGCGCTTGGGGGCGCGCTCGCCGTCCAGGCGGCCCAGCAGGGTGTACAAGAGCTCCAGCTTCTCGCGGTCGGGCTCGCCGTGCACGCGGTACAGGCAGGGCAGGGCGTGGGCCACCAGGAACTCGCTCACGGCCTCGTTGGCGGCGATCATGAACTCCTCGATGAGCTGGTGGGCAAAGTGGCGCACCTTGGGCCGCACGCTCACGGGCTGCCCGGCGGGGTCGAAGACCACCTCGCCCTCGGGCAGATCGAAGTCCAGGCTGCCGCGCCCCATGCGCAGCCTGCGCATCTTGCGCGCCAGTTCCTCGGCGGCGTCGAGCATGTCCACCACCTCGCTCCCCGCCTCCTTCGCCAGTTCCTCGCGGGCGGCGGGGATCTTGTCCACGCACACGTCGCGGGCGCGGGAGTAGGTGAGCCGGGCGTGGCTCAGGATCACGGCGTTCATGACCCGGGCCTCGCCGCGCGCGCCGTCCGGGCCCATCTTCATGCGCACGGCCACGGAAAGGCGCGGCACGTTGGGGTTCAGGCTGCACAGCCCGTTGGACAGGGCCTGGGGGAACATGGGCTCCACCGAGGACGGGAAGTAGTAGGAGTTGCCCCGGTCGTAGGCCTCGCGGTCCAGGGCGCTGCCCAGGGGCACGTAGTGGGCCACGTCGGCGATGGCCACCCAGAGCTCATAGCCCTTGCCCGCGCGGCGCACGAAGATGGCGTCGTCGAAGTCCCGGGCCGTGGCCCCGTCGATGGTGACGAAGGGGGTGGCGCGCAGGTCCTCGCGGCCGCTTTTCGGATCGGCGAAGTCAGTCTCGGCGGGCACCCGGGGCAGGCGCGCGGCCTCGGCCTCGGTGTCCTCGGGGAACCCGGTGGGCACGCCGTGGTTGGCCTTGGTCAGGGCCTCCTGCACCTGGGCCAGGGTCTCCGGCCCCAGGCGGGAGAGGATGGACCCCTCCCAGAGCGCGGCGTCGATCTGCTCGCCCGGCGCGGCCAGGGCGATGTCGCCCTTCTGCAGGCCCAGGGCCGGGTCCACCTTGCGCGCCAAAAGCGCGAAGTCCAGGCGCGGGTCCGTGGGGCGGCAGAGCCAGTCGCCGGAACCGTTTTGCCCGGTGGGCCGCATGGCGCGCACGGGCAGCACGGAGCGCCCGCGCTCCAGGATCTGGAGCACGCGGCCCTCGGCGTTGCGGGAGCCGGTGCGCCCGCCCGCATCGCGGGTGATGACCACGCTGACGCGGTCGCCGTGCCAGGCCCCGGCGGTGTCCTGGCCCAGGAACACGTCCTTCTGGCGCGGGTCGTCGGGGATGAGGAAGGCCGCGCCGGAGCGCTGGAGCTGCACCTTGCCCGTGACCTGGCGCACGCGGTCGGCCAGGCTGTAGGCCCGGCCCAGGCGCAGGATCTTTCCTTCCGCCTCCAGGTCGCGGAGCATGTCCTCCACGATGCCGCGCTTGCGGCGGTGCAGGCCCAGCACGGGCAAAAGGTCGTCGGCGGAGAGCGGCCTGCGCGACTCCTTGAGGAGCTTCAGCAGGCTGGTGTGGTCGGTGGGGAGCGGCGGGGCGCTCGGATTGCGTTTTTTCTTGAGTTTCACTGTATGCTCGATGTGTTGGAAGGAAATTCGGGAGGTTGCTGGCGCGTCGCGGGCGGTTTGGGGGCCCGGCGCGCGGGGGACGGGGCAGGGGGCCTGTGGGTGGACAGGGGCCCCCGCGTCATTTCAAGATTTCTGCGCGGTACTGCTCGCGGTGGGCGGCCGCCAGGGCGTCGAAGCGCTCGCCGAACCAGGCGTCGAAGGGCTGCCCGGCCCAGAGGGACGGCCCGAAGGCCAGGCGCGTGGCCAGCACCCAGTAGCGGCCCGTGCCCGAAAGCCCGGCCAGCTTCACGGCGTCCTTGGCCGTCACCACCACGTGCCCGGCCCCGGCCTGGCGCGCGGCCTCGTCGATGCGCTGCACGTCCGCCTGGCGGAAGGCGTGGTGGTCGCGGAAGGGGAGCACCGCCTTGGCCGGGCGGCCCAGCAGCCGCGCCGCCGTGGCCGCCGCCTGGTCCGCGTTGCCCAGGCCGCAGGCGAAGAGGTAGTCCTCCCCGCCCAGGTCGCGGGCGGTCTCCAGCCCGTCGATGCGCCTGAGGCCCAGGGGCTTCATGGCGAAGGTGAACACCGGGCGATCGTAACGCGCCAGGCGCTTCTCGATCTGCCCACGCAGGCCGGTGAGCTCGTCCTCGGTGACCTTCAGGCAGAATGCGGAGGCCCTGGAAAGGGCCGAAGTCCCCTCGCGCCAGGAGCCCGCCGGGCACACGCGGCCCCAGCCGGAACCCAGGTCCGTGGGCGTCAGCAGCACCAGGTCGATGTCGCGCTGCACGGCCAGGTGCTGGAAGCCGTCGTCCAGGAGCACGTAGTCCGGGTCGAAGCGTGTCCAGGCCCAGGGGCCGCTGCGGCTGCGTTTGGGGTCCACCACCACGCGGGCCGTGGAGGAGGCCGCCGCCAGCAGCAGGGGCTCGTCCCCGGCCTCGGCCGGGTCCGCCCCGGGGATGACCAGAAGCGGCAGCCTGCGGGGCCTGGCCCCGTAGCCGCGCGTCAGCACCACGCCCAGCTCGTCGCGGGCCTCGGCCCAGCGCAAAATATGTTCGCACAGCGGCGTCTTGCCGCTGCCGCCCATGCCGATGTTGCCCACGCTGATGCACGGGCACGGCGGCCGCCACGAGTGGCGGAAGCCGCTGCCGTACAGCCCGCGCCGGGCGCGCATGCCCAGGCCGTATGCCGCGCCCAGGGGCAGCGCCAAAAGCGAAAGCAGGGGCTGGAGCGCCTTCAGGCGCTGGAGGTGCGGGCGGATGTCGGGCAATGCGGGCATGGGATGTGGCGGGGGGAGGGCCGGGGCCCTCCCCCGCGCGGGATGTTGGCTAGTCGCGGCTGCTGCCGAACAGGCGCAGCAGCATCAGGAAGAGGTTCAGGAAGTCCAGGTACAGGGTGAGCGCGCCCAGGATGGTGCCGCGGCGCACCGCCGTGCCGTCGTCCAGGGGCATCACCTCGCCCATGTACTTGAGCTTCTGCGTGTCGTAGGCCGTGAGGCCAACGAACACGAACACGCCGATGATGGACACGGCGAAGCTCACCGCCGGGCTCTTGAAGAACATGTTCACCAGCGAGGCCAGCACGATGCCGATGAGCCCCATGAACATGAAGCTGCCCAGGCCCGTCAGGTCGCGCTTGGTGACCATGCCGTACACGCTCATGGCGCCGAACATGCCCGCGGCCACGATGAAGGCCTGGAAGATGCTGGCCATGCTGTACACGAAGAAGATGGACGACAGGGTCACGCCCGTGAGCGCGCTGTAGGCCGTGAACATCATGGTGGCCACGCCGCCGGACAGCTTGTGGATGGCCGCCGACAAGGCGATGACCAGGCCGAACTGCGCCAAGACCAGCACCAGCACCAGCATGGGGCTCTGCAACAGGGCCGCGCCCAGGGGGCTGGCCGCAACAAACCAGGCGGTGCCAGCCGTCAGCATGAGCCCCAGGCTCATCCAGCCATACACGCCGCGCATGAACGCATTGATGGCTTCGGCTCTGCCGACGCGCGTCTGCGCACCGGGATACGAAGGATAACCAGCCATTTCTCGAATCCTCCTGAAAGGAATGCTCACATGTTCTCCGCGAACAGTTTCGCGGATGTGGCGTACAATAAGGCCTCTTGCCCCGATTGGCAAGGGCTGGCGGCAGGGGGGAGGCCCCGCCTCACCCCTGCACCCCCCTCCGCCGATTCGCCCGTCATTCCATCTCGATATCGTAGCTTTTCGCCCAGTCCCGGCCCAGGGCGCCGGGCAGCAGGTTCACGGCGCGCACGGCCATGTGCCGGTGCTCCTCGTTCCACACCAGGATGTTCAGGCAGCAGTAGTCCTGGGGCAGGGCCAGGGCGGACTGCAGGGGCAGGTCCATGAGCGTGCACAGCAGGGCCAGGTTGAGCCCCGCGTGGGCCACCGCCAGGGTGACGGGCTCCCCCGCGGCGTGGGCCTGGCGGGCCAGGTCGGTGAGCGCGGGCAGGCCGCGCCGGGCCAGGTCGCTGAAGTTCTCGCCCCCGGGCGGGCGGAAGCGGGCCAGGTCGGCCCCGCGCGCCTCCCACTGGCCGGGGTAGCTGCGTCGCACCTGCGCGGGGTAGAGCCCCTGCCAGTCTCCCAGGCAGATCTCGGCCAGGTCGGGCGTGTGCGCCAGGTCCGGGCCGGGGTCCAGGGCGGCGGTGGCCAGGCGCGCGGTCTCGATGCTGCGGGAGAGCGGGCTGGTGAGCACGCGGCGGATGGGCAGCCCGGCCAGGATGCGCGCGGCCTGGGCCGCCTGGGCCCGCCCGGCGTCGTCCAGGGGCAGGTCGCGGTTGCCCACGTAGCGCCGCGCCCCTTCGCCGTCCGTGGGTTCCTGGACGATCTGGCCGTGGCGCATGAGCAGCACGACGGTGGTTCCGGGGTTGTGCATGGGCGCTCCTGGTCCTGCCTGTGGGCTGGTGTGTCGATGCCTGGAAGGCTAGCCCAAGGGCCCCGGGCTGGCAAGGCGCGCCCTGCTCCAGTGCCTTGCGCAATTGGCAAACAGATGCGTCCTTGAGCCGGTCGTGTTGTCCGTTCAACGCAAAATCGGCAGAATTTTTCCTGACAAATTCGTTCCGGTAGAGGCATTGTATACATTTTTGTCAGAACGACCGGCATTTTTGTCTTTGCAGGGCGCAAAAATGTGGCTATGACGGCACAGCCGCCAGCGGGGCGGGCGGCGTCCCTCATCTTCCCGGTCGGCGGACCAGTGCCGGGAGTCCCCTCATCGCCCCATCGCAAGGGAGTACGCCACATGATTCAGGCGGGAGACACCGCATTCGTCCTGGTGAGCGCGGCCCTCGTGCTCTTCATGACGCCGGGCCTGGCCCTGTTCTACGCGGGCATGGTGCGGGGCAAGAACGTCCTGGGCACCATCATGCAGAGCTTCTTCATGATCGCGCTCATCAGCATGGAGTGGGTGGCCCTGGGCTATTCCATGAGCTTCGGCCCGGACGTGGGCGGCATCACCGGCAGCCTGGCCTGGGCCTGGCTTTCCGGCGTGGGCGGTGAGCCCAACGCCGACTACGCGGCCACCATCCCGCACCTGGTGTTCATGATCTACCAGTGCATGTTCGCGGTCATCACCCCGGCGCTCATCACCGGGGCCTTTGCCGAACGCGTGCGCTTCGCCCCGTTTCTGGTGTTCAGCCTGCTCTGGGCCATCCTGGTGTACAACCCGGTGTGCCACTGGATCTGGGGCGCGGGCGGGTTCCTCAAGCTGGCGGGCGTGGTGGACTTCGCGGGCGGGCTCGTGGTGCACCTCACCTGCGGCGCCGCCGCGCTGGCCTCGGTGCTCATCATCGGGCCCAGGAAGGACTACGGCAAGACCCAGTTCTTTCCCCACAGCCTGCCGCTGACGCTTTTGGGCACCGGCATGCTCTGGTTCGGCTGGTTCGGGTTCAACGGCGGCAGCGCCCTGGCGGCGGACGCCGTGGCGGGCTCGGCCTTTGTGGCCACGCACCTGGGCGGCATGGCGGGCATGTTCATGTGGACCGTGGTGGAGTGGAAGCACCGGGGCAAGCCCACCACCCTGGGCGCGGCCTCCGGCGCGGTGGCCGGGCTGGCCACCATCACCCCGGCGGCCGGGTTCGTGGCCCCGTGGGCGGCCATCGTCATCGGGCTGGTGGCGGGCGCGGCCTGCTACCTGGGCGTGCTGGCCAAGGCGCGCCTGGGCTACGACGACAGCCTGGACGTGGTGGGCATCCACGGCCTGGGCGGGCTCATCGGCACGCTCATGGCCGGGCTGTTCGCCACCAAGGCGGTGAACGCCGCGGGCGTGGACGGCCTGTTCTACGGCAACGCCGCCCAGCTGGGCACCCAGGCCTACGGCATCCTCGTGGTGGGCGCGTACGCCTTCGTGGCCAGCTGGGTGCTCCTCAAGGCGGTGAACGCCCTCATGCCCCTGCGCGCCAGCCTGGACGCCGAGTCCCAGGGGCTGGACCTGGCCGAGCACACGGAGACCGCCTACAGCGACTAGCGCCGGCCAATCTCGAAGCAACGGCCCCCGGCCCGGATCTTCCCAAAAGGTCCGCGCCGGGGGTTTCGTTATGCTTGTCGTGCTAGGCGTACTGGATCAATTTCCAGGTCACTGCCTTACCGTCGTAAGGCGGCATCTTGTTTCCCTTGGCAATGGGGGCGGTGGTCGTCGGCGTGCCAACCACCTTCCAAACGCCCGATTCCGGGCAGGTTTCGCCGGTCTTTGCGGTTGTCCCAATGGGGTGCTTAGGCATATCAACCCTCCTATATGGTATGCCTCCCACTAGGGCTCAGCCGGGCAAAATGTCAAGATGAATATTTAAGAACTGTTCACCGCGCCTACGAACACCCGTGTGCGTTGACCGCGCCGCGCCGCCGGTGGCACAAGGGTGGCTCATCCCCCCAACCCCACCCCGCAGAGGAGATAGCCCATGGACAAGAACCTTCTGGCCCAGCGCGAGAAGCAGGCCCGGCTCGTCATCAAGAACCTGAACCGCCGCCGCATGGCGGGCAGCTTCGTGCCCACCGCCGCCGGGGTGGCGGGCGAGGTGCTTGGCCTCATCCCCAGCCCGGCCAGGGTCATCCGCTGCGGCAGCGAGTCCTGCGGCTCCCTGGGCCTGTGGCAGGCCATGGCGGAAAAGCCCGGCGTGACGCTCCTGGACCCCTACGCGCCGGGGCTGACCAGGGAGCAGGCCCTGGACATCCGCCGCCAGGGCATGCTGGCCGACGTCATGGTGGCCAGCACCAACGCCATCACCCTGGACGGGCGGCTGGTGAACCTGGACGGCACGGGCAACCGCGTGGCGGGCATGATCTACGGCCCGGCCAAGGTCATCCTGGTGGCGGGCATGAACAAGGTGGCCTGGGACCTGGAGGCCGCCTACGCCCGGGTGCGCACCATCGCCGCCCCGGCCAACAACATCCGCCTGGCCGAGGCCTACGGGCTGAAGAACCCCTGCATAGAGGACGGCCGCTGCCACCAGTGCATGAGCGAGACCAAGATCTGCAACATCTGGAGCGTCATCGAGGGCTCCGCCGTGGAGGGCCGCATCCACGTGGTGCTCGTCGGCGAGGACCTTGGTTTTTAGGGGGCTGCCTCGAAAAGCGCCGTGAGCCCCCTGGCGTCGTCACGAGCCGGTTCGGGGCCGGGGCTGTACCGCAACAGTACTCTCCCCGGCCCCGAACAGCCTCCCTCCTTGCCAGGGAACCCACGGCATCTTTTGGAGACAGCCCGGAGGGTGAGGAGCGCGCACCAACAAAAAAGGCCCCGCAAGGGGCCTTTTCGTTTCGTTCTGGGAAGAGTCCGGGCCTATTCCGGGAAGTGCACCTGCACCTGCTCCTGGTCCTCCACGCGGGCCTTGATCTCGCCGATGACGTAGCCGGGCACGTTCATGGCCGAGAGGCGGTTCATGGCGTCCTCGGCGGTGTCCTTCCTGGCGATGAGCACGTAGCCGATGCCGGTGTTGAAGATCTGGAGCATCTCCGGCCAGGAGAGGTTGCCCTTGTTCTTGAGCCAGTGGAACACCGGCTGCACCGGCCAGGAGCCGAAGCGCACGTGCGCGGTGACGCCCTTGGGCAGCACGCGGGGCAGGTTGTCGTAGAAGCCGCCGCCGGTGATGTGCGCCATGCCCTTGATGGGCAGGTCGCGCAGCAGGTTCAGCACCGGCTGCACGTAGATGCGCGTGGGCGCCATGAGCGCGCTGGCCACGGTCTGGGTGTCGTCGGGCAGGATGTCCGTGCCCTTGAGGCCCGAGGACTCGAAGATCTTGCGGATGAGCGAGTAGCCGTTGGAGTGCGGCCCGCTGGAGGCCAGGCCGATGATCACGTCGCCGGTGGCGATCTGCGAGCCGTCCACGATGCGGTCGTAGTCCACCATGCCCACGCAGAAGCCGGAGAGGTCGTACTCGCCCTCGGGGTAGAAGCCGGGCATCTCGGCGGTTTCCCCGCCCAAAAGCGCGCACCCGGCCTGCTTGCAGCCCTCCACGATGCCCGCCACCACCCGCACGGCCACGTCGGAATCGAGCTTGCCGGTGGCGAAGTAGTCGAGGAAGAACAGCGGCTTGGCGCCCTGCACCAGCACGTCGTTGACGTTCATCCCCACCAGGTCGATGCCGATGGTGTCGTGCCCGCCGAAGGCGAAGGAGAGCTTGAGCTTGGTGCCCACGCCATCGGTGCCGGAGACCAGCACCGGGGCCTGCATGCGCGAAAGGTCCGGCTTGTACAGCCCGCCGAAGCCGCCGATGCCCGAGAGCACGCCCTTGCCATGGGTGCTGGCCGCCAGGGACTTGATGCGCTCCACGAAAACATTGGCTTCGTCGATGTTCACTCCGGCGGCCTTGTAGGCGTCGGCACGATTGGACATGGGCTGGTCTCCTTGCTGGTCCGGGGTCCTGGGATGGGGCTTGTCAGCGGTGGCGGGCCATTGCGCCCGCGCCGATGCTTGGTATACACTGGGGCCGGTCAAGATTCAAACCCTATTTCCGTGTCCCGCTTTGGCACCATGGCCGCGCGGGCCCGGGGGAGGAGAGCCACATGCGCAAGCCCCGCCGCTTTCAACGCCCCGCAGCGCTTCTGCTGGCCCTGGCGCTTGCGCCCGTCCTGTCCGTCCTCCCGGTCTTGCCCGGCGGGCTGGCCCGGGCCCAGGGGCCCGCGTACCGCGCTCCGGTGGAGGCCCCCAAGGCCCCGGCCCAGGGCGACCAGGCGCAGCAGCAGGCCCCGGCCCCTGGCGGCCAGGCTCCGGCCCAGCCCGCCCCGAAGTTTCCCAACAAGGACACGGCCAAGAACCGCAAGGACTACGAGATGGGCACGGACTCCGGCGGCACCATCCTGGGCCGCGACGCCCAGACCGGGGACACGGTGATCCTCCACGTGCCGCCCAAGAAGAACCAGCCCCCGCAGGACGTGGAAAAGCCCATCGAGGTCAAGCCCGTGGTGCCGCTGATCTGGAAGTAGGGGGAGCGCGCCGGGCCGCATGCCGACAAGGCGCGGGAGGGAAAAGACGCTTTCGCTGCCGGGGCCTAGCCGCCCAGGCCCTTCTCGCGGTACAGTTCCAGGTTCCACTTGAACACGAACTTGCCCAGGCCCGTCACTTCGTCGAAGCGCAGGGGCCGCCATTCCAGGCGTCCGTCTTTGTCCAGGTAGCCCTCGGCCACGAACTCGAAGCCCAGGGCGGTCTCGCCGCTTTCCGGGTCGTGGAAGATGTTGCGCAGCACGGCCTCGGTCCAGAAGGGCGTGGCCGGGCCGCCGGAGTCGCTCGCGGCCTTGAAGAAGAGATTGAAGTGCTGGCCCTTGCCGATGTCGGGCAGCACCTCGCGCAGCACGGAGCGCAGCACCAGGAGCTTGGCCCCGCTGGCGGAGAAGTTCTCCACCTTGAGCTGGCGGGAGGAGTAGTGCTCCTGGGTCAGGGCGGGGGCCAGGCGGCGGATGTCGCGCGGGGTGTCCGGCGCGAGCCAGACCATGAGCTCCGGCACCTTGCGCGAGTCGGTCTTGACGCGCACTCCCCGGCGCTGCTGGGCGTTCTTGAGGTTCTGCGGGAAGGCCAGGGAGAAGTGCAGCACGCCGCTGGGCCGCTGCTCGAAGCTGACGATGCGCGTGTCGAAGGTGAGGAAGTGCTCGCGGTTGCGGAACTCCCGGTCCTTGACGCGGAAGAAGGCCGTGAGGCCCGCGCCGATCCACGAGCCCGAGGCGCCCTTGAGGCTTGACACCTCCACCGTGATGCCCGTGGGGTCGAACTCCAGCAGGGTGGCGGCCACCTCCTTGATGGTGGTGACGCCCTCGTCGAAGATCAGCTTGAGCTTGGAGCGCTGATCGCGGACGTCGGTCAGGGTGTCGAGGATGATCTGCCTCGTCCTGTCCGCGTCGTTCTTGTTTTTACCCCACAGTGCGCACACGCTTCGAAACTCCCTCGGCTGTGTTCAAGGTGCGGCTGCCCCGAAAAGGGCCAGCGCCGCGGCGAAGCTTGCAAAACGCGGTCCACCCGCTGCTAGTGGACCGACTTGCTCGCGGGCTCCACGGGGTCGCCCCCGGCATTGAGCTTGCGCAGGTAGTCCTTCACCTCGGGCAGCTGCTTCCAGTTCTCGTACATCTCCAGCCAGTCGCCGAAGGCCAGCTTGTGGGCGTCCAGGTGGGACTCGTGGCCCTTGAGCCAGACGGCGATGACGTACATCTCGATCTTGAAGGCCTTGCTGTCCAGCGACTGGGCGATGACGTTGGGGCCGTACTTGGAGCCGTCGTAGCGGGCGCCAAGGAAGGTGCCCACGCACTCCTGGCACGACTCCGGGCTGATGGGCCGGTTGTTCATCATGTCGGCCAGGCCGCCCAGGTGCTGGTGTTTCTCGTAGATGGCCACCAGGTCGTCGGCCGGGATTTCCAGGCTCAGCCCGCCGTCCTTCTCGACAATGTAATAGTGGCGCAGCCACTGCTCGAAAAAGAAAACCTCGACGATGTCCGCGACCGCCGGGTCAAGATTTGCAAAGGCCATGGGGAACTCCTGAGATATTGGAATGGGGCGCGCTTGGCGTCCGCGTCCATAATGGGCATCAATGCCTCCGGCGTCAAGGAGGAAAGCGCGCCCGGGCCGGGCCGGACCCTTTACAAGGCCCGGGATGTGGAGTAGGGACACCGCAATCACGGGGCGCACCGCGCCCTTCTGGAGGCGTATCACATGGGCAAGCACAAGAAAGTCGAACGCATGAAGGAAATCGGCCGTCGTCGCAAGCGTCGCGAGGAGCGCCTGAAGCAGCGCATCCGCGAGGCCAAGGCGGCCGCCAAGAGCAAATAGGCTCGAAGGACAAGCGGTGGGCGGCTTACGGGCCGCCCGGCGCTTTCGTGGGCCCCGGCGGCACGGCCGGGCCGCCACGTTCGAGGAGGAGAACAGATGCCGATCTACGAGTACAATTGCCAGGACTGCAAGCAGATCTTCGAGGACTGGCAGAAGGACTACGAGGAGCGCGAGCTCCCCTGCCCGGTGTGCGGCGGCCCCGCCACCCGGCTCATCTCCAGCACGTCCTTTGTGCTGAAGGGCGGCGGCTGGTACGCCAGCGGCTACAACGGCGGCGGGGGCGACTCCGCAGGCGCCAAGCCGGAGGCGCCCGCGGCCGACGCGGGCAAGGCGCCGGAGACGGCGAAGCCTTGCCCCGGGGCGGCCTGCACACCGGCCAGCAGCTGAAAGTAAGCGAAAAGGCAGCGAGGACGCTGCCTTTTTCGTGTCGGGCCGTGGGCCCGGCCCCGGCAAGCCACAGCCCCCAGCCAAAGTCGGAGGCGCAATGATCGAACGCTATTCCCGTCCTGAAATGGCCAGCCTGTGGACCATGGAGGCGCGCTTCGGCGCGTGGCTCGAGGTGGAGCTGGCCGTGTGCGAGGCCTGGGCCGAGCTCGGGGTCATCCCCCAGGCCGACCTGGCCGAGATCCGCCAGAAGGCCGCCTTCGACGTGGAGCGCATCCTCGAGATCGAGGAGAAGACCCGCCACGACGTCATCGCCTTTTTGACCGCCGTGGAGGAGAAGGTGGGCCCGAGCGCCCGCTTCATCCACCTGGGCTGCACCAGCTCCGACATCGTGGACACGGCCAACGCCCTGCTCTTGGTGCGCGCGGGCAAGATCATCCTGGCGGACATCGACAAGGTTCTGGCGGTGCTGAAGGACATGGCCCACCAGCACAAGGACCAGCTGTGCATGGGCCGCACCCACGGCATCCACGCCGAGCCCACCAGCTTCGGGCTCAAGATGGCCGGGTTCTACGCGGAGTTCGCGCGGCACAAGGCCCGCTTCGAGGCCGCCCTGGAGAACATCCGCGTGGGCAAGATTTCCGGCGCGGTGGGCACCTACGCGCACCTCTCCCCGGAGCTGGAGGCCAAGGCCTGCGCCCGCCTGGGGCTTGAGGCCGACCCCATCTCCACCCAGATCGTGCAGCGCGACCGCCACGCCCACTACTTCACCGCGCTGGCCCTCTTGGGCGGCGGGGTGGAGAGGCTGTGCACCGAGCTTCGGCACCTGCAGCGCACCGAGGTGCTGGAGGTGGAGGAGGGCTTCGCCAAGGGGCAGAAGGGCTCTTCGGCCATGCCGCACAAGAAGAACCCCATCAGCGCCGAGAACCTCTGCGGCCTGTCGCGCCTTCTGCGCACCAACGCCCTGGCCAGCATGGAGAACATGCCCCTGTGGCACGAGCGCGACATCAGCCACTCCAGCGTGGAGCGCGTCATCATGCCCGACTCCACCATCCTGGCGGACTACATCCTGAATCGCCTGGCGGGCCTGCTGAAGAACCTGCGCGTGATTCCGGAGAACATGGCCCGCAACCTGGCCGGGTCCTTCGGGCTGTACTACTCGCAGCGGGTGCTGGTGGCCCTGCTGGACCTGGGCCTGCCCAGGCAGAAGGCCTACGAGGCGGTGCAGGCCGCGGCCATGCGCTGCTGGGAGGGCAAGCGGCCCTTCCGCGACGAGGTGCTGGCCGACCCGGAAATCACCCGGCACTTGAGCCGCGAGGCCCTTGAACAAGTGTTCGACCCCTGCTATTACCTGCGCTACGTGTCCGAGATATTCGGGCGCGTTTTCAGCCAGGCCTAGATCCCCAAAGGCCAGGAGAACCCGGAGTGAAAGACCTCAAAGTCAAGCTTGCGCGCCTGCTCATGGCGCTTTCCTACGTCCAGGGCGAGGTCACCCTCACCTCCGGCAAGAAGAGCGACTACTACTTCGACTGCAAACAGACCGCCCTGCATCCCGAGGGCGGCTTTCTCATCGGCAAGCTGTTCCTGGAGATGCTGAAAGGCGTGGAGGTGAAGGGCGTGGGCGGCATGACCCTGGGGGCCGACCCCCTGGTGAGCGCCGTCACCGTGCTCTCCCACCTGGAGGGGCGGCCCCTGCCGGGCTTCATCGTGCGCAAGCAGTCCAAGGGCCACGGCACCAACCAGTACCTGGAAGGCCTCAAGAACTTCACGCCCGGCGACCGTGTCGCCCTGCTGGAGGACGTGGTCACCACCGCGGGCACGCTCATCACCACCGTGGAGCGCGTGCGCGCCGCCGGGTTCGAGGTGGCCGCCGTGCTCACCGTGCTGGACCGCGAGGAGGGCGGGCGCGAGCGCCTGGCCGAGGCGGGCCTCACGCTGGAGTCGATTTTCACCCGCAAGGAGCTCCTGGCCGCCGCACAGGGCTAGGGCTTGGGAAACGGGCGCTCCCGCCTGCGCGGGGGGTTTCGGGAGGAGCGCCGCAACAGACACGGAAGCGCCTTGAGAGTCGTACGCACCGCAATCCTCTCCGCCTGCCTGGCTCTGGCCCCCTGCCTGGGCCTGGCAGCCAGTCCCGCGGGCCCCTCCGGGGCTTCCGGCGCGGGCATTCCCGGCTGGGTCACCCAGGTCACCTCGCACTCCGCCGTGCCCGAGCTCATGATCGGCATCGACAAGGAGACGCAGACCTTCTTCATGTTCGCCAAGAAGAGCCCGCTGGAGGTGGCGCGCAAGCTGCCCTGCACCACCGGCTCCACCCCTGGCGACAAGATGCGCGAAGGCGACATGCGCACGCCCGAGGGCGTGTACTTCGTGGAGGAGAAGGTGCCGGGCAAGCTGGACTACAGCCTCTACGGCGACCACGCCTTCAGCCTGAACTATCCCAACCCCGTGGACCGCCTGAAGGGCAAGACCGGCCACGGCATCTGGATCCATGGCCGGGGCAAGCAGTTCGTCACCAACGACACGCGCGGCTGCGTGGCCTTGACCGCCCAGGACATCAGCGCATTGAACGGCCACATCCCCTTCGGCACGCCCGTGGTCATCGCCAAGAAGCTCACCTGGACCAAGGAAGCCGGGGCCGAGGACAAGACCGCCCAGCAACTGGTGGAGCGCGTGCGCGCCTGGGCCGGGGACTGGCAGGCCAAGCGCGAGCGCTTCTTCGACTATTTCGAGCCCGTGAAGTACGCCCAGACCGAGGGCGTGTCCTTCAGCCAGTTCAAGAGCCACAAGCAGGGCATCTTCAACCGCCAGCCGTGGATCCACGTCATGGTGGACAACGTGCGCGCCATCCAGGGCCCGGACTACTGGGTCACCACCTTCGAGCAGTACTACCGCACCCAGGACCTGGTTTCCGCCGTGGGCAAGCGCTTCTACTGGCAGAAGGACAGGGACGGCGCCTGGCGCATCGTGGGCGGCGAGTACACCGAGGCCTCGCCCACCCTGGAGGCCCGCTACCTGGCGGCCAAGCGCGCCGAGGTGGACAAGATGCTCAAGTCCTGGCTGGAGGCCTGGCTCTCCGTGGACCTGGACAAGTACATGGCCCACTACACCGAGGACGCCAGCAACGGCCGGCAGAACAGCGCCAAGGCCATGCGTGACTACAAGCAGGTGCTCTGGACCACCAAGACCCCGGTGCGCATCGCCGCGGACAAGGTGGAGGTCTCCATGCACCAGAAGGGCCTCAAGGTCACCTTCGTCCAGTCCTACGAGGACTCCTCCGGCGCTGCGGACAAGGGCCGCAAGACGCTGGTCATCACGCCCAAGGGCGACACCTGGGCCATCGCCAGCGAGAGCTGGAGCGGGATGTAGCCCCACGGCGGGGGCACGGAGCGCGGTTTGAAGAAAAAGAAGAAGGACGCCAGCTACAGCGTGCTGTTCATGCGCGACGACACGGACGTGAAGAGCTTCCGTGTCAGTCCCGGGCGGCTGCGGACGCTTTTGTGGGTCTGCGGGTGCGCGGGGGTGCTGGTGGTGGTGGGGCTCATGCTGGGCACCCACTCCTTTGTGGGCTACCGCTCCCTGCTGGCCGAGAAGCGCGCCTTGGAAATGCGCCTGGCGGACATCCAGGTGGAGATGGAGCGCGCGGGCAACATCGAGATGATGCAGAAGTCCCTCGGCGAGAAGGGGGGTGACAAGGGCGGCGAGAAGGGGGGCGGCAAGGGCGGCGGCGAGGCCTCCTCCCAGGTGTCGCAGCCCACCCAGGCGGGCGGCCGGGCCTTCGCCAGGGTCGGCTCCGGCAGCATCGCGGTGGAGAACATCCGCACCAGCGTGGCCGGCAGTTCCCTGCACGCCACCTTCGACCTGAACAACCGCGCGGGCGAGGCCCTCTCCGGAGAGGTGCACCTGCTGCTGCTCAAGACCGACGGCACCCTCCAGGAGCTGGAGTGGCCCGCCCAGGACCTGACGTTCCAGATCCAGCGCTTCAAGCGCATCGCCACCAGCGCCAAGCTGCCCGAGGGCGTGGCCCGCCGCGACGTGCTGGGCCTGCGCGTGGAGATCATGAATTCCAGCGGAGAGATGCTCCTTGGCGAGACCCATGCCCTGGGCGGCTAGCCTCCTCACCCTCGTCCTCGCCCTGGGCCTCGCGCTCGTTCCCGCCCCGGCCCGGGCCGGGGCGCGCAGCGAGTTCGTGTTCTTCGAGGGCACCCAGTACCCGCTCACGGCCATCTTCGTGCAGGGCGAGGCCCCCGGCCCCACGGTGATGATCCAGGGCGGCATCCAGGGCGACGAGCCCACGGGCTTTCTTTCCGCCCAGGTGCTGTCACACGCGCGGGTGCAGAGGGGCAACCTCATCGTGGTGCCCCGGGCCAACGTGCCCTCCATCCACGCCCACCAGCGCGCCGTCAACGTGGACATGAACCGCCGCTTCGACCGCGACTACAACCAGTTCTACGAGGACCGGCTGGCCCGGGCCGTGCGCTTTTTGCTCTCCCAGGCCAGCGCCTTCGTGCACCTGCACGAGGGCAGCGGGTTCTACGACCCCGAGAACATCAGCCCCCTGCGCAATCCGCAGCGCTGGGGCCAGTCGCTGATCATCGACTCCTCCACCCACGACCGCCTGGACCTGGAGCGCCTGGTGCGCGGCGCCCTGCCCGAGATCAACGCCCAGGTGGACCGCGCGGACTACCACTTCAAGCTGTTCAACACCAAGACCTTCGACCCCGGCAGCCGCTACGCCACGGAGATGCGCAAGTCGCTCACCTTCTACGCCCTGACCATGCTGAACATCCCGGCGGTGGCCGTGGAGGTGAGCAAGAGCATCCCCGACCTGGGCTGGAAGGTGAAGCACCAGGCCCAGGCCACGGCGGTGCTGCTGCGGCACCTGGGCGTGGAGGTGGTGCTGCCCCGGATGGACGAGCGCGAGATCGCCCAGGGCTTTGCCCGCGACCTGCCCATGAAGGTCAACGGCAAGGTGCTGGAGCAGGGCGCGGCCCTGCCCGTGAGCCCCGGCGGCACCCTCAAGGCCGAGCCCGCAGGGCCCGGCAAGGGCGAGGCCCACGGCGCGGTGCTGGCGGTGTTCGCCTCCGACAGGCCGGGGGTGAACCTGGTGGACAGCCCGCGCATGGCCCTGGAGCGCTTCCAGGGGCTGGAGTTCCGCCAGGACGGCCGCAAGGTGCTGGTCACCGACGTGCGCTTCAGCGGGGCCATGCCCCCGCCCCTGCCCCCCGGGCCGCCGGTGTTCGTCTGCTGGCTCAACGGCAGGCCCGTGCAGGTGAAGAGCGGCGAGAGCCTGCGCGCCGTGGCCGGGGACCAGCTCATCATCGAGGGCGTGCTGGGCAGCACCTGGAAGGAGGTCATCAACCTCAAGGGCTACGCCGCCCGGCCCTGGGCCAACGACGGCCAGGACATGGGCTTCGAGATCATCCTCGACCCCGAGGCCTTCATCGCCAGATACCGCGTGCCCTCGCCCGTTCCCGGGGCGGTGCGCTTCGAGGTGGAGCGCGAGACCGTGGGCGCCCGCAAGGCCGGGTTCGCGGTGGACATCGAGCCGCGCCGCGTGCTGGCCGTGAAGCTGGTGGACGCCAAGGGCAGGCAGGTGACGGTGCACTGGGCCAGCGGCGGCGAGGTGAGCCTGCCGCCCGGCGAGTACGCCCTGGCCGACGCCCAGGGCAACGGCCCGGCAAGCCGCCTGCTGCCGCTCGTCGGCAACCGGCCGCTCAAGCCCGGGGAGAAGTTCCGCGTGGAGGACGGCAAGCCCGTGCTGTTCACCCTGCGCCAGGCCACCACCTTCGCGGGGCTGGGGGCCATGACCCTGGTGCCCAAGGCCCAGCGCACCGCGGCCCGCGCCCAGCGCCTGGCGGCCATGGACCCCGGCGACACCCCCCTGGCGGACGCCGCCCAGCCCACGCCCAACTAGGCTTCTAGCCCTTCGCTCCCTTCTCCCGCGCGCTCCACAAGGCCAGGATCACCAGCCGCCAGAGGATGTTCTTGTGGTTCACGCCCCGGGCGTGCTCCGCGGCGATGTCCAGCGCGGCCCTGGGATCGATGAACTCCGCCAGCTCCGGGGCCGCGCCCCCGAGCGCCTCCTCCACGAAGCCGCGCATGGGCCCGGCCATCCACTCGCGCACGGGCAGGTCGAAGCCCTGCTTGCGGCGGTAGAGCACCGCGCGCGGCAGCCGCCGCTCGGCCAGCTTCTTCAAGAGGTACTTGGTCTCGCGCCCGCGCAGCTAGAGCGGCACCGGCAGGCTGGCGAAGAGCTCGATGAGCTTGTGGGCCGAAAGCGGGGGGCGCACCTCCAGGGCGACGGCCATGCTGGCGATGTCCATCTTCACCAGCAGGTCGTCGGGCAGGCAGGTGCTGTTGTCGATCCAGAGCATGCGCTCCACGGGGTTGCCCGCATGGGCGTAGGACTGGCGCAGCCAGGGCAGGAACCAGTCCGCATGCGCGCGGGAGAGGCTTTGGGCGGCCCTGGGCGTGTACAGCCGGGCCTTGAGCGGGCGCATCCTGGCCTCGGCCCGCAAAAGGGGCTTGGTCTCCGGCCACAGGCTGCCGGAGGCGAACTCTCGCCAGGCCCTGGCCAGGGGGCCCGGGGCAGCGGCCAGCTTCCGCAGGGCCTCGTCGCCCGGCGGGGTGGTGGGGAAAAGGGAGTAGAGCGCGCTGGCGACCTTGGCGTGGCGGTAGGTGGGGTAGCCGCAGCAGAGCTCGTCGCCGCCGTCGCCACCCAGGGCCACGGTGATGTGCCGCCGGGCCATGCGGCAGAGGAACAGCGAGGGCAGGGCCGAGTCGTCGGCGTAGGGCTCGCCGTAGCGCGCGGCCACCTCGGGCAGGGCCTCCAGGCTGGCCGGGGGCAGGATCTCGTGGGTGAGCGCCAGGCCCAGGTGCTCGGCCACGGCCTTGGCGTGGGGCAGCTCGTCGTATTTCTCCTCGCCGAAGCCGATGGAGAAGGCCCGGGCCTGGCCGGGGCTCACCTCGGCCAGCACGGCGGCCACCAGGCTCGAGTCCACGCCGCCGGAGAGCAGCAGGCCCAGGGGCACGTCGGACTCCAGGCGCAGGCGCACGCTCTCCTTCAGCTCGGCCCAGGCCAGGTCCAGGGCCTCCTCCTCGCCCACGTCGATCTTGGCGCGGTAGTCCGCCTCCCAGTAGCGGCGGATGGCCAGGCCGCCCTTGCTGCCCGGCCCGGCGGAGTAAGTCGCGCAGCAGGCCGGGGGCAGCTTGAACACGCCCTTGTACATGGTGCGCGGGCTGGGCACGTAGCCCAGGCTCAAAAACAGGTCCAGGGCCTCGGGGTCCATGCCCCCGCCGGGCAGGTCGGCCGGGCAGTCCGGGTGGGCGCGCAGGGCCCGGATCTCCGAGGCGAAGACCAGACCTGATGGCCCGTCGAAATAGATGAGCGGCTTCTTGCCCACGCGGTCGCGCGCAAGGAACAGTTCCTGCCGGGCCTCGTCCCACAGGGCGAAGGCGAACATGCCGCGCAGGTGCTCCAGGCAGTCCTGGCCGTGGCGGCGGTACAGGGCCAGGATGACCTCGGTGTCGCCGGTGGTGCGGAAGGCCTCGCCCTGCTTCTCCAGCTCGGCGCGCAGCGCGCGGAAGTTGTAGATCTCGCCGTTGAAGACGATGACGTTGCCCGTGGCCGGATCGACCATGGGCTGGCCCGCGCGGGGGTCCAGGTCCAGGATGGCCAGGCGCGCGTGCCCCAGGGCCGCGCAGGGGTTTTGCCAGCGCCCGGTGGCGTCCGGGCCCCGGTGGCCTATGGCCGCCAGCACCGGCGTGAGCCGCTCGGCGGCGCCGTCGGGGAGGCCCGGCAGGCGGACGTGCCCGCAGATGCCGCACATGGCTCTGGGTGCTCCTAGCGGCCCGTCGCCTGGGAACCGGGCACCTGGCGCCCGAGCACATGGCGGAAGTAGGTGATGGTCTTCTCCAGCCCTTCCTCCAGCGCGGTTGTGGGCTCCCAGCCCAGGGCGGTCCTGGCCAGGGTGATGTCCGGCTTGCGCTGCGTGGGGTCGTCCTGGGGCAGGGGCTTGTGCACGATCCTCGAGCGCGAGCCGGTCATGCGGATGACGGTCTCGGCCAGCTTGAGGATGGTGAACTCGCCGGGGTTGCCCAGGTTCACCGGCCCGGTGAACTCGTCGGGCGTGTTCTCCATCAGCCGCACGAAGGCCTCCACCATGTCGTCCACGTAGCAGAAGGAGCGGGTCTGAAGTCCCTCGCCGTACACGGTGATGTCCTGGTCCTGCAAAGCCTGGATGATGAAGTTGGAGACCACGCGCCCGTCGTCGATGGCCATGCGCGGGCCGTAGGTGTTGAAGATGCGCGCCACCTTGATGCGCAGGCGGTGCTGGCGGTTGTAGTCGAAGAACAGGGTCTCGGCGCACCTCTTGCCCTCGTCGTAGCAGGAGCGCGGCCCGATGGGGTTGACGTTGCCCCAGTAGTCCTCGCGCTGGGGGTGCACGGCGGGGTCGCCGTAGACCTCGCTGGTGCTGGCCTGCATGATCTTGGCCCGGATGCGCTTGGCCAGGCCCAGCATGTTGATGGCGCCGTGCACGCTGGTCTTGGTGGTCTGCACGGGGTCGTGCTGGTAGTGGATGGGGCTTGCCGGGCAGGCCAGGTTGTAGATCTCGTCCACCTCCACGTAGAGCGGGAAGGTGATGTCGTGGCGGATGACCTCGAAGCGCGGGTGGGGCAGCAGGTGGCGGATGCTCTCCTTGCTGCCGGTGAAGAAGTTGTCCACGCAGAGCACGTCGTGCCCGGCCTCCAGCAGCCTTTCGCACAGGTGGGAGCCGAGGAAGCCGGAGCCGCCGGTGATGAGGACGCGCTTGTTCAGGGCCATGTGCTCTCCGAGGGTTGTGGTTTTCCGGGCGCTGGTCCCCTGTTTATGCCGCTTCCGGGCATTGCGCAAGGGCGCGCGGGCCTGTCCGCGGGCAGGGCGCTTGTGCCAGATCGTGGTGCGTTTTTCCGGCCGGAAGCGGCGCGGAGCTGCGCAAAAACACTGTGCGATGCCGGTGTGTTATCTCCTCAAAAAAGGGAGGAGAAGGACGGACCGACCGGTTTTTTTCCGGACAGGGGGTTGACGTCTTTGCCGTAACGGGGCAATGTGGGGCATCCTTTTAAAAAGTTTGTTCAAATGTCCGATATTCGGGCGGAAGCATTGATGGGGGAGGGGCTATGGTCTTTAGCTGGCTTCATTTGGCCATCATCCTGTTCCTTCTGGGCGGGCTGCTTTTCGCGGGTGGCCCGCTCATTTTGTCCTATCTGGTGGCGCCGCGCGCCAGCGGCGGGGACATGGGCATGCCGTACGAGTGCGGCATGCGGCCCTATGCCGGGGCGTGGAACAAGTTCGGCATCAACTACTACGTCTATGCCATGCTCTTCCTGGCCTTCGACGTGGACGTGCTCTACCTCTTCCCGGTGGCCACGGTCTACAAGACGACCCAGGGCTGGCTGCCTTTCGTCGAGGTCTTCATCTTCCTGTTCGTGCTGGCTGCCGCCATCGTCTATTTCTGGGCAAAAGGGGTGTTTACATGGCCGCGCAAAATCTCGTAGCGCAGAAACCCGACATCGTCGTGGCGGATCCGATCCTGAACATCGGGCCCGCCCAGAAGATCATGGACATCTGCCGTTCCATGTCTTTGTGGCCCATGACCTTCGGCCTTGCCTGCTGCGCCATTGAGATGATGGCCGTGGGCATGGCCCGCTGGGACATCGCCCGCTTCGGCGCCGAGGTGTTCCGCCCCAGCCCCCGCCAGTCCGACCTGATGATTGTGGCCGGCACCGTGACCAAGAAGATGGCTCCGGCGGTGGTGCGCCTGTACGAGCAGATGCCCGCGCCGCGCTATGTCATGGCCCTGGGCAACTGCGCCATCTCCGGCGGCCCCTTCAAGTTCAAGAACCAGTACGGCATCCTCGAGGGCGTGGACCACCTGATCCCGGTGGACGTGTACGTGCCCGGCTGCCCGCCCCGGCCCGAGGGCCTGCTTGAGGGCCTGTTCCTGCTGCAGGAGAAGATGACCGGCAAGCGGTTCTGGCCCAGCGCCCCGCAGGCCCAAGTTGTGGAGGGCAAGTAGATGGACGCCCTGCTCCAAGGAATCAAGCTGGACTACCTGGCCCGCGGCGACGCGGCCAAGAGCGGCGAGAAGTGGGTGGCCTTTCTGCCCGCCGCAAGCCTGGCGCGCGCCGCAGAGCGCCTGCTCAAGGCCGACTACCACCTCGAGGACGTGTGCGCCGTGGACTGCGCCGAGGGCTACGTGGTGGTGTACCACTTCGACCACTTCGACAACCCCGGCCGCGTGACCCTCAAGGTCATCGCCCCGCACGCGGCGCCCGTTGTGCCGTCCATCGCCCACCTGTTCGAGGGGGCGGAGTGGCACGAGCGCGAGACCCGCGACTTCCACGGCGTTTCGTTCACCGGCAACCCGAACCTGATCCCGCTCTTGATGGACCCGGACATGGCCGACTGCTTCCCCCTGCGCAAGGAGGAGAAGGCCCGCGCCAGCGCGGGCAAGATCATGGCCCGGGGCGAGGCGGTGTATTGCGATCCCGCGTTCACCCTGTTTGCAGACGAAGCCCCCGCCGCCGCCCCCGAGAACGGCGCGGGCGCGAAATAACACAGGACAGCGCCTATGACACGCTACATCGACACGGACCAGGTCGCGGGTGACTTCTACACCCAGAACTTCGCCAAGACGGCCCAGGAAGGCTCGCTCATCCTGAACCTGGGCCCGCAGCACCCCTCCACCCACGGCGTTCTGCGCGTGGTGGTGGAGATGGACGGCGAGTACGTGCTGCGCGCCGAGCCCGTGCTGGGCTACCTGCACCGCATGCACGAGAAGATGGCCGAGGTGAAGACCGCGGCCCAGTTCATTCCCAACATGGGCCGCGTGGACTACGGCCACGCCCTGGCCTGGAACTGGGCCTTCGTGGGCGCGGTGGAGAAGCTGGCCGGCATCGAGGTGCCGGAGCGCGCCGAGTACGTGCGCGTCATCACCAGCGAGCTCAACCGCCTCTCCTCGCACCTGCTCTGGTGGGGCGCCTACCTGCTGGACCTCGGGGCCTTCACGCCCATCATGTACGCCTTCGACGACCGCGAAAAAATCCTGGACATCCTGCAGATTCCCACCGGCTCCCGGCTCACCTACAGCTACTTCCGCATCGGCGGCGTGGCCGAGGACTTGAGCGACGACTGCATCCGGCTCATCCGCGAGTTCATCCCCTGGATGCGCGAGCGGCTGCCCATGTACAAGGACCTGGTCAGCGACAACATCATCCTGCGCAAGCGCATCGAGGGCATCGGCGTCATCGAGCCGGACGCCTGCCGCCGCTACGGCGCCACCGGGCCGGTGTCCAGGGGCTCGGGAATCAACTACGACGTGCGCCGCGCCGAGCCCTATTCCGTCTACAACAAGCTCGACTTCGAGATCCCCACCAGCCCGCTCATGTGCGCCCGGGGCCGCTACGACGTCCGCATGGCCGAGTTCGAGCAGAGCCTGCGCATCATCGAGCAGGCCCTGGACATGATGCCCGAGGGCGACGTGCTGGTGAAGGGCGCGCCCAAGCCTTCCTGGAAGGCCCCGGTGGGCGAGAGCTACTTCGCGGTGGAGGGCGCGCGCGGCAAGATCGGCGTGTACGTGGTCAGCGACGGCGGCAAGAACATCTACCGCACCAAGCTGCGCGCCCCCGGCTACAGCAACCTGAGCCTCTTCGCCGAGGTCAGCCAGGGAACCATCCTGGCCGACGCCGTGGCCATCCTGGGCAGTCTCGACTTGATCATTCCGGAAATCGACAGGTAGGAGAACTCCATGCCAGCGGAATTGTTAAAAATCCTTATTGGCCTGGTGGTGGTGGCGGCCACTGTGGGCGCCCTTGGCCTGGTGATGGTCTGGGTGGAGCGCAAGGTGGCCGGCCACATCCAGCGCCGGCCCGGCCCCTTCGAGGTGGGCCCCAACGGCCTCTTGCAGCCCTTCTGCGACGCGCTGAAGCTCGTGGGCAAGCAGCTGTTCATGCCCAAGGGCGCGGACCCCATCCTGTTCTGGCTGGCCCCGGTGCTCTCCTTCATCCCGGTGCTGGTGCTCTTCCTGCCGCTGCCCGTGGGCGACGGCATCGTGGCCCAGGACATGAACCTGGGCCTTCTGCTCATCCTGGCCTTCGCGGGGCTCACCGTGCTCTCGGTGCTCCTGGGCGGCTGGGCCTCCAACAACAAGTACGGCCTGCTGGGCGCCGCGCGCGGCGTGGCCCAGTCCGTGGCCTACGAGATCCCGCTCCTCTTGGCCGTGCTGGCCGTCAGCTTCCAGGCCGGCAGCCTGAACCTGGCCGAGGTGGTCAAGGGCCAGGGCACCTGGCCGTGGAGCTGGAACATCATCACCCAGCCCCTGGCCTTCCTCATCTACATCGTCAGCGCCCTGGGCGAGACCAACCGCGCCCCCTTCGACCTGCCCGAGGCCGAGAGCGAGCTCACCGCCGGTTTCCACACGGAATACTCGGGCATGGGCTTCGGCCTGTTCTTCCTGGCGGAGTACGCCAACATGGCCGTTGTCTGCGCCGTGGCCACGGCCCTGTTCCTGGGCGGCTGGCAGGGGCCCTTCCTGCCCGGCCCGGTGTGGTTCGTGCTCAAGGTGTCCTTCCTCATGTTGCTCATGGTCTTCTTCCGCTGGACGTACCCGCGCGTGCGCTTCGACCAGCTGCTGAACATCAACTGGAAGTGGCTCCTGCCCCTGGCTGTGGCCAACCTGCTGCTCACGGCCTTCTTCATGAAGTTCGGCCAATACGTGGTGGTGAAGTAGTATGCTGAAAGAAGCCCTGCAGACAGTCTCCGACCTCTGGAGCCTCATGGTCGGCCTCAAGGTGACCAAGCGGTACTTCCTTGAGCCGCAGGTGACGGTGCGCTACCCCTGGAAAGAGGTGGACAACCTGGCCACCTACAAGGGCCACCTGGAGCTGGTGCCCAGCAAGGACCCCTTCAAGCCCAAGTGCATCTCCTGCGGCATGTGCGCCCTGGCCTGCCCGTCGAACTGCCTGACGGTGGTGAAGCGCAAGGCCCCCAAGCCCACGCCCGAGGAGGAGAAGGCCGCCGCCGAGGCCAAGGAGCGCGGCGAGAAGGTCAAGGACAAGACGCCCAAGGACCCGGAGAAGTTCATCTACGACTACACGCTGTGCAGCCTGTGCGGCACCTGCATGGAGAACTGCCCGGTGAATTCCCTGCGCTTCTCCGGCAACGTCTACCAGGCCGGGTACTCGCGCAACGACTTCCTCTTCGACCTGGTGGCGAAGCTGCAGACGCAGGCGGACGTCTCGCCCAAGAGCGAGTTCGCGCCGCCCGCAACCGAAACGAGCGAGGCGTAAGGCATGGAAGACATGGCGAAAATCGCATTCGGGCTGTACACGCTCATCATCCTGGGCGGCAGCGTCCTGGCCGTGGGCGCCAAAAGCCTGGTCCGGGCAATGGTCGGACTCATCGCGACGCTTCTGGGCGTGGCGGGCATGTACATGCTCTTAAATGCCCAGTTCATGGCGCTGATGCAGATCCTCATCTACGTGGGCGCGGTCTGCGTGCTCATCTTCTTCGCCATCATGCTCACCCGGGCCGATGCCGGGGGCGACGAGGCGGAGAGCGCCTCCATGCGCCAGAACCTGCTGGCCCTCTTGGCCGTGCTGGTGCCCGGCGGCGTGCTGGCCTGGATCATCATGACCAAGCCGCTGCCCACCACGGGCATCCCGGTGGAGGTCGCCATCGAGAAGCTGGGCGCGGGCCTGCTGGGGCCGTACGCTCTGGCCTTCGAGCTCATCTCGGTGGTGCTGCTTGTAGCCATGGCCGGGGCAGTTCTCCTGGCCTGGGAGAGGAGGGCCGGCAAATGAGCCACCTTATGATGTATCAGCTCGTGGCCCTGATCCTGCTTCTGGCGGGACTTTTCGGCATCACCCACCGCAAGACCCTGGTGGGCATGCTCATCAGCGTGGAGCTCATGCTCAACGGAGCGGGTCTGTCCATCGTGGCGGCCAGCCAGCTCACCCCGGCCAACGCCATGCTGGGCCAGCTGGGCACGCTCTTCGTCATGGGCCTTGCGGCGGCTGAGGCGACCCTGGTGCTGGCCATCATCGTGGTGGTGGCCAGGCGCTTCGGCAGCACCAAAACCAGCGACGTTTCGACGCTCAGGGGTTAAGCCATGACGACCGGGATCATCGAAAGCGCACGCGTGCTCCTGCCCATCGCGGTGACCCTCATCGCGCCGCTGTTCATCTGGCTCTGCCGGGCCGATCAGAACAGGCGCGAGGGGGTCTCCTTCGTGGCCGGCGGCCTGACCTTCGCCTCCGTGTTGTCCATGGCGCCCGCGGTGCTGGCGGGCAACATCTGGAAGTACACACTCTTCGAGATCATGCCGGGCATCACCGTCACCTTCATGGCCGACGGACTGTCCCTGATCTTCGGCCTGGTGGCCAGCTTCCTGTGGATGTTCGCCACCAGCTACAACATCGGCTACATGAGAAGCCTGGATGAGCACGCGCAGACCCGCTACTACGTCTGCTTCGCCGTGGCCATCTTCGGCGCCGAGGGCGTGGCCCTGTCGGCCAACGTGTTCACGCTCTACCTCTTCTACGAGGTCATCACCGTGTTCACGTACCCGCTGGTGGCCCACCACCAGGACGACGAGGCCTTCACCGGCGCGCGCAAGTACATCGTCTACCTCATGGGCACTTCCAAGCTCTTCCTCCTGCCCGCCATGGTCATGACCTACGTGCTCCTGGGCCACCTGGACTTCGCCCTGGGCGACGTGGTCACGGGCATGTTCCCGCCCGACGTGGTGGCCAAGCACCCGCTGGCCGTCACCGTCACCTACGTGCTGTACATCGCGGGCATCGGCAAGGCCGCGCTCATGCCCTTCCACAACTGGCTGCCCTCGGCCATGGTGGCGCCCACCCCGGTCTCGGCCCTGCTGCACGCGGTGGCGGTTGTGAAGGCGGGCGTGTTCTGCGTCTGCCGCATCATCCTCTCCGGCTTCGGCGTCACGGTGATGGACCAGCTGAACCTGGGCATCCCCACCGCCGCGGTGGCCGCCTTCACCCTCACGGCGGCGAGCTTGATCGCCCTGACCAAGGACGACCTCAAGGCCCGGCTGGCCTACTCCACGGTGGCGCAGCTGTCGTACGTGGTGGCGGGCGTGGCGCTCCTCACCCCCATGGCGGTGCAGGGCGGCATGGCCCACATCGCGCACCACGCCTTCTCCAAGATCACGCTGTTCTTCGCCGCAGGCGCCATCTACGTGGCCACCCACCTGAAGAAGATCAGCCTCATGGACGGCGTGGGCCGCAAGATGCCCTGGACCTTCGGGGCCTTCGCGGTGGGCGCCTTGTCCATGATCGGCATGCCGCCGGTGTGCGGCTTCGTGTCCAAGTGGTACATCGTCAACGGCGCGCTGCAGGCCGGGCAGCTCATCATCTTCCTGGCCTTCATGCTCTCCACCATATTGAACGCGGGCTACTTCGTGCCGGTGATCTACCGGGCCTTCTTCAAGCCGCCCAGGCCTGAGGACGACCACTACCACCACTACAAGGAAGCGCCGCTGACCATGGTCATCCCGCTGTGCACCACCGGCGCCATCTCCGTGGTGCTGGGCCTGTACCCGGCGTTGTTCATGGACTTCGTCCGCATCTTCGGCAAGTTCTAGGGGGCGTGTATGAGTCTGTTCGGAATGTTGCTTACGGCCTTGCGCAAGCACAGGGGCGTCGTCGGCGTCCTGTGGTTCCTGGGCCTGGCGGGGCTGGTGGTGGCCAACGTGTTCTCCAGGCCGCACGTGCCGGAGTTCGTGCTCGACGCCTATCCTGGCTTCTGGGCGGCCTTCGGCCTCATCGTCGGCCTGGCCCTGGTCATCATCATGAAAAAGGTCGTGCAGCCCATGATCAGCCGCGGAGATGACTACTATGAGCGCAACAGCTAACGTGTTCATCCACCCCACCGTGGGCTTCTACGCCCTGGCGCTGGTGCTGCCCTTCCTCAAGGGCAAGGCCTGGAAATGGCTCCTGCTCATCCCGCCGGTCATCGCCATCTGGAGCGTCATGACCATCGCCCCGGGCAGCTACGGCGAGGCGCACTACCTGGGCCAGAAGCTCCTGTTCGGCCGGGTGGACAAGCTCTCGCTGGTCTTCGCCCAGGTCTTCGCGGTGATGAGCCTGATCGGCATGGTCTACGCCCTGCACGTGGAGGACAAGCTCCAGCACATCATGGCCAGCGTGTACGTGGGCGGGGCCTTCGGCTGCACCTTCGCCGGGGACTTCCTGACGCTCTTCATCTTCTGGGAGCTCATGAGCATCGGCTCCACCTTCCTGATCTGGCTGGCCAGGAACCCCATCTCCACCAAGGCGGGCTTCCGCTACTTCCTGTACCACACCATCGGCGGCCTGTTCCTCTTGATCGGCCTCTTGATGCGCTACAAGGCCGTGGGCAACTTCAGCTTCGACGCCGTGGACCCCGGCCGCCTCATGGCCTACGACTGGATGATCCTGCTGGGCTTCTGCGTCAACGCCGCAGTGGTGCCCCTGCACGCCTGGCTGCCCGACGCCTACCCCGAGGGCACGGTCACCGGCTCGGTGTTCATGTGCGCCTTCACCACCAAGACGGCGGTGTACGTGCTCATGCGCGGGTTCGCCGGAGTGGAGGTCCTGGCCATCGCCGGAACGGTGATGTGCGTCTACGGCGTGCTCTACGCGTGCATCGAGAACAACGCCCGGCGCATCCTGTCCTACCACATCGTCTCCCAGGTCGGATACATGGTGGCCGGCATAGGCATCGGCACGGCCATGACGCTCAACGGCGCAACGGCCCACGCCTACGCGCACATCCTGTACAAGGGCCTGCTGTTCATGGGCACGGGCTGCCTGCTCTACGCCGCCGGCACCACCAAGCTGGACAAGCTGGGCGGGCTGGTGCACCGCCTGCCCTGGGTCATGGCCCTGTACATGGTGGCGGCCCTGTCCATCTCGGGCATGCCGCTCTTTAACGGCTTCATCTCCAAGACCATGACCATCGCGGGCGCGGCGGAAGCCCACCGCACCTGGCTGGCCCTGGGCATGGAGGTCGCCGCGGTCGGTACGTTCCTCTCTGTGGGCATCAAGCTGCCGTACTTCGCCTTCTGGGCCAAGCCGGCCAACGACAAGATTGAGCTCAAGCCCATTCCGGTGAACATGTACTGGGGCATGGCCATGGGCGCGGTGCTGTGCATCGCCCAGGGCCTGTACCCCGACATGCTCTACCGCTACCTGCCCTACGAGATGGAGCACGCCTACCACCCCTGGGGCGTGTACCACGTGCTGCAGGCCCTCTTGATCCTGGGCTTCTCCGGGCTGGCCTTCTACCTCACGCGGGAGATCATCACCCCGCACGCCAAGACCAACCTGGACTTCGACTTCTTCTACCGGCTCATCGGCCGGGGCGTGCTCGCCCTGGTCTGCAAGCCCCTTGCCTGGCTGGACGACCGCTGGACCGAGGCGTACCGCGCCGGCGGCCTTCGCGGCCTGCTCGTCCTGGCCCGGGGCACTGTCTGGTTCGACACCAAGGGGATCGACACCGTGGTGGATGGCTCGGCGTATACGGTACAGAACGTGGGCGTCCTTGGCGCCAAGGCGCAGACCGGCAGGCTCCAGGACTACCTGGGCCTGGCCGCCGCCCTGGCCCTGGCCGTGTTCGCGGCGGTCTGGTACCTGGCCTAACCCGCACAAACGAGACGGAGAGCGAGCCTTGGACTTCGGATACCCGGTTCTTACAAGCCTGATCGTCTTCCCGCTTGTGGCAGCAGCGGGGCTTTTCCTCATCAAAAGCCCGCAGGTGGCCCGCGCCTACACCATGGGAGCGTCCATCCTGGAGCTGATCATTGCCATCCCCTTGTTCACCTTTAAAATGAACGCGGACTGGCAGTTCGTGGAGAAGGTGGCCTGGGTGCCCCAGTGGGGCCTCCAGTACTACCTCGCCATAGACGGCATCAGCTACCTCATGGTCATGCTGAGCCTGTTCATCCTGCCCCTGTGCGTCATGTGCTCCTGGACGTACATCAGCAAGCGGGTGAAGGAGTTCCACTTCTGCCTGCTGTTCATGACCAGCGCCTGCGTGGGCGTGTTCGCGGCCATGGACCTGGTGCTGTTCTACGTGTTCTGGGAGGCCATGCTCATCCCCATGTACCTCCTGATCGCCGTCTGGGGCGGCGACCAGCGCCGGTACGCCTCGCTCAAGTTCTTCCTGTTCACCCTGGCGGGCAGCACGCTGCTTCTGGCCGCCATCGTGGCCTTCCGCATCACCGGCGGCACCTTCGCCATCCCGGACCTGATGCAGATGACCTTCAGCTTCAAGTTCCAGTTCTGGTGCTTCCTGGCCATGGCCCTGGCCTTCGCCATCAAGGTGCCCATGTTCCCGTTCCACACTTGGCTGCCCGCGGCCCACGTGCAGGCCCCCAGCGCGGGCTCCGTCATCCTGGCGGCGGTGCTGCTCAAGATGGGCACCTACGGCTTCCTGCGCTTCTGCCTGCCGCTTACCCCGGCGGCCAGCGAGTACTTCGCGCCCATGATGATCGCCATCTCCGTGGCCTCCATCCTGTACGGCGGGGCCATCGCGCTGGGCCAGTCGGACATCAAGAAGCTGGTGGCCTACTCCTCGGTGGGGCACATGGGCTTCGTCACCCTGGGCATCTTCCTCTTCAACATCCGCGGCGTCGAGGGCGCCATCTTCCAGATGCTCAACCACGGCATCATCACCGGCGCGCTGTTCATGATGATCGGCGCGGTGTATGAGCGCAGCCACAGCCGCGCCATCGAGGACAACATGGGCATGGGCAAGTACATGCCCGCGTACATGGGCTTCTGGGGCCTGTACGCCCTGGCCAGCTTCGGCTTCCCGGGCACCAACGGGTTCGTGGGCGAAATGCTCGTGTTCACCGGGGCCTTCCAGCAGAGCTACATCGTGGGCGCGCTCCTGGTGCCCGGCGCCCTGCTCGGCGCGGCGTACATGTTCCGCGTGTCCCTCAAGATGGCCTGGGGCAGGCCCAGCACGGCCAAGAAGTGGAAGGACCTGAACACCCGCGAGTGGGCCTACCTGCTCATCCCGGCGGTGTTCGTGTTCTACATCGGCCTGGCGCCCAAGCTGTTCTTCAACCTCATCGATCCGTCCGTGGAGAAGCTGGTCAGCGACTACAAGGCGCGCAGCAAGGTCACCGAGCCCGCGCCCAAGGTGGCCGCCGCGCCGGTGGTGGTGGCTGTGGCCGAGGCGCCCGCCACCGAGGCCGCGCCCGAAGCCGCTCCCGCCGCCCCTGCCGTTCCTGCCGCTCCTGTCACCGGGGCCGCAGGCGGAGCGCACGCCCAACCGGTCAACCAATAGGGAGTGACAGCCGTGGAGTTCAACCCCATCCTGATTGTCCCGGAAATCTACCAGCTTGTGCTGGTGGTCGCGCTGTTCTGCCAGAGTCTGGGCGACGGCACGGAGCCCGCCCCGGCGGAGCGCTGGCTGCCCTTCTTCGCCGGGTTCGGCGTGTTCGTGAACATCGCGGCCTTCGGCGCGCAGGGCATGCTCTTCGCCGATGCCTACAAGGTCGATGCGCTGTCCCAGTTCTTCAAGCTGGCCATTGCGGGCGGGTTCTACGTGGCGGTGCTGAACGCCGCGCGTCAGCCCTCGCTTGAGGAGAAGAAGCGCCCGGACTACTTCATGTTCCTGGCGATCTCCGCCTGGGGGCTCATGCTCCTGTCCAGCGCGGTGGAGCTCATCACCATCTACCTGGCCCTGGAGATCTCCTCCTACAGCCTGTACGCGGTGATCCCGCTGCGCAACAAGGACCGGGGAGCCGCCGAGGCGGGCATCAAGTACATCCTCTTCGGCGCCGTGGCCACGGCCATGGCCCTGTACGGCTTCTCGTACATCCTGGCCAGCCAGCACTCCAGCTACATCGCCGTGCTGGCCAAGGCCAACTGGACCTGGGCGGCACAGCCCATGGCCGTGGTGGGCCTCACCATGTTCCTGGGCGGCATGTTCTTCAAGCTGGCCCTGTTCCCCTTCCACTTCTGGTGCCCGGACGTGTACGAGGGCGCCAGCAACGAGACCGCCGGATTCGTGGCCACCCTGCCCAAGCTGGGCGCCGTGGTGGTGTTGATCCGCCTGGCCGTGCTCCTGAAGCCCGGCCTGGAGATCACCACGCTGCTGGCCGTGCTGGGGGCCCTGTCCATGACCTTCGGCAACCTCTGCGCCCTGGCGCAGAAGGACGTGAAGCGCATCCTGGGCTTCTCCTCCGTGGCCCACGCGGGCTACATCATGCTCGGGCTGGTCTCGGGCACGGCCATGGGCCTCTCCGCCGCGGCCTTCTACGCCCTGGCCTACGTGGCCATGAACCTGCTCTGCTTCTGGGTGGTCAGCCGCGTGGCCTCTGACGGCCGCAACCTGCAGCTCGACGACCTGAACGGCCTGTACAAGCGCGCCCCGGCCCTGGCCTTCGCCCTGGGCGTGGGCGCCTTCGCCCTGGTGGGCCTGCCGCCGACCATGGGCTTCATGGGCAAGTTCTTCCTCATCGCCAGCGCCTGGGACCACGGCTACAACTGGCTGGTCATCACCCTGGTCCTGAACAGCGCCATCGCCATCTACTACTACCTGAGCCTGGTGCGCCACGCCTACACCCACGACGAGGCCGAGAACGCCCCGGTGCCCGACGGCAGCGCCTTCAGCGTCTGCGGCGCGGGCATGCTGGCCGCCGTGGTGCTGGTGCTGGGCCTGGTGCCCGGCAAGGTGTTCGAGTACGCCGTTATCGCGGGCAAGCAGCTGCTTCCGTAGGGGCTGTTCGAAACGCGCCTTTTGCCCCCTGGGCATCGTCAGAAGGCGGCTTGGGGCCGGGGCTGTACCGAAAAGTACTATCCCCGTCCCCAAGCCGACTCTGATCTGTTTACAGGGCCTTGCCAGGGAACAAAATTCATCGTTTCGAAACAGCCCCCGGCCCTGAATCCGCAGAATGGAAACGGCCCGCGCAAGCGGGCCTTTTTCTTGGCCCCCGGCTTGACTTCGCGCCCCAAGCCTTTAGCGTAGAAAGAGCAGGAGGCAACCATGCACGAAGTCAGCCTGGGCGGCATGCTCACCGACTATCTCTCCGGCAAGCCCATCGAGGAGACCACCTACGAGGAGTTCCGCCAGGCGCTGGCCCGCCTGCTGGTGGAGGAGAAGGGCTACCCGAAGGCCGGGCTCACGGCCAAGGAGCCGCTGGTCTTTCGCATCGACGGCGAGGAGACGGGCCGGGTCATCGACCTGGTGGCCCGCGACGAGGCCGGGCGGCCCATCGTACTGGTGATCTTCTGCGCGGGCGAGGTGGGCAGCTTCGAGCGCGAGACCGTGAGCGCTGCGCGGCTGTTCCCGGGCGGCCCGGTGCCCGTGGCCATCGCCACGGACAGCATGGGCGCGTCCATCCTGGACACGGCCACGGGCGAGGTGCGCGCCACCGGGGTGCGGGCCATCCCCACCTGGGCCGAGGCCCTGGCCCTGGACGCCGCCGCCAACCCCGGCGGGGAGCGCGCGCCGCTGACACCCCAGCGCCGGGCGCGGGAGGAGCGCATCCTGCACGCCTACAACGGCTTTTTGTACGGCACCTGCTGCAGCGAGTCCTGCCGCATCGACCCTGGGAAGGCCCCGGGCAAGGCCGAAAAGGGCTGATTTCGCCCCTTGCCAGTGGGAAAAACCGGGCGTATGCCCCTGCCATGCCCCCCGTGACCCGCGCCCAGCTCATGATTCCCTGCCTGGTGCAGGACTGCCTGCCGGAGATCGGCGAGGCCGTGGCGGACGTGCTGGAGCACCTGGGCCTGGCCCTGGAGCTGCCGCCCGGCCAGACCTGCTGCGGCCAGCCGGCCTACAAGTGCGGCGACTGGGACACCGCCCGCGCCCTGGCCCTGCGCGCCCTGGACATCTTCTCGGACCCCTCCGCGCAGGGGGCCCCCGTGGTCTGCCCGTCCGGCTCCTGCGTGAAGATGGTCAGGAGCTATCCGGACCTCTTTACACCCGGCACGCCGGACCACGCCCGCGCCCTGGCCCTGGCCGCGCGCACCTTCGAGTTCTGCGAATTCGTCACCGACGTGCTGGGCCGCGAGGACCTGGGCGCGCAGTGCGCCGCCGAGGGGACACGGGCCTGCTTCCACGCGTCCTGTCAGGTGGAGCAATTGGGCCAGGCCGGACACTCCGGACAGGGCCCCACCCCGGCCCTGCGCCTGCTGGCCCGGGTGCGCGGGCTCGAGGTGGTCCAGCCGGAGCGCGCGGACCGCTGCTGCGGCTTCGGCGGGCTGTTTGCCGTGCAGTTCGCCTCGCTGTCCGAGTCCCTGGTGCAGGACAAGGCCCGCGAGATCCTGGACACCGGTGCGTCCCTGGTGGTCAGCGCGGAGCCCAGCTGCCTGATGAACATCGGCGGCTACCTGGCGCGGCTGGGCCTGCCGAACGGACCCCTGCCCGCCCTGCACGTGGCCCAGGTGCTGGCCATGGGACTGCCCACGCATTCGTCCGGGGGAGCGAAATGAGGCCCCACTGCCGGAATTTCCGCCAGGACGCCGACCGCGCCTGCCACGACGCCTCCCTGCGCCGCGTGCTGGACCACGCCACCCGCTACTTCCAGCACAAGCGCGCGGTGGCCCTGGAGGCCTTCGAAGGCCGCGACGCGCACTTCGCCCTGGCCCGGCACGCGCGGCTCTCCGCCCTGGCTCGCCTGCCGGAACTCCTGGAGGAGTTGGAGAAGAACGCCAGCGCCGCCGGGGTGCGCGTGCACTGGGCGGCGGACGCCGCCGAGGCCCGGGACATCGTGGCGGGCATCGCCCGGGACTGCGGGGCCAGGATCGTGGTCAAGGGCAAGAGCATGATCACCGAGGAGATCGGCCTGAACCCCGCGCTGGAGGAGCAGGGCGTCGAGGTCTGGGAGACCGACCTGGGCGAGTTCATCGTGCAGCTGGCGGGCGAGGCCCCCTCGCACATCATCGCCCCGGCCATCCACAAGTCCCGCGAGCAGGTGGCGGCGCTGTTCCGCGACAAGCTGGGCCTGGAGCTCACCGGCGAGGAGTCCATCCCGGAGCTGACATTGATCGCCCGCCGCGCACTGCGCGAGAAATTTTTGGCCGCGGACCTGGGCATAACCGGGGTGAACCTGGCCATCGCCGCCACGGGCAGCGTGGTGCTGGTGGAGAACGAGGGCAACATCCGCATGTCCACCACCTGCCCGCCGGTGCACGTGGCCGTCATGAGCCTGGAGAAGGTGGTGGCCACGCCGCAGGACGCCGCCGACGTGCTGCGCGCCCTGCCGCGCAGCGCCACGGGCCAGCGCATGTCCTCGTACGTGTCCGTGCTCACAGGGCCGAAGCGGGGCGTGGACGCCGACGGCGCGCGCGAGATGCACCTCGTCATCCTGGACAACGGCCGCTCCCGGGTGCTGGCCGACCCGGCCCTGGCCGAGATCCTGCTCTGCTTCCGCTGCGGGGCCTGCGTCAACGCCTGCCCCGTGTACCAGACCATCGGCGGCCACGCCTACGGCTGGGTGTACTCCGGGCCCATCGGCGCGGTGCTCGCCTCGGCCCTTTTGCCCGCGCAGGACGCCCCGGACACGCCCTACGGCTGCACCGGGTGCGGGGCCTGCAGGCGGGCCTGCCCCCTGGGCATAGACCACCCGCGCATGCTGCTGGCCCTGCGCCGCCGCGTGGCCGAGGGGCGGAAGAACCCGCTTTCGGCGCTGCACGGTTTTCTGGCCCGGCACCCCCTGGCCTACCGCGCGGCGGTGGGCGCGGCCAGGGCCGTGGACCCGCGCCTGGAGCTTCTGCCCCGGCTGGCTGACACTCTGGTCGGCCCCCTGGGAGGGGGGGAGGGCCTGGCCCGGTTCCTGGAGTCGCGCCAGCTCCCGGAACTGAAGAAGCCCTTTTCGGCCCGCTTCCGGGCCCGGCGGAAGGCCCGGAGAGGTTCCCGATGAGCCGTCCGATGAGCCGACAGGGCATCCTGGACGCCCTGCGCGCCGCCCGGGCCGCCGCGCCGCTTTCCGCCCGGCTTGCATCGCCGCCCGTGCGCCCGGCGGCCGTTTCCGTGGGAGCAGACTGCTGGGAGCGCCTGGCCCAGGTGCTGGCCCCCCTGGAGGTGCGCCTGCGCGTGGCGAAAACGCCGGAGCAGGCCCTGGCCCACGTGGCCGACATCGCCCGGGAGCGCGGGGCCGGGAGCTACGCGCGCTGGCCCGAGCTGCCCCTCGGGCTGGGCGAGGGCGCGGACGCGGCCCTGGCCGGGCTCACGCGGCTGGAGATCCCGCCTGCCCTGGCGGATGGGACGGGGGGCCGCCCCTGCCCGGCGCTGGCCGGGGCCGACCTGGGCCTGACGGGCGCGCACGCCGCGCTGCTGGACTCCGGCAGCCTGGTCCTGGTGGCCGGGCCGGACGCCCCGCGCTCGGTGTCGCTTTTGCCCGCCGCGCATGTCTGCCTCATCCCCCGGTCAGTGCTCGCGGCGGATGTCTCGGCCCTGCCGGGGCTTCTGGAAGCCCACCGTGACAGTGCGGGCCGCCTGCCCGCCTGCCTGAACCTCGTCACCGGGCCCTCCAGCACGGCGGACATCGAGCTGGTGCTGGTGCGCGGGGTGCACGGCCCCGTGGCCGTGGAGGCCGTGGGCCTGGACTGGCTTCCGGAAGGGGAAGGGTAGGGCGGGGGCCTTTCTCCGGTTCTTCTTGAACAAGAACCTTCGCGGATGCTATGGAGGCGGCAGAATGTCCGATTCCGCCACCCAGGAGGTCCGCATGAAGCGTTCTTACCGCCTGCTGCCGCTGCTGGGGTGCCTGCTGCTGGTCCTGGCCGCCCCGGCCCTGGCCTGCACCGTCACCCTGGTGGGCAAGAAGGCCAGCGCCGACGGCTCGGTGATGGTCTCCCACTCCGACGACGGCCTGAACGACGCCCGGCTGGTCTACGTGCCCGCAAAGGACCACAAGCCCGGCGCCATGCGGCCGGTGTACTACTCGCACTGCTCCCTGGACTTCAAGCCGCAGTGGGGGGCCACGGTGAGCCACCGCATCGTGGACGGGAGCCGCGCCCCGGCCTACGACACCGCCGCAAGAAAGGGCAGGCCCGGCGACCCCAAAAGCGTGCCCCTGGGCTACATCCCGCAGGTGGCCCACACCTATGCCTACTTCGATGGCAACTACGGCATCATGAACGAGCACCAGCTCTCCATCGGCGAGTGCACGGACAAGGCCAGGGTGGATGATGTGGAGCCCGAGCCGGGCAAGCGCATCTTCTACTCCAGCGAGCTTTCGCGCGTGGCCCTGGAGCGCTGCAAGACCGCCCGCGAGGCCGTCCTGCTCATGGGCGGGCTCATCGAGAAGTACGGCTACTACGGCACGGGCGAGACCCTGCTGGTGGCCGACGCCAACGAGGGCTGGGTCATGGAGATGTGCGCCTACGACAAGGACGGGACCGGGGGCGTGTGGGTGGCCCAGCGCGTGCCCGACGACGCCTTCTTCGTGGCCGCCAACCAGTTCCGCATCCGCGAGCTGCGCCCCGGCGACCCGGACCAGATGCATTCGGCCAACGTTTTCGAGGTGGCCCGGAAGAAGGGCTGGTGGAACCCCGCCGACGGCCCCCTGGACTGGACCAGCGTGTACGGCGGCGGCGAGTACCACCACCCGTACTATTCGCTGCGGCGAGTATGGCGGGCGCAGTCCCTGGCCGCGCCCTCGCTCAATCCGCCCGCCTGGGTGGAGGGGCCCTTCACCCGGGCCTATCCCTTCGCCATCAAGCCCGACCAGAAGCTCACCGTGCAGGACATCTTCGCCATCCACCGCGACAACTACGAGGGCACGGAGTTCGACCTGACCAAGGGCCTGGCCGCCGGGCCCTTCGGCGACCCCGGGCGCTTCGAGGGCGGGGCCGAGGGCCTGTCGTACAAGGAAGGCAAGCTCACGGACGTGGTGGGCGAGTTCGAGCGGCCGCTGAACATCTACCGTTGCATCTACGCCTTCGTGAACCAGTCGCGCTCCTGGCTGCCCCCGGCCATCGGCGGGGTGACCTGGTTCGGCCCGGACCGCCCGGCCACGTCCGTGCTCATGCCCTTCCACGCCGGGGTCGCGGGCCTGCCGAAGGCCATCCAGACCAGCGACATCCTGAAGCTGGACCGGGGCAGCATGTGGACGGCCTTCAACTACGTGGCCAACCAGGTGCAGATCAAGTACTCCTACATGATCAAGGATCTGCGGGCCGTGCGCGAGAGGCACGAGGCCAGGTTCTTCGGCACCCAGCGGCAGGTGGAGGACCAGGCCCTGGCCCTGTGGAACAGGGGCGACAAGGCCGGGGCCCGCGCCCTGCTGACCCGGCGCTCGGAGTCCCTGGCGGGCGACGTGCTGAAGGACTGGTGGGCTCTCTCCGAGCAGCTCTACATCCGCTACAACGACGGCTACTTCAACACCCCGGACAACATCGCCCAGCCGGTGTTCTACCCGGCCTGGTGGCTCAAGCAGGTGGGCTACGAGCAGGGCCCGGTGAGCTACAAGAAGCCCTCCGAGCGCGCAGCCTCCAGGTAGGCGCTCAGAAAAGAAACAAGCCCCCGGTCCGAGGTTTCGGGCCGGGGGCTTTTGTATCTGGGGGGCTCGGCGGGCGGCTTCGGTTGCGGCGCGGGCTAGTAGAACTCCTCGGTCCAGCCGTCCACGCTGATGCAGCGGCGCGGGCAGAAGGCGATGGCCTCGCGCACCTCGTCGTGGGTGGCGAACTGCCGCTTCAGGCAGGGGCGGCCCTCGTCCTCGTCCCACTGGAAGATGTCCGGGCACATGTCGCAGCAGCCGCTGCAGGCGTTGCACTCGGAACGGTCGATGAACACCTCGTGCCGGGCGTCTGAGGCTTCAGCGGCCTCGGGGGGGCTGGCCTGGGCGGTGCGGGCGGCGGTCTGCATGGCTGCTCCTCTCTGGCTTGCGGAGGGCGCGCCGGGCGGAGACCGGCGGCGCGCTACACGTTGAAGCGGAACTCTATGATGTCTCCGTCCTGCACATGATAATCTTTACCCTCAAGCCTGGCAAGACCCAGCTCCTTGGCTTTCTTGAAATCGCCGGCCTTGAGGAAGTCCGCGTAGCCGATGACCTCGGCGCGGATGAAGCCCTTCTGGAAGTCCGTGTGGATGACCCCGGCGGCCTCGGGCGCGGTGGCGCCCACGCGCACCGGCCAGGAGCGCACCTCCTTGTCGCCGGCGGTCAAAAAGCTCATGAGGCCCAGGAGCTTGTAGGTGCGGGAGATGACCTTGTCCAGGGCGCTTTCGGTCAGCCCCAGGTCGGCCAGGAACATGGCCCGCTCCTCGGGGTCCTCGATGGCGGCGAGCTCGCGCTCCAGCCGGGCGGAGACCACCATGTGCATCTGCCCGTCGCCGTCGGCCGGGATCTGGAAGCTGTCCATGTCCTTCTCGGCCACGTTCCAGGCGTAGAGGATGGGCTTGGCCGAGAGGAAGCGGAAGCCGCGCATGGCCGGCTCGGCGCACAGGGCCGGGTCCACGCGCAGGGGCTTCTCGGCCTCCAGCAGGGCGCGGGCCTTGGCCAGGCACTCCTCCTCCTTGGCCTCCACCAGGGCGGCGTTCTTCTTCTTGTCGATGGCCATGCGCTCCTGGCGCTTCTCCACCACGGCCAGGTCGCTCACCAGCAGGTCCGCCTCCACCGCGCCGTGCTGCTGCTTGGGGTCGGAGACGCCGGTGTGGGCGTCCAGCACGCAGAGCAGGCAGTCGTAGGGGCGGATGTCGTTCAGCACCTTCTCGCCCAGGCCGTGGCCCTTGCCGCCGCCGCCGGGCACGTCCAGGTACTCGATCTCCGAGAGCGTGACCTTCTTGGGCTTGAAGAGCTTGATGAGCGGATCCAGGCGCGGCTCGGGCACCTTGACCATGGCGCGGTTGCCCGCCGTGGCGGCCTTTTCGCCCGCCAGGGCGGCGAACATGTCCGACTTGCCGGAACCGGAGAAGCCGAAGATGGCTGTTTTCATTATTTTTCCTTGTGGTGAGCAATGTTCGGCCCGCCCGTTTCCGGGGGCCGGGAGGCGGAATACTAGTCCCTCTTGGCCCGGTGCGCAAGTTCGGCCCCGGAGGCGGGCGCGGCGGGGCCGACCGGGGCCGGGCGTTTGAATCCCGGCGCGTTTTGCCGTAAGCTTGCGGCGTTGCAAACAGGAGGCGGCATGCGCAAGGCGGAGAACATCTATCTCATCGGCCCACGGGCCTGCGGCAAGACCACCCTGGGCCGCAGGCTGGCCGCGCGCCTGAGGCGCCCCTTCGTGGACACGGACCGGCGCATCCGCCTGGCCACGGGCAAGACCGTGGCCGAACTGGTGGCCGAGGGCGGCTGGGAGGCCTTCCGCCAGGCCGAGGCCGAGGTGCTGGCCGACGTGGCCCTGTTCAGCGGGCAGGTGGTGTCCTGCGGCGGGGGCATCGTGCTGCGCGAGGACAACCGCGAGGTGCTGAAAAAGGGCCTGGTGCTCTACCTGAGGGCCGAACCCGGGGTGCTGGCCGAGCGGCTGATGCGCAACCCGGAGAACGCCCAGCGGCCCAGCCTGACGGGGGCGTCCATCGCCGACGAGGTGCGCCAGGTGCTGGCCGAGCGCGCCCCGCTGTACGAGGGCCTGGCCCGCGAGGCCCTGCCCGCCGACGGCCACCCCGACGCGCTGCTGGAGCGCGCCCTGGAGGTGGTGGCCCGCCTTGAGCGTTGGTAGGGGTACGCTGGTAGGAGCGCTGGCGGGGCCAGCGGCACGCCCGTTGCCAGAGGGCGCTGAATTCCGTAGCATTGCGGCGCTGTCGGCAACTTCACCGCAAGGAGGGGGCCGTGTCCGATTCCTGGAAGCTCAAGCGCGCGCTGGACGAGCGCGCCCTGCCGGGCCTGCTGCGCCAGCTGGCCCAGGCCCTGGAGGGCGGGGCCGCCCCGGACCTCCTGGCCGGACTGCCCGCCGGGGACTGGCGCAAGCTGGTGCTGGTGGCCGAGCGTGGCAAGGACGGCCTGGAAATTTCGCTCAAGGCCAAGCGCGCCCACGAGGTGCTGGTGCCCACGCGCGCCGGGGCCGCCAGGCATGCTGAACCGGCCCCGAAGGATGCTGGCAGGAAGGGCCCCGCCCCGAAGGATCTGGCCAGGAAAGACAAATACCGGCAGCTCAAGAAGGGGCTGCAGGCGGATTTCAAGGCCCTGGAGCGGGCCGTGGGGGCCGGAAGCCTGCCCGACGGGGAGACGCTGGAGTCCTTCCTGAGCCGGGCGGAGATCATGGCCGCCGGAAGCCCCGGCGAGGACCGCGAGATGGCCAAGGCCAACGTGGCGTTTTTCGAGGACGCGCAGGCCCTGCGCGGGGCCTGCCAGCGCCGGGATATTCCGGCCCTGGCGGAGATTTTGGGGCGGCTTGCGCGGCGCAGAAGCGCCTGCCACGCCCAGTTCAAGTAGCAGGACCGTTGGGAGAGAGCATGCAGCACGTGCATACGAGCGGCCAGGCCCCGGCCTCGGCCGCGGAGCTTCTTAAGGCCGTGGGCGGCCCCCTCACCGAGGACGACGAGCGCCGCTTCGCCGCCATCACCAGCGTGGACATGGACGAGGCCGCGCGGGCGCGCGTGGCCACACCGGCCGTGGTGCAGCCGGGCCAGGCCTCGGTGCTGGCCGTGCACTGGCACCCGGAGTTCGTGCCCCTGCCGCTCATCCGCCAGCGCATCGAGGCCAGCTACCCGGCCATGTGCGAGCAGCTCATCATTCCCACCCAGCACAACGAGCTCATGGAATGGGACGACTACGCCGGGGTGGAGGTGGACTGCTACTCCAAGGGCTTCAACCAGAAGGTCCAGCTTCTGCTGCACTTCCGGGCCGAGAAGGTGCGCTCCGCCACCTCGCTCAAGAACATGCTGGCCCACACCCACGCCTACCGCTCCACCCAGCTCTTCGACTTCCTCCACTGCGTGACCAGGCCCGACGAGGACAAGCTGGCCGCGGCGGTGAAGGACAGCGGCGCGGACGACGAGCTGGTGACGCTCACCCGGGCCATCTGCCTCAAGCTGGAGGCCCTGCTGGACAAGCACGTGGGCTCTGTGCCGCCCGGCGCCTTCAAGAACAAGCTGGTCTCCGCCTGGGTGGACGCCCTGCGGCCCGTGCTGGGCGACCCGGTGGCCAACCGCGTGCTGGTGCTGCTCAAGAGCGTCAAGGCCGTGGTCAAGGAGCACTTCCCGCTCACCTATTTCTACCGCACCACGGAGTTCATCGAGGAGACCCGCGCCCTGGGCGGCGGGGTGGTCATCCCGCACCCGGAGCAGTTCTGGCCCATCCTGCTGGCGGAGTACGACGTGGACGGCGTGGAGGTGTGGAACCCGCAGAGCCAGCGCTACACGGAGTTCCTCATCTCCGTGCTGCACGAGAAGAACCGCCGGCGGGGCGAGAGCCGCCGCCGCATGCTCGTGTTCATGGGCGACGACACGCACATGGGCGAGAAGGCCCTGCCCGCCACCTCGGGCAGCAAGCGCAAGGCCGTGCGCGAGATCGGCCTGCAGCCCGCCTGGGACGACCTGCTCATCGGCAAGCAGCTGACCCTGGCGGGCATGGACCGGCCCAAGGTCATCGAGCAGTACCGCCAGCGCCTGGACGGGGGTGCGTGATGCGCGTCACCTTCACCCCCCGCGAGGCCCCGGCCTCTTCCGACTCCGCTTCGGCCTCCACCACCTCCGGGGGCCCCAGCCTCATGGACCTGGCCAAGGCCGTGGCCGGGCAGTTCCCGCCGCGCTTCGGCCTCTTGCTGCGCTTCGAGGACACACGCTTGCGCCTGCGCAGCAACTCCGAGGCCCTGGTGGAGGACCTGCGCGCCTATTTCGGGCCCCTGGCCTCGGACGACGCGGGCCTGGTCCCTCCCTCGCCGGGCGGGGAGCATCTCTTTTTGCTGCTGGAGGCCCCGGCGGCCCGGCCGCCCCTGCCCCTTGCCCCCCGGCCCGCGCCCCCGGGCAAGACCCCGGACAAGGAGCGCTTCGCGGACATCTCCGGCGGGCGCGTGGTGCGCAAGCAGGCCACGGGCATGCTCTTCTTCTTCGGCCCGGCCCCGGCCCCGAACATCGCCGTGGGGCCTTGCCTGGCCAACCGCAACCAGGTGGTGAACTTCCTGTGCGCCCGGTACCTGGAGACCCGCGTGGCCAAGGGCTGGCTCTTGGCCCACGCCGCCGGGGTGTCCTGCCCCGGGGGTGGAAAGCCCAGGGGCCTGGCCCTGTGCGGCTTCGCGGGCATGGGCAAGTCCACCTTGGCCCTGCACCTGGTGGCGCGCGGCTGCGACTTTTTGAGCAACGACCGGGCGCTCATCGAGCCCGCCGACCCGGCAGGGGACGGGACCGGTGGCGGGCCGGTGCTCCACGGCATCCCCAAGCACCCGCGCCTGAACCCCGGCACGGCCCTGGGCAACCCGGAGCTGGCGCCCTACCTGGCCTGCGCCCTGCCCGACGGGCTGCGCGCCGCCTACTCCGGCCTTTCCACGCAGGAGCTCTTCGCCCTGGAGCACAAGTTCGACGCCAACGTGGACGCCTGCTTCGTGCCCGACCGCGCAGACCCCGGCGCCACGCGCATGGCCCTGGCCGCGCCCCTGGCCGGGGTGGCGGTGCTGAACTGGAGCCACGGCGGGGGCGAAATGCGCGCCGAGCGCGTGGACCTGGCCCAGCGCCCGGACCTGCTGGCGGCCCTGCGCAAAGAGCCCGGCCTGTTCTACCTGCCCGGGGCGCTCAAAACCGCCCGGCTGGAGCCGGAGCGCTTCGCCGAGGTGCTGGCGGGCCTCCCGGCCCTGGAGCTTTCCGGCGGCTCGGACTTTCCCGCCGCGGCCAAGGCCTGCCTGGATTTGTTGGGCCAGAACTAACCCACAAGGATGCACCCCATGAGCGGCAACACCTTCGGCACCCTGTTCACCCTCACCACCTTCGGCGAGTCCCACGGCGTTGCCCTGGGCGGGGTGGTGGACGGCTGCCCCCCGGGCCTGGCGCTCTCCGAGGAGCTCATCCAGCGCGAGCTGGACCGCCGCAAGCCCGGCCAGGGCGGCATCGCCGCCACGGCCCGGCAGGAGCCCGACGCCGTGCGCCTGCTCTCCGGGGTGTTCGAGGGCCTCACCACCGGCACGCCCATCGGCTTTCTCATCGAGAACACGGACCAGCGCTCCCGCGACTACTCCAAGATCAAGGACGTGTTCCGGCCCGGCCACGCCGACGCGGCCTACGAGGCCAAGTTCGGCCTGCGCGACTACCGGGGCGGGGGGCGCTCCTCCGGCCGGGAGACGGTGTCCCGCGTGGCGGGCGGCGCCATCGCCCAGGAGCTGCTCAAGGCCGAGGGCATCCACGTGCAGGCCGCGGCCATCGAGCTGGGCGGCATTCCGGCCCGGGCGCGGGACTTCGGCGGCGCGGTGGCCCGGCCCTTCTTCAGCGCCGATGCCGACGTCGTGGCGGCCTGGGAGGAGCGCGTGCGCCAGGTGAAGGCCGAGGGCGACACCCTGGGCGGCGTGGTGGAGATCCGCGCCACGGGCATGCCCGCCGGGCTGGGCGAGCCGGTGTTCGACAAGCTGGACGCGCGCCTGGCCTACGCGCTCATGGGCGTGGGCGCGGTGAAGGCCGTGGAGGTGGGCGCGGGCTGCGCGGCGGCCAGGTCCCTGGGCAGCGCCAACAACGATCCCATCACCCCGGAGGGCTACGCGGGCAACAACGCCGGGGGCATCCTGGGCGGCATCTCCAGCGGCCAGGACTTGATCCTGCGCGCCCACGTGAAGCCCATCCCCTCCATCGCCAAGGAGCAGCGCAGCATCAACCGCCAGGGCGAGGCCGTGAGCCTCAGCGTGGGCGGCCGCCACGACATCTGCGCCATCCCGCGCATCGTGCCGGTGCTGAAGGCCATGGTCCTGCTCACGCTGGCCGACTTCGTGCTCATGCAGCGGCGCGTGCAGCGCTAGGGGGCTGGCCCCAAAACGCGCCTTTTGCCCCCTGGGCGGCGTCAGGGACCCATTGGGGGCCGGGGCTGTACCGCGTCAGTACTATCCCCGCCCCCCAATGGGCCCCTTCCTTGCCAGGGAACAAAATCCATCGTTTTGGAGCCAGCCCCGGGATTGGACCAAACTGGGTGAACCAGGCCGGTTGGACCAAACCGGTTGGACGAATTCGGTTGGGCGGCTTCGGGCGGGTGCGAGCGGCAGGGAGTTATTCCGGGCGGCAGCGCAGGCACCAGCGCCTGCTCGCGGCCTTCCAGCCCTGCCAGAACAGCAGGGCCACGAGGATGCCCAGGGCCCAGCCGCCCAGCACGTCGGTGGGAAAATGCTTGCCCAGGTACACCCGCGACCAGCCCACCACGGCGGGCAGCGCCCAGGTGAATGCGCGCAGCCGGGGCCAGAGCAGGGCGGCCAAGAGCGCCAGGGCGGCGGAGTTGGCCGCGTGGGCCGAGGGGAAGGACGGCCCGCGCTCCTTTTCCGGCTGGTAGTCCGCTGGCAGCCGGTCCCAGACGCCGGAGCGCTGGTGGTAGGTTCCGGCCACGGAGTGCTCGGGCCGCACGCGGCCCACGGCGTGCTTCACCTGGTTGGTGGCCAGGTCGCTTGCGCCCATGCACAGCACCAGCAGGATGAAGTACAGGGCCTGGCCCTTGCCCAGCTTGGCGCAGCGCCACACCAGCAGCACCGCCAGGATGGCGAAGAGCAGGGCCCGCGAGGAGAACAGCGGCAGCACCACGTCCAGCACGGGGGCGCGCAGCTCCTGGTTGAGCAGGGTGAACAGGGCGAGGTCCCAGGGGGGCGTGGGGAACATGGGGCTCCTTGCGTGGCGTGCGGGGCTGATCCCGCTATGCCCCAGGGCCCGGCGGCTTGTCAAAGCCCGGCATTTGGTTCAAGACTGCGCCAGAACGCCCCACGGAGAGCACATGCCCCAGGCCACCATCGCCATCACCATGCCGCGCCTCGGCCTCTACGGAGGGGCCGAGGGCTTTGGCTGGCGCCTGGCCGAGGGCCTGGCCGCCCAGGGGCACGCCGTGGAGTTCCTCTGCGCCCGGGCCGAGGGCCAGCCGCCCGCCGGGGTGCGCGTCGTCCCCCTGGGCCGCCCGCCCCTGGGCCGCGCGCTCAAGAACCTCTGGTTCGCCCGGGGCGTGGAACACCGCCTGGCCCGCGTGTCCTACGATCTCGTCATCGGCCTGGGCCGCACCTGGAACCAGGACATCCTGCGCGTGGGCGGCGGCCCGCAGAGCGTGTTCAACGCCCTCACCGAGGCGGCCTACGGCAATGGCGCGCAGCAGCTCATGAAGCGCATGCGCCGGGCCGTTTCGCCCTCGGGCGCGGTCATTGATTGGCTGGAGGCCCGGCAGTTCGACCGGCCCGCCAACCCGGCCCAGCGCATCGTCTGCGTTTCCGACCTGGTGCGCCGGTGGCTGCTGGAGGCCCACCCCGGCCTGGACCCGGCCAGGGTGAGCGTGGTGTACAACCGGCCGGACCTCTCCCGTTTTGCCCCCCCGGATTCCGCCCGGCGAAAGGCTTTGCGGGCGGAGCAGGGGCACGCCCCGGAGGACGTGGTGGTCTGCACCGCGGGCACGAATTTCGCCCTCAAGGGCGTGGGCACGCTCATCCGCGCCCTGGCGCACCTGCCGCCGCGCTTCCGCCTGGCCGTGGCCGGGGGGCGCGGGCCGGAGCAGTGGCTGGCCCTGGCGCGCGGCCTGGGCGTGGAGGAGCGCGTGCGCTTCCACGGCAAGGTGGCGGACATGCCCGGCTTCTACGGCGCCGCCGACATCTTCGCCCTGCCCACGTACTACGACGCCTGCTCCAACGCCGTGCTGGAGGCCCTGGCCTGCGGCCTGCCCGCCATCTCCAGCGCGCGCAACGGCAGCGCCGTGTTCGTGCCGGAGCGCTTCGTCCTGGCCGACCCCGGCGACCACCAGGCCCTGGCCCGGCTCATTCTGGAGGCCGCCGAGGAGGCCGGTTCCGGCTCCCGGCTCCCCTTCACCTGGCCGGACGACCGGCCCTGCGGCCTGGAGCCGTACTACGAGCTCGTGCGCCAGGTGCTGGCGGAAAAGGGGCTGGCGTAATGGGCATGCTCGACGTGCTGTTCATCGCCCCCTCGGGCGAGACGCTGCCAAGCGTGCGCTTCCGGGTGCTGCCCTTTGTGGCCCATGGCCGGGCGGCGGGGCTGGCCGTGGACTGGACGCGCGCGCCCAAGGCCCTGCACCGGCGCCTGGGCTTCCTGCTCAGCCTGCCGCGCGCGCGGGTGGTGGTCATCCAGCAGAAGCTTTTCGCCCCCTGGGAGCTCATGCTCATCCGCAGGCGCTGCGAGCGCCTGGCCTACGACGTGGACGACGCCCTGTGGGCCCTGCACCCGGCGGACCAGGGCAAGCCCGGCGCGCAGGCCAAGGCGGCCAAGATCGCCCGGCGCTTCGCCCACACCTGCGCCCACGTGGACCTGGTCATCGCGGGCAACGCCTACCTGGCGGGCCACGCCGCCGGGCACCAGAGGAACATCACCATCCTGCCCACCCTGCTGGACACCGACGCCTACACCCCCAACCCGGCGGAGCGCCCGGACCTGGGGCCCCTGCGCGTGGGCTGGATGGGCACCTCGGGCAACCTGTGGTTTTTGCCCGACGTGCTGCGCGAGCTGGCCCCGCACCGCGAGCGCCTGGAGGTGCGCGTGGTCTCGGACAAGCCCTACCACGGGGAGCATGAGGACATGGTGCGCTACGAGCCCTGGAGCGCCGAGCGCGAGGTGGACCAGCTGCGCGGCTTCGAGTGCGGGCTCATGCCGCTCACCGACGACGAGTTCACCCGGGGCAAGTGCGGGTTCAAGATCCTGCAGTACATGGCCTGCGGGGCCGTGCCCGTGGCCAGCGCCGTGGGCTTCAACCGCGAGATCCTGGCCCACGGGGTGGACGGGTTCCTGGTGGAGCGGCCCGGCCAGTGGGCCGAGGCCGTGCTGCGCCTGGCCGACGACCCGGAGCTGCGCCGGAGCATGGCCGAGGCCGCGCGCAGGACCTGCGTGGAGCGCTTCAGCCTGGCCGCCATGGCCCCGGTGCTCTGGCGGGCCCTGGGCGTATTGCCCTAGCGCGCGGGCTTCGCCCGTTTCAGGGGGTATTGGGCAGAGGCCCGGCTCTGGAAGCAATTCGACTGGGCTTCGCCCGGTTCAGGGGCATCGGGTCGGGGCCTGATGCTGGAAACGACGCGGGCGGGCTTCGCCCGGTTCAAGGGCATCGGGCAACTGCCGGTGCTGGAAACGACGCGGGGGGTTCCGGCGCATGCGCCGGAACCCCCCGCGATTTTCAGCTGTCTGCCGGGGCCTAGGCGCCGCCCTCGCGCTTCAGGTCCGCCACCAGCACGCGCAGCTTGTCGGCCTGGTCGGCCATCTCGCGGATGGCGATGGTGGTCTCCTGCATGCTCTGGGCGGTCTCCGTGGCGATGGCGTTGATCTGCTCCACGGCCTGGTTGATCTCCTCGCTGGCGGCGGACTGCTCCTCCGCCGCGGTGGCGATGCTGGACACCTGCAGGGCCGTGGCCTCGCTCATGCGCACGATCTCGTCCAGGGCTTGGCCGGACTGGCGCACCAGGTCCGTGCTCTCGGCGATGGCCCGGCCCGCCTCGTCCATGCCCTGGATGTTCTGCTGCGACACGTCCTGGATGCCCCGGATGGTCTCGCCCACCTCCTTGGTGGCGGTCATGGTCTTTTCGGCCAGCTTGCGCACCTCGTCGGCCACCAC
>CAZCYB010000022.1:0-3886 GCA_964502805.1 uncultured Desulfocurvus sp.
TTGGGGTCGGTCGGCCCTTTTGAATCGCTCCCGGCCCCCAACAAAAGTTTCTGAGGGGGTGGGTGGGGGTTCGGGGGAGGGCGGGGGAACTCTTTCCAAAGAGTTCCCCCGCCCTCCCCCGATTCACATCCCCTCCCTCCCTCCACTCTTTCCTCCTGCATCGCGCCGGGCGGCACGGGGGCGGCGGGCTGCTGGCCGAGCAAGCCGAACTTGCCCAGTATTTCCGAAAGCTTGCCCTTGACGTTCTGGGTGGTGCGGGCCACCTGGGCCAGGTCGATGACCACGAGGAAGTCGCGGCGCAGGGGCGCGCGTTCCCACAGGGCGCGCACGACGTTGGCCAGGGGCTCCTCCAGCTGCAGCACGCCCAGGAGCGAGACCAGCTGCTGGGCGCTGCGGGTCTTGAACAGGAGCATGTCGCCGCGCGTGGGGTCCTGCACCCAGATCTGGCTTTTGCGGATGCGCGTCATGCCCCGGCTGGCCAGGGCGTCCACGGCGGGCACGGGGGTGCGCTTGGAAAGGGCGGTCTTCACCGTGACCTTGGCGCCCTCGTCGCGGGCCTTTTCGCGCAGCAGCCGCACGAAGGCGCTTTCCAGCAGGAAGAACAGCACGCGCTCCAGGGACTCGATGGACAGGCCCTGCGCCAGGGCGCGCACGGCCTCGATCTCGTCGGAGCGCAGGGCCGCCAGGGCGGAGAGAAAATTCTCGCGCGACTGCCCGAGCACGAGCATGGCGCCCAGGGCCAGGGCCACGGCCTGCTCCATGAGGAAGGGCAGGGGCCGCTTCTCGTCGGGCGGCGGGGCCTGGCCCGCGGCGCGGGCCTGCATGGCGGCGTGCAGTTCCGCAGCCACGGGGTCCATGCACACGATGAGGGCCACGCTTTCCAGGTATTCGAGCAGCAGGTCTCCGGGCAAAAATCCCAGGCCCTTGAGCAGGCAGGCCTGCACCACCTTGCGCACGGCCTGGCGTTCGGGCTCCTCCGCGCTGGCGGCCTCGAAGGCGGTCTGCACGCGGGTCTTGTCGATGTTCCCGGGCGAGTCGTGCAGGGTGGAGAGCACGTCGTCGAACAGGAAGCGCACCAGCACCTGCTGGCCTTCCTTGGACAGGGCGAACCTGCCCGAGGCGGTGAGGTGGGCGTAGCCCTCCTCCACGTGGCTGGCGATGAAGCGCTCCACGAACTCGCGCCAGAAGTTCTGGTCGAACTCGTGGGTCTTGATGATCTCGCCGAACTGCGAGAGCCCCGGAGCGCCGAAGTGGCGCATGATGAGCTCCTCGAAGTTGTCGGTGGTGAGGCCCATGGCGAAGACCATGCCCTGCACACTTTTCATGAGCAGGGACTCGGTGTTGCGGGCCTGGGCGGTGGTCTGCTCCAGGGCGGCCTGGTCCGTGCCGGCCAGTTCCTTGTCCAGGCGGTTCAGGAGCAGGGGGAAGTTGGCCGCCAGCTTGCGCAGGAAGGCGTCCGCCGGGTGGTCGGAGCGGCGGCAGAGGGTGTTGACGATGCTCTGCTGCTGGGTTTCCAGCAGGGGATATTCGCTGATGCCCCCGCTGTTGACGCCGATGAAGGTGAGCAGCAGCTCGCGCTCCAGCACCTCGCGCATGGCGCCGCGCTCCTTGAGCGGGCGCAGGGCGGCGAGGTAGGCGTCCAGGCGCGCGGGCCAGTCGGGCCGGGTGCCTGTCTGCAACACGCTGGAAGGGGTCACTGCCACATGGGCCTCCCTGGGGTTCCACGGTGCGTAGGGGGCGCGGACACCCACCTTTCGGCCTGTTTGCCAAAAAAATCAAGGGGCGGGCCGGAAAAAGCGTGCTCCGCCCTTTCCGGCGCCCGGGGCCTAGGTTCCCGGCGCCATGCCGAAGGTGGCCTGGGCATAGGACGAGAAGTGGTAGGTCTCGGCCCGGTCCTCCAGCGCCAGCTGGCGCACGCCTTCGCGCTCCATCCACTGGAACAGCCCGCTGTTGCGCAGCATGTCGGAGAACAGGAAGAAGTCCTCCCAGGCCTGCTCGTCGCCCGAGGCGGGCATGAGCACGCTGTGGCCGATGACGCCCAGGTCGGTGCGCAGGCGCTCCCACAGGCGCGGGAAGCCCTCGAACAGCAGGGCCAGGCGGCGGCGGAAGCCCGCGCGCAGGCTGTCCGCGGCCAGGCCGGTGTCCACGGCGTGGTCCAGGCAGTCCAGCACGGTGTGGGCCATGTACAAGAGGTCGATGTACAGGAACAGCGGCTCCCCGCGCTCGATGCTGGTCTCGAAGCGCTCCAGCATGGGCTTCACGGCCACCTCGAAGAGGTAGGGCACCAGGCGCCCGCCGCCGAGCATCTGGCCCTTCACGGCGCGGTGGCACCACTTCCACACGCGCTTGCACAGGGTGGTGCGGCGGATCTTGCGCACCTGCCAGGCCTTGGCCCGGGCGTCGGAGAACAGGGCGTACCCGCGCTGGAGCAGCAGGTTGCACAGGTAGTGGTCCTGGCAGTTGGTCTCGAGGTAGGCGGAGAAGCCGCCCACCTCCTCCCAGGTGGACCGCCGGAGCAGGAAGGCGTTGCCCGGGATGAACTCCACCGGGCCGATGTGGTGCATGTTGTGGTTGTCGCCGTACAGGCGCAGGTAGCGGGAGACCAGGTCCTCGCCGGAGGTGTACACCAGGGCCCCGCCCACCAGGCCCACGGGGCGGCCCAGGTCGGTGCGGGCCAGGTTGGGCAGGTTCACGGCCAGCCAGTCCGGGGCGATGCGCGTGTCGCAGTCCATGCTGAAGATGAGTTCGCCGCGCGCGGCGGAAAGCCCCGCGCCCTTGGCCCTGGTGATGCCCTGGTTCGAGTCCAGGCGCACAACGCGCTGGTTCCCGGCCTCGCGCTCGAAGGCGAAGGGCACACGCGAGCCGTCGTCCACCACCACGATCTCGTCGGGCTGCACCACCCAGGTGGGGATGGTGCGCAAGAGGTCGTGGACGAAGAGGGCGTCGTTGTAGGTGTAGGTGCACAGGCTGATGCGCGGCGCGGTCATGGCGGCCTCCTGCGGGTGTAGGTGCCCGGTGTCTGTGCCTTGGCGCGGTCGTGGCATGGTCGTTGCGCGGGGGGATTCTCTTTCCCTGAAGCTTGCTGTATGCGGTTTTGATGCAAAAGCAAATCGCCTTTGTGGTGCAGGGCGGCAACGCCAAGTTCCTGGACCCGGTCCTGACCTGGGCCACGGAGCGCTTCGGCGGGTTCTCGCGCCTGGACTGGCGCGGGGAAGGGGACCGCGAGGCCCTGGGCCGGACCCTGGAGCAGGCCGACCTGACCTGGGTGGAATGGGTGCAGGACGCGGCCATCGCCGCCTCCATCCTGCCCAGGAAGGGCAAGCTCGTCCTGCGGCTGCACAGCTTCGAGGCCTACACCAGCCTGCCCGCCCTGGTGGAGTGGGAGCGCGTGGACGCGCTGATGGTGGTGGCGCCGCACGTCACGGAGATCCTGAAGCTGGGCACGCCGGACCTGCCCGGGCTGGTGCGCGTGGCCGTGGTGCCCAACGGCGTGGACCTGGCCCGCTACACCCTGCGCAAGAACCCGGCGCGCACCGGCAGGGTCGCCTTCGTGGGGGCGCTCCGGCACACCAAGAACCTGCCCCTGGTGCTGCAGTGCTTCGCCAAAGCCGCCGAGCGCGACGCGACGCTCACCCTGCACCTGGCCGGGCAGTACGAGGGCGGCGAGCTGGAGCAGACCGAGCTGGCCGTGTACCTGCACCACCTGGTGCGCCAGCTGGGCCTGGCGGAGCGCGTGGTGTTCCACGGCCAGGTGGCGGACATCCCGGCCTTCCTGGAGGACAAGGACGCGCTCATCTCCTGCAGCATGCGCGAAAGCTTCGGCCACAACATCGCCGAGCCGGAGCAGGTCGCGCGAGCGATCCTCGACGCGGTGAGGGCGCGCCGC
>CAZCYB010000022.1:3896-48304 GCA_964502805.1 uncultured Desulfocurvus sp.
TCGGCTACAACATCGCCGAGGCCATGGCCCGGGGCGTGGCCCCGGTGATCCACCACTTTCCGGGCGCGGCGGCGCTGTTCCCGCGCGAGAGGATCTTCCACACCGTGGACGAGGCCGCCGGGCTCCTCCTCGGCCCCGCGCCGGACCCGCGCGCCCTGCGCTCCTTCATCGGCACGCGGCACAGCCTGGCCCACCAGATCGCCGCGCTGGACGGCTTGGTGGCGGAGTTGCTCCCCGGGCGCTGAGGCCCGGAGCCCCGTTGCATTTTCCGGCCAAGAGGCTAGAGTCGCCCCCATGCGCTTTCTCGACCACCTGAAGCAGCAGGGCTACCGGCCCTACACCGGCAGCGTGGACCGCACCGTGTACGAATACTTCCAGTGCGAGACCGCGCACAAGGCCCGCTGGTACCACAAGCCCGGCAGCTGGCAGTGCGCGGGCTGCCGCCAGCACTGCGAGACCAACATAGCCGAGGGCTTCCAGAGCTCACTCTTGGGGGATTGCGATGCGTAAGGCCCAGTCGACCACCCTGGCCGCCCTGCTGGGCCTGTGCCTGCTGCTTTCCGCCGTGCTCCTTCCCGCCGCCCCGGCCCGGGCCGCAGGCGACGACCTGCAGCTGAACCTGTGCAAGCAGGTGCTGGCGCGCATGCTGTGCAAGAAGGCCAACGAGCTCAATTACGTGGGCAAGCTGGAGGAGAGCGTGTACATCCTGAGCGTGTTCTACGCCTCCAAGAACTCCGAGTACCTGTGCGCCGTGCTGGGCGACGGCCAGGTCATCCTGCAGGACCGCACCTGGCGGGCCATGCGCCGGGTGTTCCACTACGAGCCGGATTCCAGCGGCAAGTGCCTGGCTGTGAGCTACTCCAACCCGGAGTGCCCGGCCAAGGGCCCGGCCAAGAGCTGCCCGCCCAAGCTGGACGCCAAGGAGCAGGCCAAGGAGACCTTCTGGAACCGGCCCATCCCGAAGATTCTGGAAGAGGAGTTCAAGGCCATGAAGGCGCCGGGCGAGGGCAACGCCACGGCCCCGGCCACGGTCGTCCCCGAGCCCGCCCCGGCTCCCGCCAAGTAGGGCTCCGGCCTCCCCAGAGAGTCCCCTACCCCTGCACCACCCTATCCATGGTCCGGAAGTTGATGGCCTCGGCCAGGTGCCCGGCGTCCAGGCGCTCGGCGCCCTCCAGGTCGGCTATGGTGCGGGCGATGCGCAGCACGCGCGTGTAGGCCCGGGCCGAGAGCCCCAGGCGGCTCACGGCCAGCTCCAGGAACTTCTGCTCCGCCTCGCCCACGGCGCACCAGCGCTCCAAAAGCGAGCCCGACAGCTCGCTGTTGAGCCTGATGCCCTGGCCGGGGCGCTCCCCGGCGTAGCGCTCGGCCTGCACCTTGCGCACGCGCATGATGTTCCCGCGCATGCTGGCCGAGTCACGCGCGCCGCGCGGGGCCTTCAGGTCCTCGTAGGGCACGGCGGGCACCTCCACCTGCAGGTCGATGCGGTCCATGAGCGGGCCGGAGATGCGCGCGCGGTACTGGTGCACGGCGCGCGGCGAGCAGGCGCACACGTGGCGGTCGTCCGTCAGGTAGCCGCAGGGGCAGGGGTTCATGGCCGCCACCAGCATCAGGTCCGCCGGATAGGTCAGCGCCATGGCCGCGCGCGAGATGGTCACGCTGCCGTCCTCCAGGGGCTGGCGCAGCACCTCCAGCACATGCTTCTTGAACTCCGGCAGCTCGTCGAGGAAGAGCACGCCCCGGTGCGCCAGGGAGACCTCGCCGGGCCGGGGGGTGACGCCCCCGCCTATGAGCCCCGCGTCGGAGATGGTGTGGTGCGGGCTGCGGAAGGGCCGCTCCACCACCAGCGGGGCCTCGCGGCCCAGCATCCCGGCCACGGAATAGATCTTGGTCACCTCCAGGGCCTCGTCGAAGGTGAGCGGCGGCAAAACCGTGGGGATGCGCTGGGAGAGCATGGTCTTGCCGCTGCCGGGCGGGCCCACGAAAAGCAGATTGTGGCCGCCCGCGGCGGCGATCTCGATGGCGCGCTTGGCGTGGTCCTGGCCCTTCACCTCGGCGAAGTCCCCGGCCCTGGCCGCCTGCTCGGCCCAGATGGCCTCCACGTCCACCGTGGCGGGCTCCATGGCCTCCTCCCCGGTGACCAGCCGCACGGCCTGGGCCAGGCTGGCGGCGGGGTACACGGCCAGGTCCCGCACCACGGCGGCCTCGCCCGCGTTGGCCTGGGGCACGATGAGCCCCCTGGCCCCGCACTGCCGCGCCAGGATGGCCAGGGGCAGCACGCCGGGCACGGGCTTGAGCGCGCCGTCCAGCGAGAGCTCCCCGGCCAGGAACCAGCCGTCCAACTGGCTGGCCTCAAGCGTCTCGCTGGCGGCCAGCAGGCACAGGGCCAGGGGCAGGTCGTAGGCGCTGCCCTCCTTGCGCAGGTCCGCCGGGGCCAGGTTCACGGTGATGCGCGAGGGCGGCAGCTTGAAGCCCGCGTTCTTGAGGGCCGAGAGCACGCGCTCCTTGGCCTCGCGCACCGCGCCCTCGGCCAGGCCCACCAGGGTGAAGGCGGGCAGGCCGGAGCGCGCCAGGTCCACCTCCAGGTCCACGAGGTGGGCTTCTATGCCCAGCAGGGCGGCGGTGCGTACCTTGGCGATCATGGGAGGCTCCGGCGCGCGGACGCGGAACGGGAGCGGGGGGAGGCGCTAGCATTCATCGATACAGATTGCACCAGGGGCTGGATTTTGTCCAGGGGGCAGGCCCTGCAGGACCAGCCAGGGCCGATCAGGGCCGGTCCACCACCACCCGCGCAACCGGACCGACCGTTTCCACCACGCGCACCCGCACCCCGCTCTGGCGGTCAACATACTCGTTGCGCCCGCCAGGGGTGAAGGCCGCGCCAGTGAGCCTGGGCCGCGAGGGGTCGGCGTCCACCAGCTTCACCGGCGAGCGCCCGTGGCGGCACTCGGCCACGGAGTCGTCGGCGCGCAGGATGAGCACCCCGCTGCCCGGCAGGTACTGGTCGTTGCCCACGGGCTGGCGGTTCTCGATGAGGTAGTACTCCGTGGCCGAGAGCGGGACGCGGATGGCGACGACTGGCGACTCGGGGTCGGCCAGGGGGCCCAGGAGCACCTCGGCGCGCTCGCCTGGGGCCACGGTGCGCACCCGCGCGGGATCGAGCCAGCCCAGGCGCAGGCGCGTCCAGGAGGACAGGCCCGGAGGCGGCAGGTCGCGCCTGGAGAAATGGCAGGACATGGGGTCCCAGAAGCCCATGTTCACGAGGGAGTCGACGAACACTTCCCGCAACGGACCGGGCCGGGCCTGCAGGTCGTGGTCGTACAGGCAGGGCGCCTGCCGTTTGCCGCCACGCACACCGCCCAGGATGTGGGCCACATCGTGGAACAGGGTGCCCAGGTGGGCCTGGGTGGTGAAGATGGCCACCCCGCGCACGCGCCTGCCGCCACGGGTGGTGAAGTCTCCATCGCTGCTGAAGCCCAGCATGCCCGGATAGCCGCACAGGCCCACCATGCCGTATTCGTTCAGTTTCGCGCCCAGCTGCAGGGCTATGAAATCGTAGGAGGCAAGGTCCGCCGTGCGCTCCGCCAGGGCCAGGGCGTCGTCGATGAGCCGCATGACCCGGCCCCGGTCCACCTCCAGGTTGCGCGGCGAGATGCGGTAGTCGGCCACGGGTCGGGGCAGTGCCAACCAGTCGGTGGTCACATCCACGGAAAGCGAGGCCGTTCCGTCGGAAGCGCTGCGCACGTAGCGGTCCAGCAACACGGAGAAGCGCTGGACCACCGTCTCGCGGTCAACGTCCGGACGGACGTCCGGGAAGGCCGCCAGGATCACCAGCCCGCGCTTGACGCCCGGCCCGGCCTGGGCCTGGGCGCGGTCGGGCGCGGCGCACAGCGCCAGCAGCGCCAGCAGGGCGAGGGCGGCAGAAAGGACTCTCATGAGTCCCCTGATGCCCCAACCAAAGCCGCAAGTCCAGCCGCCGGGCCGACAAAAAGCCCCGCCCCGGGGGGTGCCGGAGCGGGGCCGCTTGTGCGTTGCGTCGGGGCCGCGCTAGTGTAGCAGCTTGCCCAGCCGCTCCCAGCGGATGTTGGACGGGCCGGTCCAGGACCAGTAGATGACCATGGCCTTGCCCTTGATGCTGTCGCGCTTGACGAAGCCCCAGAACCGGGAGTCGAAGGACTCGTCGCGGTTGTCGCCCATGACGAAGTACTGCCCGGCGGGCACGGTGAACTTGGGCATCCAGTCGCGCTTGGCGCTGCAATAGAGCGTGGCGTCCTCGCAGTGGTCGAAGTACATCACCGGGTCGAAGGACACCTCGGGGTGGCCGCCCATGGGGTTGGGCACCACATCCTCGCGGGTGTGCTGGGCCCAGGGGGCATTGAGCTTCTCGCCGTTGACGAAGACCTCCTTGGCGCGGATCTCCACGGTGTCTCCGGGCAGGCCCACGATGCGCTTGACGAAGTCCACGTCCTTCATGTTCGGGCGCATGGCGTCGAGCTTCTCGTCGTAGGGGTACTCGAAGACGATGATGTCGCCCCGGGCGGGCTCGCTCACGGGGATGAGCACCTTGTCGGTGAAGGGCAGCTTCACGCCGTAGTGGAACTTGCTGACGAGCAGCTGGTCGCCGATCTGCAGGGTCTCCAGCATGGAGCCGGTGGGGATCTTGAAGGCCTGCACCACGAAGGCGCGGATGATGAGCGCCAGCACGGCGGCCACCAGCAGGGCCTCCACGTATTCCTTGAGCGTCTTGAGCCATCTGGGATTCATTGAGCGTCCTTGAAGCTCCCGGCGCGCGCGCCGGGGATGGTGCTATTCGTCGTCGCCGGCCTTGAGCACGGCCAGGAAGGCTTCCTGCGGGATCTCCACGTTGCCCATGCGGCGCATGCGGCGCTTGCCTTCCTTCTGCTTCTCCAACAGCTTGCGCTTGCGGGTGATGTCGCCGCCGTAGCACTTGGCGATGACGTCCTTGCGGAAGGGCGCCACGCGCTCCTTGGCGATGATCTTGTTGCCGATGGCCGCCTGGATGACCACCTCGAACATCTGGCGGGGGATGCTCTTCTTGAGCTTCACGGCCAGGCTGCGGCCGAAGCGGTAGGCGCTGTCGCGGTGCACGATGACCGAGAAGGCGTCCACGGCCTCGGTGTTGATGAGGATGTCCAGGCGCACCAGGTCGCTCTGGCGGTAGTCGATGATCTCGTAGTCCAGGGACGCGTAGCCCTTGGTGGTGCTTTTGAGCTTGTCGAAGAAGTCGAACATGATCTCGGCGAAGGGCATCTCGTAGGTCACCACCACGCGGGAGGTGGTCAGGTACTTCATGTCCTTCTGGATGCCGCGCTTCTCCTCGCACAGGCCCAGCACGTTGCCCACGAAGTCGTTGGGCACGTGGATCTCCACGCGGGCGTAGGGCTCGTGCAGCTCGGCGATGTGGCTGGGGTCGGGCAGCAGGCTCGGGTTGTCGATGGAGAGCTCCCGGCCGTCCGTGGTCAGCACCTTGTAGATGACCGAGGGCGCGGTGGTGATGAGCCGGGCCTGGAACTCGCGCTCCAGCCGCTCCTGGATGATCTCGATGTGCAGCAGGCCAAGGAAGCCGCAGCGGAAGCCGAAGCCCAGCGCCTTGGAGGTCTCCGGCTCGAAGCTGAAGGCCGCGTCGTTCAACTGCAGCTTCTCCAGCGCCACCTTGAGCATCTCGTACTCGTTGGGCTCCACCGGATACAGGCCGGAGAAGACCATGGGCTTGACCTTCTTGAAGCCCGGGAACGGCGTCTTGGTGGGGTTGTCGGCCTTGGTGATGGTGTCGCCCACGGGCGCGTCGGAGAGCTCCTTCATGTTGGCGCAGAGGAAACCGACCTCGCCGGGGCCGAAGTCGGGCATCTCCACGCTCTCCGGGCTGAACACGCCCAGCTTCATGACCTCGAACTCCTTGCCGGAGGAGAAGATGCGGATCCTCTCGCCCTTCTTCAGGGTGCCCTCCAGCACGCGGAACAGCACGATGACGCCCAGGTACGTGTCGTACCAGGAGTCGAAGATGAGCGCCTTGAGCGGCGCGTCGGCGTCGCCCTTTGGCGGCGGCAGGTGCGTGATGATGCGCTCGATCAAATCCGGCACGCCCAGCCCGCTCTTGGCGCTCACAAGGGCCGGGTCGGTGCAGTCCAGGCCGATGACCTCCTCGATCTCGCGGGAGACGCGGTCGGGCTCGGCGCTGGGCAGGTCGATCTTGTTCAGCACCGGGATGACCTCGAGGTCGTGGTCCAGCGCCAGGTACACGTTGGCCAGGGTCTGGGCCTCCACGCCCTGGGAGGCGTCCACCACCAGGAGCGCGCCCTCGCACGCGGCCAGCGAGCGGGAGACCTCGTAGGAGAAGTCCACGTGGCCGGGGGTGTCGATGAGGTTCAGGACGTACTTGTTGCCGTCCTTGGCCGTGTAGGGGATGCGCACGGTCTGGGCCTTGATGGTGATGCCGCGCTCGCGCTCCAGGTCCATCTTGTCCAGGTACTGGGCCTTCTGCTCACGGGCGGAAACCACGCCGGTAAGTTCCAGGATGCGGTCGGCCAGGGTCGACTTGCCGTGGTCGATGTGCGCTATGATGCTGAAATTTCTGATGTACTTGGTCTCGGTCATAGGTCCTTGTCCGCGAGTCGAGACGCCTGGCGTCCCGGCTGAGGCGATGATGGCCCAAGCGGGCGAGAGCCTTGTACGGCATTATTGCGCGGCTGTCTAATGGGGGGGAGGGGGGAGGTGCTGGCGGGGGGGCAACGTCCGCCAGCGCCGGTCGCCCCCCTGCCCCTCGGGGCAGGGTGCTCCCCCTGGGGGCCTCCCCTTGTGCCAAGAGGGGAACATGGACTAACACAATAGGTGGTACAACTTTTGGGGGCAGGTCACTATCGTTTTCTTGTATAATGGTAGTAGCCCAGAAACTGTAACGCCAAGGCCTAATGGAATTGAACCTAAAATAGTGATCCTGCTGTCATCGTCTTATCATGTAATTTCAAAACAATTCATAATAATATCTTTGACACAAGCACGCATTGTGTCGCTTGCCGTAATCACTCCGCATTTATAATGGCAATTTGAGAGCTAATTGTATGTACAAATAAAATAAGGAACGCATCAAGACTTTGCCTACTATCTATGCTTGCAGATAATACAACAGTAGGCCCACGTTTTGACCCTTTGCGAGGTGACACCATTATCGCAGGAAGTGAGTTAAGCTTGTTATTAATTTTTACAGTGTCATTTGACTTGTTTTCATTTAGCCCATCAAGCACCCTGTAATAGAAGAATTTTGCGTTTGGATATAAGTATTTAAGCGTGACAAATATTGCACTGTAATATGTGCTTTCCTGCTTTAATGATGAAAACAATACAACTGCTGTTGTTTCGCTTCCTAAAACTGCATCTACTATAGTAGACTCGTCAACAACTTTTGGGTTGACACGGTTGATGTTATCTTCGACCGTTGCGTTTGCGAATGTGTCAATGCAGATGCTTTCAGCATTCGCATTAGATATTGTTGCTATAATGCACATTGCAATTGCAATAATAGTCTTTGTGTATCTTTTTGTTATCACTGCGTACGGCCTCCGTTCATACTTTTGCGCATATACTGGCATATACAACGACAACAGTCTTCCCTGCGCGCCTTCAGATACCCTGAAGCGTATCATGCAAGCGCAGAAATGCTAATATGCGATTTGCAATAACTTCTGTTTTTATGTTGTCGCTTTAGCTCGTGCCTCAGGATTGGCAGCTATATTACTCTCCGCCACATCCCGCAACATATGCACTTCCTTCCCCGCAAACACCGTCCCCTTTACTTCCTCCAGCACCTGCTCCCCGCAGTTCCATTCCCTGGGCCGGATGCGCCAAGACTCCCCTCCACCGCTACACCACCCGCCACAGGGTTTCAATGCCTCCGTATCGGCTGCGCGTATTCGCGTCCCCGCCCCGCCCCCCTTCCCTTGCCCCCGCCGATATTTGAGGCTAGAAGGGCTGTATGCGTATCCTCATCCTTGGCGGCACGGGCTTCATCGGGCGGGCGCTGGCGGCGCGGCTGGCGCAGGCTGGCCACGAGGTCGTCGTTCCCTCGCGCAGGCCGGAGAAGGTCGCGGCGAGCCTGGGCCGCGTGGCCCCAGGCGCCGTGGGCGTGCCCTTCGACGGCAAGACCGGCGAAGGCTGGGCGCATCTGCTCGGTCCCGGCTCGGCCATCGTGAACCTGGCGGGCGAGAACATCGGCGACGCGCGCTGGACCGAGGCCAAGAAGCAGGCCATCCTGCACAGCAGGCTGGACGCGGGCGTGGCGGTGATGGACGCGCTGCGGCGCGCCGGGGAGGCCGGGCGCGGGCTGCCGGAGGCGCTCGTCCAGGCCTCCGCCGTGGGCTACTACGGCGCGCGCGGGCCGGAGGAGATCACCGAGGACGAGCCGCCGGGCCAGGGCTTCCTGGCGGATGTGGCCCGGCGCTGGGAGGACTCCACCCGGGGGGCCGAGGACCTGGGCGTTCGCCGCTGCGTGGTGCGCTCTGCCATGGTGCTGGGCCCTGGCGGGGCGCTTGCGAAGCTGCTGCCGATCTTCCGCCTGGGCCTGGGCGGGCCGCTGGGCTCCGGGCGGCAGGCCGTGCCGTGGATCCACATCGAGGACGAGGCCGGGGCGATCCATTTTCTGCTGGAGAACGCGGCCTGCGCCGGGCCGTACAATCTGGCCGCGCCCGAGGGCGCGGACTCGCGCGGGTTTGCGCGCGCCCTGGGCCGGGCCCTGGGCCGACCGGCCTTTCTGCCCACGCCGGGGCTTGCGCTAAAGCTCATCTTGGGCCAAATGGCCCAGGAGGTGCTGCTTTCCGGCGCGCGGGCCGTCCCCGCGCGGCTGCTTGCGGCGGGCTACCGCTTCCGGCACGCCGGCCTGGAAGGGGCCCTGGCCGACATCCTGCGCGGGCTGTAGGGAGCTTTCGGCATGAGGAGCGCATGAGCAAGGGACGCATACTCGTCGTGGAAGACGAGACCATCGTGGCCCTGGATATCCAGTCCAGGCTGAAGCGGCTGGGCTACCAGGTGGTCGGCCACGCCACCACCGGCAGGCAGGCGCTGGAGCTGGCCCAGGGCGCGCGCCCGGACCTGGTGCTCATGGACGTGATGCTCGAGGGCAGCGTCATGGACGGCATCGACACCGCGCGGGAGCTGCACGAGCGCCTGAACGTGCCCATCGTGTACCTGACGGCCTACGCCGACCCCCGCACCCTGGAACGCGCCAAGCTCACCCGCCCCCTGGGCTACCTGACCAAGCCCTTCGCCGACCACGAGTTGGCGCTCACCATCGAGCTGGCGCTGTTCAAGCACCAGGCCGAGAGCGAGCTGCAGGCCAAGGAGCGGCTGCTCTCCACCACCCTGGGCAACCTGGCCGAGGCCGTGCTGACCACGGACCAGGACGGCCGCGTGACCTACCTGAACCCGGCGGCCCAGAGCCTGCTGGGGGTGACGCAGCAGGCCGCGCAAGGGGTGGACGCCCTGTCGCTGTTCTCCATCCTGGAGGGAGCCACGCGCCTGCCCGTGGCCGGGCTGGAGGAGATCTGCTCGCCCATCGGCCCCAACCCGCTGTGCGACGACATGCTCCTGGTTTCGCCCTCGGGCCAGGAGGTGCCTGTGGCCGTGTCCGTCTCGCCCGTCTTCGGGCCCCAGGGCCAGTTCCGGGGCCGGGTGATGGTGCTGCGCAACGTGAGCCTGAAGAAACAGGCCGAGGCCGAGCTGCGCGCGGGCATGGAGACCCTGCGCACCACCTTCCGGCAAACCGTGCGGGCGCTCTCCAGCATGGCCGAGAAGCGCGACCCGTACACCGCCGGGCACCAGCAGCGCGTGGCCAAGCTGGCCTGCGCCATCGGCCGGCAGATGGGCCTGGAGTCCGACGCCATGGAGGGCCTGGAGGTGGCGGGCATCCTGCACGACATCGGCAAGATCTACGTGCCCGCCGAGATTCTTTCCAAGCCCACGCGGCTTTCGCACATGGAGATGGGCATCATGAAGACCCACAGCGAGGTGGGCTACGAGATATTGCGCGAGGTGGCCTTTCCCTGGCCCGTGGCCCGCGCGGTGATGGAGCACCACGAGCGCATGGACGGCTCCGGCTACCCCGGCGGGCTCAAGGGGCCGGACATCTGCCGCGAGGCGCGCATCCTCTCCGTGGCCGACGTGGTGGAGGCCATGAGCTCGCACCGGCCCTACCGCGCCAGCCTGGGGCTCTCCGCCGCGCTGTCGGAAATTTCCGATGGCCGGGGCAGGCGCTACGACGCCGACGCCGTGGACGCCTGCCTGGAACTCATGAACGGCGGGGGCTTCAGCTTTGAGGAGACCTGCCAGAACGGCGCGCCCCCGGAGGGCGCAGGCGAGCGCCGGGGCGGCGTGCGCGCCATGGGGCAAAAGCCCATGCCCGTGGGGGAGGAATGATGGCGCCCAAGGGCCGCGTGCTGCTGGTGGATGACGAGGCGGGCATCCGTTTTTCCCTCCGGGGCATCCTGGAGGACGAGGGCTTCGCCGTGGCCGAGGCCGAAACCGGCGAGGCCGGGCTGGAGGCCCTGGAGGGCGGCGAGCCATTTGACCTCATGTTCCTGGACATCTGGCTGCCGGGCCTGGACGGGCTCACGGTGCTGGAGCGAGTGAAGGAAGGCCGCCCGGACCTGCCCGTGGTCATGATCTCGGGCCACGGCAACATCGAGACCGCTGTGGGCGCCATCAAGCGCGGGGCCTTCGACTTCATCGAGAAGCCGCTCTCGCTTGAGAAGGTGGTGCTGGCGGCGGAGAAGGCCCTGGAGGTGGCCCGCCTGCGCCAGGAGAACCAGGCCCTGCGCCACAGCCTGGGCGAGGACGAGGTGCGCCTCACGGGCGAGAGCCCGGCCATGCGCGAGCTTCGGGAGATGATCGGGCAGGTTGCCCCCACGGACGCCTGGGTGCTCATCACCGGAGAGAGCGGCACGGGCAAGGAGATCGCCGCGCGCCTGCTGCACGCCCAGAGCCGCCGCGCCCACCAGCCCCTGGTGGCGGTGAACTGCGCCGCCATACCCGAGGAGCTCATCGAGAGCGAGCTGTTCGGGCACGAGAAGGGCGCCTTCACCGGCGCGGACAAGGCCCAGGCGGGCAAGTTCGAGCTGGCGCACAAGGGCACCCTGTTCCTGGACGAGATCGGCGACATGAGCCTGAAGACCCAGGCGAAGATTCTGCGCATTTTGCAGGAGCAGCGCTTCGAGCACGTGGGCGGCCGCAAGACCATCAGCGTGGACGTGCGCGTCATCGCCGCCACCAACAAGGACCTGCCCGCCGAGATCAAGGCCGGAAGCTTCCGCGAGGATTTGTACTACCGGCTCAAGGTCATCCCGCTCACCGTGCCCCCCCTGCGCGAGCGCGCCGGGGACATCCCGCTCTTGATCGAGGACTTCGTGGACCAGCTGGTGCGCAAGGGCGCGTTCAAGCGCATCGCCTTCGCCCCGGCGGCCCTGGAGATTCTGGCCAGCTACCCCTGGCCGGGCAACGTGCGCGAGCTCAAGAACTTCGTGGAGCGCATGCTCATCATCCACGGCGGCAAGGAAATCACCCCGGAGAAGCTGCCGCCGGAGATCCTGGCCCAGGCGCAGGTCCAGGCTGGCGCGCAGGAGCCGCCGGCCCTGGCCTCCCCTTCCCCGGTGGCGGGCGAGGACGAGGACGACATCCCCTCCGCCTTCCAGGCCGGGCCCCTGGACCTCAAGGCGGCCCGAGCGGCCTTCGAGGCCAGGTTCCTGGAGGCCAAGCTCAGGGAATTCGGCGGCAACGTCAGCCGCCTGGCCGAGGCCGTGGGGCTGGACCGCAGCTCCCTGTACCGCAAGCTCAAGGGCTACGGCCTCATGGCCGAGTAGGCCTGATTCGAAAAGTGTCTTTTGCCCCCTGGCTTCGTCACGTGGCGACCGAGGTCCAGGCCGTACCGATGGATCAACATCCCTGGCCACCGCCCCAGCCCTCACCGGGCTCTGCCAGGGGACACCGCCAGTCTTTCGGAAACAGGGCCCGGTAGCCCACATGCCAAGGAGGAAACCCATGCGCAAAGCCGCACTCGCCATCGTCATCGCCGCCTGCCTGGCCGCACCGGCCCCAGCGTTTTCCGCCTGGTTCGGCCCCACCGTGGACCCGGAGCTGGTGGCCCAGGTGCCCCAGGACAAGCGCGGCGGCATCGACAAGGCAGACTTCGAACTGGCCGTGGCCGGAGAGGAAGTGGCCCTGGCCAAGCTCAAGGAGGAGCTGGCCGACCGCCAGCAGGACCTGGCCGAACTGGGCACCAAGCTGGCCAAGGCCCAGCAGAAGCGCGCCGAGCTGGCCCTGGACCTGGCCCGCATCGAGGCCGTGGACGCCCAGGGCCTGGGCAAGAAGGCCGAGAACGTGAAGATCCTGGGCGAGGTGCGCGCCGATTTGACCAAGAACGAGGCCGAGCGCATCCAGCTGAAGAGCAAGCTGGACCAGACGGAGCTGTTCATCCGCGACCTGACCCAGCGCGTGGCCGCCAAGGAGAAGAGCGTGGGCGAGTTCAAGACCCGCCGCTCCGGCGCGGCCCAGGGCGGCGCATCCGCCCCCTCCGTGGCCCCGGCCAAGCCCGCCCCGGCCCCGGCGCCCCAGCCCGCGCCCCCGGCCAGCTCCAAGCCCATCACCGAGGTGGTGAAGGAGACCCCGAGCCCCGCCGCGCCCCCGGCGGTGAAGGACGCCAAGGAAGGGGACCTGAAGAACTAGGGCCCGACCCGGGCCGCCTTGCCCAGGAGGTTTCCGGATGCGCACCGCCGCCCGCCTGCTCGCCGCCTGCCTGCTGGCCCTGTGCCTGTGCGCCCAGGCCCTGGCCGCGCCCCAGGGAGAGCGCCGCGTGGCCCTGGTCATCGGCAACGGGGCCTACCGCGAGGGCCCGCTGAAGAACCCGGCCAACGACGCCCGCGACATGGCCGCCGTCCTGAAGAGCCTGGGCTTCGAGGTCACCCTGCGCGAGAACGCCACGCGCCGGGCCATGAACGAGGCCATCGACGCCTTCTGGCAGAGCCTGCGCAAGGGCGGCACGGGCCTGTTCTTCTTCGCGGGGCACGGCCTGCAGGTGGCGGGCGAGAACTACCTCGTGCCCGTGGACGCGGCCATCCGCGTGGAGCGCGACGTACAGGAGGAGTGCGTCAGCGCCAGCCGGGTGCTGGGCCGCATGGAGAACGCGGGCAACTCCATGAACATCGTCATCCTGGACGCCTGCCGCAACAACCCCTTTGCCCGCGCCTTCCGCTCCGCCGACCGCGGCCTGGCCAAGATGGACGCGCCCACGGGCTCGCTGGTGGCCTTCGCCACCGCGCCCGGCGACGTAGCCGCCGACGGCGAGGGCAAGAACGGCCTGTACACCAGCCACCTGCTCAAGCACCTGCGCACCCCGGGCCTCAAGGTGGAGGACGTGCTCAAGCTCACGCGCATCGGCGTTGCGGCGGACTCCGCCCGGCTGGGCAGGAAGCAGACCCCCTGGGAGTCCTCCAGCCTCATGGGCGACTTCTACTTCGCCCGGGGCGCCGGGCAGGCCGCCGCTCCCGTGCAGCCGCCCGCGCCGATCCAGACGGCCTCCCTGCCCGGGCAGCAGGCCCTTCCGGCCCCGGCTGCCGCGCCTCCGCCGCCCCAGGCCATGGCCCCGGCGCCAAAGCAGGCCCCGCAGCCGGTCGCGCCCAGGGCGGGAGACACCTGGACCGAGCCGCTGACCGGCATGGAGTTCATCTGGGTGCCGGGCGGCGAGTTCGAGATGGGCTGCGGCCCCTGGGCCGGGTCCGGCGGCCTGTTCGGCGGCTGCGGCGGCGATGAGAAGCCCGTGCACAAGGTGCGCTTGGACGGCTTTTGGATCGGCAAGTACGAGGTGACCCAGGAACAGTGGCAAAAGGTCATGCGCTTCAACCCTTCGCGCTCGCGCCAGGGGCCGTCGTACCCCGTGGAGACGGTGTCCTGGGACGAAGCCAGCGAGTTCGCCTCGCAATTGAGCGCGCAGGGCGGGGCCAAGCTGGCGCTGCCCACCGAGGCCCAGTGGGAGTATGCCGCGCGCAGCGGGGGCAAGCCGGAGAAGTTTTCCGGCGGCAACATCGCCGCCCGGGTTGCCTGGTTCGCGGAAAACAGCGGCGGCGGCACCCACCCCGTGGGCCAGCTCGCCCCGAATGGCCTGGGGATCCATGACATGAGCGGCAACGTCTGGGAGTGGTGCCAGGACGCATACTCTGACCGTGCGTACGCCAGCCATGCCAGGAACAATCCGGTGAACGCGGGAGGCCTGGGCCCCAAGCGGGTGATGCGCGGGGGCGGCTGGAACTACGGAGAATCCAGAATCAGGACGACCTTCCGCGACTCCCTGGCGCCAGATGCGCGGACCGGCAGCGCCTTCGGCGGCGATGACAAGCTCGCCGTGGGCCTGCGCTTGGTAAGGATGGCACCCGTGCCCCAGCAGCAGGAACCGGCCCCGCGCGCCTGGCTGGGCCTGGAGATGGCCGAGGTCACGCCCGAGGCCGCCAAGGCCAGCGGCCTGACGACAAGCGGGGGCGTGCACGTTGTGCGGACCTCCCCCGGCTCCCCGGCCGCGGCCACGGGGCTGCAGCCCGGAGACATCATCCTCCTGCTGGACGGCCGCTCCCTGGACGCGCCCAACACCCTGCGCCTCAAGGTCATCGGCTCCGAGCCCGGCACCACGCTCCGCCTGGGCTACTGGCGGCAGGGCCGGATGCACGAGGCCACGGCCACCCTGGCCGCGCCCCAGGCGCAGGGGCAGGGGCATTCCTCCACGCAGGCCAGCCAGCAGGCGGCGCAGGCCATGCAGCAGGAACTCGCAGGCGTCTTCGGCCAGCCAGCCCAGGCCCAGCGCTTCCGGGGCAGCCTGGAGGGCACGCGCTGGACCACGCGCTGCTCCATCCCTGAAACGCCGACGGAGATGGAGTTCCTGCCCGGAGGCGTGCTGCGCTACGTTGAACTCGGCAACAGCATCGACCGTGGCGCCACCTGGCGGCAGAGCGGGAATGCAGTCACCATCACCATAAACGACTGGGCCGTGTACACGGGCACGGTGAGCGGCCAGGCCATCTCCGGCACGGCCAAAAACCCCAAGGCAAGCTGGACCTGGACCGGGCGGCTGGCGCAGTAGGCCCGCAGCCAGGCCCGAAAAGGCTTGGCCCGAAAAGGCCCGAACCGCAAAGGCCGGACGCGAAAAAAGGCCGGGAGCAACGCGCCCCCGGCCTTCTCTTTTTCCTTCAGGCTCGCGCCTTCGCCTACACCCAGTAGAGCACCTCAAACTTCTCGCCCATGCCCGCCTTGAGCTTGTTCAGCTCGGTCTTGTCCATGTCGCGGATGCGGATGAACACGTCGCGCATGCCCACCTCGGCGGGCTCGCAGGAGGTCAAGAGGCTCATGACGCGGGCTCCGGAGTCCTTCAGGAAGTCCAGCACGGGCACCAGGCCGCCGGGCTTGTTGGAAACGCGCACGCCCACCTGGATGCCGCCCTCCATGACGCCGGTGATGCGGATGAGCGCCTTGAAGATGTCCGAATCCGTGACGATGCCCACGACCTTGTTGGCCTCGTCCACCACGGGCATGCCGCCGATGTTGTTCTCCAGAAGCAGCACCGCGGCGCGCTCCACCGTCTCGGCGGGGCGGATGGTCACGACCTTCTTGGTCATGATGTCCTTGAGCTTGATCTCGGAGAGCAGGTAGTACAGCTCGTGCATGTCCAGGGTGGTGGCCTTGGAGGGCGAGGCGTCCTTGATGTCGCGGTCGGACACGATGCCCAGCAGCACGCCCTTCTCGTCCACGATGGGGATGCGGCTGATGCGCTTCTCCTTCATGACCTTGGAGGCCTTCATCATGGAGGTCTCCGGGGTCAGGGTCACCACGTCCTTGGTCATCCAGTTTTCGATGAGCATGTAAGTCCTCCTCAAATTTCCGCCCCGGCAACGCCCGGCGCGCCGACGCGGTGGGGTAGCATTTTGCCTTTCTTTTATCCCAGCGCCGCAGGCTTGGCTAGTGGAAAAATGCCGCAACCCCGCTCCGCCACTGGCTCCGAAGGATCTTCGCCGCCCCTTTCGGGCCGTCCCATTCGCTCCGCCCCGGCCCCCGCGCTTTACCTTCCCCCCCGGGGCGGGTACACTTGGCCCCATGCATGTGGTGGTGAACGTTGACGACCTGGGCCTGCACGCGGCCGTGCGCCGCGCCGTGGAGGGCCTCTCCGCGCTCTCCCGCGTCACCAGCGCCACCCTGCTGGTGAACGGGCCCGACGCCCAGGCCGCCGCCCGGGCCTTCTCCGCCCCCGGCGAATCCCTGGGCATCGGCGTGCACCTGAACATTCTTCGGGGCCGCCCCGAGAGCCCGGCCCACGAGATACGGGGCCTGCTGCGGGCCGACGGCCTGTTTCTGGCCAACTACGTGGAGCTGTTCGGCCGCTACCTGACCAAGGCCTTTACCCCGGAGGACGCCGAGCGCGAGTGGACCCGGCAGGTGGAGCGCGCGTACGAACTGGGCATAACCCCCACGCACCTGGACAGCGAGAAGCACATCCACGCCTGGCCCGGGTTGTTCGAGGCCGCCTGCCGCGTGGCCGCGCGCTTCGGCATCGGCTGGGTGCGCAGGCCCGTGGAGCTGGTGCCGCCCACGCGCTGGGACAAGGGCGGCTGGCGCGCGCGCATCCTGAACACCTTCGCCCTGTGGCACAGGCTGCCCGGCGCGCTCGGGATTTCCAACGTGGCCTGCCCCGAGTGCGTGTTCGGCATCGCCGACCAGGGGCGCGACCTGTTGCCGCAGCGCCTTGGCGCGTATATGAAGCGGGTGCGCCCGGACGTGCTGGAGGTGGTCTGCCACCCCGGTGCCCCCGTGGCGACGGATGGCCCCCTGCCTGCGGAGTACGGGCCCATGCGCATCGCCGGGCAGTGGCAGGCGGAGTTCGACGCCCTGGCCGCCCCGGGCTGGGGCCGCGCACTGCGCGAGGCCGGGGCGCGCCTGGCCCACTACGGCCAGTTGGACCCCCGGACGCGGACCGCCCGGCCCGCCGCGCGGCAGTAACCTTTTTCCCACCGCGAACAAGCGAGCGCCCATGTCCGACATCGCGAAAGAATACCCGGTCGAAGTTTCCATCGTGACCCCCATGCACAACGAGGAGCTCTGCGTGCGCGAGTTCCACCGGCGCATCGGCGCGGCGCTCTCGGGCCTGGGCGCCAGCTACGAGGTCATCCTGGTCAACGACGGCAGTACCGACAGCACCCCGGAGATCATCCGCGAGCTGGCCGCGGGCGACCCGCACCTGGTGGGCGTGTTCCTGGCCCGCAACCGGGGCCAGTGCACGGCCATCTACGCGGGCATCCAGCACTCGCGCGGAAAGTACGTCGTCATCATGGACGGCGACCTGCAGCACCCGCCCGAGGAGGTGCCCGGGCTCATCGAGAAGATCCGCCAGGGCTACGACCTGGTGAAAGGCATGCGCCAGCGCAGGCAGGAGTCGCTCCTGCTCAGGCGCATCCCCAGCCTGGTGGCCAACTACCTCATGCGCGCCACCAGCAAATGCGACATCCACGACATGGGCGGGCTGTCCATCATCAAGGGCGAGGTGGCCCGGGGGCTGAAGCTGCGCGAGGGCCAGCACCGGCTCATCCCGGCCCTGGTGTACGGCCAGGGCGGAGCGGTGTGCGAGGTGCCCACCAGCGCGCCGCCCCGGTTCGCGGGCAAGAGCCACTACGGCATAGGCCGCAGCGTGGACGTGCTCTTCGACATCGTGCTTTTGTGGTTCCAGAACTCCTACAAGCAGCGCCCGGTGTACCTGTTCGGGCGCATCAGCCTGTGGCTGTTCCTGGTCGCCAGCCTGGTCATGTGCTGGCTGCTGTTCGAGAAAATAGCCTTCGGCGAGCACATGGGCACCCGGCCGCCATTCCTGGGCGCGGTGCTGTTCTACCTGGCCAGCCTGGGCTTCATGAGCACGGGGCTCATCCTGGAAGTGCTGGTGAACACCCACGACGCCGTTTCCGGCAACACGCCGTACAAGGTGCGCGAAATCGTGCGTGGCGAAACGCGCGGAGACGCACGCAGCGGAAGCACCCCGCCCGCCTGCGGCTGCGACAACTAGGCCCCCCAACCCGAGGACTTCCGCCATGCGCATCGGCCTGCTGCAGCTCAACCCCGTGGTGGGCGACCTTGCGGGCAACGGCGCGCGCATCCTCGAAGCCTACGCCGCCGCCGTCAGGTCCGGGGCCGAGCTCTGCCTGACCCCGGAGCTGGCCCTCACCGGCTACCCCCCGCGCGACCTGCTGCTCTACCAGGGCTTCTGCGCCGCCGCCTGGGAGGCCGCGCAGGCCCTGGCCGCCAGCGCCCACGCCGCGCACCCCGGCGGCCCGGCCCTGCTGCTGGGCTGCCCGGAGCCCAACCGCTCCGGCCAGGGCAAGGCCCTGTTCAACGCCGCCCTGCTCTGCCGTGGGGGCGTGGTGGAACGCACCTTCCGCAAGGCGCTCTTGCCCACCTACGACGTGTTCGACGAGGCCCGCTACTTCGAGCCAGGACAGCCCGGCGGCGAGTCCGGGGTCTTCGAGCACCTCGGGCTGAGAATCGGCGTCACCGTCTGCGAGGACCTCTGGAACGACAAGGACTACTGGCCGCACCGGCTGTACCCCGTGGACCCGGTGGAGGCGGCCTGCGCGGCGGGCGCACAACTTTTGGTGAACCTCTCGGCCTCGCCCTTCAGCCTGCGCAAGCAGGCCCTGCGCCAGGACATGCTCGGGGCCATCGCCAAAAAACGCGGCCTGCCCCTGGCCTATTGCAACCAGGTGGGCGGCAACGACGAGCTGGTGTTCGACGGCCGCAGCGCCCTGTATGGCCCCGATGGCTCCATGTGCGCCCGCGCGGCGGGCTTTGCCGAGGACGTGCTGGTGGTGGACGCCGGCGCGCCCGCCCAGGCCCCGTCCCTTCGGGCCCCCGCCGGAACCGGCCTCCTGGCCTCCACCGACACGGACGACGACCTTTCCGCCCCCGCCGAGACCCGGCGCGCCCTGGTGCTGGGCACGCGGGACTACCTGCGCAAGTGCGGCTTCACCAAGGCCTTGCTGGGCCTCTCCGGCGGCATAGACAGCGCCGTTGTGGCGGCCATCGCCGCCGAGGCCATCGGGCCGGAGAACGTGCTCGGCGTGCTCATGCCCTCACCCTGGTCCAGCCAGGGCAGCGTGGACGACTCCCTGGAGCTGGCCCGGAACCTGGGCCTGCCCGTGCAGACCATCCCCATCGCGCCGCTCATGGCGGGCTTCGATGCCGCCCTGGCCCCAAGCTTCGCAGAACTGGCCCCGGGCTGCGCCCCCGGCACCACCGAGGAGAACATCCAGTCGCGCATCCGGGGCAACCTGCTCATGGCCCTGTCCAACAAGACCGGGGCGCTCTTGCTCACCACCGGCAACAAGAGCGAGCTGGCCGTGGGCTACTGCACCATCTACGGCGACATGAGCGGCGGGTTCGCGCTCATCAGCGACCTGCCCAAGACCCAGGTGTACGCCTTGGCCCGGCACATCAATGAGCGCCGTGCCGCGCAGGGCAAGGGTCCGGCCATCCCCGGGGCCATCCTGACCAAGGCGCCCTCGGCGGAGCTGCGGCCCGGCCAGACGGACCAGGACTCCCTGCCGCCCTACGACACGCTGGACGCCATCCTGGCCCTGCACGTGGAGCAGCACCGCACCGCCGCCGAGATCGTGGCCCAGGGCTACGACGAGGGCACAGTGGCCAGGGTCTGCCGCCTGGTCAAGTTCGCCGAGTTCAAGCGCAGGCAGGCCGCGCCGGGCATCAAGATCGCCTGGCGCAGCTTCGGCTCGGGCTGGCGCATGCCCCTGGCGGCCAAGGCGCTGCCCTAGAAAAAGAGAAGCGGGGGAAACCTTTCTGAAGAAAGGTTCTCCCCCGCACCCCCTTCCAAAGACTTTTACAGGGAAAGCGGACGAGATTTGCGTCCAAGCCCCCTGCCCGGACGAAATTTGCGTCTCCTGCACCATTCCGGACGAAGCCAACGTCCCCACCCCATCCCCGGACACGCATTTCGCCCTCCACCTTTCGCCTTCCTGATCGCCTTCCGGGGGCCATGCTGGCCGCCTTCCGCCTTTCCAGATGGGGGCGGTCTCAAAGCGATGGATTTTGGTTCCTGGCGAGGAGGGGGGCGACCCGGATTCCGGGATAGTACTGTTGCGGTACAGCCCGGAATCCGGGTCGCCCCCCGACGATGTCCAGGGGCCAAAGGACACGCTTTGAGGCCGCCCCCCCCAGCCCAGACCCCCCTACGTGAAGGACTGGTTGGAGATGTCGAGGGGACTGTCGAGACGGCCGAGGATGCGGCGCAGGGTGTCCTTGCTGATGCCCAGGTCGCGGCAGGCGGCGTTGCGGTTGCCGCCGTTTCTTTCCACCGCCTCCACGCAGGCCCGGTAGCGGATCTCCTCCATGCTGGGCGGTCGGGAGGAGTCGGGGCCGGGGTGCTCGCAGGCGCGCACGTCCGCCGGCAGGTGCTCCACGTCGATGAGCCCGCCCGGGCACAGGATGCAGGCGTACTCCAGGATGTTTTCCAGCTCCCGGATGTTGCCGGGGAAGCTGTGGGCCGAGAGCAGGCGCATGGCGTCGGCGGTGAGGCCCTGGATGTCCTTGCCGCCCTGGCGGCCTCTGCGGCGCAGGGAGTGGTCGATGAGGAGCGGCAGGTCGCCCTTGCGCTCCCGCAGCGGCGGCAGGGTCATGCGCACCACGTTCAGGCGGTAGTACAGGTCCTGGCGGAAGGTTCCCTCGGCCACCATGCGCTCCAGGTCGCGGTTGGTGGCGGCGATGACGCGCACGTCCGTGGCCACGCCCTGGACTCCGCCAAGAGGTTCGAACACGCGCTCCTGCAGCACGCGCAGGATCTTGGCCTGCAGGGGCAGCGGCAGGTCGCCGATCTCGTCCAGGAGGATGGTGCCGCCCTCGGCCAGCTGGAAGCGGCCGGGCTTGTCGCGCCGGGCGTCGGTGAAGGCCCCGGCCTTGTAGCCGAACAGCTCGCTCTCCATGAGCTGCTCCGGCAGGGCCCCGCAGTTGATGGCGATGAACGGTCCCTCGCGCCGGGTGGAGAGGTTGTGGATGGCCCGGGCGAAGAATTCCTTGCCCGTGCCGCTTTCGCCCAGGAGCAGCACCGTGGCCTCGCTGCCCGCCACCTGGGGCAGGATGCGCAGGATCTCCTCCAGGTTGGGGTCGCGCGAGCAGAAGCCCTCGCCCATGGTCGGGGAATCCTTGCGCGCTGCGGGCCCGCAGGAGATGTCGCGGAAGGTCTCCACCCCGCCGATGACCTTGCCGTCCTGGTCCTTCAGGGGTGCTGCGCTCACGCTCACGGGGATGCGCACCCCGTCGGGCCGCTCCACGATCATGATGCGGTTGGCGATCTGGCGGTCCTCGGCGATGCAGGCGCGCAGCACGCAGTTCTCGGCGCAGCCCTCGGTGCGGAACACCTCCCAGCACTTGCGGCCCACGGCGCGGGCCGGGTCCAGGCCCACGATGTCGCCCGCGGAATTGCTGAAGAAGATGATGTTCCAGTCGCGGTCCACGGTGAACAGCCCGTCGCCCACGGAGTCGATGATGAAGGAGCACAGCGAGGTGCAGGGAAAGGGCTTGCCCAGCGGATGATGCACTGTGATTTCCCCTTGTTGCGAGAGTTCCGGCTCCGGTTCCGACTCTGCCCCGGCCCGGCCCGAAGGTCAACAGCGGCGGACGCAGAATTCGTCCTCCGCAGGCCGCTTTTCGCAGGCTGCAAACTCAACATCCTGGAATTAAAGCATTTTCGTACATGGCACGGAGGATGCTCTGGACAGGGCAAGGGGCCAGCGGCACGCACAGGGGCGCGGCCCGGCCCGGCGAAGACACACAACCCATGGAGGGACCTCATGGAACTCGACTTCACCATCTTCGGACGCTGCTGCGACCTGGCCCTGCACCCCGTCTCCCAGGCCACGGCGGAGAAGATCCGCACCCAGGGCCGGGGCATCTACAAGCAGAAGTACCTGGAGTGGTGGCGCAAGGGCAACACCTGCACCTGCGGCATGAAGCTCGGCCACGACTCCGTGGTGGAAGTGACGCTGGACGGCGAGCAGGTGGACTTCGACCCCATTCCCATCAAGGACAGCGCCGTGCTGCTGCGCCGCCGCATGTACCTGGACAGCAAGGCCCGGTTCCTGGCGCTCATGGGCTACAACGACGAGGTCTGCTCGCTGACCTGGCACTGGACCGGCGTGAAGGAGTTCGATCCCAGGAAGTTCGAGTTCTTCTCCCACCGCTGGGACCGGCTCATGCACGAGCAGGACTTCATCATCGTGGACGACATCCGCTACGACGGCCGCTTCGCCCAGGACCACTCCTGGGGCGAGCGCGCCAGCCACAGCATGATCGACCCGGTGGTCATCGACCTGGAGGACGTGCGCCGCGAGATCGCGGGCGGCCGGGTGGCCGTGGCCTAGCGCCCGACGCAACACAGACCCCTCGCCCCTGGGCCGTCCGGTGACCTTGTCGCCGGGCGGCCCTCTTCTCGTCACCCTGTCCGGAGATTCCTCCGCTTGGCAGGCCTTCTCCGTTCCCGGAATTTCCCGCCATCTCCTGCGTTTGTGCCAGACCATGCATCGACGGTTCAAATATTTACTATTGGCCTTTTCAGTGGTATTCCCCACCCATGCGCGAGACCTGTCCGGAGCATTGGGAGTTCGACGACGAGTTCGACGGCGGCGAGGAGACCTGCGGCCGGGTCATCATCAACCTGTACACCTACCTGAAGCGCGCCGCACCCGGCACCCGCGTGCTGCTCATAAGCCGCGACGCCGCCGCGCCCATCGAGTTCCCGGCCTGGTGCCGCATGACGAAGAACACCCTGCTCGACATGGACCACCCGTTCTACCTCATCGAATACAAACCCGAACTCAAAGGAGTCTGACATGGCCGGCACCTTCTGCGTCACCATCACCCACTGCCGCACCGACGGCGACAAGGCCACCCTGGGCTTCGTGGTGGCCAACGCGGCCCAGGGCAGCGAGAAAGAGACCATGGTCTTCCTTTCCACCGACGGCGTGTACTGCGCAGTGAAGGGCGAGGCCGAGAAGATCAACGAGGGCGCGCCCTTCGCCCCCCTGAAGGAGCTCATCAACAAGTTCATCGGCGCGGGCGGCAAGGTCTACGTTTGCACCCCCTGCCTGAAGAAGCGCGGCCTGTCCGAGGCCGACCTCATCGAGGGCGCCACCCCGGCGGGCGGCGCGGCCCTGGTGGAGTGGCTGGCCTCCGGCAGCCCCTGCGTGGCCTACTAGAGGCGTTTCGTCCCCCCGCCCGTTCCGGCCGCCCCTCCGAACCCCGGCGGCGGCCGGGCGGGCCCATTTTCGAGGTGCCCCCATGCCCCAGTTGACGGATGCAGAACTGCGCGCCCTGGCCCCGGACGTCACCTTTGACGGCGGCGACCTGGACTGCGGCTCGGGCCTGGTGCTCATGATCCGCGAGGCCATGCTGCGCGTGGCCGTGGGCGGCGTGCTGGAAATGCGCTCCAGCGAGCCCACCGTGGCCGACGACCTGCCGCCCTGGTGCCGCATGGCCGGGCACGAATACCTCGGACGTCTGTCCGGGGAGACCCCGGGCCAGTTCCGCTACTTCGTGCGCCGGGGCCAGCCCGCGCAAAGCACGGCACAGGCCGAATCCCAGGCCCTGGCCGACGACAAACAGCGCGCCAGGGACTACGTGTGGCGCCTGCGCACCCGCGCCAGCGGCCACCAGAAGGCCACGGTATACTGCCGCAACTTCTCCTGGGTGCTGGGCCAGCCCGCCAGCTTCGAGGAAAAGGACGCCCACCCCTGCGCCGTGGAGGCCCTGCTGGGCGCCCTGGGGGCCTCCCTGGCCACGGCCTACGCCACGGCCTGCGCCAGGAAGGGCCTGGAGGTGGACGACATCGAGCTCACGGTGTCCGGCAAGCTCCACAACATCCTGGCCCACCTGGGCCTGGAGCAGGGCGACCCGTCCTTTTCCGAGATCGCGGTGCGCTGCTACGCCAGCACCCTGGACGACGAGGCGGCGGCCCGGGCCGTGTTCGAGGACGTGGCGGCGCGTTCGCCCATTGCGGCCACGCTGGGCAAGGCCACGAACCTGACCATAACCTTCGCGGTGGTGTAATGATGGCGACCTCTTTTCTGACCACGCAGGTGGGCTCCTGGCCCCGCTCCAAGACCATGCTGCGCGCCCTGCGCGACCGCAGGAACGGCGAAATGACCCGCCAGGCCTTCGACGCCGTGGCCGACGAGGAGGTGCGCCGCACCGTAGCCATCCAGGAGGAGGCCGACATCGACATCGTGGTGGACGGCGAGCACCGGCGCGACAACTTCTATTCCTTCATCACGGAAAAGGTAGAGGGCACGCGGCTGATGAGCCTGGCCGAGATGCTGGACGAGGTGGAGGACAAGAGCGGCTTCGAGGAGATGCTCACCACCCTGGACGTGCCCGCCTCGGCCATCCGCAACCCCACCTGCGTGGGCAGGCTCAAGCGTCGCGAGCCCCTGGCCCTGGAGGACTTCCGCTTCGTCAAAACCCTTACGGACAGGCCGGTCAAAATTACCCTGCCCGGCCCCTACCTCTTGAACCGCTCCATGTGGGTGGGCGCGTACACGGCCAAGGTGTACGCAAACCAGCGCGAGCTGGGCGACGACATCGTGGCCCTGCTGCGCGCGGAGCTCATGGAGCTGGCCGAGGCGGGCTGCGAGTTCGTGCAGTTCGACGAGCCGGTGTTGACCGAGATCGTCATGAGCCAGGAGTGCGGCCGACGAACCTTCATGTGAGCGACCCTCGCCACCCGCCGGGACGCGGGTGAGGAACTGAAGTACGCCGCCGAGCTCATCAACCGCATCATCGAGGGGATCTTCGATCCTTCCGGCAAGAAAGGCCCCCGCGTGGGCATCCACATCTGCCGGGGCAACTGGAGCACCAAGGAAGAGGTGCTGCTGACTGGAGACTACACCGCCCTGCTCCCGGCGCTCACGCGCATGAAGCTCAGGCAGTACGTGCTGGAGTACGCCACGCCGAGGGCGGGCGACATCGCCGTGGTGGGCCGGGCGCTCTCCGGGCCCATCCCCGACACCGAGACCCCGCGCGAGCTGGGCCTGGGCGTGCTGAACCCGCGCACCACCGAGGTGGAGCCGCCGGAGTTCATCGTGGAAAAGGCCGAGGCGGCGCTGGAATTCTACAAGCCCCGGCAGCTCTTCCTGAACACGGACTGCGGCTTCGGCTGCTTCGCCAACCGCTGCGTGAACGTGGAGGAGGTGGCGGCGGCCAAGCTTAAGAGCATGGTGGCGGCGGCGCGGATGCTGCGGGAGAAGTGGGGGTAGGGCTCTTCACAAACGCCGCGAAATCCAGCATGAAGCACAGACATTCACTCTTGCGGGAGACTTCATGCTGCACAGCTTTCTGGGCCTACTGGTCCTCATCCTCGCCGCCTGGCTCCTGAGCGAAAACAAAAAGCGGGTGCCCTGGCGCATGATCATCGCGGGCCTGGGCCTGCAGTTCGCCATCGCGGGCTTTGTGCTGCGCGTGCCCTGGCTCAAGTCCCTGTTCATGGGTTTGAACGGCGTGGTCCACGCCATGGAGGAGGCCACCCGCGCGGGCACAAGCTTCGTGTTCGGCCACGTGGGCGGCGGCCCGGCGCCCTTCGAGGTGGCCAAGCCCGCGCTCACCTTCAGTCTGGCCTTCCAGGCCCTGCCGCTGGTCATCGTCATCGCGGCCATCACCAGCCTGCTGTTCTACTGGGGCGTGCTGCAGCGCGTGGTGCGCCTGTTCTCGCTCCTGCTGGAAAAGACCATGGGCATCGGCGGGGCCCTGGGCGTGGGCGCGGCGGGCACCATCTTCCTGGGCATGATCGAGGCCCCGCTGCTCATCCGGCCCTACCTGGCGCAGCTGACCAGAAGCGAGCTCTTCGCCCTCATGGCCACGGGCATGAGCTGCATCGCGGGCACCATGCTGGTGCTCTACGCCACGGTGCTGCAGAACGTCATCCCGGACTCCCTGGGCCACATCCTCACGGCCTCGGTGATCCACGCGCCCGCCGCCCTGCTCGTCGCCTCGGTGATGCTGCCCGAGGACAAGACCCCCACCCTGGGCCGCGAGCTGCCCCGCTCCGGCGCGCGCGGGTCCATCGACGCCCTGACGCGCGGCACCTGGGAGGGCCTGACCCTGTTCTGGAACATCGTGGCCATGCTCATCGTCTTCGTGGCCGTGGTGAAGCTGGTGAACCTGGGCCTGGGCGCCCTGCCGGAGGTGGGCGGCGCGCCGCTGACGCTCCAGCGCGGCCTGGGCCTGGTCATGAGCCCGGTGGCCTGGCTCATCGGCATCCCCTGGGCCGAGGCCCACACCGCCGGGTCGCTCCTGGGCACCAAGATCATCCTCAACGAATTTTTGGCCTTCATGGACATGGCCGCCCTGCCGCCCCAGGCCCTCTCGGAGCACTCCCGGCTCATCCTGGCCTACGCCATGTGCAGCTTCGCCAACTTCGGCAGCCTGGGCATCCTCATCGCGGGCCTGGGCACCCTGTGCCCGGAGCGGCGCGAGGAGATCACCGGCCTGGGCCTGCGCTCCCTGCTGGCCGGGGCCCTGGCCTCGCTCATGACCGGGGCCGTGGTGGGCGTCATTTCCGGCATCTAGAGCCACTGGAGGAACAACCATGGCCATGATCGACATCGACCTTTCCCGCTGCGACCGCGACGGACTGTGCATCAGCGAATGCCCGGTGTTCATCTTCCAGCGCGGGGCGGACAAGTTCCCCGTGGTGGACCAGGAGGCCGCCGAGCGCTGCATCGACTGCGGCCACTGCATCGCCGTGTGCCCGCCCGGGGCCATCACCCTGAACGGCCGCACCGCCGCCGACCTCGTGCCCCTCGACCCGGACCTGGCCGTGAGCGCCGAGGCCGCCGAGCAGCTCATGAAGTCCCGCCGCAGCGTGCGCCGCTTCCGCCGCAAGCCCGTGGACCGCGAGACCATCCGCCGCTGCATCGACGTGGCCCGGTACGCGCCCTCGGGCATGAACACCCAGCCGCTCAGCTGGATCGTGGTGGAGGACCCGGACCTCATGGTGCTCCTGGTGGACCTGACGGCCAAGAACCTGCGCCGCCTGCCCTACTTCCTGCCCTTCGTGAAGGCCTGGGAGCAGGGCATCGACCTGATCCTGCGCAGCGCCCCGCAGCTGGTGGTGGTGCACGCGCCCAGGAAGGGCCTGGACTACACCACGGACTGCGTCATCGGCCTGACCCACTTCGAGCTGGCGGCCCACGCCAATGGCCTGGGCACCTGCTGGGCCGGGCTGTTCACCCACGCCGCCGGGCGCAGCAAGGCCATCAGCGCCGCGCTGTGCCTGCCGGAGAGCCACAAGGTGTACGGCGCGCTGATGCTGGGCCGACCCAAGTACGGCTACCAGCGCCTGCCGGAGCGCAGGCGCCCGCCGGTGAGATTCACCTAGGCCGGCTCACACAGGCCGCCCCACCCAACGAAAAGCCCAGGAGCACCCATGAACCGCGCACTGTCCCTCGCCCCCGCACTGGCCCTGGCGGCCCTGACCCTCGTTGGCGCCGTCATGCCCGCCCCGGCCCTGGCCCAGGTGGTGCCCCCGGCAAGGCCGGACTTCCACCAGATGGACGCCAACAAGGACGGCCACCTGACCCTGGAGGAGGTGCTGTTCTACGCCAAGAAGCAGAGCGCCCAGGCCAAGGGCTTCCACGTGGCCGACGTGGACCGCGACGGCGACGGCATCCTCACGCCCGAGGAGCTGAAGAAGGCCGGGGTGAAGGGCCTGGATCATTTCGAGGCCATCAACGTGAAGGACCTGGACATCCGGGGCGACGGCTACGTGAGCCGCGAGGACCTGGACGAGTACTTCCGCCGCAGGCACCGCGAGGCCTACGCCCGCGCCGACGCCGACGGCGACGGCAAGGTCCATACCACGGACTTCGCCCTGTACCGCTTCTCCGTCAAGGACTAGGCGGGACGCGCCCGGCAAGCGGAAGGCCGCCCCGGTTCCCCGGAGCGGCCTTTTGGTTGTGGGATGTATGGGCTGACTACTTCTTCAGAGGAGCCAGCACGACGTAGTCGTTGTCCTTGGCGGCGGTGTGGCATTTGATGCAGGGCTCTGCCTTGCCTTGGACCTGTATTTTCATGTCCGGGCCGTATTTGAGCCACATCCAGTCGCCGGCGTCCGGGTTGTAGCCCTTCTTCTTGTACATCACCGTCACGGCCCCCAGCTTGTGGTCGGCCATGTAGTTTTCCTTCACGATGATGGCACCATCGGGCATTGTCCCGGTCTTGTCGTTGATGGCCTTGAGAGCCAACTTGTTGACGTAGACGTTCTGCATGGCGCCGTGCGGTTCCTTGCCCTGGCGCATTTTCTTTGTTCCGGGCATCAGATCCCATTTGCTGTAGGGATCCGACTTGCTGATGTAGTCCAACAAGGCCTGGCCATCTGCTGCCGGCATCTTGCCCATGTCCGCTGCTGTGAGCGCGGTGGGCAGGAGCAGAACGGCAGCCAGTCCGGCCAGCGCCGCCGTGCGAAGAAACGTGCCCATTGGTCTCCCCTCCTGCTTTTCGAAAAAAGCGTCCGGGATGGACGGGAACTGCCTACGATTCCCTCATACGCCTCTGGCTTGCCCTGTCAACGAGGGGCGCGAAAAAAGTTTCCGCGCCCGCCGGAAGTGCCTGCGGGCGCGGGAAATTTTCCTGCAAAAGAGGCCGAGAACAGGCCCCCCTAGAACTCCTGCGGCAGCCCCTTCAACTGGGCCTGGGTGAACACCGGCCCGTCCACGCAGACGAACTTCTCGCCGATGTTGCAGCGGCCGCACAGCCCGATGCCGCACTTCATGCGCCGCTCCAGGGTGGTCACGATCTGTTCGTCGGCAAAGCCCAGCTGCTCCAGGGCCTGGAGGGTGAAGCGGATCATGATGGGCGGGCCGCAGGTCACGGCCACGGCGTTTTCCGGGCGCACGGCCAGTTCGGTGAGCACCGCCGGAACCACGCCGGTGCGGCCCTGCCAGCCCGCGTCCGGGTTGTCCACGGTGAGCTCCACGCGCATGTCGCCGCGCGCGGCCCACTCGGCCAGCTCGTCCTTGAAGCACAGGTGCGCCGGGGTGCGCGCGCCGTAGATGAGCGTTATGGAGCCGTAGTCCGCCCGGTTGTCGAGCAGGAACAACAGCAGGGTACGCAACGGCGCCATGCCCAGGCCCCCGCCCACGAAGACGATGTCCCGGCCCTTCATGTCCGCGTAGGGGAAGTGGTTGCCCAGCGGGCCACGCAGGCCCACGGGATCCCCGGCCTTCAGGGTGTGCAGGCGGTGGGTCAGCTCGCCCACGCGCATGACGCTGAACTGCAGGTAGTCCATGCGGGTGGGCGGGGAGCAGATGACGAAGGTGCTCTCCCCGGTGCCGAACACCGAAAGCTGCGCCACCTGGCCGGGCTGGAAGCGGAAGGCCGCCATCTTGGCCGGGTCCCGCAGCACCACGCGGAAGGTCTTCACGTCCGGGGTCTCGTCGAAGGTCTCGACGATGGTGGCCAGCTCCGGGATGTAGGGGGTGGCGGGATGGGTCACGCTTGGGCCTCGCCTTCGGTTTGGGGCGGCTGTGCGCCCTTCTTCAAAACGTCCAGCACCACGGCGCGGATGTCCACGGACACGGGGCACATCTTGATGCAGCGGCCGCAGCCCGTGCAGGAGAACTCCGCCGCGCCCGATGATCCTGTTGCAGGGCCCGCACCGGGAAACTCGCGCGGGTGGTAGCAGAACTTGTGGCCCACGCGGTTGCGCAGCCTATGGGCACGACTGATGCGCGGATTGTGGCCGCTGCCCTCCAGGGTATACAGCGCGCTCATGCAGGTGTCCCAGGTGCGCAGGCGCCGTCCCTTCAGGCCCTGGGACTCGTCGGTGATGTTGAAGCAGGAGCAGGTGGGGCACAGGTAGGTGCACACCCCGCAGGAAAGGCAGCGCGCCGTCTCGTCGATCCAGAAGTCCATGTCGCCGAAGAGCCCCAGGAAGCGCTCCGGGGCCTGGGAGAGGTCCGGGGCCTCGGCCTTGGGCGCGGGCGGGTTGGCCAGCTTCGCGTCCAGGGCCTGCCGCTGCCCGGCGGTCAGCTCCGGCAGCGCGGCCACCAGCTTCCCGCCCTTCTCCGTCAGCGCCAGGGCCGCCCAGCCGCCCTCCAGGGCGTGGAGCAGCACGTCGCTGCCCTGCCCGTCGCAGGGGCCGCCGCCGGTCCAGTGGCAGAAGCAGGTGTTCTCCATGCGCTCGCAGGCCACCGTGACCATGACCGTGCGCGCCCGCCGCTCCAGGTACTGCGGGTCCTGCACGCCCCGGTCGCGGAACACGCGGTCCAAGAGGTGCATGCCCCGGGCGTCGCAGGGGCGCGGGCCCAGGATGAGCGTGGGCTCCACCGGGGGAGGCTCGGACAGGAAGACCTCGGTGTGCGTCAGGTCCTTGGGATCCTTGCGGTACACGTAGGTGAACAGGGTCTCGGTCTGGGGCAGCAGGGCCTCCTTGGCCGAGGAGGTGGGCACCCGGCCCAGGAAGGGGTGCATGTCCCTGGCCCAGGCGCGGTAGACCACCGCCGCGCCCTCGCGCACCGGGGCCAGCAGGTGGAAGTCCCTGGCCCAGGCCTCGGCCACGGACGGCAGGGCTTCCTCGGATAGGAACCCGGTGGCCAGCGTTCCGATCGTTTCGGCTACCATAACAGCCCCCGGTCCTTGATCTTGTCCTCCTCCATGAGGAAGGTGTGCAGCGGCGGCACGGCGTCCAGGGAGAGCCCGGCCTCGTAGCCGAAGACCTCCTTGAGCTCCCGGTTCATCTTGCGCTTCAAAAGCAGGATGGGGATGCCCATGGGGCAGGAGCGCTGGCACTCGCCGCACTCGGTGCAGCGCCCGGCCAGGTGCAGGGCGTGCATGACCTGGAACAGCCACTTCTCCTGCAATGTGCTCTCGGCGGAAAGCCAGTGCGGCTCGCGGCTGTCCGCCAGGCAGACGTGCTTGCACACGCACAGCGGGCAGGCGTTGCGGCAGGCGTAGCAGCGGATGCAGCGGCTCATCTGGCGCTTCCAGAAGTCGAAGCGCTCCTGGGTGGAGAGCCTTTCCAGGGCCTCCAGGTCGGCGTAGGCGTCCTGGCCGTCCCAGGGGGCCAGCTCCGGGCCGATCAGATGGTCGGAAATCACTGGGTTGGGGTAGCGGCAGCGCAGGCACTTGTCGGCCAGGATGTCCTTCAGGGGAAGGGCCTTCTCCCCGTCGGGCAGGGCCAGCCGGGCAACGCGCGCATCGCCCCGGCCCTCGAAGGCCACGGCCCGCACCTCGGCGATGTCGGCCTTCACGCGGACCTTGGCCAGGTCGACGACGCCGTCGCAGGGCAGGCCGAAGACCACCAGGTTCTCGCGCTCCCACAGGCCCTCGAGCAGAAGCTGCACGATGGACCGGGAGTCGCAGCCCTTGACCACCACGCCCAGGCGCTTGCCGCGCAGGCCGTACAGGCTGGTGGCCAGGTTCTGCACGCAGGTGGGGTCGAAGATGAGCCGGTCCAGGTCCGCCACGGTGCGCACGGTGACGGGCGTGGCGTGCAGGGGGTCGAAACCCCGGGCCCAGCCCAGCACGAAGTCCACCTTGCCCAGTTCCGAGGCGATGGCCTCGCGCAGCTCCGGCATGCGGTCGATCGCCTGCGGGTCATTCGCCATCCATGACCTCCTTGCCGCCGGCGAGTTCGCCCCCCTTGAGATCGGAAGCTCCGAGGAGCGCCTCGGGCACGGGTTCCTTCTCGGTCCAGTCCGGCAGGGCCATGTCCGGCTGCGCGGAGCTGACGCCGAGCATGCCCTCCAGCCTGCACAGCGTGCGCGCGGCCTCGGTCATGCGCGGAATGGGCCCCAGGGCGTGGATCTTGTCCGTGAAGGCGGTGATGATGTCGCGCCAGCGCGAGCCCTCCGAGGCCGAGACCCAGACGTATTCGAAGCGCGCCTCCTCCACCCCGATGACGGGCAGGAACCTGCGCAGCATCTCCAGCCGCCTGCGGGCGTACAGGTTGCCCTCGGTGTAGTGGCAGTCTCGCGGGTGGCAGCCGGAGACCAGCACCCCGTCGGCCCCGGAAAGCAGGGCCTTGGCCACGAACATGGGGTCCACCCGGCCCGAGCACGGCACGCGGATGATGCGCAGGTCCGTGGGCTGGCTGAACCGCGCCACGCCCGCCGCATCCGCGCCCCCGTAGGAGCACCAGTTGCAGAGGAAGCCGATTATGCGGAAGTCTCGTCCCATGTCCGGCATAGCGCGTTGACCTCCGCGAGGAGCTGTGAATCGGTGAAGTGCTGGAGCTGGATGGCCCGCACGGGACAGGTGACGCTGCAGATGCCGCAGCCCTGGCACACGGTCTCCACCACCTCGGCGCGCTTGCTACCGTCGCGCATCTCGCGCATGCGGATGGCGCCGAAGGGGCAGGTGCGCTCGCACTTGCCGCAGCCGATGCAGCGGTTGCCCGAGACCAGGGCGATCTGCGGATCGCTCTCCAGCTTGTCCTTGGACAAAAGTGACAGGACCTTGCCCGCCGCCGCGCTGGCCTGGGCCACGCTGGAGGGGATGTCCTTGGGCCCCTGGCAGGCCCCGGCCAGGAACACGCCCGCGGTGTTGGTCTCCACGGGCTTGAGCTTGGGGTGGCCCTCCAGAAAGAAGCCGTAGTGGTCGTAGGAGATGCGCAGCTTCTCGGCCAGGGCGCCTGCGCCCTTGGCGGCCTCCGCCCCCACGGCCAGCACCACCAGGTCCGCGGCGATCTCCACCTGCGCGCCCAGGAGCGTGTCCGCCCCGCGCACGATGAGCTGCGGAACGCCGTCCGGCCCGGCCTTGGGGTACACCTGGGCCACGCGGCCGCGCACGTACTGCACCCCGTACTCCTCCTGGGCGCGGCGCACGAACTCCTCGTACCCCTTCCCGCCCGCGCGGATGTCCATGTAGAACACGTAGGCCGTGGAGTCCGGGATGTGGTCGCGGGTCAAAATGGCCTGCTTGGCCGTGTACATGCAGCAGAAGTTGGAGCAGTAGGGCCGGTCCAGGCTGCGGTCGCGGCTGCCCACGCAGGCGATGAACACCACGGTCTTCGGCTCTTTCCCGTCCGATGGCCGCTTGATGTGCCCCGCCGTGGGGCCGGAGGCCGAGAGCATGCGCTCGTACTGCAGGCTGGTGATGACGTCCGGGTAGCGCCCGCCGCCGTACTCGCCGCACCTGGTGTGGTCGAAGAGGTCCAGCCCCGTGGCCGCGATGACCGCGCCCACCTTCTCGGTCACCACCTCGTCGGCCATGGCGTAGTCGATGGCGTCCGCCGGGCAGATCTTCTGGCACACGCCGCACTTGCCCCTGGTGAACTGGCGGCAGTGGGCCGGGTCGATGGCCGCGCGCTTGGGGATGGCCTGGGGGAAGGGAATGTTGATGGCCGTGCAGAAGGCCACGTTCTCGTTGAAGGAATCGGGCACCTTCTTGCTGGGGCACTTCTCCAGGCAGGCCCCGCAGCCGGTGCACTTGGTCCAGTCCACGTACGGGCTCTTCTTGCGGATGGTGACCTCGAAGTTGCCCACGTAGCCGGAGAGTTCCTCCACCTCGGACAGCGTGTGCAGGGTGATGCGCGGGTGCTGGCCCACGTCCACCATCTTGGGCCCCAGCACGCACACGGAGCAGTCGATGGTGGGGAAGGTCTTGTCCAGCTTGGCCATGATGCCGCCGATGGCCTGCCTGCGCTCCACCAGCACCACGTCCAGCCCGCCGTCGGCGCAGTCCAGCGCGGCCTGCACGCCCGCCACGCCGCCGCCCACGATGAGCACGCGCTTCTGCACGTCGAAGCTCTTGGCGGTCAAGGGCCGGTTGTGCCGGAGCTTCTCCACGGCCATGCGCACCAGGTCCGTGGCCTTCTCGGTGTTGCGGCGGCGGTCGAGCGAAATCCAGGCCACGTGCTCGCGGATGTTGGCCATCTCGAACATGTAGCGGTTCAGCCCCGCGCGCTCCACGGCGCGGCGGAAGGTGGCCTCGTGCATGCGCGGGGAGCAGGAGGCCACCACCACGCCGTCGAGCCTCATGTCGCGGATGACCTGCTCGATGCTCTTCTGCCCAGGGTCGGAGCAGGCGTACATGTGGTCGGTGGAGAAGACCACGTCCGGGAACTCGCGCGCGGCCTTGGCCACGGCTTCCACGTCCACGGTGGCGGCGATGTTGTTGCCGCAGTGGCAGACCATGACGCCTATGCGCACGGCTTAAGCCTCCTTGCCCGCGCCGGCGGCCCGGGAATCCGCAGCGGCCCGCGCCGCCGCTGCCTCAAGGGCCGGGCGCAGGTCCTGCACCAGCTTGCCCAGGGCCAGGGACTCGTCCGGCAGGCCCAGGGCCAGGCCCAAAAGCTGGGTGAAGTACGGCACCGGCAGGCCGTAGCGCGCGCCGCTGGCCGCCGCCACCTGGCCCTGGCGCAGGTCCAGGTTCATCTGGCACAGCGGGCAGGCCACGGCGATGACGTCGGCCCCGCAGTCTTTCGCCATGCCCAGGATGTTCGCCGAGAGCCGGGTCATGACATCCAGCCGGGGCATGCCGAAGGCCGCGCCGCAGCACTCCGTCTTGAAGGGAAAGTCCACCACCGTGGCCCCGCAGGCGGCCAGGAGGCGGTCCAGGGCCGTGGGGTTCTCCGGGTCGTCAAAGGCCATGAGCCCCGGCGGGCGCGAGAGCAGGCAGCCGTAGTACGGGGCCACCTTCAGGCCCGTGAGCGGCTTTTTCACCGCCGCGGCCACGGCCTGCGGCCCCACGTCCTCCATGAGCACCTGGAGCACGGACACGGCCTGGGATTCGGCTGGTGCGGGCCCGCCGAGCAACTGCTCCACTTCGGCGCGGTAGTCTTCTTCGTGGAGATGATGGCTGGCGGTGCGCAGGGCGGCCAAGCAGCTGGGGCAGGGCGTGGCCGTGCGCGGGCAGCCTGTGGCCTCGGCCTGGCGCAGGTTGCGCGCGGCCAGGGCTCCAGCCAGGTGATGGTCCACGGTGTGCGCCGGGGTGCTGCCGCAGCAGGTCCACTCCGGCACGTCCACCAGCGCCACGCCCAGGGCGGCGCAGCAGGCCCTTGTGGAAATGTCGTACTCCGCCGCCGTGCCGCTCTGGGAGCAGCCGGGGTAGTAGGCCAGCCGGAGGGAATCGGGCGCGCTCATGCGCCGCCCCCGGCCTGTTTCGCCCGGAAGCGCGCAAAGATGGCCGCCACCTCGGCCTTGGCCTCCGGGCCCGGCTCGTGGGGCAGGAAGGCCAGCTTGCCCCGGCTCAGCATGGCGGGCCCCAGGCCCGCGTCCTGCAGGGGCCTGCCGGACCTCAAGGCGAACACGGCGGCCAGCCCGGCCTCGAAGACCCTGCCGTGGCGCGCCACGCTGGCCAGGAAGCCGTCGGCAAAGGCCTTCACCAGGGGCTCCGGGGCGTGCCCGGCGCGCCGCGCCATGTGCCGCAGCACGTCCATCACCCGGGCCACGTCGATGTCGTTGGGGCAGCGGGTGGTGCAGGCCTGGCAGGTGGCGCACAGCCAGATGGACCGGCAGGACAGGGCGCGCTGCCGGTGGCCCAGCTGCACCAGGCGCATGACCTGGTGCACGGGCAGGTCGTAGTCGTGGCTGTACACGCACCCGGCGGTGCAGTTGCCGCACTGGTAGCAGGAGGCCAGGGCCTGGCAGCTCTCGCGGGCCACGGCGTTCTGGAACTCGGCGTCGCGGGCTTGGGCCAGGTCCACTGGCTGCATGGGGCCTCCGGAAGGGCGTGTGCTGCGTGGGGGGGCGGAGGGCCGGAACCCGTCCGGACCAAGCCTTCCCAAGCCTTGAAGACTACCAGAGGCCCGGCACGCTGGCAAGGGAACGCCTCCTGGGCGTTTCTCCCGCCGGGCGGGGCGCAAAGGCAAGGGCGCGCCCGGAATACCTCCGGGCGCGCCCCATTTTTGCATCCTGGTGTGACCCTCGTCAGCCGCCGGGCCGCTGTCCCAGGCCATCCGGGAGGCCTGGGGCGGCCCCGGCCGCCCGGGCCGGGGGAACAGGAGGCTTGAGCCGACGCCGTAGCGCCGCGCGTCGGCTCCCCCGCAATGGTGAGCGCTCGCGGGCTTTAGCAGCCCTTGAAGCGCACGCTCTTGTACTGGGCGTCCAGGGCGGCCTTCATGGCCTTCTGGTCGCCGTTGCCGAACACGCGCAGCACCACGTAGCGCTGGCCGGGCGCGGCCTTCTCGCTGGAGGACAGGATGCTCTGCAGCCGGAAGCCGAAGGTGCGGATCAGGTCACCCACCTCGCGGATGGAGCCGGGGCGGTCCTCCACCGGCAGGCTGACGCGCACCCCGCCGCGCCGCGCGCCGGTGATCTCCACCAGGATGCGGTACATGTCGCGGTCGGAGATGATGCCCACCAGCTTGCCGCCGTCCACCACGGGCAGGCAGCCGATGTTGTTGTCGTAGAGCGCCATGGCCGCCTCCTCCACCGGGGTGTCCGGGGTGGTGGTGAGCGCCTTGGTCTTCATGATCTCCTTGGCCTTGGTCTTGGCCAGCAGGTAGTTGATCTCGTAGATGTCCAGGCTGGTGCCCTTGGAGGGCGAATACTGCTTGATGTCGCGGTCGGAGATGACGCCCTGGAGGACGCCGTCCACGGCCACGGGAACGTGCTTGATCTTCTTCTCGCGCATGAGGTTCACGACCTCGGAGATGCTGGCCTCGGGGCCCACGGTGAACACGGGCGCGGCCATCCAGTCCTTCACAAGCATGGGAGTCTCCTTACCTGTTGTTACACGCCCAGGTACGCGGCCTTGACGTGTTCGTCGTTGAGCATGTCCTGGCCCTTGCCCGCCATGGTCACCTTGCCGGTCTCCAGCACGTAGGCCCGGTCCGAGATGGCCAGGGTCTGCCGCACGTTCTGCTCCACGATGAGCACGGTCTTGCCCTCCTGGCGGATCTTCTTGATGATCTCGAAGATCTCGGCCACCAGGATGGGCGCCAGGCCCAGGGAGGGTTCGTCGAACATGATGACCTTGGGCAGGCCCATGAGCCCGCGGCCGATGGCCAGCATCTGCTGCTCGCCGCCGGAGAGCGTGCCCGACTGCTGCCGGCGCCGCTCCTTGAGCCTGGGGAACAGGCCGTAGACCATCTCCCGGGTCTCCTTGCGCCTGGCCTTGGCCTCGCCGCGCAGCGAGCCCATGTCCAGGTTCTCCTCCACGGTCATCTCCACGAACAGCCTGCGCGCCTCGGGCACGTGGGCTATGCCCAGGGTGATGAGGTCGTAGGGCTCCATGGTGTGCAGGGCCCGCCCGTCCAGGGTGATCTCCCCGGCCTTGGGGCGCAGAAGCCCGGAGATGGTGCGCAGGGTGGTGGACTTGCCCGCGCCGTTGGCCCCGATGAGGGCCACGATCTCGCCGGGCTCCACCGTGAAGGACACGTCCCAGAGGACCTGCACGTCGCCGTAGAACACGTTGATGTTTTTGATCTCCAGCACCTTACGCCTCCCCGCCCAGATAGGCTTCCACCACCAGGGGATTGGCCCGGATGTCGGCCGGGCTGCCCTCGGCGATCTTCTGCCCGTAGTTCAGCACCACGATGCGGTCGGAGATGGACATGATGACCTTCATGTGGTGCTCGATGATCATGATGGTGATGCCCTTCTGCTTGATGCCCCGGATGATGTCGATGGACACGTCGAGCTCCGCGGGGTTCAGGCCCGCGAAGGACTCGTCCAGCAGCAGCAGCTCCGGCTCCGTGGCCAGGGCGCGGGCGATCTCCAGCCGCTTGCGCTTGCCCAGGGGCAGGCCCTTGGAGATCATGTCCTTGTCGTCCAAAAGCCCGGTGAACTCCAGCACCTCGAGCGCCTTGGCCTCGGCCTCGGCCTTGGACTTGCTGCGCAGGAAGGCCGAGCAGATGACGTTGTCCAGCACGCTCATGCGCTGCAGGGGCTTCACCACCTGGAAGGTGCGGGCCATGCCCTTGGCGCAGAGCTTGTGCGGGGCCAGGCCGGAGACCTGCTCGCCCCGGAAGTTCACGGTGCCGTGGGTGGGCTTGTAGAAGCCGTTGACGCAGTTGAACAGCGTGGTCTTGCCCGCGCCGTTGGGTCCGATCAGCGCCAGGATCTCGCCCTTCTCCACCGTGAAGCTCACGTTGGACAGGGCGGCCAGGCCGCCGAAGAACATGGAGACGGTATTCACTTCCAAGAGGGACATTATGCCGACACCTCCCGCCTGAACATGCGTTTGATCTTCGGGAAGTCACCCACCAGCCCGTTGGGCAGGAAGATGATGATCACGATGAGCATGATGCCGAAGAGGGTCTGGTAGCCCGTGCCGATGACCGGCAGCGAGCGCACCCACTCGGCCAGGATGACCATGATCACCGCGCCGACCCAGGGGCCAAGGTAGGTGGCCACGCCGCCCACCATGACCACCATGATGGTCAGGATGGAGATGTCGCCCAGGCTGAAGACGATCTGCGGATCGATGTAGCCCATGTAGTTCATGTAGAAGGCGCCGGTGAACCCGGTGATCACCGCGCTGATGGTGAGCGCGATGGTCTTGTACAGGGTGGTGTTGATGCCCAGCGACTCCGCGGCGTCCTGGTCCTCGCGGATGGCCACGAAGTAGTAGCCCCAGCGCGACTCCATGATGGCGCGGACCAGGGCGAAGGAGCCCAGGGCCAGGGCCAGGATGACGTAGTAGTACGGGTCCTTCTCCACCCAGGTGCGCTGGATCAAGACGCCCAGGTTGCCCTGGGTCAGGTCCACCATGTTCTCGGCCACGATGCGCAACAGCTCGCCGATGGCCAGGGTGGCCAGCACGAAGTAGGGCCCGCGCAGCCTGAGCACGATGAAGCCCATGACCAGGGCCAGCACGGCCACGCAGGGCACGCTGACCAAGAAGCCCAGCCAGGGGGAGAGTTCGAAGTGGTGGGCCATGAGGCCCGAGCAGTAGGCGCCCATGCCGAAGAACGCCGCGTGGCCGAAGGACACCTGGCCGCAGTAGCCGCCCAGGAGGTTCCAGGCCATGCCAGCGGTGGCCCACATGAGCGCCAGGATGGCGATGTGCATGACGTACGAGCTCAAGCCCAGCTGTGGCAGGGCCAGAAGCGCCAGGGCAAGCAGAGGAATGATGTATTTCTTATTCATTGGCCAAGCTTCCGTCTTTTGAGCAGGGAGGCCACGCCGCCGGGCAGGAACACCAGTGCGGCCACGAACACCACGAAGCGGCCGGCCGGAGCCCAGCCCATGCCCACGTAGGTGGCGGTCATGGACTCGAACACGCCGAGCAGCAGGCCGCCCAGGATGGCGCCGATGGTGGAGCCCAGGCCGCCCAGGATGGTGATGACGAAGGCGATGAGCGTGAACTGCGAGCCCAGCGCCGGGAACAGGTAGTAGATGGGGATGAACAGACAGCCCGCGCAGGCCACAAGGGCCGAGCCCAGGCCGAAGGTGATCACCCGCATCCAGCCCACGTGCACGCCCATGAGCATGGCCGCGTCGCGATCCTGGGCCGTTGCGCGGATGGACTTGCCCGTGTCCGTCTTGGCCAGGAAGAACCACAGCGCCACCGTGATGATGACCGCGATCAGGAAGGACACCACCCACGGAAGCGAGAAGGACAGCTCCACGGGCGAGTCGGTCCAGAGGTCGGTGAGGTACCACACGGTGTTGGCGTACTCCACCGGGATGGACCGGTAGTCGGAGGTGAACAGCAGCGTGGCCAGGTTCTGGAGCACCATGCCGATGCCCACGGTCAGGATGACCTGGTTGTGCGGCAGGATGGACTCCACCCGGAGCACCGGGTTCACCAGCCCCTTCTGTATGCCCATGCCGAGCAGGAACAGGAGCGGCGGCACGATGAACAGGGAGAGGTAGGGGTCGATGCCAAAGAGCGTGAACAGCCAGAAGGCGCCGTACATGGCCACCATCATCAGCTGGCCGTGCGTTAAGTTGATGATCTTCATGACGCCCAATATGAGCGTCATGCCTATTCCTATGAGCGCGTACAAGCCGCCCAAAAGGAATCCTGACACCAGTGTTTGCAGGAATACTTCAGCCTGGACCCACATCGCCCCTACTCCCCCTTTGTTACGTGGTTATGGTCGGACTATTTGCGCTCGCGCCAGCGGGGAATGGGGTAGATGTAGTTGGCGCTGGCAACCTTCTTGGGCCAAATGGTCTCGTGCTGGCCCTTGATGACCTGGCGCACGAGGGTCTCCATGAAGTTCTGGTTCTGGAAGCCGTCCTTGTCCTGGAACTGGATGGGACCGAACGCGGTCATCAGCTTGGTGGCCTTGAGCGCCTTGTTGATGTCCTCGGGCTTCATGGAGGAGGCGCGCTCCAGCACGTCCTTCAGCAGGTAGAGCATGGCGTAGGCCTCGGCGCCGTGGTACGAGGGGTAGTTGCCGTGCTTGGCCTTGTACTTCTCGGCGAATTCCTTGGCGCCGGGGTAGGCCACCTGCGGGCTCCACAGGGTGGCGGTGACCACGTACTCGGCGGCCTCCTTGGCGTTGCCCACGAACTCGGGGATGTCGAAGCCAGCCGCGCCGCCGGCGAACAGCTTGGAGTCGATGCGCAGCTCCTTGATCTGGCGCATGAGCAGGGCGGCGTCCATGACATAGGAGACCATGTAGATGACGTCGGGGTTGGCGGCCTTGACCTTGGACAGGATGGGCTTGAAGTCCACCGCGCCCTTCTCGTACTTCTCCTTCAACAGGACCTTCATGCCCGCCTTGGCGGCCTGCTTCTCCATGTCGTCGGCGCCGGAGGTGCCGAAGTCGGAGCTTTCGTACAGGATGGCCACGCTCTTAGGCTTCACCACGTCATTGAGGAAGCTCATGAGGCCAACGGCGTAGTAGGCGTTGGAGGGGCAGATGCGGTAGACGTACTTGTACTTCTGCTGGGTGATGTCGTCGGCGGCGCCGGTGACGACCACGTAGGGCACCTTGCGCTCCTCGGCCACGGCGGCCACGGCCTTGGAACAGGACGAGGAGTACTCGCCGAAGACGATGGGCTGCTTCTTCACGTCGATGAGCTTCTCGGCGATGGACCGGGCGATCTCGGGCTTGCCCTGGGAGTCCTCGAAGGTGAGCACCAGCTTCTTTTTCTTGATGCCGCCCTTGGCGTTGATCTCCTCGGCGGCGATCATGTAGGCCTTCTGCTCAATTTCCCCGAACTTGGCCTGCTGGCCGGTGAGCGGCAGCGGAATGGCCAGCTGGATGTCATTCTGGGCCAGGGCCAGCCCCGCCGTGCCCAGGCAGGCGATAAGCACCAGCATAACGGCAAACAACGCTTTGCGCATGAGAGTCCTCCGTACTGTTGCAGGTGAAAAAGACAATTGTGGTCCGAATTATCCCAGTTCCTCTCCTGTGGCAATGGCCGGGCGCTTTGGCCCGGCTTCTCGTCTCTCGGGTGCGCCCCTAGTCCTCGAGGTTCGGCTTGGCGTACAGCTCGCCGCCGAAGGCGTCGTTGATGACCAGAAGCGGGAAATCCTTCACCGTCATCTCGCGGATGGCCTCGGGGCCAAGCTCGTCGAAGGCGATGACCTTGGAGGCCGTGATGCACTTGCTGAGGAGCGCGCCCGCCCCGCCCGTGGCGCCGAAGTACACGGCCTTGTGGTCCTTCATGGCCTGGCGCACGGCCTCGGTGCGCTTGCCCTTGCCGATGGTGGCCTTGAGCCCCAGGCTGTGCAGCCGGGGGGCGTAGGCGTCCATGCGGCCGCTGGTGGTGGGCCCGGCGGAGCCGATGGGGCGGCCCGGGGGCGCCGGGGAGGGCCCGACGTAGTAGATGCTCGCGCCCTTGAGGTCGAAGGGCAGCTCCTTGCCCGCGTCCAAAAGCTCCATGAGCTTCTTGTGCGCGGCGTCGCGGCCGGAGTAGATGATGCCATTGAGCAGCACCACGTCGCCCGCGCGCAGCTTCTGGATGTCCGCGTCGGTGAGCGGGGTGTTCAGGGTGTACGTGGGCATTAGAACTCCACCTCCTCGTGGCGGGCGCTGTGGCACTGCACGTTGACGGCCAGCGGCAGGCTGGCGATGTGGCAGGGGGCCATGGCGATCTTGACGCCCAGGCAGGTGAAGCTGCCGCCCAGGCCCATGGGGCCTATGCCCAGCTTGTTCACGGCGGCCAGGAGCTCGGCCTCCATCTCCGCGACCTTCGGATCGGGATGGGTGTCGTCGAGCTTCCGGAGCAGGGCCTTCTTGGCGATCTTGGGCGCGATCTCGAAGTTGCCGCCGATGCCGATGCCCAGGATGATGGGCGGGCAGGGGTTGGGGCCCGCCTCAACCACGCGCTGCACCACGAACTTCTTGATGCCCTCCCAGCCCTGGGAGGGGCTGAGCATGGTCACGCGGCTCATGTTCTCGCTGCCGCCGCCCTTGGCCATGAAGCTGATCTTGAGCTTGTCGCCGGGCACGAAGTCCACGTGGATGACGGCCGGGGTGTTGTCCCCGGTGTTCTTGCGCTCCAGCGGATGGCAGCTGCTCTTGCGCAAAAAGCCGTCCTTGTAGCCCGCCACCATGCCCTCGGTGATGGCCTTGTTGATGCCGCCGGGCACGTACACTTCCTCGCCCAGCTCCACATAGAACACGGCCAGGCCGCAGTCCTGGCACAGGGGCAGCCCGGTCTCGGCGGAGAGGTCCGCGTTCTCCAGCAGCTGGCGGAAGATCTCCCTGCCCGCCTCGGTGGTCTCGTTCTTGTAGCCGTTCTCGAACGCCTTGCGCACGTCCGCGGGCAGCTTGGTGTTGGCGCTCATGCACATGCGCGCCACCGCCGCCGAGATGTCCGCCGCCTTGATTTCCCTCATGATCGGTTCCTTCCTACTTCTTGAAGAAGTTCTTGAGCGCGGTGATGCCCATCTTGCGGCGCAAAAAGCCCAGCTGGTCCTGCAGGGGCATGTGCTTGGGGCACACGTCCTCGCAGGCGAGCAAGCCCATGCAGCCGAAGATGCCCATGTCGTTGCCGATGATCTCGTAGTAGTCCTGCTCGGTCCTCTCGTCGCGTGGGTCGATGAGGAACCGGCCCACGCGGTTCAGGCCCGCCGCGCCCAGGAAGTCCGGGCGCAGGCGCGCGGTGCCGCAGGCGGCCACGCAGCAGCCGCACTCAACGCAGCGGTCCAGCTCGTAGATGGCCTCGGCGATGTCGTTCTCCATGCGCTCTTCCTGCGCCTTGGGGTCGAAGACCTTCTTGGTGTGGATCCAGGACTCCGTGGCGTCGTACATGTCGCGGAACCAGGAGCCCGTGTCCACGGAGAGGTCGCCCACCAGCTGGAACACCGGCAGGGGCAGCAGCGTGATCTCGGCGGGCAGGTCGCGGGTCTTGGTGTGGCAGGCCAGGCCGGGCCGTCCGTTGATGACCATGCCGCAGGACCCGCAGATGCCCGCGCGGCAGCAGAAGTCGAACTGCAGGCTGGGGTCCTGCTCCTCGCGGATGCGGTTGAGGACGATGTACAGGGTCATGGAGTCCGTCTCTTCCAGCACGAAGCTCTCCATGTGCGGGGTGGACTCCGGATCCTGGGGATTGTACCGGAAGATGTTGAATTTCAGCAGTCTGCCCATGATTTACCCCTTCGTCCCGGTGGGAATGTCGGCCTTGATGATCTCGCTCTTGCCGTAGCCCCGGTCCCCGGGGGGGATGTGGAAGATCTGCGTCGCCGGTTCGTATTCCAGGGTGGGCAGCGTGTCGGACTCGTTCTTCCAGTAGGCCAGGGTGCGGGTGAGCCAGTCGCGGTCGTTGCGCGCGGTGAAGTCCTCGCGGTTGTGGCTGCCCCGGCTCTCGGTGCGCATCAGCGCGCCGTAGGCCAGCATCAGGGCCATCTTCACCTGGCCCTCGATCTTGAGGGCGGAGGAGAGCTCCGGGTTCACGCCGATGCCGTTGCTCTTCAGCCCCACCTTGCGGGCGCGCTCCAGGGTCTCCTGCAGGGTCTTCACGCACTGGGTGAGCCCCGCCTCGGTGCGGAAGATGTTCGCGCCCTTGAACAGGGCGTCCTGCATGGCCGCGCGCACCTTGTACACGTTCTCGGTTCCGGCCTTGCAGCTGATGATGCCCGCGATGCGCTCCTGCTGCTTCTTCACCTCGCTCTCGATGACGGCGGAGTTGAAGCGCACCTCCGCGCCCTGGAGGAACTCGGCCACCTTCTTGCCCACGATGCCGCCGGCGACGACCGTCTCCGCCAGGGAGTTGCCGCCCAGGCGGTTGAAGCCGTGCATGTCCCAGCAGGCGGCCTCGCCCACGCTGAACAGGCCCGACAAGCCGTAGGCCGCGCCGTCCTTGTTGGTGCGCACGCCGCCCATGCTGTAGTGCTGGGTGGGCCGCACCGGGATGAGCTGGCGGATGGGGTCCACGCCCAGGAAGGACGTGCAGATCTCGTAGACCTCGCGCAGCTTGCCGGTGATGTGCTTCTCGCCCAGGTGGCGGATGTCCAGCCAGAGGTGGTCGCCGTAGGGG